>JAQXEK010000014.1 GCA_029250885.1 Planctomycetota bacterium
CCGTCGTAAGCCGACAGTGCCGGCAAGGGACCATTGGGCTTGCCCCAGTTCCGCATGGGCCGGGGACGTACACCCGCAAGGCGGTCCCACCAAGGCCAGTCGGCGGCCCGAACCCGAGCTATGGGCAAGACGATTGCGGTTCCCCCGCGCTGAACGAAGGCCTCCAGGTCTCTACGCTCGGCCCGCGCCGGAACACGGTCCAGAATCCGCGTGCCCGACTGGAACTTGTGGTCGGCAATGCCGCTTTTAAGAGGGCTCGCAACCACGGGCGACTTGCCCAGATCCCGCGCCTGACCCAAGGCCGAAATCGGCGCGGGAGCCAAGTTCAAACCCACCTCTTCCTGCTGGGCAACCCCAAACCGCACGGCCCAGAAACTTAGCAGCAGGGCAAGGGAGAGAAACAGAGTACCGCGCATAGTCGTAGGGCTTCCAGTGCCTGGCCTTGTGAAGTCGTGAGCCGTCGAACAACGGCCCGCCAACCGTACGACACAAAGCACCATGGTGCAATCACAGCCCGGCCCGGCGCTTTACGAGGACGAGTCCGGCACCCGCCGGCCCCATAGTAAGGCGAACTACTCGGGGTCGCTGGAATCCTTGAAAGCTCCCGCTTCGGTCAAGCCAACGGAAGCAGGATTCGCGGTTTCCGCGCTGGGTAGGAAGCGGCGCATGACGAGGATACCGTCCTCGGGGAAGCCGTCTTCCGCGCCGACGATGAAGAGATCGATGAGGCCCGCGCGGGCGGCTTCGTGGGCGGCCTCGTATTCCGCCATGCCGGGTTGCTGTCCAAGTAAGAGCCCACCGCCGACCCAGGTCGGGTTGCGGTCCTCAAAGAAGCCTTCGACGACACCGCTGTCGTGGCCTGGCATGGCAATGCTTTCAGGGTCGTGCTTCGCGCTAAGCGCTACCTCACGGTCCGTGAGTCCATAGCGATCGTAGATAGTCACGTTGGAGTAGTAGGACACCGCCCCCACGGCTCCGCGCACTAGGCTATCCTCGGGGTCGGCGTGTAGGGCCAGTGCCCGGCCGAATAGGCCCCAGTCTTCCGCGCGCTTGGCCACGCCTTGGAGGAAGCTGGCCTCACTTTGGTACTGGGGAAAGCCCCAGCGGAAGGTGTTTTCCTCGCGCAGTTCTTCGGGAAAGAGGCTGAGGTCGAACAGGGCGGGGACCGACAGGGCCAAGGCCCCGGTGGCCGCAAGGCCCGCGGGCATCCTGCCGCGCTCAGTGAAGAGGTCCCGGCAGGCTCGGCCAATGACTAAGGCGACCAGGGGCAGAGCCGGCACGAAGAAGCGGCCCATGGGCATGAAATCGCCGCCGACCAACAGTCCAAACAGGGACGTGCCCAGTAGGATCCCCGCGATAACGACGAGGGCCGGCTCCGTGCGCCGGTGACGCCAGCCGTAACCGATCGCCAGCACCAACGCCACGCAGAGAAGGGGCACGGTCATCCAGCTAGAGACCAAGTAGTCGAGACCGCGCTCGATTGTCTTGACGGACATGCCTCCCTTGGCCTGCACGGTGTTAGGGACCCAGTCGCCAAAGTAACTCCAGCGCCAAAGGCTCTGAATTCCCGTAGCCACGGCTGCTGATGCGCCCGCCAACAGTGCGACTAGGGCCAATCGTCTGTGGCCGGCTAACCAAGCTGCGATCCCGCTAGATGCCACAATCACGACTGCGAAGTAGAGACCGTCGAACCGCACGAAGGTCAGGGCGGCCGCGGCTAGGCAAGCGGACCACACCGAGCCTTGACTATCGCTGGCGAGCCCTGCTCCGAGCAATCGTTCGGCGCAGGCAAACACCGCAAGGGCAAACAGGATCGTCCCGAGTCCACCCGTCGACCAGACCACCAATCCGGGTGAGGTCACGAGCACGAACAGTCCAACCGTTGCTCCGACCACGCCGATCCCGAGCGGTCCGTCCACGGCCACCCGCGACCAATACCAGACCAACCCCACCGTGATCCCAAGCTCAATCATCCGGGTCCCTGCGACGACCTCGACACCGAGCCACTCGACCCCAGCCACGATCAAGATCCACGCCAGCTGGGTGAACCCCTCCACGGGTGCCGAGTCCGTTGGGTTGAAGACGAAGCCATAGCCCTCGGCCAGGTTTCTGCCGTAGCGAAAGGCGATGAACGCATCGTCCCCCACCCAGGCAAAATACGTCCCAAGGCCGACCAAGATCGCTAGGGCGACAACGACCAAACTGCGATACGTGCCGCGCATCCTACCCATTTCGCTCAACACGCCTAGCCCCGCCCCCAACACACGCATGCGTGCGAACCGGAAGCGTTTCTTTGGAGTTCTAAGCGAGTTGGAAACACAATTCCTCCGTTGTGTTTATAGATCCTAGATCGTCACCAGAAAATCATAGGCGCGCACTAAGGGCCAATCAATATCACGCATTACGCCACTCTGTCTAGTCCTCCACTCTTCAAGGTCTTCACCCAAAATCGAGGTAACCACAAAGAAGCAGAGGGCCCCTTCGCGCTCCACCAAAACACAGCAAAGGCTCCTCAAAAAATGTCTCTTTGGCGGAACCCTAGGTCGCGCAGTTACGAGCCGCCAAGGGGCGTATCCCCTTTCCGATCAGAGCCGTCCAACCCTGGAATGTGGACCAGTCACTGGCTTTCCGAATGGGTGCGAATACGAGCGAAGAGCTACCTTGGACAGGGCTCTAATTCCAGCGAGGGTCCGGCGGTTGCTCCGCCAGCTCTCGCCCGATTGCCCCAAGGCTCTGGAGAATCCGTCTCCATGCTGTGCTCGGCTCAGGGTGAAAGACCTCGTCCACGGAAGCTGCGGCCGGCACCCAAGAGCCCGTCTGCAGCTCTTGCTCAAGCTGCCCGGCTCCCCAGCCAGAGTACCCGACGAACAAACGCACGTTCCCTGCGGCGACCTCGGGATTGGCGCTTACATATCGAGCTAAGGCATCAAAATCGCCGCCGATCCAGAGCCCATCGGCGATGCAGTGGCCTCCTGGAATCTGCTCGGGGACCGCGTGCAGGAACTGCAGCCCCCCTACTTCCACAGGTCCTCCGCGGTAGATCGGAAATTCCACCTGGCCCAATAATTTGTGGTTCACCAAGAGGGTCTCCGTCCCCACGTCGAGGGGATCGTTGAGTACCAACCCGAAGGCCCCATGGCGAGAGTGCTCGCAAATTACGATGACACCGTGCATGAAGTTCGGGTCCTGCAGGTCGGGCCAAGCGCAGAGTAAGGTGCCGGGATCGACGAAGTCGGGGGAGGGAACCGGGTCAGCCATCGGTGCCCTCCGGCGCGGTCCACTTCACATCGGCGGGCGGTGCGAATCCGTCCACATCCACTCTAGGCAGCTCCGTCCCCGGCGCGACCTCCGGCGTCCAATTAGGATCGCGCTCCAAGGTAAACACGCACTCAAGGTGAGGTGTGTGCGGGAACAAGTCCACAGGTGTTGCGCGCAGGACCTGGTAGCCGAGTGCGACTAGGCGCTCGAGGTCTACGGCGGCCGCCTTGGGATTGCAGGAGACGTAGACAAGCCGCGGCGCGGCCAGCTCGCCCAGGAACTTCGTCACACCCGGGTGCAGGCCGGCCCGGGGCGGGTCGACGATCACCACATCAGGGCGCGGCGCGCCGATGGCCTGCAGGCCCTCTTTGGAGGCCGTCACCAGCACGTCGCCGGCGAAGAACTTCGCGTTGGTCACGCCGTTGCGATCGGCGTTGCGCACGGCGTCTAAGACTGCGTCCTCGACCTTCTCGAAACCCCACACCTGCTTGCAGTGTGGCGCCATCAACAATCCGATGGTGCCCGCGCCGCAGTACAGGTCAAAGACAACCTCGTCCTTGGTAGGGCAGGCCTCCTTGGCGACGATCTCAAAGAGCTTCTCGGCGGCGAAGGTATTGGTCTGGAAGAACGAGCGTGGGGAGATCTCGAAGTCGAGTCCGCCAAGCTGCTCATTGATCACGCCGGGTCCGTGGAGAACGTGGTCCTCTTCCCCAAGGGAGACGCAGGACGTGGCGGCGCGCAGACCGTGCACGAAGGTGGTCAGGTTGGGGCAACGCTCTATGAGCTTGGCGGCGAAGGCCTCGATCGTCGCTCGCGCACCTTCCTGTTTCGAGGTCACGAGATAGGCCAGAACCTCGCCCGTGCGGAAGCCCTTGCGCAGGACTAGGTGCCGCATCAGGCCCGTGTTCTCACGCAGGTTCCATGGCTCTAAATCCATGGATAGAGCGATCTCGCGGGAGGCATTTAGGATCTCGTTCGCCTCGGGGAAGGCGATGTGGCAGGCGGACAGGTCCAGAACCTTGTCGAATCGCCCGGGCGAGTGCAGCCCCAGGGCAAAGTCCAGCGAGCGCGCCGTGTCCTCGGGTTCGTGGTCTTCAACCCAGCGCGCGGCGGCGAAGGTGAAGTCCATCTTGTTGCGGTAATGGAACACGTCCGGCGCGGGAACGATCGGCGCCAAGTCGAAGGGGTTCTGCTCGCGCAGATTCTGCAGAAGCTCCGTCAGTCGAGCGTGCTGCTGCTCGAGCTGCAGGCTGTATTCCGAGTCTTGGAAGCTACATCCGCCGCAGCTCGCAAAGTGCTCGCAGCGGGGCGCAACGCCGCGCGGCGACTCCGCAAGGCGCTCCACAACCCGGGCCCGGATCTTCTGGCCGCGGCGCTTGGTTACCTCGCAGCGCAGCACCTCGCCCGGCACACCCGCGCGCAGCTCGACCGTGTACTCACCCCAGTGCGCCTTGGCTCCGCCGCGGCGCAAGAGACTCTCAACCTCGCACTCGAAGACGTCGTCTCGGCGCGGCTTGCGGCCTACGGGCAGAGGCGTCCGGAGAGCCATGGAAGGAGCGCTTGCGTGTGTTTCCGAGGTCATGGTTCAGGCTCCCTCTTCCGCTGTGGGGAACGAGGCGATGTCGGCGGCGAAGAGGTCCTTTGAGCGCTCGGGATGAGCCTCGTAACCACCTTGATTATTGGGCAGGGGCTCGCCCGCGGAGACCTTCGCCGTGTACAGGCTCAGGCAAACCACGCTGGCTAGGTTTAGGCTGCGCACGCCGTCTTGGATTGGGACGTAGACGCGCCTGTCGGAGTGCTCGGCCAAGAGCTCTTTGGGCAGACCCTTCGACTCCGAGCCAAACAGCAGCAGGTCGTCGGGCTCGAACTTCGTCTCGAACAGCGACTTGCCGCCGCGGGCCGAGAAGAGCCGCAGACGATCCGCCAGGGGGCGCGGCGAGGATTTCGCGAAGTAGGCCATGGCCTCGTCGAGGCTCTCGTGTACGACCAGGTCCACCATCGGCCAGTAGTCCAGGCCGGCGCGCTTCAGGTAGCGATCCTCGAGCTTGAAGCCGAGGGGCTTGATGAAGTGCAGGCGCGTGGCCGTGGCGGCCGCGACCCGGGCTGCACAGCCCGAGTTGTGGGGTATTTCAGGGTGAATGAGGACGATTTCCATGGTGTGGGCGGAGTTTAGCGCATTTGAACCCGGTCGCTTCGGCGGGAGGCACATTTGGGCCAGTTTGACGAGCTTGGTAAAGATTCCCACGCCTTCCTAGTTAGGTTTCTGTTAGGGTCACCTTCTATGTCTAGCCCCACCCTCGGCCGCGATGGCCACCTGCCCTCTGGCACCGGCCGCATCCTGCACGTGGATGTGGATGCCTTCCTCGCCTCCGTGGAGATTGCCGAGCACCCCGAGCTCGAAGGCAAGGCCGTGGTCATTGGCGGCTCCCCGGGCAGCCGCAACATCGTGATGTCTTCCAGCTACGCCGCCCGGGCCTGTGGCGCGCGGCCCGGCATCTATTTAGCCGAAGCCAAGCGGCTCTGTCCCCACGCGATCTTCCGCAAGGGCGACTCGGGTGCGGCGAACCGGCTGCGCGATCGACTCACGCGGCTCCTGCTGCACTTCACACCGCGGGTCGCCGTGACCTCCGTGGACGACTTCCTGCTGGACATCACCGACGCCACGCGCCTGCACGGCGATGCCATGCAGGCCGCCGAGCGCATCCACTTGACCGCTAGGGACGAGCTGCGACTCCCCGTCTCCGTCGGCATCGGCGCGAACCCGCTGCTCGCGCGGCTCGCGGGAAAGATCGCCAAGCCCGGGGGCGTGGCCGAGCTGCTGCCCGGCCTGGAGGACGCCTGGCTGCGGGCCCTACCGGTGAGCGCCCTGCCCGGGGTCGGCCGCTCCATCGGCCGGCACCTCGGGCGCTTCTCCATCCGCACCGTCGGCGACCTGCGCACCGTTAGTCGCGAGCTCTTGTTCGCCAGCTTCGGCCGACCGGGCTTGGTGCTGTTCGAGCGCTGCCGCGGTATCGACGAGAGTACCGTAGAAGCTAGTCATTGGGTCAATGGCAACGATCAGCTAGTTGCGCGACCGCCCAAGTCGATCCGCCGCGAGTCCACCTTCGAACCCGAGGAGGCGCGCTTCGACCTGGTCGAAGCCATGCTCGCCTACCTCATGGAGCGGGCCGCCACGAAGCTGCGCGGCCACGGACTGATGGCGCGCTCGGTGGAGGTCAATCTGCGCTATGTGGACACGCGCACGGAGAAGCAGATCAAGTCCAGCCCCGTCGCCGCCAAGACCTTCCGCAAGCAGCGCAAGCTCACCGTACCCTGCGACGGCACCCTGGCCCTGGTCGAGCACGCGCGCAAGCTCTTGACCGAGCTGCCCCGGCGCCGGGCCCTGGTCAAGCGCGTCGGCGTGGCTCTGACGGGCCTGGGCGAGACAGCCGGCTGGCAGACGAACCTCTTCAACGACAACGCCGAAGACGAGGCCCACAACGCCCGAGACGATCGCCACCGGCGCATCGACAGCGCCGTGGACGACCTACGCGAGAAGCTGGGCTTTGGTCTGGTGCTACGCGGCTCCAGCATGCCCCTGATCGAGACGCACCCCCTAGACGAGGACGGCTTCGAGCTGCGCACACCCTCTCTGAATCAGTAGCGACGCGCCGCCCCTACGCCCAGCTTAGCCCACCGATCTACTCGTCGCCAAACAGCTCGAGCACAGCAATCGGCGGCCGCCCAATGCGAGCGGCATCAGCCGTCAACACCACCGGCCGCTCCATCAGAATCGGTGCAGCCACCATGGCCGCAAAGTGAGCCTCGTCCCCCGAGTTCGCATCCAAGCCCGCCTCGCCGTACTCGCCCTGCCCCGAGCGCACCCACTCCCGAGCCACCTTCCCCAGCCGCTTGCCAACCTCCGCCAGCTCGTCCGGCCCAAGGGGGTCCTCAAGATAGAGCCGCTCGGCAAAGGCAACACCAGCCTGCTCAAGCACCGCCTTTGTGGCACGACTCTTCGAGCAGTTGGGGTTGTGCAGCAACAGGACCTCACCGGGCGCAGCCGGCAAGCGTTGGGGCGAAGCACCGCCCTCGTTTGTAGTATTGGTCATAGCCGCGAAGCATACCGCCAGCACCTAATCCCTCACAACATTCTCCACCGTTAGCGAGGGGAGGACGCTGCGCCGGGGCTAGAGCCCGCGAAGTTGTAACCCTTAGCGTCGAGGCCCGAGGCGGCTGTAGAAAGCGCTGGCACCCACCACGACCCAAGGGAGAGGACTCGGCGAAAAGAGGCCAAAAAGCGTCCATTTCGAGCCATTTCGGGGCAGAAAATGCAAAAAAAACGCCTCACCTTATCAAGTTCGTTCCAAACCGTCTCCCTGCTGTCTGCCTTCCATAGCAGCAAGATAGGGCCCATCCAGACCTGGGGCCCTAGGTGCGAGGCTGTGCCTCGGAAGTGGGGAAAGTGACCGCTCGTCTTTCAAGACGAACCGTCGCGGGCGAAAAGCACCATCCTAGCCAGCCCTGTGGCACAGCGGGGAGACACCAGCTCGGCCGCCGAGCTAGGCGCCGCGGTACCGGTCGTGGAGCCAGAAGTTCTGCTCGGGGTGCTGAAGAATCAGCGCTTCAAGCTCGGTGTTCACCATGCCCGCCACCTGCTCGGGGGACTTACCCGCAACGTCCTCGGGATGGATCACCTTGCCCGCGTAGAAGCGCCAGCGAAGGTCTTCGGGTTGCTTGAACGCGGCAATGAAAACCACGGGGCAACGGAGGCGGCGCAGCAGTACCCCGGCGCTACGGTCGCACCTTGCCTCGCGCCCAAAGAAGGGCACCATCACCGGGCGCTTGCGAGCGCGCTGGTCGAGCAGCATCCCCAGGGTCGCCTTACCCTGGATCACTTTAGGGGCAAACTGCATCGCGCCACGCCGCGGCAACAGCCGCATGCCCCAGCTCTCCCGCAGTCGTTGAAATTCCACAGAGAGCGGATAGTTACTCGGTGGTTTGCTGATGGCGTAGAGTGGGCGGAACCCGACCGCAGAGGCGATACGGGCGCACATCTCCCAGTCGCCAATGTGTCCAGAAACAACAATGCAGCCCTTGCCAATGGCCTCCCTGGCTTCTGGGGTGACGTCTGCATCGACGAACTCGAGCAGCCGCTCGGGAGAGCAGTCGGCCCCGTGCCGGCGGTCAAATCGTCCCGCGTCTACCGCCACCCGAAAGAGGTGCTCATAGGCCACGTTCACCCGGCGCTCGATGGCCCGATCCGACAGTTCCATCCCTGCGTGTCCGTTCAACGCCTGGCGTAGATAGCCCCGGGCCGCCTCGGCGTGCTTGTGGTCGAGCCGCTTGCCCAGCATGCCAAAAATACGCCCGAAGCCGTATAAAGCGGACTTCGGCATTCGGGTAAAGAAGCCCATCGCAAGTCGGTAAACGGCATATTGGACCTTAGCAAAGGGACCGTTTTGATCCCCGCGAACGACCTGCTGATCGACTGGCCAGACCTCTTCCGGAGCGACGGGATTACCCATGGAGGCCCTCGTGTAGGTTCGCGAGCTGAAGGTTGACGCGCCCCTCGGGCAGCTGCCCAATGAGCTTGTCGATGGTCTCCTCCCCACGGGCCATTTGGAACTCGATGGACAGGACATAGATCCGCGGCGCAAGGTCCCCAAGGTCCAGCTTGCGCAGCTTGACCGCGTCCTTCGCGGTGACAAGAATCAAGGCGTCGCCGTCCGAGAGATCGGCTAGGTCCCCAGGCTGGAACTCGTGGTGATCGGCAAAGCGCCGGTGAAGAGCGACCGTTGCGCCTAGGGACTCCACCACCGCCTCGAAGGAAGCCGGGTTGCCGATAGCGCTACACAGCTGCACGGGTAATCCCGCGAGTTGATCGAGGTTGAGCGTGGGCTCGCCTGCGAAGAGCGGGACCAAGGATGAAGGCGCCGTGATGGCAAGCAGCCGCGGCACGGCAGGGGCCGCGGCGGCCAGCTCGAGCTCAAGGTCGGCGAGCTCGGCTTGGGTGACCTGGTCGCTGCGGGTGATTACGATGGCGCCCGCCCGACCGAGGGCTGCCGGCGACTCTCGGAGGAGTCCTCGGGGCAAAAAAGCGCGCACTGCCGCGCCCCCCCGCTCAGGGCGCGGCAGCCCCCAGGGCCGGGTCGCATCCACCAGCACTAGGTCCAAATCCCGAGCCAACCGCCGATGCTGGAAACCGTCGTCCATGAGTACAAGACCCGCGCCGTGCTCCACCAGGCGAGCGGCACCAAGGATGCGGTCCGCCACGGCGACCCGCGGCAGATCCCCGAGCAGCTCGCCGTAGAGGCGCGCCTCGTCAGACTCGTCCCCGGAGACGCCCGCCTTGCCGTATCCACGGGACAGCACCCCCGGGCGGTGGCCGCTGGCCTCAAGCTTCCGGGCCAACCACACGACCATGGGCGTCTTACCCGTTCCGCCGGCCGTGATGTTACCTATGCAGACCACGGGCACCTCGGCCCGGACCGAGGGCAGCAGCCCGCGATCGTAGAGCAGCCCTCGGGTCCTGGCGACCGCACCGAATAGCGCGGCCGGAGCACGCAGCAGCTCGACCAGCAGCCCGCCCTTGGCGAGCAGGTCCTCGGGTCGCCCCCTATGCTCGCTGCCTGGCACCTTAGAGATACCCCAACTCGGACATGCGCTTGAGAGTCTCTTCCGTCGGCGTGAAGGCCTCTGGATCCATGGCACTGGGACCCTGGGCCTTCTGTTCGGCGAGTACGGCGATGAGCTCTTCCTGAAACGACCTGGCGAGCTGAGGAATCGTGTCCACCATGTTCTTCTGCTCGCGTCTGTCAGAACTCAAATGGTAGAGCTCGATCGTGTCCTCGCTGGCACCAAAACCCTCGGTGCAGATCAGCTTGAAGCCCCCGCTAATGATGCTGTGGCGAAGGACCTTCTGTCCCTTGGAATCCCAACACACACTGCTAGACACAACCGGATCCTCGCCTAGTTCCCGATCATAGGCGGTCCCCGGAAAGTCATGCTCAAGAGAGCTCCACTCCAGTAAGTTCGCACCTAGGTTCGTGAGGCTTTGGTATGCCCCAATCGCGGAATAGAGCTCTAACTCAGGACCTAAAACAATCAGGGGAACCCGAACGAGCTCATCGTACAGCGTGTACTGATGGGAGAGCTGACCGTGATCTTTGAACTCTTCGCCATGGTCTGACGTCACAACGAAGATCGTGTTCTCCTGCAAGCCGCGCTGTCCAAAGGAAGCCCAGAGCTCGGCTAAAAGCTGGTCCTGGTAGCGCACCTCGGCGTCATAGCGATCGACCAAGAAGGCCACGTCTGCCGCTTCCATCTGATCCGTCACAGCAATAAGCTGGTTCATCTTCTCGGCGCCGGTCAATTGACCGTCGTAGGTGCCTCCCCACTCGTCCCCGGAGCGCAGGTATTCGAAGTGTGGCTCAAAGTGATGGACGTAGAGAAAGAAGGGCTCGCCCCCATCCCGGTCCTCATCCAGCCAGGTCGCCACGGCCGTGTTGAGTTCGGCGCCAGTAGAGCGGTCGTGGGTCGCGAGGTGGTCCTCGTTGTACGAATCAAAGCCCTGGTCGTAGCCAAAAACGCTGGAGAGCAGCACGTTAGTCTGGAAGCCCGCGGTCTGGTAACCGGCGGCCTGGTAGGTCTCCGCCAAGGTGCGGTGGTCCGAGTGCAGTCGGTCCGGGTGCTCGACCACGCCGTGGGCTCCAGGGGCGAGCCCTGTGAACAGGGAGGCGACACTGGGCTTGGTCCAAGGGGCAGCGGCGCGCACTTGGGTCAGGGAGGTCGCGCCGTTGGCGGTGAGCTCGGCCAGGAACGGGGTGGTTGGGCGGCTGTAGCCACCCAAGTTGGTGTGGTCCATGCGCAGGGTGTCTACCACGACCAGCACAACATTGGGATGCGGGCTCGCGGTCGGTGAGCTGTCGCAGGCCCAAAGACCAGTCAAGCAGATGAGCCCCGGCCAAAGTCCACGACTCATCGCGGCTCCCCGCCGCTCTTGGCGCCCAAAGCCCGGGGCACGAGTCCCTCAAGGCGCCAGTACTCTCCAAGCTCGAGTTCGTCTCGCTCTGCGCTCAGGTCGACGGCTTCCCCGCTGTCTAGATTCGGGTCGACCAGCATGCCCTTCGGACCGCCGGGGGCCAGGTGATCCACCGTCCACTTTGATCCGTCGCTCGCCTTCACGACGCCCCATTTGTGAGCGCGCTTGACCAAGGAGTCGGGTCCGGACTTGAGCGGCTTAAAATCCACATGAAGGAAGAGGTCTTCACGGGGTTCAAAGTCCGCGGCCCCATCGCCCCCAAGCAGTAGATCTGCGAAGGATCGACTTGGTATGTGCTCGCTTGCTGGCTCAGCCCCCACGAGCTCGAGCAGGGTGCTGTACAGGTCCACCTGGCTCACCGGTGTCGTGACGACCTGGCCGCGTGTGCCTCTTGCGTCAGGCCAAGCCTGCCCCTGGGGCAGCTTCCAAATCAAGGGCACGCGAACGAGCTGGTCGGACAGAGATTTCGTGTGGCCGATCCAGCCCTCTTCCCCGATAAGTTCACCGTGATCTGCCGTGAAGATCACAAGGGCATCCTCCCAAGCTCCGCGTTGCTTGAGACCATCGATGAGCTTGCCGATGGACGCGTCCACCTGGGCTACCTCGCCCGCATAGAGCCTGCGCAATTCCTCTAGTTCGACGTCGCTTAGCTCACCGCTGGCAAGCAGCCTGCGGGCTTCTGCGATATCCTCGACCTGCGGCATTCGGCTATCGGGATCGATGTCGGGGGCTAGGTCGTGATGCGCTTCATACCGCCAATGGGGCTCAAAAAGAAGCTCGAATAGAAAAATAGGCTGGTCGCCCTTAGCGAGTTCGTCGTATTGATCGAGCAACAGATCCGTGGCCTCCATGGACGTGGAGCCCTGGTGTCCAAGGGCCAAGCTGTCGTCCCAGAGATCGAAGCCCTGGTCAAAGCCGTAGGTGCTGGTGGCCACGAAATTTGTCATGACCCCGGCCGTCCGGTAGCCGGCGCCCTGCATGCGCTCGGCAATCGTCACGTGACCTTGACCAAGTTTCGCAAGTAGCTTCGTTGTGCCATGATCCCAGGGCCACTTTCCCGTAAAGGCGCTGGCGAGACTGGGCAGGGTCCAAGGCGCGGTCGAGTAGGCTGCGTCGAAGCGCAGGCCCTCGGCGGCGAGGGCGTCGAGGTTGGGCGTCAGGTCCGGCGAGCCGGGACCAAGCAGGCCCGCACCGTAGCAGCCGAGGGCGTCGGCGCGCAGGGTGTCGACTTCGATCCAGAGCACCAAGGGGGCCGGCTCGGAAAGTGCGGGCGCATCTTCCACACAAGCGGCGAAGCCAAGGGCCATTGCGCCGATTAGGAGGTAGCCCAAGCTCTGGGCATTTCGTCCTTCGAGCCCGAACATGGCTCGGAGCCGCGCTAGAGGAGCGGCTGGTCTTCCTCGGGGATCAACTCGATCAAGCCACGCTCCATTTCCAGGAAGGCGATCTTGATGGGGTTGGTCTCGCGAGTCTCGATCAGAGGAGCGGCGCCGCGAACGATCTCGCGCACGCGCTTCTGCAACAGAGCGGTCTTGTGGAAAGAGCCGGCAACCGACTTCTGAAGACGCTGGGGAAGTGTTTGTTCCATAACTTGGCAGTGGGTGGTCCGTGGCCTGGAGACGGCTAGGGGACGCTGGCCGCCTCTTGGGACACAATCCCAGGTGGTGGCAAGCGGGTGAGTGTAGAAAAAGGTGGGAGGGTGTGCAAGGGGTGGGGTCTTTTTGAATCTTGCTGTCGGTTGCCTTGGGGTGAGTAGGGGCTTGGCTAGGCGCTCCGCGCGAGGTGTGAGGTTGGGCGCCCACCGCGCGCATCGCTAGAATAAGAATCACGTAACCAGGTTCGGATTGGAGGGCATTCCCTTCGATTATCAACATGGCCCTATGCTAGGGAGGATATGATGGCTTGCTCTAAGACAAAGGCGCCCTGTGTCATTCCGCAATGGCTACAGAGCTCTGGACCTCCCCAACTCAAGGGACTCGCTTGTCCCAAATGGGCCCAACGCCACCGAAAAAGGAATCACCAAGCCTCTGACTAGGCAAAACTTGCCTACAAGATTGGCCACGAAACCAAATGAGCACTTCTCCGTCTGCGTCCTCCGAGGGCGCCCAAGAAGAGTACGTCAAGGTCATCACTGGCCTTGGCGATCAGACCTTTACCGACCACAGCTGCGAAGTCGTCTCCGACGCCGGCGAGGGCGCACAGAAGTGTGGCCAGGGCTTTGGCTCCCTTTCCGCCAAGATGGGCAACGGTGCTTGGACGGTGGAGATCATCCCCGCCGAGATCGAGCCACCCCCCAGAACCCCTGGCAGTACCAGTGGCGTGGGGATCCGCATTGGCCAGAACAAGGTCACTAACGCGGGTGATTCCGTGAAGCTAGTGATTGCCTTCAACGAACAGGTTTTGCTCTCGCGCCACCGGGTGAACTCCCTGGCCGACGACTGCATTATCCTGATCGACTCGAAGTGGAGTGTGCACAAGAACCCCAAGGTGGTCGCCGAATGGGACGCCGCCATGGAGGAGATGTCCACGAAGGGCTACCAGTGGATCATGGTTCCCCTGGAAGACGAGACCCTCAAGATCGTGGAGAACCCCAAGCGTGGTAAGAACATGTTCGCCCTTGGTGTGCTGTGCCACATCTACGACCGCGACGTAGAGATCGCCAAGGATCAGATCGCCATGGCCTTCCGCAAGAAGCCTCAGGCGGTAACCGATGCCAACCACCAGCTACTCGAGGCTGGAATCGCCTGGGCCGCCGAGAACCTTGACTTCCGCTTCCTCGTACCGGCGACTCCGCCCACGAGTGAGCTGGTGGTCATGAACGGCAACGAAGCCTTCGGCATGGGCGCCCTTGCAGCGGGCATCGACGTCTGTGCCATGTACCCCATCACCCCGGCATCGTCTTTGTCCCACTACCTCGCAGAGGTCTACGACAACTTCGGCGGCGTAGTCCATCAAGCCGAGGACGAGATTGGAGCCATCGGCGTTGCCCTCGGCGCGAGCTACGCGGGCAAGACGGCCATGACCATCACATCGGGTCCCGGCTTGGCTCTCAAGGCCGAGTTTATCGGCCTCGCCCTCATGGCAGAGATCCCCCTTGTGGTCATCAACGTGCAGCGCGGTGGACCTAGCACGGGACTGCCGACCAAGGTCGAGCAGTCGGATCTCCTGTGTGTGCTTTACGGTCAGCCCGGCGATGGGCCCAAGGTTGTGATCGCGCCTTCAACGATTGAAGAGTGCTTCCACATCATGACCACGGCGCGCCAAATAGCCGAGACCCTGCGAACGACGGTCTTTATCTTGAGCGACGCCAACCTAGCCACGGGTGTGACGCCCTTTGAGCGTCCGAAGCTCGAGGCAAGCTGGATGGCTGGTCCTCCGGACCAGACGCCCGTTGACCCGGATTCTCGCCCCTACGAATGGGATCTGGACACGGGGCTCTCCAAGCGCTTCATCCCAGGACAGCGCGGCGGTGAACACACAGTGACCGGCCTCAACCACGATGAGAACAGCACGGTCAACTACGAGCCGCAGAAAAACGAGCTCGCGCACGCGATGCGCAGCCGGAAGATCGCGGTCTTTGGGGAGACTCTCAACGCTCCTATCCCCCACGGTGGCGACGAGGGCGACATCCTCATTATCGGATGGGGCTCGACTCGCGGAAGTATTGAAGAGGCCGTGGATCGTGCCCGGGCAAAGGGCCTGAAAGCCTCGAGCTTGCACCTCACCTTCTTGTCCCCATTGCAGCCGGGCATCAGCGCGGTCTGCGAGAGGTTCAAGAAGATCCTGGCCGTGGAAATCAACTACTCCGACGACCCGGACGCCCCGCACATCACGAAGGACAACCGTCGCCGCGGCCAGCTGGCTATGCTGCTTAGGGGCCAACTCCTCATCGACTGCGGTAGTTGGGGTAAAGTTCCCGGCGCCCCGCTGCAGCCTGAACTGCTGCTCAAAGTCATCGAGAGCAACATCCCTAAGGCCTAAGTCACCAGCACACAATAATCACTATGGACACTTCACTACTCGACATCAGCGGCGCTCCCGACGAGCGCGTATTTAAGGCTAACGACTACAAGGGACCGGCAGCGAGATGGTGCCCGGGATGTGGCGACTTCTCGATTCTTGCCACTACGCGCCGCTTCCTTGAATCCGAGCAACTCGTGCCGGAGAAGACCCTCTTTGTCTCCGGTATCGGCTGCTCGGCTCGCTTCCCCCACTACCTAAAGACCTACGGATTCCACGGTATCCACGGGCGCGCTTTGCCCTTGGCTCTTGGCGCAAAGATGCGACGCCCTGACCTAAACGTCTTTGTTGTCATGGGAGATGGAGACTGCACATCGATTGGTGCTGGACACTGGATCCACGGTGTCCGCTACAACACCAACCTGACCGTGCTGCTACTGGACAACAACATCTACGGTCTGACTAAGAAGCAGACCTCACCGACCACACCGGTGAAATACGTGACCAACACACAGCCCCAGGGCAGCTATCTCAACCCGCTGCACCCGATCGCGGTAACCCTAGGTGTCGCGAACGCTTCGTTCGTCGCCCAGACTGCCGACTGGATCCCCGCTCACCTGCTCGCGACGATGAAGGCGGCCCAAAAGCACAAGGGCCTTTCGTTCATCCGCATCCTGCAGCGCTGCCCGAAGTGGACCGTCGACATCATGGATGCGAAGGTGAAGACTCCCGATGAGATGATGATCCTGAACCACGAGAACGGCATCACGGATGCGAAGGTTCAGAAGATGTACAAGAATCAGATGGAGCACGACCCGTCGGACCTCGACGCTGCCCGCGCACTCACGGATATGACCTCCCACATCCCCCTCGGGTTGTTCTACAAGAACGAAGACATCCCCACCTACGACGAGCTCCGTAGGGGGAAAGACTTCACCACCGAAGAGAAGATGGCCAACATCGAGATCGAGTTCGATCGCTTTGCTGTTTGATTCTGCTTTGGAACTTGATGCTAAGCTCGGCGCCACGCGCCGGGCTTTCCGTGCTGCGCTTGTCTCTGCTTCCGAGCAGCTTCGCAGCTTGCTCGAGTCTGAAGTAGATCACGAGGAGCTCTCCGGACAATTCCAAAACGGCTGTGTGGATGCCTCTAGCTTTGGTGCCCTCTTTCAGCCACGCGGCCAAGACACGGCTGAACAGTTACGTATTCGCGAGGCGCGCAATGTCCTGGTCGAGCTCCTGGAGATGGGTGACGATCTGTACCGAGTCCGGGTCTCCCCTGGAGCCAGTGTTCACAAGGCTGTGGGTCAAGCTTTCGGGCGCATAGGCCGAGCATTCTCTGCTGCCCATTCCGCGTCCCTAGCAAAGGCTGGCGCGCCCACGCCCCCCGACGAAGCAGATAGACTCGCGCGTTACGACTTCCACCACTGGAGCCTTGCCGAGCGCGCTCTATGCCCGGGCCTATTGATCGAAGTTCTAGGGGAAGACCTTTTCGTCGACGGTCTCTCCGAGTTCTTGGATGGCAACTGCTGCTTGGGATTCCAAGTCCGTGGAGAGTGCTCACCCGTCCCCCTGATTGGGCTTGTTCGCCCGGGTGTTTTCGTTGCACAGTCCAAGAGCACGGCACCCTTCGGTATCCCCGACCGCGGCCCTGCAATCGTTGCAGTTCTCCCCGAAGCCGAAGCCGCCGCTACGTTTACCCACCGCCCTGCAGGCCCAGGCGAGTCAGGCGTCGGCATTTGGTCTCGACTCGCCGTCGAGTCCCTACCAGAGAAGGCCCCCGAGGCCCCCATAGGCGGAAAGAGTGCCAACCAGCAGCGCGATGAGCTCCGGCAGCTAGCCGCACTGTCCATCGGGCCCATCGCGGCGAGACAAGAGTCCGATGCAGCGCCCTCTACCATGGATACGGTGGCCTCCGAAGCGCCTGTCGATAGCCTTGCAGCTTGGCTCTCGTTCCGCCCCAAGTGACCCGGACCTGGCCCGGCTCGAGGCTTCTTAAGCAGCGGCTCCTCTAGCCGTCGATTAGGTGACCTGCTCTAGGCTATCCAAGGCGCTTAGTAGATCTTCGACCCGTGTAAATTTGGTGCGAACCTGCCCGGATGCTTCGCCGCGCTGTAGCTCGAGCTTGTCGATTTTTTGCCAATCCGAAAAGGTCACGTAGCGCACTCCGCGCGAACGAAACAGATCGCAGATACCCTCGGCCTCTGCCTCATCGAGAGGTTCGACCTTGACCCCGGGGATGTCCTCTACCATCTTCTTCACCGTTGCCTTCGAGTCAGGGTTGTTTGATCCGATAAGGCCTGAAGGACCGCGCTTGGCCCAGCCGACAACATACTGCTGGGCAACCGTCTCTTCGCCGCTGATCACCCGGCCCTCCTCATTTGGGATAATCCCCCAATCTTCTCGGAACGGGACGCCTGGGATTGCAGTCCCCCTGTAGCCAATCGCTTTAAAGACCATCTGCACGTCTAGATTGACGTGTACGTCGCTCCCCTTGGGCCGGGGCGTCCCGTCTTCCGTGGCTACGATCTCGTTTCGCTGCAAGCGCAGCCCAGCCAGGACTCCGTCGACTCCAACCAGTTCAACAGGGGAGACGAGGAATCGACAATCTAGCCGGCGCCCGCCTGTGCCCTCTTTTTTTGAGGCCTCGGTAAGGAACGCTACATTCTTTGCTGCCGAACTCGGAGCTGCTCCGCCCCCTAGCCATTGGCGAGATACCGGGTCTAAGTCCATGGGGCCTGGCCTGACGAAGAGGTCCACTCCTTCCAACTCCGCAAGCTCCTTGATCTCTTTTGGCGAGAAGGCCACCTGAGCTGGACCTCGACGCCCAAGCAGGATGACCTCCTCGACTGTACTTGAGCGCAATGCCTCTAGGGCATAGTCGGCAATGTCGGTCGAGGCGAGTCGTTCCGGATCCTGAATTAGGATGCGACAGACATCGATCGCAACGTTGCCATTTCCCACTACCGCCACGCGTCGTGCGTTGCTCAGGTCAAACTTGCGGTCGCAGAAGTCTGGGTGCCCGTTGTACCAGTAGACGAACTCTGTCGCCGAGCAAACCCCCGCTAGGTCCTCACCAGGGATCCCCAGCTCTCGGGCTTCCTCATTGCCGACGGCGTAAACAATCTGATCATAGTGCTCGTTCAGGTCACTCACCGTGAGGTCTTCACCTAGGGTGACGTTTCCGAAGAAACGAAATCGGTCATCCGTCGCAATCTTCTCGTAGGACCGCGTGACGCCCTTCATTTTCTGGTGGTCCGGCGCCACCCCACCGCGAACGAGCCCGTAGGGCATGGGCAAGCGGTCAAACACGTCACACCGAACATGCAACCCTTCCGTCTTGAACAGGGCATCTACAGCGTAAAACCCTGAAGGACCAGATCCAATGATGGCGACGCGCAGTGGGCGTTCGGGACTACCGAGAACAGAGCTGCTCATGATCTGAGAGAGTATGGAGCAAGAAGTAATCGGGCCAACGTGAATCCGCCAGCCCCTTGGGCCCTTTCAGGATGCCGCTTCTAAGCGACAAGCGCAACTTTTCTAGGGAGCAGTTGCTCTCATTGCAACCTTGGTGGCAGCTACGGGACGATCTTGGATCAGCCAAGCCGCTTTTTATAGCCAAGGCGGGGTAAGGAAGATGCGCCTGCGGGTTCGAGCGACTCGCAGGCGCAATCAAGATCTCCCTCGGGCCAAAGGGCAGCCCCTTCCAAAGCACGGCATGCCGGAAGTCTGCTTCTCATCGAAAGACCGGCCAATGACCGGGTCGAGAAGTGTCCACCCGAAGCAACCAACGAAAGTTACCCATCCTGCCCGTCAATATTACGGAGATAGTTAGAGAAACCGACTCCGACCCCGCCCCCATGTCCTTAGCAGTCCACTTTCGGGCCACAACTTGTGCCCAAAATCCCTCAATCGGTCTCAAACCGACCCGCAGCCCAAGATGCATAAAGTACGGGACCGCACTTTATCTCCGAGCCCCTATGTACGCACTGTGAAGCTCGGCTCTAGCTAGGCCCAATCGACATGGTCTTCGGCATGAACCTAGACTCGCGGCGCCACGAGCCTGCCGGACTCGAGCAGCGGTACCAGATCGACAAGGTGCTCGATCTCGGCGTCCGCATCCATGGCTTCGATGGGGTCGCCGAAGGCCCCGGTATAGGCGATGCATGGCAGGTCGCTGGCGCGGCCAGCGACCATGTCGCCGGCGCGGTCGCCAACCATGACTGCGCTCTGTGTGCCGAAGTGCAGCAGCAGGTCCGCCACCATCTCGGACTTGTCACGGATGCCCGGCGTGTCTAGGCAGCGGGCCTCTTCGATCCACTCTTGCAGGCCAAGGGCCTCCATCATGTGCACTAGGTAGTCCTTGCCGCAGTTGCTCGCGATACCGAGCTGCACGCCTTGCTCCTTGAGGTGCTGGAGCATCTCTCGGCAGCCGGGCAACAGAGCAGCGCGGCCCTTGCGCAGCTCCTTCTCCTCCTCTTCAATGCACGCGATGTGCAGAGCGTCCATGGAGTCATCGTCAAGGTCCGGCAGCACAATGCGCAGGCCAACGCGCATTGGATAGCCGACCAGCCGCATCCACTCGTTTCCGCTAGGTTGTTCTAGGGTGATCCCCCGCTCGGCGAACACACGCCGGGTCGCGGCGCGGGCGGCGGGGATCCAGAACTGGTCCGTGGCCACCAGGGTGCCGTCGAGGTCGAAGATCACAGCGGTGAATGCAGGTGTCGTTTCCATCTTAAAACCATAGCTAAATGGCATCGATCCCGTTCAACGAACGCGCAAATCCCAGGGTCCGCAGCAAGTGCAACTTCCAGGCCAAGTCAAAGCCACCGGGCTGAGTCTAGCCTCGAATATCCCCTGCGAAAGCGTAGGATACGGCCCTATGAATCTAGCCTCTCCCGTCGTTCTCGCTTGCTCCGCCGCCCTTGTCTTCGGCCTTGGATTCGTCCCCGCGATCGCGGCCCATGACCCGAGCGCACCTCAGCCGGCGACTGCGGCCCCAGGTAAGGTGCTAGCGCCCGTCCCCTCTGCCCTGGCGCCGCCGTCCCGGGCCCTGTCCATGGACCTGTGCGCGGTGCCAAGACTCGCGGGGACTGCGGGCTCCCTGCACGCGGCGAACTGGGTCGCGGAAGAGCTGCGCAAGGCCGGCTTCGAGGTCGGCATCGAGACCCGCGGCGTGCTGCTCTCTCTGCCGCGCTCCATCGACCTGTCCGCCACCGTCGACGGCCGCGAGCTGCTGCGCCGCCGGGACCGCTTCGATGCGGACGCCGTGCCCCCGGGCGACGTGCCCCTGTACCACGCCTGGGCCAAGTCCGGCGTGGGCGAGGGCCGCGTCGTGGATGTGGGCCGCGGCCTGCGCGCGGACTTCGAGGCCCTGGTGGCCAGCGGCGTGGACCTGACCGGCACCGTCGCCTTGGCTCGCTACGGCGGCGCCTACCGCGGCGTCAAGGTCGCCCTGGCCGCCGAGTACGGCTGCGCGGCGTGCCTGATCTTCACCCCCAGTGCCGAGGACGGACCGGCCAAGGGCGACACGTACCCGAAGGGTCCCTGGAAGCCCGCCCTCGACGCCCAGCGCGGCTCGATCCTGTCCCTCACCACCGCTCCGGGGGACCCGTCGACGCCGGGCTTCGCCTCGCCCTTGTGGAGCACCGAAGGCACCGCTACCGCCGGATCCAACGAGTCGCCGGACGCGGCTCCCCTGGACGGCGATGCCCTCACCGCGCGCCTGCCCAAGATCCCGTCCGTGCCCCTCGGCTCGCGCCACGCCGAGCTGTTGATCGAGCAGCTCGCCACGGGCGCCGAGGTCACCGTGCGCCTAGAGCTGGACATGCTGGTCGAGCGACGCGCCCTCTACAATGTGATCGGCAGCCTCAAGCCCGCACCGGATTGGACCGGCGACTTCGTCATGGCGGGCACCCACCGGGATGCTTGGGTCCGAGGCGCCCAGGATTCGGGTTCGGGCGTCGTGAGTTTGGTGCGCGCGGCCCAGCACCTGGGCGCAAAGTACGCAGCCGGATGGCGCCCGAAGAACGAGCTGCGCCTCGCATTTTGGGACGGCGAGGAGTCCGGTCTGATGGGCAGCACCGAGTACGGCGAGGCCTTCGCCGATGAGATCCAAGAGCGCTGCCTCGCCTACCTCAACGGCGACGCCTGTGTCAGCGGGCTGAACTTCCGCGTCTCGGGAACGCCCGGACTGGAGCTGGTCCTGAGCCAGGCCCTGGGCCGGATTGCATCGCCCAAGACTGCCGACGCGACCCTGCGCAACGACTGGGCCGGCTTCGACCCTGACGGCATGCCCAAGACCGACCTGCCCCACCTGGGCCTGCCGGGCTCGGGCTCGGACTACACCGTCTTCCTGCACCACCTGGGCATCCCCGTCCTGGACATGGGCTTCGGCGGCAACGGCGGCGGCCAATACCACACCGCCTTCGACGACTTCGGCCAAATGGACCGCTTCCTGGACCCGACCTGGGCCGGCCACGAGAAGGCCGGCGAGCTCTTTGCCGGGCTCTTGACCGAGTTCACGGACCAAGGCCGCGACAGCTTCGACGCCGCCCGGGCTGCCACGGAATTGGCCCGCGCACTGGGCGCAGCAGACGGCGACGCCAGCGCCATCGCCCAGGTCCAAGCCGCCCTCGAACAGCTCGCCCAAGCCGCAACCGACGGCGACCTGGGCGAGTCCGCCCCGCGGCTCTACCAGGCCCTAGCCATGCCAAGCGGCTTGCCCGGTCGCCCCTGGTACCGCAACGCACTCTGGGCACCAGGTCACGAAACGGGCTACGCCGCGGTGTTGCTACCAACCCTCACCACCACGGGCGTCGAGGCCATCGTTGAGCACATCTTGGACAAGCTCTAGTTCCAGATCCTAAACAAGCCGCCCGCTCTGGACAGCCGCGTCACCTAAGGCATCAGGACAAGCTCGGCGACATCTGAGACACGCCCGGGCTTTCCAGTCTTGGTGTTAGAGACGATGGCTCAATGGAGATGCGGCCCAAGCAAGGGACGGTGCGAGCTAACTCGGCGGATCTTCCAGGCAACCCAAGGCTGCCGTAACTAGGCGCTCGGTAGTCAGCGTCGAGCGGTCGGCGTCGCGTTTGTAGGAGCAATAGTCCGGCGCGGTACTCCGGACCTTGACGCCGCGGCCGAAGAGATCGATCTCCGCGGCCGAGGTCGGTGCAAAGAAGGCGACGACCTGGCGGCGGCGGGCAATCGCCATGTGCATGGCTAGACTGTCGCTGGTTACCAAGAGATCAAGCCCATCGATCAAGGCCGCGAAGTCCAGCAAGCCGTTGTCGGTCTTGGCGTCAAAGACGGAGACGCAGCCCTCCAGGCTGGCCAAGAGACGTCCGTGGCGCTCGACCTCCTCGGGGCCGCCGAGCAGCACGAAGGTCGGCCGCGCGCCGTGGGTGCGCTGCCAGTGAGCGTCGATCTCACGGGCAACATCCACCACCCGCTCTTCGGGAAGGGACTTCGATGTCCAGCGTCCACCGGCGCCCGTGTTCAGTCCGATCAAAGGCCCAGAAAGCCCTGAGACAATCGATTTGGCACGAATCAGGGCACTTGAAGGCAACTCAAGTCCGGGCTCTCCAGGCTCGACACCAATCATGTCGGCGAAGATCTCGGGGTGCGACCTCTGGTTTGTGACCTTAAGCCGGTCCGCCTCATCCTTGCCAAAGACCGAGATTAGGCCCATGTCGAACCAAGGCGCGACGTCCTCGGTATAGGCCAGCTTTCCGGCCCCGTCGAGGTAGGCCCCCGAGACGCGATCCCGTCCCACGGCTGTCGCAATCGCGCAGAGCGGGGCTTCATCGTCGAAGGACAGCACGCGGCTCCAGCGCGTCGAGTGCAGACGCTGTAGAGTCGACGCCATCGAGTCGGGGGCCCCCAGCTCGACGGTCAAGACCTCATCCACCAGCTCGTGGCCAAGCAGCAGCTCCTCGGCTCCCTTGGCCGTCAGCCAGGTCACCCGGAGCTCGCGGCCCTCGGCACTGGCTCGTGCGGCCAGCCCGGGCAGGATCGACGTGGTGCGCAGAACGTCCCCAAGGGCGGCGGTCTTGAGGATCAAGACCGGATAGAGGGTGTCCGAATGGCCATTGGATGTGTCGAGGGGAAGCATCACTAGGGACATTCTGCCCGAGGCTGGGCCCGATGCTTGCCCTAGGGGGTAGAAATCGGCCCTGATGGGCACAGTTGTGGGAACATTTATCTCCCCTCGGGTCACTTAGATTGCAAAACTAGGCCCTACACGCCCGCCTCTGTCCACCCCAACGCTCCCCCTTGAAGTCCCTCGTCGTCCTCCCAACCTACAACGAAGCGGAGAATGTCCTCGCCATGATCGACGAGGTCCTGGCCCAAGATCCCAGCCTTGAGGTGCTTGTGGTCGACGATGGCAGCCCCGATGGGACCGGGGATTTGGTCCAGGCGAAGGGCGTGGATGAGCCCCGGGCCCGGCTGCTACGCAGGGCCGGAAAACTTGGCTTGGGGACCGCGTACCTGGCGGGCTTCGACTACGGGCTGCGGGAGGGCTTCGACCAAGTGCTGACCATGGATTGCGACTTCAGCCACAAGCCCAGCTACCTGCCGAACATACTTGCTGGCATGGCGGATCACGATGTGATGATCGGATCGCGCTACGTACCCGGCGGCGGCATTGCGAACTGGCCTTTTCACCGGCGCTTCCTGTCGAGGTTCGCCAACTTCTACACGCGGATCCTGCTGCGCCTGCCCACGAAGGACTGCACCTCGGGCTTCCGCTGTTACAGCCGTGAGGTCCTGGAGACAATCAACACCCACGAGATCCGCTCGTCCGGCTACTCGTTTCTGGAGGAGATGGTGTATCGCATCCACCGCTCGAAATTCCGCATAGGCGAGACGCCGATCCTGTTCGAGGATCGCGTACTGGGCACGTCCAAGATTGACCGGTCCGAGATCTTCCGCGCTGCCTTCCACGTTTTGCACGCGGCCTTCTTTCCGCCCAAGCGACCGAAACGCGGCTAGATGCCCGCGAGAGGGCATGGCAAGTGTCCGAGCTTAGTCTTACGTTGATTTTGGGTCATAGTTCGCGCAACTTCGCCACGATGGCGTTGAAGATCTACCGCCGTTCGGCGAATGGAGTCCTATGAAGCAAGTTATTCCGATCCTGTTCGCCGTGCTTTTCTTGGTCGTCCCCGCGTCCCGCACAGACGCCGCGCCCGCAGCACTCGAGGCCCCTGCCCCCACCGAAGACGACTGTGCTTCCTGTGGCAAGACGATCTACTTTGGCAAGCGTTGCCTGACTTGCATCGCCAAGGAGGCGAAGGCGAACCGCAGCCACCCCTGTGCGACCTGTGAGAAGCCGATCTTGCTAGGCGACAACTGCGCCATCTGTACCTACAACAACGCAAAGCGGGACCTCGCCCACAAGTGCACAAACTGCGATGAGGTCATCTACCTGGGCTCGACCTGTGCGGCCTGTACGAAGACGCGCTTACAGGGCAGTCTTGGCGAGCTGCTGGCCAAGGGTGCCGAGTTGACTCCCCTTGCAAAGTCCGAGCTCGACCGGCTGCTTGCGCGCCTTGACTTTGCCGAGCCGGGGCCGGCCACGGACGAGCAAGGGCCCAAAGATGCCAAAGACGCGGACGACCCCGAGGCCGCCACCCCAAAGACGCTCGAAGACCTCGCCCTCGACAAGCAGGTGAAGCTGGACTATTTGGCGGAGGTGTCAGCACTCGAGACCTTCACGAGTGCTGCCGCAGAGTACGCGGAGAAGACCGGCAAGGTCATCGGCGAGACGGCCACAGACCTCAAGCTCAAGCAGCGCGCCACCACCGTGGTTGGCGCGGCCGTCGCGACCGCTAAGGTCCTCGAGGAGACCAAGCGTAAGGTGGCCGTCAGCTCGTTTACTATGCTCGGCCGCGTGCCCGTCCACACCGAGCTCGGCTGGACTAGCCTGAGCGACCTCGCTGCGTTCAAGCTGCTGGAGGTCGCCCCCGAGATGCAGGGCACGGACCTTGCCAAGGATCCCGCCGCGGTGCTCGCGTCCTTGGTCGTAGCCGACCACATGTACCTGCTGATGGACCTCAAGCTCGTTGCCACGGAAGCGGGCCCAGTTTCGGTCGTGAACTACCTAGCGGAAAAGGGATCGAAGGACCCCGCCAAGACCCTGGCCGCAACGACGGCGTTGGTCTCTGTGCGCAAGATCCGCGCGGGCCAGGAGCTCTCCCGCTCGATCCGCGACTTGGCGCGAGCGATCGAGGTGCTGAGCAATACCGCCGAGGAAGAGACGGATGAGATCGAAGCCGAGGCGCCGGGCGAGGAGTAGGCTTAGGCTAGCCGCCAGCGAGGACCACAAGCAGGTTTAGCCGGTCCCCCGGATGGATGATCGCGTCTGCATCGAGCCGCTGCCCGTCGCGCCAGACCGTGGGCAGAATGCCACCGCGATGGAAGAGCTGCGGCCGCGCCTTGGGCTCGCTGGATGCAAGCCTCTCCAGCACCGCGCTAAGTTGTTCGGGCACTTCGAGGGGTAGGACGTAGTCGCCCTGGCCAAGGGCTGCTCCAAGGCTGCCCCCAGCCATCAATGTGACCAGGGACGAAGTGCGATGGGGCCTTTGGTGCGCGACCCCCTTTACAGGCTGACGCGCTTCTAGATTCGACGCACTTGGGCTCGCCGCCTCGGCGCGCTCCCCTGCGAAAACTGCGCGCGCCTGATCCCAAGCGGACGGCTGGCCGCCCACGCCGTCGGAGTCGATCCATTCCAACTGGCTGGGCACTAGGCGTCCCTCGGAATCCAAACCGCGCACGAGGTAATACTCGTCGGCCATGCCCTCCATGGCAAGCTCATCCCGAGCCCAAGCGGGCACATCTAATGGTGCCTGCTCTGGGTGAAGTTGTTCGTTGAAGAGCCGCCGCGCGAGCACTAGGGCTCGCCCCGCGGCGAGCAGTTGTTCGCCCTTCGTCTGGCCGTGGGCCCAGGGCCGCCCCGGACCAGAATTATCCAGGGCTGCGGGCGCGATCCACGTACCCAGCTCGTCCAAGGTCGCCACGCCGTCGGCGATCAGGCCGGCGGCCGAGAAGCAGCAGAAGCCCGCGATGTCCAAGGCCGCGGCGAGGTCCTCGTGCCAGGCCACCACGCGCCCCTTGGCCGTGGGGCTGCGCGGATCCAGAGCGTCACTCGGGATCCGCGTGCCGTCTGGCAAGCTCTGGCGCTCGTTCGGCGAGGCCACCAGGAACGGGAACACGCGCATGGGGTCGTTTCCCCCGGTGCAGACGATCTGGCCAAGGGTGCTGGCGAAATTCCCCTCGGGTCGCGCCGCGCCGCCCTGGGCTAGGTAGTGCCTGTGCTCAAGTTTAAGAGCTTGGGCCAGAGCACAGCTCCCCATAGCGGGAAGGTGCCCCAGCGCACTTCCTAAACCGTCCAAATCGCCAAAGCGTGCCGTCTGAGGCATCCATTCAGGAATAGAGAGACCCTCATCCGCAGCGATGGCGAGCAGGGCCAGGCAAGCACCCGCCTCGCGCGCATCGATGCCGTACTCATCGCACAAGGCCAGCAGCTCTAGGGACTCGGCGAAGGTATCGAGCCCCAGGTTGGGGCCCAGGGCCCACGATGCACTAAAGCGCGCAGCGCTGCGCACGCCCTCTTGGGGCTTCGCTTCGCCGCTCGAAGTCCCCTTGTTCACGCGGCCCGGGCGCTCGAATACCAAGCCACAGGGAGTGCTGCAGCCCTTGCAGCCGTGGCGCTCGCTCTGCATGCTCTCGGCCTCTTTCGCGAGCCGCGCGCCGGCCGCCGCGTCCAAGAACTCGGAGTAGTTGCGCCCGGACAACTCGCCCCTGGCGGCGAATGCGCCGAACAGCTCTAAGGTGCCGGACTTCGAGCGCTCGCCGAGGCGCGGGCTCTGGGAGAAGCCGAACTTCGGCCGGGCCTTGCGCTTCTGTCCGGGGGCGCTTGGTTCCAACTTATCTGCAGCGGGTTCCGCCGCGCGAATCGCAATCCCGCACAAGCCCATGGCGCCAATCAACGCGCCCAAACCGCCGCGTCCGGCGCTGCTCACGTGGCTCTTGCCGGTGCGCACCATCGCCATGGGCGAGCCGTCCAAGCCGGCCTGGCCAATGGTTAGGAGCGCCAGCTCGGCGCGCGGTCGCTCGGCCTTCAGCTGCTCGGCTAACTTGTGGCAGGCCCCGTCCATCGTGTCGCTGCCTGGCTCTACGGGAATCAGCCGGCCGACGACCTTTGGGCTAGCTGAGACCTGTCCCCGCTTGTCGTCCTGCACCTCCAGCAACAGGAGCTTAGGTGCGGAGCGATCCCCCGTGCCGCGCAGCAGCAGTCCTTTGGCCAAGGTCCCAAGGCAGCCCGCGGCGTCGCCGCCTAGGGCGGCCTCGGCCAATAGCCCGGTCAATGGCGAAACGCCCGCCAGACAAATGCGCCCAGACGAGGGCAGGCCGCGCCCAACCGCATCGCCCACCGCGACGGCCAAGCAGCCAGAATCCGCACTCTGCCCGGCCAGCATCGCCAAGGCAAGGCCGCTGCCCCCAAGACTGCCCAGGCCGTCAAGGTAGGAAACGGCGCTCTGGAACACAAGCCCGCGAACCGACACCTCGCCGTCCCGAATCTGCACCTCGATGACCCGTGGCCGGGTCGGCTTATCGTCACAAGTCACTTCCACAGCCTGAGGATATCCCCTGGCCTGTGGAACACCTTCACCATTCCCCGCGCCGCGCTTCATTCCTCGAAAGAGCCTCGTTAGTATAGGCCTTGGCTCTCCCCCTAGGATCCCCGTAGGGATCTCCCCCGCTGTTTAGGCAGTCCTAAAAACCCGCGCGCCATGACGACCTCCGTGACGACCCTCGACCTTACCTGTACGAACGCAGTCCGCACCCTCGCCATCGACATGATCCAGAAGGCGAATTCGGGCCACCCCGGTTTGCCACTTGGCGCCGCCCCCATGGCCAGTGTGCTCTGGCGCAAGGCGATGAAGTTCGACGCAGCGGATCCGTCCTGGCCCGACCGCGATCGCTTTGTGCTGTCGGCTGGTCATGGCAGCTCGCTGCTCTACGCCCTCTTGCACCTCTCGGGTTTCGAGGTCAGCCTCGACGACCTTAAGAGCTTCCGCCAGTGGGGCAGTAAGACTCCTGGGCACCCGGAGTTTGGGGAGACTGCCGGCGTCGAGTGCACCACTGGGCCCCTGGGCCAAGGCGTCACGAATGCGGTCGGCATGGCCGTGGCCGAGACCTTCCTGGCAGGCCGCTACAACCGCGGCGATCACACGGTCGTGGACCACCAGACCTACGCCCTCGTGGGCGACGGCGACCTGATGGAGGGCATCGCCTATGAAGCCGTGTCCCTGGCGGGCAAGCTCGGGCTCGGCAAGCTGACGGTGCTCTACGATTCCAACGACATCACCCTGGATGGCCCCCTAGACCTCTCCTTTGTGGAGGGTGTCGCCCCGCGCTTTGAGGCGTGCGGTTGGCAGGTCATTCGCATCGACGACGGCGACACTGACTTCGACGGCATCGAGGCTGCCCTGGCCAGCGCTAAGTCCGATCCACGCCCGACCCTGATCGAGGTCAAGACCACCATCGGCTACGGCTCGCCGAACAAGGCAGGCACGGCGGCGAGCCACGGTTCGCCACTTGGCGCCGACGAGCTCACCGCTACGAAAGCCGCCCTTGGCGCGGCCGGTGGCGACTTCGAAGTTGCCGCCGAGGCCACGGACGCCTGGCGCGAAGCCGGTGCACGGGGCGCGGCCAAGAACGCGGCATGGAAGCAGACCTTCCAAGCCTGGCGCGCGGCCAACCCCGGCCTTGCCGGTGAGTGGGACGCCATGGCCGCCGGCGAGCTGCCCTTGGGCTGGGACGCCGAGCTTCCGACCTTCGAGGCCGGTCCCGGGCTCGCTACCCGCGAGTCTAGTCACAAGGTGCTGCAAGCCATCGCCGCGGGCCTCGCGCCGTTTCTCGGCGGTGACGCGGACCTGTCCTGCTCCACCAAGACCGCTATCGTGGAATCCAGCGACTTCTCCCATGCCAACCCGACCGGCCGCAACATCCGCTACGGCGTCCGCGAGCACGCCATGGGCGCGATCGCCAACGGTATCGCCTACCACGGCGGCCTGGTGAATTTCACCGGCACCTTCTTCGTGTTCGCCGACTACATGCGACCCGCCATCCGCTTGGCCGCCATGAACAAGCTTGGTGCGATCTTTGTATTCACCCACGATTCGGTCGCGGTCGGCGAGGACGGTCCCACGCACCAGCCTGTTGAACACCTGGCAAGCCTGCGCTCGATCCCCGGCTTGACGGTGATCCGCCCCGGCGACGCCAACGAGACCCGTGAGGCCTGGCGCAGCGCCGTCGCTCACCGAAGCAGCCCCACTGCCCTAGTCTTCAGTCGTCAAAAGATGGCGACATTGGACCGCGCCGAAATGGGGCCCGCCGAGGATCTAGCTCGGGGTGCCTACATCCTCAAGGATGCGCCCGAGAGCCTCGGCACCCAGGCGATCCTGATCGCCACTGGCAGCGAGATCGGCTGCGCCCTCGCCGCCCAGGAAAGCCTGGTCGCCGCAGGTATCGGCGTCCGCGTCGTCTCCATGCCCAGCTGGGAGCTCTTCGCCGAGCAGCCCGCCGCTTGGCGCGACAAGGTCCTCCCCCCCGCCGTCACCGCCCGGGTCTCCATGGAAGCGGGCACAACATTCGGTTGGGAGCGCTGGATCGGCAGCGCGGGCAAAGCCGTTGGCATCGACCGCTTCGGCGCCTCCGCCCCCGGCGACCTAGTCCTAGACCAACTTGGCATCAACGCCCCCGCCGCCGAAGCTGCGATCCGAGACCTCCTGGGCTAAGCCCCCGCTAGCTGCTAGTTTGCGATCATCTGCGCGACCGTACTGCCAAGGCAGCCGGCCGCCCCGTGACCTTCTTAGCCCCTCTACATTGTGAACTGAAAGCGCCGTTTACGTCCACAGCGCACAGCGATACGTGCTCGCCCACTTTGACCTGGCGTGAGCGGTTCCATCGGTGATTGAGGCTAACCACCGACAGAGGAGACACCGACTCGTTTACGTCTGATGCCCGGTCTTCGAGACCATCTATCTGCGACTTGGCGACCAGAGCAACTCTTGCCATCGGTTAGGCTCAACCGCACGATGCCTTCCCCACCCCAAGGTCCACCTAAGACCACCCGAGTACGGCTGCTGGCCGTTGTGATTTTGGCACTCTGCTTAGTCGGCTTCCAATGGCTGCCCCTAGAAGGGTGGCTTGATTCCATGACTGCTTGGGGTGAGTCAAAGGGGACTCCCGGCGCCTTACTGGTTGGCTTGCTGTTTATTCCGGTTTGCTTGCTGATGCTCCCCGCCTCCAGTGCGCTGGCCTATGCCATGGCCCTGGCGTTTGGGCTGTGGGCTTCATTTACTGGAGTCATGTTTGGCGCGGTGCTCGGGGCCATGGCCTGCTTTCTAGGGGGGCGCTTCTTTGCGCGGGATTTCGTCGAGCGACACAAGCAACGCCGCCCCATGCTAGCCGCCTTGGACACGGTGCTCGATGAGAGGTCCTTTGGCATGATCGCGCTGGTTCGCCTATCGCCGCTCTTTCCCTATGCCCTGGTTGGCTATGCCTTGGGGGCGACGCGCATCACCTTCTGGCGCCACGCACTTGCGACGACCCTGGCCATCGCACCCCAGACTCTGCTGACTTGCTACATCGGCTCGACGGTCGGTGATCTGGCCTCGAGCGGCGAGAGTCTGACCCGAAGCCCAATGGAGTACGCCATGCTAGCTACGGGAATCTTGGCGGCATTGCTCGTGATTGGCATCATCTCTAAGCGCACTAAAGCGGCTTTGGAGGCGCAACTCTCCGCCTCGGGTCCGGCACAGGCCAGAGACTAGCCGCATCGAACCCAGGGAGAGCCCTGAGCTAGCAGCCCGGAACCACGATTCCTCCCTCACAGAAGGGCGGAAAAGCCGTACTCTCTCGCCTACGGCGACCGATATAGGATGTGATTCGATATTCGGGGGGGGCAATCCCCCACAGAATTCAGCAATCGAATCCGCCCCAAGTGCGCTAGCGAGCGAAACTTAGGCCCCGTAACTCAACCTATTGCCCTTTCCGTCCCTCAGGACCAAGCAACGGGGAAGTCCCCTCCCGTTTTCTTCGATGACCAACCAGAACTACGACGCCACAGAAGCCGCCAACGCGACCACCAATGAGGCCGCAGCCCCAAACGCGGGCTTTATGATCGGCGCCATCGTGCTCGCGATTCTCTTCTACCTTACGCCGTACCTCTTCGGCTCGGTCGACACGGAGATCCCAAGTGGCTCCTCCACCACCGGTGCAAAGCTCGTGGGCGATGGCGTAACTCTGGTCATCGGGCACGAGACCTTGTCGGGAATCCAACGGGGAACGAGCAGTCTCTCCGAGACACTGACCGCGCCCTGGTGGGGACAGCACCATACCGAGAGTACCCTCTGGCGCCCGGTCCCCCTATTCGTGCTAGGCATGGCAAGCTCCATGTCCGGCCCCTACAACCCGGCTGACCCCAAGGACGCAGCCTTCCCATTCCACCTGCTGACCCTGGCGTCCCACGTGCTCGCCACGATGCTTCTGTTCTTGCTGGCCTTCGAGTTCACCAAGAGCGACAAGGCTGCGTTGATTACGGCCGCACTCTTCGGGACCCTGCCCGTGCACGGAGCTGCAATCTTCGACGTGGCCGGCATCTCCGAACTCTTGGCCGCAGCCTTTAGCTTCGGCGCCTGGTTGATGTGGTTGAAGGCCGGCGACAAGCCCCTCGCTAACGTGCCCATGCTCCTGGGCTGCATCGTTCTGGTGGCCTTGGCTGGGCTCTCAAACGAGACCGCCTACATGCTGCCCATCCTCTTCCTTTTAGTGGACGCAGGCCGCAACCCTGAAGCCGGACGTGTTGACCTCCGCTTCGCCATGAAGAAGCTGCCCGCCGCGGCCACCCTGGTTGCCATCGTCGCCGTTGTAATCGCCATGCGTGTTTCCGTGATGGGCGGGCTCTCCGTCGAGTCCTCCGTCAACTCCCAGTTCTTAAACCCACTGCTTGCGTCCGGTGGAATGGATCGCATTGCCAACGGCCTGCGCTTGCTGATCGTCTCGGTGCCCGTGATGTTGGGCCTTAACCCCCTCCGCGGAGAGGGTCTCGGCGACATGGTGGGATTCAGCCCTGACTACTCCATAGGGCAGATCGAGGTGCTGGGCGCCTTCTCTCCCATGAACATCATTGCGGCCCTTGCGCTCGTCGTCTCGATTGGCGCTGCCTTTGTATTGGCCAAGAGGTGCGGGCTGCGCGCCGGACTCTGGCTAGCTCTCTTGGGATCCTTGGTCTTGGGCTCGAATGTGCTGTTCGCCACCGACACGATGTTCACCGAGCGAGCGCTCTACTTCCCCTCCGGACTCTTGCTGTTGATCCTGGCTATGTTCCTGGCTAAGCGCGGAAAAGCTGGCCTAGTTGCTGGCCTGGTATTGGCCCTTGGCGGCGGCGCTTGGACCTATGCCCAAGCCGACGCCTGGACGACCAATCGAGAGTACGTCCAGGGCGTCGAAGCCGGCGCACCTAACTCTGCTCTGGCCGCCTACAACAACGGGCTCGGCCTCGAGCAAGACGCGTTCTACGGCACTGCCTTGACAAGCTACCGCAGGGCAATCGAGATCTTCCCAAGCTACACGAGCGCTGAGGTCGCCTTGGGCCGCGTGCTCGAAGAGGACCTCAACTTTGGCGAAGCTGCTGACCATTACCAGCGCGCCTTGGAGATTCAACTCGAAGACGCAGACTGGGCCTATTCCCCCGAGCCCTTCGGGATCTCGGCGGGCCCCTCTGACCTGATCAACCGCATCACCAACCTGCGCGCCTTTAATCCTGCCGTAGACCAGCCCCAGGCGAACCTCGACTATTTCGACTCTCTTTTGGCCAAGGGCTACGACAGCCCATCCCTGCGTACCCACCGCGCCCGGACCCTGCTCAAATTGGAACGGGCTCCCGAGGCGGAAGAGGACTACAAAGCTAGCCTCGTGATCCAGCCCACGGCCTTCGCCGTGCGCTATTACGGCGACTTTCTGCGTCGCGACCAGCGCATTGGCGAGGCTCTGGAGCTCTATGACGCGCACAGCCGCCTGACCGACGCGTTTACTGGCATCGAGCTGGCTGAGTTCCTGCTGCAGCGTGCCGACGCCGAGCTCATGACCGACCCTGTGAAGGCTGTCGCCACCGCTGAGGAGGCCCAACAGCACGGCGAAGATATGACCGCCGAGCAGATCTTCCGCACTTACTGGACCTGGGTCCAGGGCACCCTCGAGAACCTGCCCGCAGACCCTCGCGAGCGCCTCGAAGCGCGGGTCGAGATCGACAAGCGGCTCAAGACCGCCCTCACCTTCTACACCGAAGCCAACGAGGTGACCTACGCTGCTCGCTACACCCTGGCCAGCAACATGCGTGAGCTCGGCGACTACGAGGAGCTGATTCCCCTGGCTGAGGAGATGCTGCGATTCCGCCCTGCCCCGAACCTACGGACCTGGCTGGCCGAATCGTACATTGCCACTGGTGACCTAGACAAGGGCATCGAGAACTGGAAGATGGCCTGTGCAGGACTCGTCACCGAAGAAGGAAAGCCCCTGGACATCGAGCTTCTAGACGCAGCGCGCCGCAACCTACTGCGCACCCTGTCGGAAGCTGGCCTGTCGAGCGAAGTACCCGCCGAGATCGAAGGCTGGCATGAGCTGGCTGGCGGCGAAGACATGTATGCCTTGGTCCTGGCAGCAGACTGGCAAGCCGCATGGGGTGACGTCGCCCTTGCGGGGTCTATCTCTGCGCACCTTGCGACGACCTACCCCGACTTCCCCGATGGCGCCAAGTACGCGGCCCAGCTGGCCTCCTTTGGCGCACCTGAGCCCGGCCACACCGCCCTGCTTGGTCTGGCCCAAAAACGTCTTATCTGGGGTAACCTCGCTGGAGCGGTCGATGCGGGTAAGGCCTCACTAGCGGTGTCCTCGACCGATATGCAGAAGGTCGGCGCCATTGGAATCTTGGCCAACTCCCTAACGAAGATGGGCCGTCTTGACGAAGCCCTGATCTACCTGGACCAGGCCCTGTCCTTGAATCTACCGGCCCAGCTAAAGGCAGGTATCCAAGGCACTCGAAACCAAATCGCGGACGATTAGGCTGAAGTCATCTAAGACGCCCGAGACTAATGCTTAGGGCGCTCTTCATGGGTTCCGTCTCTCATCTGGGAATGTGGGCTCATTATTTTAGCCGCAGTCGCTTTGTCGATGACGAACCGTTTGCGCACGGTTGAGTAGCCCCGAAGATGGGCGCTATGACACCACGCCCGCGTAATTTTGACGAAGCCACTGCCCTCCAAAGCGCCAAGGAGTTCTTCTGGACCCAAGGCTTTGAGGCTACCTCGATACAGAACCTGGTCGACTCGATGAACATCGGGCGCCAGAGCCTGTACAACACCTTCGGGGACAAGCGCACGCTGTTTCTGCGAACCCTAGACCTCTATAACGAGGAGCTCCAAGAGGCCGCGCTTACGCCTCTCAATCGTCCAGATGCGGCTATGGCTGAAATCGCTATATACCTGCGCTCTGTCGCCTCCAGCCTTACCGGACAAGCAGTCCGGCGCAGCTGCTTTCTGATGAACTCGGTGCTCGAGCTCGCGGCAACCGATGAAGAGGTGCGCAAGGTCGCAAGCCAGTTCCGGGTCTCCCTCGTGGCCGCCCTTGAACTTGCTCTCGTACGCTCCGCCGAGCAGGGCACGCTCAAACCGGGCAGCGACCCCGAGGTCTGCGCCCAGATCATCGCAAATACAGCCATGGGCATGAGCTTGGCTTGGAAGTCCGGTGGCATTCCCGAAGAGCTGAGCTCCATCGTCGAGGGCACCATTGCCCTAGTCGCAAAAGAGCACGCCCCGGTAGCGCACAGCTAGGGCCGATCGGCGCCAGGTCAAATACCGCCCACAAGCAGAAGCCCCTGTGGGATAAAGCTCTCAGAGCATATCAGGAGGCCTAATCGCCACCCGGCCATCCAAAAGCTGCTCGTGGAGCCCTTCGTGCAGGACTCTCATGGCGACCTCGTCTTCGATGACTAGAGGGCCTGGCGTTCTCAGATGTTGGGCGCGTTCGTGTGGAATGTCTACTGGCCCGGATCAGCCTTGTCGGCAGCGAGCTGCAACAAAGAGATTAGGCCAACGGGAGTAGCGAGTTGCCTACTCATAGAACCGCAGTTCGCATCTTTACTGCAGCCGATGAGTATCGGAGGGGCCTAGTTTAGCAGGCATTCCAAATCACTGCGCCACCTCCGATGCTGCGGAGTGAGTTCCCCATCGTCCCCACTCCTACAAGCTATGCATCGGGAAGGGCCTCGAGTTCGACGAGCTTGGCGCCAGCGCTGACAGCCTCGCCGGCATTGCAGAGGATGCGCTTGACTCGGCCCTCGCTGGGTGCACCGATCTCGTTCTGCATCTTCATGGCCTCAAGGATCAGCAGGGGCTGGCCCTCGGTGACCACGTCGCCTTCGGCAACGCAGAGTTCGACTACGACGCCCGGCATAACTGCCTTAACCAAGCCACCCCCCTTACCGCGGTCACGGGCAGCGGCGTGGGCGGCGCGCTCGCGCTCGTCCTCGATCTCCACGGCGTAGGCGTGGCCGGCTAGGGTGACGTGGTAGTCGTTTCCCTTTCCGGCCACGGAGACGGCGTAGCCACACTCATCCATCACAAGCGCCACCTGGCCCTCGTGATCGACCTCTTCATAACTGAAGTCCGCGCGCTCGCCTTCAATGGTGACCACGGTCTTGCCCGCGCGGTCGACAATCTCGACTTCGATCGGGCGACCGTTTACATTGACAAAGTACTTCATGAGCGAGAGCCCTCGCGGGAGAAGCCAGCTGTGCTGCCAGCGATGTGCGGGTGGGAGGCTTGGCCGACGCGCCCACGGGCGAGCCAGCCTAGGCGATCGGCGTCTCTCGGAGAGAGGGCGGCGCGGTTCGCCTGCTTCCACCTGCGCATGGCTGTAGCTGCGGCAACGACCTTGTCGCGCTCGGATGCGGGCTCTTGCAGGTCCATTTGCTCGAGATACTGGGTGTGGAACTCACCCTCCTGGAAGCCCTTGTCGTTCATGACGGCGAGCCCTGCCACGGCGCTCGTCCGCACACCACCAATATTGAGCTCCTCTAGAGAGCGGCGCATACGCGCGATCGCCTGCATACGATCCGGCGCCCAAACGATCAGCTTGCCCAGCATCGGGTCGTAGTTTAGCCCGACCTCCATGTTTGGGTAGATGCCCGAGTCAAAGCGCACCCAGGGACCGCCTGGAATGCGCACGTTTCCGATGGTGCCAATGGAAGGCAGGTAGTTGTTGCTGGGGTCTTCGGCGTTGAGGCGTACCTCGATCGAATGGCCCCGCATGTGGATCGCATCTTGGCCGTAGCCAAGCTGCTCGCCGGCAGCTGCGCGCAGCTGCTCCCAGACCAAGTCGATGCCGGTCACCATCTCGGTGACTGGGTGCTCAACCTGTAGACGGGTGTTCATTTCAAGGAAGAAGAACTCGTCGCCCGAGGCGAGGAACTCAACCGTGCCCGCGCCCTCGTAGTTCACAGCGGCGCCAGCGCGCAGGGCGGCGGCACCCATCTCCTCGCGCATGGCAACCGAGACCGCCGGCGAGGGGCACTCTTCCACCAGCTTCTGGTGGCGGCGCTGCATGGAGCACTCGCGCTCGCCGTAGTGCACGCCGTTACCATGGGCGTCAAACACCACCTGGATTTCGATGTGACGGGTGTTGACGAGATAGCGCTCGACATACATGCGGCCATCGCCGAAGCCGGCCAAAGCCTCGCCCGAGGCGGTCTTGAAGGCGCTCTCGAGCTCTTCTGGCTTGTGGACGATACGGATGCCCTTGCCACCACCACCTGCGGCGGCCTTCAGCATCACGGGGTAGCCCATTTCATCAGCTGCGGCCCGTGCGACGGCGGCGTCCGCGGCGGGCTCAGTCATGCCGGGAACCATAGGGACGTTGGCTGCCTTCATAATCTGGCGGCTGACAATCTTGTCACCCATTTGTGTGATCGCGTCAGGTGGCGGACCGATCCAAGCCATGCCTGCCTTCACGACACGGCGTGCGAACTCGGCATTCTCTGAGAGGAAGCCATAGCCCGGATGGATTGCCTCGGCGCCGGTCTTCTTGGCCGCTGCAAGAATCTTGTCCATGTCGAGGTACGACTCGGATGGCATGAATCCGCCCAGGGCGATGGCTTCGTCTGCGAGCCGCGTGTGCAAGGCACAAGCGTCGGCCTCGGAGTACACCGCGACCGTCTGGATTCCCTGCTCGCGCGCAGTTCGAATGACGCGAAGGGCGATCTCGCCCCGGTTCGCTATGAGGATTTTGTTGAACATAGGTAGTCTCCTAAGCGCGATTTAGAGGGGAATGTTGCCGTGCTTGCGCGTCGGCCCGGCCTCGGTCTTGCTGCGGAACAGCTCGAGGGCGCGAATCAGGTAGGGACGCGTTGCATTCGGCTCGATCACGTCGTCGACGAAGCCCCGGCGCGCGGCGCGATAAGGATTGTTGAACTTCTCCTCGTATTCGTCCGTGCGCTTCTTCAGTTCGGCCTCTTGGTCATCGGCCCCGGCGATGTCGCCGCGGTGAATAATCTTGGCAGCACCTTCGGCCCCCATCACAGCAATCATGGCCCCTGGCCACGCGACGTTCAGATCGGCCCGCAGGTGCTTGCTGTTCATCACGCAATAGGCACCGCCGTAGGCCTTGCGCGTTATGACCGTCAACTTAGGCACAGTGGCCTCGGCAAAGGCGTAGAGCAGCTTGGCGCCGTGATTGATGATACCGCGGTGCTCTTGGTCGGTCCCCGGCAGGAAGCCCGGCACGTCTTCAAAGACGATCAGTGGGATATTGAATGCGTCGCAGAAGCGCACGAAGCGCGCGGCTTTAATCGATGCTTCGATGTCCAGGCAACCCGCAAGGATGGCGGGCTGGTTCGCGACGACACCGACGACGTGGCCGCCAAGGCGCGCGAAGCCCACCACAATGTTCATGGCATAGGCGGCGTGCACCTCGAAGAACGACTCCTCGTCCATCACCCGTGAGATCACCTCATGGATGTCGTAGGGCTTAGTCGGATCCGCGGGGATCAGCGTGTCGAGCTCGGGCGAGAGACGGTCGGAGGGGTCGTCCGAGGCCATGAACGGCGGCATCTCCGCATTGTTCAGGGGCAAGTACGCCAGCATCTTACGAATCAGCTGCATACATGCCCGGTCGTCAACGGTCGTGAAGTGCGCCACGCCGGACTTCGATGCGTGCACCGCGGCGCCGCCAAGATCCTCAGAGGTGACGACCTCATGGGTAACCGTCTTCACTACATCGGGGCCGGTGATGTGCATGTACGAGGTCTCTTCGACCATCGCGATAAAGTCGGTAATGGCAGGGCTGTATACGGCTCCGCCCGCGCAGGGACCGAGAATCGCAGAGATCTGGGGGACGACGCCCGAGGCGCGTGTGTTACGCCAGAAGATTTCGGCATAGCCTCCCAAGCTGCGCACGCCCTCTTGAATGCGGGCACCACCCGAGTCGTTCAATCCGATGATGGGCACGCCATTCTTCGTGGCCATGTCCATAATCTTGCAGACCTTCTCGGCGTAGGTCTCCGAGAGCGAGCCACCAAACACGGTAAAGTCCTGGGAGTACAGATAGACCGGGCGGCCCTTGATCAGGGCGTGCCCCGTGACGACGCCGTCGCCAAGGATCTCTTCGTTCTCCATGCCGAAGTCAGTGCAGCGGTGTGCCACAAAGCGATCGAGCTCGACGAAGGAACCCTCGTCCACAAGGAAATCGATACGCTCGCGTGCGGTCAGCTTGCCCTTCTTGTGCTGGTTGTCGATGCGCCGCTGGCCGCCGCCCTCGAGGGACTTCTCGCGGAGCTCGTGGAGGCGTTCGGTTGGTGTGGGATTACTCATGGAAGGAGGCGGCTAGTTGCTCGCGGATTCGGGGATTTGCACGAGCTCGGTCAGCACACCGCCGCAAGAGGCGGGGTGCAGGAAAGCGATGCGTGTGTTGTGAGCGCCGGGGCGCGGGTTCTCATCAATAAGCCGCAGGCCGGCGGCCTTGAGACGGACTAAGACTGCCTCCAGATCGTCCACCTGCCACGCAAGGTGGTGCAGGCCCTCGCGCTTCTCAACAAAACGTGAGATGGGCGAATCGGGCGAGGCGGGCTCGATCAACTCGATGCGCTGCCCACCGGCCGCAAGCACGAGCACGTTGACCTTCTGGTCGGCTACATACTCGGGTTCGCCGATGGTCTCGAGACCGAGAGACTTGGCATAAAAGGGGGCGACGTTGCTAATGTCGCGCACGGCAATAGCAACGTGGTGCAAAGCGACCACTTGGCCTTGGAGTTCGGGGGGAGGGATCATCACAGGTCAGAAAACGGAAGTTTAGAGAACACTGGGGGCCTTGTAACGTCCAAAGACGCCCTCGAGTACTTGGCTGATCTCGCCGATGGTGCCGTAGGCGTCGACGCAGTCCACGATGGACTCCATCAGGTTGCCTTTGGCCCGGGCGGTCTCCTCTAGGGCGCGCATGCAACCGTCGACCCGGGAGGAGTCCCGCTCGGCACGAACGGCGGCCAAGTCGGCAAGGACCTGCTGTTTGGCGCTGGAGTCGGGGCGGAAGATTGTGGGCCGCGGCTCTTGGATCTCGTAGGCGTTCACGCCGACTACGACCTGCTCGCCGGACTCGACATTGCGCTGCCAGTCCATAGCGCTGCGGTGGATCTCGCGCTGCATGAAGCCGTCCTCGATCGCGGTAACTGACCCGCCGCGCTTCTCGATCTCGCCGATCAGCTTGTTCGCACTGCCTTCGAGCTCATCCGTCAAGTGCTCGATGAATGGCGCTCCGCCAAGGGGGTCGATGACGTCGGTCACGCCACTCTCGTTGGCAATCACCTGCTGGGTGCGCAGGGCCAAGCGTGCGGACTCTTCGCCGGGCAGGGACAGAGCCTCGTCGCGACTATTCGTATGCAGGGATTGCGTGCCGCCGAGCACCGCGGCAAGGGCCTGGATCGTGACGCGCACCACGTTGTTGTCAACCTGCTGGCTGGTGAGCATCGAGCCTGCTGTTTGGGTGTGGAAGCGAAGCATCCAGGACTTAGGGTTCTTGGCGCCGAACTCCTCGCGCATGATGCGCGCCCACATTCGACGAGCCGCGCGGAACTTAGCGACCTCCTCAAACAAGTTGTTGTGGGCGTTAAAGAAGAACGAAAGGCGCGGAGCAAAGTCATCCACGTCCAGGCCAGCCTCGATGGCCGCCTTCACGTAGGTCTTGCCGTTAGACAGGGTGAAGGCCAGCTCTTGTACGGCGGTCGATCCGGCCTCGCGGATGTGATAGCCGGAGATCGAGATCGTGTTCCAAAGGGGCACGTTCTTCTGGCAGTAGGCCATCAGGTCCGTGGTCAGACGCAGGGACGGGCCAACCGGGAAACGATAGTTGCCCCGGGCCGCGTACTCCTTAAGGATGTCGTTCTGCACTGTGCCGCGCAGCCTAGCCGGGTCGATGCCGCGGCGCTTAGCGAGGGCCACCACCATGCCCAGCAGCACCGGAGCCGTAGCGTTAATGGTCATGGAGACGGAAACCTCGTCGAGAGGAATCTCCTCGAACAGACGCTCGACATCGCGCAGGCTGTTGACGGGCACGCCCACCTGGCCGACCTCGGGCTCGGCCAGGGGATGGTCCGAGTCGTAGCCGATCTGGGTCGGCAGGTCGAAGGCCGTGGAGAGGCCGGTCTGGCCGCTGTCGAGCAGCATGCGAAAGCGCTGGTTCGTCTCGCCCGCACTGGAGAAGCCGGCGTACTGGCGCATGGTCCAGTAACGGCCCCGGTACATGGTCGGTTGGATACCCCGGGTGTAGGGGTATTCGCCGGGCCAGCCGCCGTCGGGAGCGTCGCCATAGATCGGATCGAGTTGATTGCCCGAGGGCGTACGGAACTCCGGCTTGCGCTCGGGGCGCTTGGCGGCCATGGGATCGAAGGTTCGCTCCTGCCAGGCCTTTGCGCCTTCGTTGTTCTCGGAGTTCGTCGACGGGCCTGTCTCGCTGGTCAGGCCCGAATCTTGAGGATTCGTCATGGTCATGTCGGGGTTGCAGCGGCCGAAACAAGCTAGAGGGGGCTGCCTGGCCGGCGGGGGGCCGAAGATTCTAACCGCTACGACCCTTAGCTTCATCTCAGACTCACGCCATCATCTGCGATTCAAGTGTGAATGCCCCGCCGATGGTGTAGTAATTCACACTGGAGACCACCTCTTCCTGCTTCCATCCCCCCTCCGCATGAAAAATATCCTAGTGCTCTTTACCGTGGCCGTCGTACTTACGACCGTCGGTTTATTCTTCTTCGCACAGCCTTTCGCAAGGACACTTGTCGGGCCGACTAACCGCGTGGTGACGGCGCCGACGACTCCCGAAGACCAGGTCGATGTCCCCATCGGGGAAACTAGAGGACCCACAACGCTCCCCATGCCGGAGCTAGCGAAAGACGTCGGTCGTGCTGAGGTGGTCGCCGACGAGCGCCCAGAGTGGACGCGCAACGAGGGTGCCAAGGCCCGCATGGGGGTGGTTGTTCTGCCCGACGGAGTCCCCGGAGATGAAGTCATCACGATCGAGGTCACACCCGTAACCCAACGCGGCCTCTCCGAGGTAGAGGACGGACCTAAGCTGGATGAGAGCTACGAGGTCGAGGTCGCCGCCGATGGCAGTTTCCAGTACAGCGAGGGTGCGGACGCGCTTACCTACACTCTCCGACTCAAGGCCCGCTACCTCTTTGCCAAGGCCCCCATCACGGTCGACTTGGTCGCACAAAAGCCGGCCGAGCCCCGCTTCACACCTACCTTGGGTGCGTGGCTTTCGGGGCAGATCATTCTGCCCCAGGGGAAGAGCCAAACCAGGGCCGAGTGGGAAGCCTGCGACGTACGCATTGGTATGGACTACACCGGTGAAATCAACGCCGGCGCCGCCCAGGCCTCAGCGACCTTCTCACGCGAAGTCCACCCGGACGAGACCGGACACTTTGACATGTTTGGTGTCCCCGCCACACCGGCCTTCGCCTTCGCCATTGACCTCGAGGCCTTCCCCCTGTTTGCAGAGGGCGGCCGCAGTATCCAAGCCGGCGAACACCTGGTTATCGACACAGCACTCCAGGTCGGTGTTGTCGTAAACGGTGGCGTCGAAGACGAGTTTGGCAAGCCTATCGCTGGTGCCCTTGTCACCGGATTTCCCGGTGAGATGACAAACTTGATCGGCGACGCCTCCAAGCGTCAAATCACATCTGGAGACGACGGTCAATTCACTCTTTCGGGTCTTCCGGGAAGTCTGATTCGGGTCTTTGCATCGCGAGAAGGCTACCTCACAGGAGCGGATGTGAGGCTCGAGCTCGAAGACGGCGAGGTCAGAGACGATGTGCGTATCGTCTTGTCGGAAGGTGCCTCGATCACGGGGGTGGTTCAGGGGCCCCTAGGCAAGCCCATAGCCAAAGCCGAAGTCGAGGTCAGCTTCGACCCGGCAGCCCTGAATGGCATGAACGCCGCCAATGCCCAGAAGGGCTCCTCGGGCCGCACGCAGACGGACGAGAAGGGCATGTTCCGTATCGCCGGGCTTGGTAGTGGTCCCTTCCTTGTGGAAGCGCAGATGGATGGCGACGAGTGGCTCTTTGGGAGCGCGGACGGCGTCGAACCAGGAGGCGAACAAATCGTCATCAATCTGACTGCTCGGCCGATTCTGAGCGGGCAAGTAATCAACGCGGCGGGTGAACCCGTGACAGACTTTGAGCTTGAGTTGCGTGCTGCCAGCCTGGGCGGGCTCATGTCGGGAAACGTTCGCATGCAAAAGGTCGAGCACGAAGACGGCCTGTTTGAGATTGAGCGCGTCAAGGATGGCAGCTGGAGCCTGTTTGTTCGCGCCGAAGGCTACGGCCCCGCAGGCCCCATTCCCGCAACGCGTCCCGGCCCCGGAGACGTGCACCTTGCGATCGAGCTCGAGCGCGGCGCAACCGTGCGCGGTACCGTGGTCAACCCCGACGGCGACCCAGTTCCCTTGGCCGTGGTCACCTGGAGGCAGGACGCCGGGGACCCGGTCCTAAACATGATCGGCGCCGGCCCGTCCCTCTTTGCGTCCACGGACGAAGAGGGCAACTTCGAGCTCGCCGGCCTGGCCCCCGGCGACCTCGCCCTTAGCACCAGCTCCACCGACTGGGCCAAGGCCGTGCCCCTGCAGCTAACCCTCGCGCCCGACGAAGTGCGCGAGGATGTGCGCATCACCATGCGCATGGGAGGAGCCATCGACGGGCTCTTCTTTGACAAAGAGGGCGAGCCCAGCGCCAGTAGCCTGATCCAGATCCAGCGCACCGGTGGCTCGGACCAGAACATCACCACCACCGATCGGGACGGCAAGTTCCTGGTCGAGCACCTCGAGCCCGGAAAGTGGCAGGTGATCGGTATTAACGGTGACATCAGCGATGCGACTGCCGACCCCGCGGCCATGCTCGCAAAGCTTGAAATGGACATGGTCGAGGTCGTCGACGGCGAGACCGTGGAGCTGATCCTTGGCGCCGTGCCCGAGGACCCCGTGCATCTGACGGGCCAGGTCAACCCCGGGGAGGACGTGGCCGGTGGCCTTGTGATCCTAGCCCCAGAGGGCAAGGCTACGCTGGGCGCTATGGTCATCGCTACGATTGCCAAGGATGGTAGCTTCGAGATGAACCTTGACGCACCGGGCACTCATTTGGTCACGATCCAAACGACGCCAGGAGGTGGCATTGGCCAGGATAACGTCGAGTTCGTACGCACGATTCCCGCCGGCGAGAAGCACCACATGGTGCTTGAACTACCCACTGGATCGATCTCGGGCCGCGTGACCGACGGCGCCGGCGCAGGCCTGGCCGGAGTGCGCGTCTCGGTCTATACGGACGGAGGATCGACCACCGGCACCATGAGCGGTGGCAAGTACGCAGAGTCCACCACCGATTTTGATGGCTCCTATTTTCTGCCCCACTTGCAGCCCGGCACCTACACCGTGGGCGCCGGCGGTCGCCCCCTGACCTCGGCCTTTGATAGCGAAGCCAACTTCGGGCGCGTGGTTCGGGACAAGGTTAGTGTGAGCGAGGGATCCGTTGCCGATGGCGTGGACTTCGAGCTGCAGCGGGCTGGATCCATCAGCGGGCGCATTCTCGACCAGGCCCGCAGCCCACTGCAGGGTGCCTCGCTGTTTGTACGCAATGAAAAGGGCATTCTGCTCGAGCGCATCTCCATGCAGACAAGCTCGGCCAACGGCACCTTTAACTACGGCGGCGTCGCGCCAGGCACCTACACCATTAGCGCCCGGGGCAACCTGCTGTCGACCACATCGGACGTCACCGTGCAGGTCAAGTCCGGCCAAAAAACCGAAACCGAGCTGCAGGTCTTTGCCGCAACGATGCTGAACATCGTCTGCGTCGACGGCGAAGGCGTGCCGGTCATCGCCAGCATCGAAGTGCGCGACAGCGAAGGCAAGGATCAGGCCGGCCAGTTCGGCATGGACGACTTGACGAAGTTACTTAGCGAGGAATTCAGCACCACCACTACCCAGGTCGGCCCCCTGCCCCCGGGCAAGTACAAGGTCATTGCAACTATGGGCGACCTGACCGTAACGAGGCCGGTCTCCGTGAAGGGACAGGAGTCCCGCAAAGTCACCGTGCGCCTGCGCTAGTCCTCTTCCGCAGCTTCCCTGCGGAGGATCGCAAGGGTCTGCTGCATGTCTTCGGGCAGGGGCGCCTCGAAGGTGACCCGCTCGCCCGTGACCGGGTGGCCGAAGGTCAGGCGGAAGGCGTGCAGCAGGTGCCGCGCGACCTTGAACTTGCCACCGGCCAAGCGCAGCACGCGCTTGCCTCGGTACAGGCGATCCCCAACAACCGGGTTGCCCATGTATTCGAAGTGCACGCGGATCTGGTGTGTGCGGCCCGTCTTCGGCTCGCACTCGACGTAGGATGCCCGGCCGAGGCGTTCGATCGTGCGGTAGAAGGTCGAGGCCTCGCGGCCGCCCTCGGAGACGGGGACTACGGAGATGCGCTCGGATTGGCGACCGCGACCGAGGGGCTGCTCGAGCCAGTCCGAGTCAAAGCGCGGCTCGCCGTAGATGATGGCGCAGTAGACCTTCTTGACTTCGCGGTCGGCGAACTGGCGCTTTAGCTCGACGCCCGCCTCCTCAGTGCGCGCCACAACCAGCACGCCACTGGTCTCGGAATCCAAACGGTGGACGATGCCGGGACGGTCCTCGCCCTGGGGCGAGGGCAGCCCCGGATACTTCTCCGCGAGGCGCTCGGACAGGGTGCCGCCGCGCACGGTCTCCGATGGGTGAACGATCATGCCCGGTGGCTTGTAGACCACCAGGAAGGTCTCCTCTTCGTGCAGGAGTTCATAGTCAACGCCCTCCACGCAGCCAGGCCGGGTGCGGTCGCGCTCGATCATCTCCACTTCGATCTTCTGGCCGCCCTTGACCTTGACCGAGGGACGCGTGGCCACCTCGCCGTCGATGCGAACGTGGCCGTCCTGGACGAGTTCCTTGAAGCGCTCCCGGGGAAGGTCCCCTAAGGAGCGGGTAAGCTCCCGATCCAGACGGCTGCCCGTGTGCGTCGGCTCGACGTGAAAAACGCGCCTATTGACACGCTGCTTTGGTGATTCGTCCTGCATAGAATGCGTAAGTTAACGAGTCTCGCCCGGAGCAGGCCCCGAAAGACCTTCATGTTTTCTTTCGGTTGCCACTCTTCTATAAAGGGGTAGAGAATCCGCGCAAGCAAGCCCCTAGTCCTCATTTGTGCCTTCCGGAGCGCCTGCTGTCCGAACGGAATGGGACTTGGGCCCACTTCGCACCTTGCGACACAGCCCAGTCTCGCTAATATCTTCCGCTTCCCCCACGTATACCCAACTGGGTCTTGTCCCTGGCGCTGGCACCACCACGCCGCCGCATCTTCCCCAAGAGCACACGCACAAGACCCACGATAGAACGGCCCAACCGTGCTCCCAATCCGGGGAGCCCCCCTGCGGCCAGCCAAAATGACCTCCAGGAGGTTCTTTGTGACTGTAGCAACTCTCTTCCTTCTCACCGCCCTTGCCACCCCCGCGCCGACCCAGGAGCTCGCTCCTCCGGGCATGGTCTTCGTCTCCGGCGATCGCTATAAAATCGGCACCGACGAGAAGGTCATCAAGAACCTGCTTGAGGAGACCCAACAGCGCCCTCTGGCCACCGAGTGCCCCGTGGTCCAAATTAGGGTTGACGATTTCTACATCATGCCCACGGAGGTCACTAACGAGCAGTTCGCCAAGTTCGTCACGGCCACCAACTCTGAACCACCCCAGCTCTGGGGTGAGAAGGCCGTGGGCGAGGCGGGCTTTGCCTACGCCGAGCGTACCGGCAAGGCAAAGAAAGACGCCCGGGATGCGGGCCTTCCTATACCCGAGGAAGAGCCCTTCCGCCCCGCGAAGTGGTGGGAGAAGAACTGGCAGGACTGTGAGTGGTCGATCCCCAAGGGCCTCGAGACTCACCCTGTGGTCTACATCCCCTACGAGCGCGCCGAGGCCTACGCCAAATGGGCCGGACTGCGCCTAATCTCCGAGCCCGAGTTCCAAGCGGCCGCCCGCGGTAACACGGAGTGGACCTATCCCTGGGGCGACAAGTTCGAGCTCAAGCACGCGAACTCCATCGAGGCCAACCTCGGCAAGACCGCCACCGTCGGCTCCTTCCCGGATGGCGCTTCATGGATCAACGCCAAGGGCCAACTGATTGAGAAGGAGAAGGAACGCAATGCCGTAACGGGACAACCCCTGTTCGACCTGGTGGGCAATGTTTGGGAGTGGACCCGCACGCCCTTCCTCCCCCATGAAGGTTTTAAGCCCCTCAAAGTCACCTTGGATTCGGGCAAGGACACGGTGAGCGCCGATTGGAATGCCGATGAGCGCATCTGCAGTGGCGGCAGCTACCAAATGCCGGACCTTGCGGTTCGCGTGACCGTGCGACGTGGCACGGAGCGCTCCCAGTCCACCTCGGGTATTGGAATGCGCTGTAGCGCTTCGGTGATCCCCGGCTTTGACGTGGCCCAGAACATCATGCGCGCCGACCTCCCCACGTCAAAGCGCCCCGACAACACCAAGTATGTCCCTGAGAAGATCATCGCCATCGACAAGTGGGAGTCCGAGCCAGGCACCTCCAAGGCCCCGGGCTACCAGGTTATCTCAAGCTACAACTGCATCTCCTTCATCCCCGTGGAGACCGCGGGTCCGAAGAACGTACTCCAGTTCAAGGAGAACAGCCGCATCGCCCCCATCGAGATCGGTGCCTTCACGACCACCATTCCTCTGCTCGAGCCCGCCCTTGAGCCCGGCACCTACCTGCTCTCGTGGCGCGCCGGCGGCGAGGGACCACGGGAGAAGGCTTCCAAGAAGGAGGAAGCGGACGCCGAGGCTAGCGAGGGCGACGCTGCAGGCGACGAGCCCGTGGCGGAAAGCGAGCCCGAGTTCCCCTTCGACATCATGCAGGACACCCTGATCTTCCGGGTGCCCGGAGGCGAGATCGCGGGCTACGTCCGGTGCGGTCAGCCCGACGACATCAAGATGAAGAACAATGGCACCATCGGGCTCTCCACCGTGACCCCCGAAGACGCCCTAGCCTTTGGCACGAAGGCAGGCGAGCAGCTCAACTTCAAGGTGTTTGCTCCCAACCGAGCCAAGAAGGGCTACCTCTTTAACATCCCGATCATGGTCGCCCCCGGCGCCGTGGATCAGACCTGGCGCAAGTAGCCCAGGCCGCCTAACGCAAAGCGGCGCCGCAACGTGATTCACGTTGCGGCGCCGCTTTTTCGTAGCACGATTGCCTAGGCGGAGAGGCCGGCTAGGTTGCGGTTGAGCAGCTCGGCTTCGTGGCCAAGCTCCACAAGGCGCGCACGCTCGGCCTCGACGATCTCTGGATCCGCGCGCTCCACGAACTTCGCGTTGCCGAGCTTCCGCTCGGTGCCCTCGGCCAGCTTCTGGGTCTTAGCCAAGCGCTGCTCCAGGGCCTCCCGAAGCTTGCCCATGTCCACGTCGTCGCCAAGGGGCACGAATACCTCTAGGCCGCCGGCCACGCCAACAGCGGACGCCGGGGGGCGCGCGGCGGACTCTTCGATGGCGAGGCTGCTCAGGAACCCGATGCCGCAGGCGGCATCCTTGAGTTCCTCTAGCACGGCACGATCGCCGGCCTTGGGCGCAATCACGATCGCGTCCAGACGCTTCTTCTCGCCGACCATGGTCACCGAACGGATGTTGCGCACAGCACGCACGAGCTCCTGGAGCAAGTCCATACGCGACTCGGCGTCGGCGTCCACGGCGATGCCCTCGCCCGCGGGCCAGGGGCTGGTCATCAGCTGTCGCTCGGGTGCAGCACCTAGGGCATCGTGCAGCACTTGCCACAGGGTCTCGGTCTGGAAGGGAATGAACGGGTGCAGCATCTTTAAGAGATCGCCTAGGACCCGGGTCAGGGTTCCGCGCACGATCTCACCGTCCTTGGCGTCGCCGCCCTCGGCCGTGAAGCGCGCCTTCGCCAGCTCTAGGTACCAGTCGCAGAAGTCGTTCCAGCAGAATCGGTAGAGCTTCGTGACGGCGTCGTTGAAGTTGTACTCGTTCAGGTCGCAGGTCACCTCTTCGCGCACTGCAGCCAGACGCGACAAGATCCAGCGATCTTCAAAGGTCGCCGCCTCGGCCGATGTTCCCGCGCCGCGCTCGCCAGACAGGTTCGCACAGACGAAGCGCGATGCATTCCACAGCTTGTTGGTGAAGCGCCGCCCGTCGTCAAAGCGGTTCTCGGACAGCTTCACGTCCTGGCCCTCGCGGGTCAGGCTGATCAGGCAGAAGCGCACGGCGTCGGCGCCGTACTTGTCGATCATCTCGAGGGGGTTGATACCGTTGCCGGCGCTCTTGGACATGCGCTTGCCCTTGCCATCCAGCACGGTGGCATGGATAAAGCAGGTCGTGAACGGCGTGCGCGCGTCCTCGGGCAGGTCGTCCAAAAGCTCGTGGCCAGCCATAACCATGCGCGCCACCCACAAGTAGATGATGTCCCGAGCCGTAGCCAAGAACTGGGTCGGGTAGAAGCGCTGGAGGTCCTCGGTCTGGTTCGGCCAGCCGAGGGTCGCGAAGGGCCAAAGCCAAGACGACGCCCAGGTGTCCATGACGTCGGGGTCTTGGCTGACGAGGGGCTTGCCGGTGTCCGGGTGGATGGAGCCGATCTCGAGATCTTCGACCGACGCGCAGGGCACGCCGTCCTCGTCGTACCAGACGGGAATGCGGTGCCCCCACCAGAGCTGGCGGCTGATGCACCAGTCCTGGACGTTGTTGAGCCAGTCGAGGTAGACCTTGGTCCAACGCTCGGGGCGGAAATTCAGGCTCTTGCGATCGATGGAGGCGATGGCGGGCTTGGCCAGCTCCTCCATCTTCACGAACCACTGTTCGCTTACCAGGGGCTCGATGACGGTCTTAGAGCGGTCCGAGATGGGCTGGCTGTGGGTAATGTCATCGACCCGTTCGAGCTGGCCCATCTCCTCGAGCTGGGCGACGATCTCCTTGCGCGCGAGCTCGCGGCTCTTGCCCTCGAAGGGCCCCGCGTTCTCGTTCATGGTGCCGTCCTTGTCGAGCAGCAGGATGATCGGCAGGTTGTGCCGGGCACCGCGCTCGTAGTCGGCCAGGTCGTGGCCGGGCGTGACCTTCACGCAGCCGGTTCCGAGCTCCATGTCCACGGAGTCGTCGGCGACCACGGGGATCTCGCGGTCCACAAACGGGACGCGCACAGTCTTGCCCACAAGGGACTTGAATCGCTCGTCGTCCGGGTGCACGGCAACACCGGTGTCGCCAAGCAGCGTCTCGGGCCGTGTCGTTCCAACCGTGACAAAATCATCCGTGCCGCAGATCGCGTAGCGGATGTACCACATCTTGCCCTTGCGGGACTCCATCTCGACCTCGTCGTCCGACACCGCGGTCTTCAGAGCGCAGTCCCAGTTCACGATGCGCGCGCCCTTGTAGACGAGCTTGCGATCCCACAGGCGCACGAAGGCCGTGCGCACCGCGGTGATCATGTTCGGGTCCAAGGTAAAGGCCGTGCGCGACCAATCGGCCGAGCAGCCGAGGGCCTTGAACTGGTTCAAGATCGTCGCGCCGTTCTCCTCCTTCCACTTCCAAATCTCCTCAAGGAAGGGCTCGCGCCCCATGTCCTCGCGGGTCTTGCCGGTCTCCTGGAAGATCTTCTTCTCGACGACGGCTTGAGTCGCAATACCCGCGTGGTCCGTGCCGGGAATCCAGAGCGTGTCGAAGCCGCTCATGCGCTTAAAGCGCACGACGATATCCTGGATCGTGCCGTCTAGGGCGTGGCCCATGTGCAGGACGCCGGTGACGTTCGGGGGCGGAATCGCGACCGTAAAGGTCTCGCGCTTCGGCTCGCCTTCGACGAGGGGCGGCGGCGCAAAATCACCGCTCGCCTCCCACTCGGCGTAGATGTCGTTCTCGTACAGGGAAGGGTCGTAGCGACTCGGTAGCTCTTTCGGCAGTTCCATAGTGCGGCTATGTCACAGCGGCGCATGGGGCTGGTCAAGTCCCCGCGCACAGTCTCTGGCCGGGAAGGGCAGAAACAGGCGCAACCTTCGGATTCGAGGCGCGACTAGGCCCGATTCTCGGGCTCTAGCGGGTCCTCCTCCAGCTCGAGTCCAGCGCTGGCAAGTAGCCGCCGCGCCGTCGAAGAATCTAGGCAGGCGTTCTTCGCTCGCTTGCCTTCGAGGCCCGCATCGGCCTGGGTGCCAAGGCGCACGGCGGCCAGGGCCTGATCCGCGCCAAGGCCGGCGCGAGCCAGCAGGCGCATGCCAAGCTCCGCACGGGAGAGCCGCGCCGCGCCGGAGAGGTGCAGCACACCCGCTCGGCCCTCGACGTCTGCCAGTAAGGCTTCCTTTGACTCGGGCAGCCCCCTACCGCAGCCGCCAAAGAGCACCAGGGCGCGCGCCGCATCCTGGGCATCCATGGCGCAGCGCAGCTCGTCCGTGAACAACATCGGCCGTGACTCCGCGCGCACTGCGGCTAGCAGTCCGTCACTGGCGCCCAAGCCTCGGCCGAAGGAGTCTCCGTAAAGCAGCGGCAGGCGCGCCACAAGCGCGCCCGGATGCGCTTCGATGACTGCAGCCTCGCCATCGCGCTTGGACTCGCCATAGGCGCCCATGGGGCTTGGGATGTCGGCCTCCGCGTAGCATCCTCTCGCAGCATTGGCGGGCGGCACAGAGCCGAAGACTAGGTCTGTGGACGTGTAGACAAAGGGAATGCCCACGGCGGCACAGCCGCGGGCTAGCTCAGCGGGCCAATAGGTGTTCAGGCGCCACGCTCGTTCGGGGTCCGCATCGGCGGCGCTTAGGGACGAGACCGCACTCAAGTAGAAGACGGCCCGGGGCACTTGGCCGTCCGCAGGGTTAATTCGGTCGAGCCCCGCTCCCTCGTGCTCGCCATCGCACGGGACGAACTCGGCGCCGAACCCTAGGCCTGCCTCGGGCTTTCGGCGCGAGGCGGCCACGACCGCTAGCCCAGCGAGCCCAAGGCATCGCAGCAAATGGGGCCCCAGGAAACCCGTCGCCCCGAAGACCAAAGCGTGGCCCGGGCTCATTGCGTCATCCCAGCCGAGTTCTGCGTACTGTTCTCCATGGACACAAGCTACACGGACCGTGTGCCAAGGCCAAGAACCGGGACTCGACAACGGCCGCACGAAAAGGTGCGCAAGGAAGTCTCCGACTAAGTCGAAGAAGAGTCTAGCCCCGCGATTCGCAATCCCCCACGCGCTATGCCCCCCACCGACCTAGACTCGCCCGAGTTGACCCCGGCTCTTCCCAACCAGTCGAAGTCCTCTAGCCACTCCGGCGCAAATCCAGCCGCTGCCAGGCTGCTGGCCGCCCTGTTTGTGGGCAGCGGCGTCTTCCGCTTTTTGATCGCATGGCTGATGACCAAGTTCACCCTTGTGGACGATGCCTACATCCACCTGCGCTATGCTCGCAACTTAGCCGAGCAGGGGGCCTTCGTCTATAACCCGGGCGAAGCCGTATTCGGCCTGACCTCGCCGCTCTTTGGCCTGGTCGCTGCATGCCTCTACTTCGTCTTCGGCAGCCACATCGAGGTCGCCGTGATCGTCTTCAACATCCTGTTGTGGTCGGCCGCTGGCGTCTTGATTGCCAAGGAGCTGCCCGAGCGCAGCCGCCTGCCTCTCATGGCGCTGTTCCTGCTTGCGCCGGTCTTCGTCGACAACCAAATGCTAGGAATGGAGACACCGCTCCTGGTGCTGCTGCTCGCAGGTACCGTGCGAGCGGCGAGGCGCGGCCGCATCACTACCGCATGCCTGTGGTACGGCCCGGCGCTCATCACCCGCCCCGAGGCTGTACTCCTGTCGCCCTTCCTGCTGATCCTGGTTGCTGCGGAGCACGGCTGGGGTCCTGGCATGAAGCGCTTGCTGCAGCCCAAGCCCCTGGCCTGCCTCCTCACTCCGGGAGTCCTGTGGGTGATCTTCGCTGTGACCAACTACGGGTCGCTGATACCCCAATCGATGGTCGCCAAGACCGGCTGGGGCTCGACCCACTATGACTCGATCTTCACCCTGCAGAATGCGATCCTCACGGTGCCGCGCCTAAGCTTCTTGCCGTTCATCGACGGCTTCCCCAGGGCGATCCAATGGGTGCTCGGTGGAGTCCTTCTGCTCGGGGTTCTGTGGGTTCTGATCGCTAATCTGGCCAATGGGACCCGGTCGTCGCGCACATGGCTCGGCTTCTACGTCGTCTACATTACCTTCTTCCTGGTTGGAAAGGGCGCGACGGAGGCCTCCTGGTACGCCGTGCCGTCCTCGGTCGCACTGCTGTGTGCGGCAGCTCCCTGCCTGCCGAGATGGCTCACAGCAACGCGTCCGCTGCGTACCCCACTGGTCTTAATTTTAGGCTTAGCGGGACTGAGCGTTGTAGCCGCGGCCCAGCGCGCTCCCCTGCTCAAGTACTATGTCGATGGCTACGGCGCCTGTGCCGATTTCCTCGAGGCGCGAGCCCAGCCCGACACCGCCAAGGACACAAAGGTCGCCATCGGCGAGATCGGCGTCTTCGGATTCCGCACAACCATGAAGGTCGTGGACGTCGCGGCCTTGGTCAGTCCCGAGACTCTTCCCTGGCGTAACGAGGGCCTGTCCTTTATCCGCATGGTGCAGCTGTCGGGGTCCAAGTACTTCGTAATCTCCGACAAGGCCGTCACTACCAACACCTACCCCGCCATCGCCGCTGTATGGATCGGTGACGAGGAGAAGGCCTGGTTCGACGGGCGCTGTAAGAAGATCGCCCAGTTCAAGGACAAGCATGTCTACGAAGTGATGGACGAAAGGGCTCAATAGAGTCCCCACTGAGCTGCTCTTTCTTGGCGGCAAGGATCTCCACTTGCAGGTCCATCAATCGACCTGCTGCGGTTACTGAGCTCATCGCAAACAGACCTGCTGCCACCATGGTTACGACCTCTCCCTTGTTCCGCGCCATGATGACCTGGCACTCGGTGGCCTCACTTAGGCTGGTCTCGTAGCTCTCTTTGAGCAAGAGCAAGAGCGCCGAATCGACCTTGGGAGCCAGCAGGGTCGAGACAGAGCGCGATTCTATGGTAGAAGTGTATTTATCACGACCACCCTAGTGGCTCCCAAACCCGCTAGGCGAGCCCATGGGGTTGTTTTGGCAAACAGAGTTCCGCCGCGAGGCGAAATCCCGCTGATCTCAGGCTATCCTCTGCCACATGAGCTTCCCCTATCAGCACGCACTCCTGATCGCCAATCCGATCGCGGGTGCGGGGCGCGGCAAACAGCATGCGTACGCCCTGGAAGCCGCCCTTTCCACGGCGGGACTTCAGGCTGAGCTGCGGCTCACAACTGGCGCTGGAGATGCCCGGCGGTTTGCCGCCGAGCGACCGCCCGAGGTCGACGTCGTCGTGTCCATTGGAGGCGACGGAACCCTACGTGAGATCCTCGATGGACTCCAAGCTAGCGGAAACGCGGGTACGCCGGTCGCAACTCTACCCATGGGCACGGCCAATGTTCTCGCCATGGACTTTCGCCTGCCAAGGTCAATTCCCGGCGTCGTGGAGATGCTGCGCACCGGGACTACTAGGGACCTGGACCTAGGGCGGATCGGCACCAGCGAGACTGACTTTACCACGTCGTTCCTAGCGATAGGTGCGGGCCTCGATGGCGAGGTCGTTCAGCGCCTCGACTCGGTGCGCAGCGGCCCCATCAGTAAGTTCACCTACGTACCCCACGTCATTCGAGCCGTGGCGGGCTACAAGCCTCCGGTGCTGCGCGTAGCCATCGATGGCAAGCCCATGGAGGGCACCTTTGGTCAGGTGCTGATCGCAAACATCATCAACTACGGCGGCTTCCTTAAGCTCGACCCAACCTCCGAATCCGACGACGGCCTGTGGGAGGTCTATCTTTGGCGGCGCGGCAATCGCCGCGAGCTCTCCCGGTCAGCGATTCGAGGTGCGGCAAAGCACCTTCCAGGCGGTCCCTGTTCCATGGTACGGGCAAGAAAGGTCGAGGTCACTTCCGACGCTCCAACTGCGTATCATGTGGACGGCGACGCCGGTGGCCAGACGCCGCTGGTGTTCGAAGTCACCGGCAAGCGCCAAGCTATTGTCGTGCCCAGAGCAATGTCCTAGCCGCTACGATCGGTCGGCCTATCCGGCCGCTCTTCCACCAGCTCCCAAGTCCAACCAAGATCTAACCCGGGCAGGATCGCCCGCATCATGACTGCAAACCAACAGGCCGAACGCACCCTCCCCAAGCGCCAAGCTACTATCGCCGGCAGCCCCGTCGGATCGGACCACGGGCTGTTCGCCTTCGCTGGGCCCTGCGTCCTGGAGAGCCAGGCGGCGGCGTTGGACATTGCCAAGCGCATTGCCGAGATCGGCGACAAACACGATGTGCGCATGATCTTTAAGGCTAGCTTCGACAAGGCCAACCGCACCAGCTCTGGCGCCTTCCGCGGCCCCGGTGTTGGCGAGGGACTGGCGATCCTTGCGGAAGTCCGCGAGCAGACCGGACTGGCCATCGTGACCGATGTGCACCTGCCGGACCAATGCGCCGAAGTGGGCACGGTTGTGGACGTGCTGCAGATCCCGGCCTTTCTCTGTCGCCAGACGGACCTGCTGCTGGCTGCGGCCGAGACCGGACGAACGATCAACATTAAGAAGGGCCAGTTCCTCGCGCCCTGGGACATGGAGCACCCCGTGAATAAGGTGCGCGCCGCGGGCAACCCCGACGTCATGGTCTGCGAGCGCGGCGCGTCCTTCGGCTACGGCCGGCTGGTGGTCGACATGTCCGGGTTCGAGGACATGGCGAGCTTCGGCGCGCCCGTGGTCTTTGACGCAACCCACTCGGTCCAGCGGCCTGGCGAAGGCGGCAAGACCGGCGGCGACCGCCAACTTGCGCCCGCCCTGGCCAGGGCGGCTGTGGCCACCGGCCACGTGGACGGGCTCTTCTTTGAGGTGCATCCGGAGCCCGCGAAATCGCCCTCGGATGCAGCCAACATCATCGCCCTCGATCACTTTGACGAGGTGCTGGGCGGTGTGGCTGCCGTTTGGCGCGCAGCGCGCCGCTAGTCCTGTGGAGGCGGCGAGACCGCCCCCACCACCAGGTCCTCAGGGCCGCTCCCCGGATTGCCACACTGGAGAAGATGTCGAGGTCCAGAACGAGCATCTCGGCCAGTCTGGACTGGGGACGCATGAAGTTGAGATCCCCCTAGAGGTGCCCGCCTTGTCAACAGCATGTCACCGCGACCCGTGTGCCCAAACTACGACAACTGGCTAAGGGCCTCCCCAAGGGCCCGGCTTACGACGCGAACGGCATGGCTCTGCATGCGATCGAGGCCTCCGGCCTCGTCCACCATCTCCTTGACTGACAGCGCTGCCGCCGCGGCAGGCGTGCCGCCGTGAATGGCACCCGTGACTAAGGACGCCACTGCGATCACAGCAGAGCAGCCCCGAGCTTGGAAAGCGGCCTCGATCGAGCCGTCCTGGCCAAGGTCTAAGTAGATCGCCAAAACATCCCCACAAGCGGGGTTCTCGCCGCGGCCTTCCACGGCCGAATTAGACCGTAAAACGCCGGATTTGCAGGGATTCAGGAGGTGCTGGGTTAGAATCTGAGGCAACCGGGACATGGGCGCAACATAGCACAAAGTCCTGCTAGCACTAGGCTTCTGCTGATTCCCGGCTCCCAGAATCGAGAAATATCTAGCCTTCGTTTGCCCGGCCCCCAAACGGGGGTAGGTTTTCTGTGCTCCCGACGATGACACGACAAAGGCAAACCACCCGCAAGGATGGGGCGCAAAACCAAGGGCCCTTCAGGGCAGCCTAGTTACCGAAAGTCGTCGTCCCTGGTACCGCCAGGGTCGTCATCCAAGGGGCACAAGGGTGCAAGCCCCACAACTGGATAGACGACCCGGGCGGTAGCAACGCTTCCTCCCATGTTTGGGGCCTTCGACTTGTCGAAGGCCCCGGCAGGGCTCCCTCTCCCCGGTTGCAAGGCAAGGATGACGCCCGGCGGACAAAAGCGATGTACAACAGGAACCTAAGCAAACCAACGAGCTCCGAGCGAGACAGTCGAACCACCCGACGACTCGCCGAGCCACGCTGCGGCAACCTAGCTGTCTCCGTCCGCCCCATTCACTGGTCAGCCCCTGGCAGGCCAGTAGCGGACACCCGTCCCTCCCCCCCGGGGACGGGCTGTTTGGCTGGCGAGGGTTGGGGAACTCCGCGCCAGCACCTTGAGAGGAGGACTGCATTGCGCAAGGGCCAACATGGGAAGTGGTCGCTGCAACGCATCAAAGGGGGGAAAAGGTACCAGGAAGAGTGGGGACTGTTTCCGGTACCGCAACCTTTACCCACTGTCCGACTTGGGGAAGTCGGGCTTCGCGACGGGGAAAACTTCAGGCTCCGGCCTGATTCATAGCGATGCGCTGATAGCAGCGTAGGTAAAGGTAAGGGCGCGCGAGGAAACTCGCGCGCCCGTTTTTTTTGCCTTCGCCTTCATCTAGTCGTCCCAGGCCCATGGGGCAAACCCTTGTACTCGCTCGCCGCACTCGACCGCTTGATCTAAGCGCCGTCGACGCCGACGCGGAAGCGATCCTTGAGACGCTCGAGTAGCTTCGTGTGAATCTTGCACACGCGACTTTCGGAAAGCCCTAGGAGCAGGCCGATCTCGCGCATGGGAAGCTCTTCCCAGTAGCGCAGGTAGACGAGTCGATACTCGGCTTCTGAAAGTTTTTGAGCGACTAGGGTCAGTAACTCTTCCGAGCTCAGGCGCTCGGAGGGCTCGACAAAGTTGTCATCGGGGACGACGTCGATGCCCTTGGGACCGCCATCTTCGGAGTCGCCCATGGGCATCGAGCCCGAGGGTGCGCCGGGTAGACCCGTTCCGAACAGCTTCTCGTAGGCGTCCAGGGTCAAGTCGAGAGCCTGGGCGACTTCGCTATCCGAAGGCTTGCGCCCCAAGTCGGCCCGTAGGGTTGCGCGGGCGCGCTTGTGGGCCTCCACACGCTGGCGCCATGGGCGCGGTAGCCAGTCTTGGGTCCTTAGCTCATCGAGCAGGGAGCCCTTTAATCGGCGCTCGCAATAGGACTCGAAACGCACGCCACGCAGGGGGTCGAAGGCGGTGATGGCGCGGATCAAGCCGACGTTCGCAGCCGTGTCCAGGTCGCCTCGATCGACGGTCGGCGGAAGCCGACGCAGGAAGCGCGAGACGACCTCGCCGACCAGCTTCTGGTAGACCACAACCAGCTCGTTGCGCGTCTCGATGCACGGCTTGCCGATGTAGGCCGTCCAGAGTTCCCGAGGCCCTTCAGATGCAAGCTCAATTTGCGCCACCACTCCGCGCTTCATGCGCTGGGCGCGAAGCCGCTGCACGCCGCTAAGCGGTTTGCGGGGAGTGTTCAGCTCTTGGTCTTTGGTGATTGCTGTGATGGCCATCTGGTCGCGCACGCACTTGTTGTCGTGTCTTTGAGCGTTCAAGTGTCCGCTACGCAACTTTGTGTGCAAGCGCTGTTTTGCTAATGGCATGTGCACGCCGGGCGCGCTAACTGCCCAGTTCCACAAAAGTGTCAAAAACGGGCCCCATTTGCTAAATGGAGCACGAACTCGCGAAGTCCTAAAGGGGTATGGGCGCACAAAAAGCACTCCATTTTTTCTACGAAATAGTGGTACACACGTTCAATCGGTCCGCGCGTACACCTACCAGCGTCAGCTTTGACCACGAAAAATCATGGCCAGCCCTTACCAACTATGCAGGATCTGCTCCCAGCGCTGGGCTATCCGCGCTCGTGGGGAGCGGTATCGGGCTCGTATCCGAGACGCCCCATGACTACATTTTCAGCAACGCGCATCGCTGCTCGATCGACGGCATCGACGTCGTCGAAACCGCACAGATGAAGAACGCCGTGCACCACATAGAGCGCCAACTCGCGGGCGCTGGATACACCGCGCTCGCGGGCCACTCGCTCGGCCATCTCGACCCCCACAAACAGCTCACCGACCGGAGCCTCAGCAAGCACTGTGGCCAACTCGGCTGGCAGCTTGCTGGCTGGCGTATCCTCTAGCTCTTCGGCTAGATCAAAGGTGATCACATCCGTGGGCGTTGGATCGTCGAGATAGTCCTCGTGGATGCGGATCATCTCCTCGTCATCAACCATGACGACACTGAGGCTGGCTCCGGACCGCCCACCATGGTCCAGGGCGGCGTTGGCCGCCTGCGCGACGGCATCATCCCCTAGGAGCTGCTGGGCAGACTCCCAGATAACCTGAATGGTCACGACTTGACCGAGCCCCGGCTAGGAGCCCTTTCTCCTATTGCGCCCTTATCGGCCCGGCTCTTCCTTGATTGGGAGAGGTCCAATGGGTGCGGCCGGCCTTTGGGGAAGGTTGGGCGCGTGTGGTAGATGCCAGTAAGCACCTGAACACAGGCGGCTTCGATTGCAGCGAGGTCTTTCAAGGTCATGCCGCACTCGTCGAACTGCCGGTCCATCAGGCGCTTCATCGCAACCTCGTGCACCATCTCCGTCAGGCGCACCGGGGTCGGGTCGCTCATCTGCCTGCTGATCGCCTCTACGGCATCGGCGATCATCACGATCGCGGGCTCGACGCTCTGGGGCTTGCGACCGGGATAGCGGAAGTCATCTTCATTGACAGCATCTTCGCCGCGCAAGTCCTTGGCGCGCATGAAGAAGTAGTCGATGCAACAGGTGCCGTGATGCTCTTCCATGAAGGCGAGCACCTGGGTCGGCAGGTTGTAGTATGAGCCGATCTCCACACCGTCGCGGGTGTGGGCAGAGATCACCAGCATGCTCATCTCCGGCGCCAGGTCCTTGTGCTTGCCGCGGGCGTCCGGAGAGTTCTCAGCGAAGTAGTCAGGCTTGTTCAGCTTGCCGACATCGTGATACAGCGCACCAACACGGGCCAAGAGCGCGTTGCCACCCACGGCCTCGGTAGCGGCCTCGGAGATCAAGCCAACGATGTAGGAGTGATGGAAAGTACCCGGCGCCTCTAGCAGTAGCTTGCGCAGTAGAGGCTGCTCGTGGGTATTGCCAAGCTCGAGAAGGCTAATGTCAGTAGTGACTCCGAAGAGCGCCTCCACCGCGGGCAGGGTCGCCGAAGTCACCACACCAACTGCAATGCCCTCGAGCACCAACAGCACAACCAGGCGCCAATCCGACAGCAGCTCCAGGGAGCCGATGCCGAGCAAGTGGAATGCACCCGCGACCAAGAGTTGAACCAGACCTATAGTGACGCCGACGCGCACCAGCGCAGAGCGCCTGCGCAGGCCGTCGCTGGTCAGGCAGGCGACCAGGGCACCGGACATGCAGATCGCAAGTCCCGCCGAGCCACCACTACCAGGCCGCAGCAGCAGCGCTAGGCCCAATAGGCCCCCCGCGTACAGGGTGCACTCCAGGGCAAAGGCGCGGCCCCACACTAGGGACATGGGCAGGGCAAACAGGGCCATAGGCACCCAAGAGATGTCCGTAAGGCTCCCGCCGATCCGCATCAAGTGCATGGCCACGAGGGGCAGCACAGTGAAGAGACAGAGCGCGGCTACTTTAGAGACTGAGGCCAATGCTGCGGGACGGAAGTCCACGGCGTAGATTACGAAGAAGGCCTCCGAGATCATCACCAGCGCACACAGGCCGACCCACGCGCCGACGCTGATCTCGGTGCCAAGGCCAATTAGCAATACAGCCGCTATGCCAAAGAGCGCGGCAATCATGGCCTTCTCAGGCGCCTTGTCCACCGGTGCGCGCTTCTTCGCACGAGCGCTCGTCTTCACACGTTCGATCGACACACGCCGCAGGGTACGGCGGTTGCGACTGCGGAACGGATGGACGACTCGCTCGAGGAAGCTCACGACGGACCGCTCTCCGCGTCGCCTGGATCCCGGCTCGGGATCGGGCGCTCGTAGGCGCGAACGATACTCTCCACCAAGGGGTGGCGCACGATGTCTTTGCCAGTGAAGTCGATCACGCCAACGCTCTCGTAGCCACGTAAGCGATTGACCGCATCCATCAGGCCGCTGGGCCGGCCACGGTCTAGGTCGTTCTGGCTAGGATCGCCGGTGACAACCATACGCGAGTCCTCGCCCAGGCGCGTCAGGAACATCTTCATCTGCATGGCCGTGGCGTTCTGGGCCTCGTCCAAGATCACGAAGGCATTCGACAGGGTCCGGCCGCGCATGTACGCGAGGGGAGCGATCTCGATCACGCCCGCTTCGATTAGACCGGTCACGTCCTCGAACTGCAGGATCTCGCCCAGGGCGTCGTAGATCGGCCGCATGTAGGGATCGAGCTTCGCCTGCATGTCCCCGGGCAAAAAGCCCAGGTGTTCCCCGGCCTCCACGACCGGGCGCGTGATGATCAGCCTGCGCACCTCGCCGCGGCGCAGGGCGCGTAGAGCGCCGGCCACAGCCAAGAAGGTCTTGCCAGTACCCGCGGCGCCCAGGCCAAAGGTCAGGGGCTCCTTGTCCATCATCTCGAGGTAGCGACGCTGGTTTTGGCCGCGGGGCTCGACGGCGCGCATGCGCGCATGGATCATCGGGTGGACGCGGTTGACGCGGCCCCGTCCCGAGTTCGCACCGGAGACGCCGCTCTTCTCCTCGGCTTGGGGCGCCCAAGCCGCTTCCGCTTGGGCCGAGGTCGGGCCGAGCAAGATCTGCTCGATCTCAGAGGACTGCATCTCGCGCCCCTTGCGGAACTTGCCAAGCAGATGGACGATGCGCGCGTTGGCTAGCTCAACGTTGTCCTCGTCGCCCTTCAGGCGTAGGTTCGAGCCGCGCACAAAGATCTCAATCGCGAGACTCTGGCGCAGCAGCTTGGCGTGGCGGTCGTAGGGCCCAAGGACGAGTACGGCCTCGTCGTTTGAGCGCAGGGGAATGGTGACTTCGATCAAAATTCGGAGCGGTTGTTTAGGTGCGGGATTCTGGGGCGTAATTTGCGACTCAACCCAGGCCGAGTAGGAACGGCCAGGTCAGGAGAGCTACCGGTATGGTAAACAGCAAGCTGTCGACTAGGTCTAAAACACCGCCAGAAGGTCCAAACCAAGTTCCGGAATCCTTAACCCCCGAGCGGCGCTTAATCCAGCTCTCGAACAGGTCTCCGGCCTGGGCAGCTAGGTTGATCACGGCTCCAAACGCCGCTCCGGCCCAAAGCGGGTCGTAATCCGGTACGAGCCAGCCAGCCTGCACCATCAACACCGCGGTGCCCATACTGACGAGCAACGACGCGTTACAACCCGCTGTGGTCTTGCCCGGACTGATCTTCTTAAATGGGTGACTCTTCCCGATGGCGCTGCCGACGTAGTAGCCCGCGATGTCGCCGATCTTCGAGAGCACCAACAGGCAGACGAAGCTCGACTGCCCCATTCCCTGGACTCCCCGGGCGTCCCAGAGCACGTGCATCACACCAAAGGCGTAGCCGACCCAGAGCGAGAGCCCACCGGCGGCCACCATGCGAAGAGACAAGCTAAAGGGTGACGCGCCCCGGGGGATCAGCGTGAGGAGCGCCGGAACAATCAGCAGGATCAGGGCGAAGTAGGGCGTGAAGTTCTTGGCCACTGGCGTGGCGAGAAACTCGGGCAGGAGACCGCCGGACTCGAAGGAGACCAGCAGCGAGATCAGGCCTGCGGCGAGCAGTGGCGTCGCGATGCGGAAGGTGCGCAGGGCCCCCATGGTGGTGAGCTCGTAGCAGCCAAGCAGACCAAGGACGCCCGCGATTGCCGCTAAGGGTGCGCCGGATTCCGACTTGCCCGTTGCCCAAAGGGCTAAGGCTAGGGCGATGGCCAGGCCGCTGCCCCAAATTGTGCGGCGGATGATCTTGGCCTTCTTCGTCGTGGCAGTCATAGGTTGTTCGTGGCTTAGCGTCCTTGGGTCGGAGCGGGAGTCTCGGGCGCGACGTCCGAGACGAGTCCGCCGAACTTGCGCGTGCGGCCGCCATAGTTGTCGAGAGCCACGTGCAGGGCGTCCTCGCGGAACTCCGGCCAGCCCATGGCCGCGACAAAGAACTCGGCGTAGGAGATCTGCCACAGCAGGAAGTTCGACAGGCGCATCTCGCCCGCGGTGCGGATCAGAAGATCCGGGTCCGGCGTCGACGGATCGTACAGATACTCGCGCAGGGTCTCGTCGTGGATGGCACTGGGCTCGAGCTTACCAGCCTGGACGTCCTCGGCCATAGCGCGCGCGGCGTCGGCCAGCTCGGAGCGGCTGCCATAGGAGAGGGCCAAGCGTAGCACCATGCCGTCGTGGTCCTTGGTCATCGCCTCGGTCTCCCGCAGCTCTTTCAAGGACTCGGCCGGCAGGTCGTCCAAGCGGCCGATGCAGTGCAGGCGGATGTTGTTCTCCATCAAGGTCGGACGCTCGTCGACCAAGAAGCTACGCAGCAGCTTCATCAGGAAGTTGATCTCGGCCTTTGGGCGCTTCCAGTTCTCGACAGAGAAGGCGTAAAGTGTAAGGCTCTGGACCCCCAAGCGCGCGCACTCGGTGGTGATCGCACGCACGGAGTTGACGCCCTCTTGGTGGCCGCGAACGCGCTTCCAACCCCGGGACTTCGCCCAGCGCCCATTGCCATCCATAATGATCGCAATGTGGTCGGGAAACTCAGCTCCAAAGCTGGACCTAGATCTCGGGGTGGCGCTTGCCAACCTAGGCCTCGAGTCCCCGGGGAATGATCTGGTCGCGCTCGGGCCCCACGGACAGCATCACGATCGGCGTGCCGACGAGGGCCTCAAGGCGCTCCACATAAGCCTGGGCCTTGGCGGGTAGGTCGTCCCACTTGCGCACGGCGGTGATGTCCTCGTCCCAACCCTCGTGGTCCTCGTAGTTGACCTCGATGTCCTCAAGGTCAACGAGTCCAGCGGGATAACCTTCGAGCTTCTGGCCGCCGGCAGAGTAGCCGATGCCGATGCGCAGGGTGTCGAACGCGCTGAGCACGTCCAGGTTGGTGACGATGAGTCCCGTAGCACCGTTGATGTCGCAAGTGAACTGCGTGGCGATGGCGTCAAACCAACCGCAGCGGCGCGGGCGGCCAGTGGTCGCGCCGTATTCGTTGCCCTCGTCCCGAAGCTTTTGGCCTTGGTCTCCGTGGTCTTCGGTCGGGAAGGGGCCCTCGCCCACGCGGGTGCAGTAGGCCTTCGCGATGCCGTAGGCTCCGCCGATCTGGTTGGCGGGGAAGCCCGCGCCGGCCGCGATGCCGGCGGTGCCCGTGTTCGACGAGGTCACGTAAGGGTAGGTGCCGTGGTCGATGTCCAAGAGAGCACCCTGGGCGCCTTCGAACAGGATGCTCTTGCCTTCGCGGTTCGCGCGGCGAACCTCGCCGCCCACGTCGCCGACGAAGGGACGAAGTCGGTCGCCAAGGGCGAGGAAGCGCTTGAGCTGCGCATCGAAATCGATGGACTCTTCCCCGTGAACGGTGGTGATCCAAGCGTTCTTCTCGTCCATGGCCGCCTTCAGCAGAGGCGCCAGGCGGTCGGCGTCGAGAAGGTCGCCAATACGCACGCCCGTCCGGGAAGCCTTGTCCGCGTAGCAGGGTCCAATACCACGACCGGTGGTGCCGATCTTGCCCTCGCCCTTCCACTTCTCCGCCAGGTTGTCCATCAACCGGTGGTGGTCGAAGATTACGTGGGCAGAAGCTGAGACCCGCAGGTTCGTTCCGTCGACTTTGACGCCGCGCTCAAGCAGACCGTCAAGCTCCGAGAGCAGCGCCTCGGGATCAAGAGCAACGCCGTTGCCGACCACATTGATCTTGCCAGGATGCAGAATCCCAGAAGGGATCAGGTGCAGCACAAACTTCTCATCACCGACCACTACCGTGTGGCCCGCGTTGGCGCCACCTTGATAGCGCACAACGTAGTCGGCACCAACGGCAAGGCGATCGATGATTTTTCCCTTTCCTTCGTCGCCCCACTGGGCGCCGAAAACACATTCGGAAGGCATCTCTATTGGGGGTAAGAGACTTGGGGTCCCAAGCGGCCCTAGGTCGGTGGCAAGCCCTGCTTGGCACCAATTCACCCCAGGGGCCGGGGAGTAAGAGGGGATTTTCTACGCAGCTTGCCTAGGGCACAAGGGAAAACTGCCGGGATGGTGCAGCGGTTTCGGCAGGTCGACCTAACCCGCCACTCTAGGTGCCCTGGGAGGGAATGCCCGCAGAAGTTTCCGGTCTCCCCTCTCGAAAGCTACGCTCCGAACCCGCCGCCGCCGGGAGTCTGAAGCTCGACCTCGTCCCCCGCGTGGATGTGTAGACTGGCCTCGATCCCAAGGCGCTTTCCACGGCCGGCGCCCCCGGTAAAATGCCGTGCGCCCCCGGGCTTTCCGCCCTGTCCACCGGCCAGGCCCCAGGGGCCACGGTGACCGCGCTGGGAGACCCAGGACAGGCGCGCCGGCACGAGGAAGCGCAGCCGCCGCATCAGCCCGTCGCCCCCTGGCTCGCTACCCTTGCCACCCGAGGCCCGGCGCACGGTGTAGGAGACGATGCGCACGGGATCTTGGACCTCGAGGGCCTCGATCGGCGTATTGCGCGTGTTCGTCATGTGGGTCTGCACGGCGTGGGCACCGGGACCGATCTCCGATGCGCCCGCGCCCCCGGCAATGGTCTCGTAGTGGGCGAAGGAGTCCGGGCCCGCGGCACCAAAGGTCAGGTTGCTCATGGTGCCCGCCGAGGCCGCGGGGATGCGCGCGCCCAGACCCGGCGCCTTGCTTAGTGCGCCAAGGGCCAGGTCCACCAAGCGCTGGCTCGTCTCTACGTTGCCCGCGCAGACCGCAGACGGGTAGCTTGCGTCCGCGAGGCTGCCCCGGGTCGTAAGCACATCGACACTGCGAAGGATGCCATCGTTCGTAGGCGTGCCCGGCGGCAGCAGCAGACGCAGCACGTAGAAGACCGCGGATAGAGTCACGGCCCGGGGCGCGTTCGCCGAGCCCGCCATGGACTCGGTGATACCGGTCCAGTCGAAGGTGATACGGCCGCAAGATACGCGGATCTCCAGGCCCAGGGGCATGGTGCTACCGTCTTGGTTTTCGAGTTCGTCTTCGAAGCACAGACGCACGGTCTTTGAGCCCGGGGCCAGCTCATCTAGGACGTTTTGGACCAGGGCGGCTGTCCAGTCGAGCAGGGCAGCGGATTGCCGGACCAGCTCCTTGCGGCCATGGCGCTCGGCGAGCTCCCCCATGCGCTTGGCGCCCACGTGGTTGGCAGATAGCTGGGCGAGCAGGTCACCCTCGCGCTCGGTAGGCACACGCATGTTGGCGCGGACCAACTGCATCAGGGTCTCGTTTAGGACGCCTGCCTTGACCAGGAACACGGGTGGGATGCGCAGGCCTTCGCCGTGGATGTCGACGCTGGGTCCCATGGATCCGGGGTGTGTGCCGCCCACGTCCGCGTGGTGGGCGCGACCCGCAACGTAGAAGTCCGGCTGCTCGCGGCCTGCCAGAAAGACCGGCGTCACCAGGGTAATGTCCGGAAGGTGAGTGCCGCCGGCGTAGGGGTCGTTAAGCACGACCGAGTCGCCACGTTCAAAGGGCCCTAGCTCCATGGCGGCGCGAACCGACAAGGGGGTCGAACCTAGGTGGACTGGCAGGTGCGCTGCCTGGGCAACCATCTGGCCCGAAGCGTCGAACAAGGCGCAGGAGAAGTCCCGGCGCTCCTTGATGTTCGCAGAGAATGCCGAGCGTAGCAGCGCCTCCCCCATCTCCTCGCACACCGCAGCGAAGAGGTGGTGGAAGACCAGCACCCGCAGCTTGTCGCTCAACGCTCCTCGTCGGGATAGTCGAGCACTTCGTACGGGCGATAGTCGAGCACCTCCCAGCGCTCAAGGGGCACCAAGACCCAGTCCTCGTCGTCTTGGTAGCGCCAGACCAAGCAGCGCACGGTGCGCGTCAGGTCCGTGCCCTTCTCCTCCGCCTCCTCAAGGGCCTCGCGGCTCATGTCGCCCTGGTTGTCCTGGTCGCCGCTTGTGCTAAAGCGCGCCGTGACGAAGATCGAGAAGACGTTGCTCTCGACGGTCAAGTGATTTAAGAATTCATCCCGGAGGGCGGGCTCATTCGTGTCCCAACTGTAGACCTCTTCCAGCTCCTCGAGGCTGTCGAAGATCTTGCGCTCGACGATCTCCTCACCGTACTCGTCATAGGTGGGCTCGGTTTCCTCGAGTCCGGGCTCGATCTCCTCCTCTTCGTTGCGGTATGCAATCAGGTCATCAAGGAAGGTCCATGAGATCTCGTTGCGGTCCATTAGCGAGTGAAGCACGGCGTTGGATGCCGTGTTTACGTTTACAGCATGGCCCGCATTACCGGCTCCGCCGCTGACTATCGTGGGATCGGGAGCACCGCTGCCGCTCGCCCCTTCACCATCGAGACCTTCCTCCTCACCTTTGCCGTCATTGATGCCACCCGAGTCAGCCACGCCGACGTCCGCCCCGGTCTGCTCGCTGGCCTCCTGGATGTCTTCCCGAAACTCTTCGTAGGTGGAGAGCGAGGTCGAGATCGTCAGGAAAGACGCGATCGAGTGCACCACGGCCCCGTCGGAATCGCGGTAGTCGCGAAAGTGCTTGCCCTCGAAGCCATCCAAGACGACGAACTCACGCAGGGTCAAGGGCATGCCAAAGTCGCTCTCCGTGTCCTCATCCGTGAGTAGGGAGGGCACCGGTAGGACGGCATTTTCGCGGCTCTGCAGGAAGTCGCGCATGGACTCGGCCATGTCGCGAGCCTCGCCACCGTCGATGTCTTCGGAGGTGGACTCGCGACAGAGGTCGAGGACTCGCACCACGCGGTCAAAGGCCTTGTCGGCTTCGTCCTTGTCCTCGGTCAACATCGTCAGCACGTTGAGCTTACTGTTCTCATCTTGGATCAAGATGCGCAGGGCCACGCCGTTGATCTCGGTTCGTTGGGGTCTTGCCCAGACGTCCTTGCGGGAATCTGTAGGGCCAGACTCGGCGCCGCCTTCTTCTTCGCCGCCGGGCAGTGGAGGGAGTCCGCCTCCACCCCCACCTCCACCAGCGTCCGACTCTTGACTAGAGGCCGCGTCTTCAGCCAGATCCTCGAAGACCTGCAGCAGCACGGACTCGATGGCCAGGTCAAACTTAGTGAGCTGGCGATCGTTGCGCGCGATACGCCGGTCAGTGCCCGCGTTCATCGAGATCTGGAAGACGATCATGATCAACGCGAAGAGCACCAAGATCGCAAGCATCAGAGCTGCACCGCGCCGGGGATGGGCAAGGGTGGCTTGACTCTTTTGGGCTGTTCGTAGAATCCGCATAGCTCAAGGACGACGGCAGACTGGGCCTATTCCAATTTTGACGGGAAAGGCAGGCTACAGGTCGTAGCTGCGGTCGATGCCCTGAAGGATACGCGGAGAGATGTAAAACAGAGTGTGGGAGCGCACTTTTCGGGTGCCGTTGGAGCGGAAGAGTGCCCCGACCAGGGGAATGTCTCCCAGCAGCGGGACCTTGCGCTCGGTCTCTACGGTCTTCTCAGTGGTCAAGCCACCGATGATGACTGCCTGGCCTGGCTCAAGATAGACGGTTGTCTTGGCAACCTGCTTTGTGATTCGCGGGGTAGAGAGCGTGCCCGATGAAGTCACAAAGGTGACCAAGCTTCCGCTCTCGGTCGAGGATTCGACTTCGACGAACAAGGCGATCGTCTTCGACCCAACGATACGCGGCGACACGTACAGCTTGATGCCGACCTCCTTAAAGCTCAGGGTCGCATTGAAGTTACTCGACGTGCCACTGAGTCCGGAGAAGCCGTAGTAGGGCACGTCCTCGAGGGCCTCGATACTGGCAACGCCCCCCTCGCGAACAGCGATCTTGGGACGCGAGTCCACGGAGACATTCTCGAGGGAGGCGACCGCCTCAAGCACTGCGTTGAACGTGAGCCCGTTGTGGATACCCGAGACAGTCAGCAGAGCCTCGCTGGCCGTGGCCGCACTGGGCAGGGTGTAGTCGAGGCTGTCCACGAACGTCTTGTCCGGGAAGCCAAAGATCGGGTTGGCGCCATTAGGTGAGATGCCGACATAGAGCTCGTCGGTCTCGTTCACCTCGATGATCTTGGCTTCGATTTCAATCTGGGGTACGTCCGCCATGAAGAGGTTGATGAAGTCCTCGACGTCGTACATCAGGTCCGCCTGGCACGTGATCAGCAAGCGGTCGCCAACGGGTGTAGGCTGGATCGCCGCGGGCGGCCACTTGCGCAGGTCGCCGTAGTTCTCGATGTCCCATCCCGCGAGCACAATAGCCTCAACTGCTCCGACTCCCGGTACACTTGTCGATGCTGCTGCGCCGGGCTCGATCACGGTCAAGGCGAACTCGCCGTAGTACTTCATCAGGTCGAGCACCTTCTGCGCACGCCCCATGGGCATGCGGAAGGGCTTGGTGATGTAGGTTTCAAGCAAGCCTGTGTCCGCGTCCGTGGCTTCGTGGACCATGATCTGGTCGCCAAACTCGGAGTACCAGTTGACCGAAATCGGGATGTACTCCGGCTCGATGGCCGGGAACACCTCAGGGGTGCCACCGGCACCCAGAAGACCCGGCACGCCCTGGGCACTGTCGAGGTCATAGGGCGAAGCTGGTGCCTCTCCCTTGCCAAGTTCACCCGTCTGAAAGAAGCTCCAGAAGTCCTGGGCCTGATCCTGGCCTCCACCGTTTTTGTCCGCGGTCAAGCAGCTCGACAAGACCAGGACCGAGGCGATCAACCCGGCTTGCAGGGGACGGAAACGTGCTGAAGTACTGGACATGGACACCCTAGATACCATTTGCAGAGGCGCGACTCAAACGACCCGTGACGTCGCTAGGACAAAACAAGCGACATGCCGGGATTTCTACCTGCAGTCGCCGTGGATTCTTGAGCTTGGCTCGAGACAGACTTCCCACCAAGTAAGTTGCTGCTCGCAACTCGCTGGGCGCGAACCGTATCGCTTGCCCAAGGGCCAAGGCCCTAGAGTTGCCCGCGGACGTTCTCAGTGACGTCGGAGATCGCCTTGCCGCTGCGGCTGGAGATCTTCTTCCAGACACTGCACAAAGACCGGTCGTTCATGACCTGCACGCTGGCCTTGCGGATGCGCTCATAGGCTGCGGCCTTCAGCTGAGTGCCTTCGGGAGAGCTCTCGCTGATCCCTTCCTTCTTAATCTTCTTCGCCTCGGCGGTAGAGTCATAGAGAGACTGGAAGTCGACCTGCCCTGGGTTGGAGAGCTGGCGGGCCTTTTTAAGGCCACAGATGTTGTCGCTCTGGACAACAACCCAGTCTGGAGCTGCGATTTCGGATGCGTACTCGTCCTTGGGAAGAGCACCATCCAAGCTAGCCACAACGCCATCCGGACCTGCGAAAGCCGCAAGGGTCAAGAACGCGCCGATTGCGGCTGCTTTGCTAACGATTCGAGAAGGATTCAAAATGAAAATCACTCGGTTCGGGATGGAGTCTTTCGCCAAGCGACCCTGGGGGGTGAGGATTGCTGGAAAAAGCAGCGGAGAGGCCCCGCTGAACGGATATTTAAAGGATCGGAGATGAACGAGCGACAGGGCGCGTGCATCTCTCTCCACTTAGTATAAGACGCCAAGCGAACCTTCTTGGCGATGGAGTTATCGTAGTTCTCGGTCCTTGGCCTCTGTGAAAGGTCTTAGGAATGCCGTAAACGACCAAGGGAAAAGGGCTTAGCCGAAATCCAAAAATCGTAAACAGAACGTTCGGCTGGACCGTTTTTGAAGCTGCTTCCTAGCCGCATGCGACAAGAATCCCCCTCTGCACACCCCGTAAGGGTCTTGTCTTGGCTCCAGACGCTGCCATACAGGCTCGACTCGACTGGGTCACACCTTCGCTAGGGGACCATCTGCTCGAGAAGGAGCCGATCACGTACGTCGAGGGTATTGTCACCGTTTAGGTCCCCCAGAATCTTGTAGGGCAGGTGTCCAAAGGTGGAGTTGGCCAAGGCCGGATTTGCGATGACCCAGTCAAGCGCAATCAAGTCAAAAGCGTCCACTACCCCGTTAGGATAGACATCGCCGAGAAAGTCAAAGCCCTGGTGGGCGACCGTCACGATCGAGTCCTTTGGAGGCAGAAGTACGCCCGTTATGGAGTTGTCTTTCCAGCGCACCAAAATCCAGCCAAGGTTGCCTGGCGCCCCGAGCCCAAAGTGCTGGCGATCGGGCATCTGGCCGAGGAAGCTCGAACCCGCCACAACCTGGCTGTATTGGGTTACACCAGCCGCGCGAACGTAGACCTTGGCACCCACCACATTGCGGCTGCCACCTGTCTCTCGTAGATCCACCTGAAGCCAGTGGTTCGAACTGCTGAGGGTGTTCTCATAGACCGCGGTACGCTTGTGGTCACCCGGTGTAAGCCACGGGCTGATGCCAGGTCGAGTCACGACCAAGTCTAGGTCTCCGTCGTTATCCATGTCGAAAGGGACGAGCGAGCGTGCAATGTCTTCGTCGCCTGCTGGATTGCCTTGGGTCTTGGCAAAAGCCGGCACTTGATCACTGCGATTGGTATACAGAGGAGTGACGCCATCGACCAAGGTCAAAGGCCATTGGTTCTCGTGGTAAAAGTTCGAGCTTGGATCCCGAAATCCGGAGACCTCAAGGAGGTCGAGGTCGGCGTCGTTGTCCATATCGGAAAGCGCTGCGCCCCAGCCGAACCTAGCAACACTCGCGTTCACCTGCGGCCCAAAATCCTTGAAGATAACGCCCTCGCCGGAGACACCAAAGGTGGAGTCGTTCCGATAAAAGCGGTCCCCGAAAAAGGCATTGGATTGGAACTGGTCAAGGTCGCCGTCAAAATCAATATCTCCAAAGGCGATGCCCATCTCATTGCGCTGCTCCACAGGATCGCCGTTTAGGCCTGCGGCGACCGAGGAGTTCGACAAGAACACTCCATTGCCATCATTCAAGCGGAAGATGTCGATGCCGAAGTCTACGTTGATATGGACGTCAAGTAGTCCGTCGCCGTTGTAGTCCACGAGGCTTGGCATCCAAGTAGACCCCTTAAACCACTCGTCAAGTCCGCTGGAAATGGTCACGTCTTGAAACTGCCGTGCGCTCCAATCCTCCGCTCCCGGCGGCATTGGCGAGTTCGGGACGCTGCGCCAAATCCGCATCTGATCATATTGGAAGCCCGGTAGCCTAGCCCAGTAGGTCGCCATGAAGTCCACGTATCCGTCGCCGTCAACATCCCCTGCGCTCGCCCCTCCGAAATCTCCTAGGATGGTCAGCTCCGCCGTTGGAGCTAGGGGGAAGCTACCTGCCGAAGTGGTCACATCCGTGAAGGAATACGCCGGCGCACCGTCGTTCCTAAAGAGCGTGTACAGGTCCATGCTTGCCGTGTAGCCGGGATAGCCAAAGGTCAAGAGATCTAGGTCGCCATCGTTCTCTACATCGAGGAAGAGTGCCCCTGCGCGCCGCTGCACCGCTTGGTCGACCCCACGGTCCACGGCAACATCCTCGAACTTTCCGCCACCAAGGTTGCGATAGAGCTTGCTGGCTTGGAACTCAGAGTTCGGAAGGTAGACATCGAGCAGAGAGTCGTTGTCGAAATCCATCACAGCGACCCCAGCGGCCTCGCTTACCTCAAAACCAACTGGCTGAAAGGTGAAGTCGATACCTGGAAACTTTGGATCGCTGGGATCCACAGTGATCTCCTCAAGGTCAAAAGGCAGGGCACCTTGCGAGAAAGCTTGCGGGGAGAAGGCAGCAGCAGCGAAGGCCACGCTGAGGAGAGCTAGTCGGTGGGCCATATTAAGCAAGTGGATATGGGTATGGAGCACCCGGTTTCGCGGTCCCGCGTAGACACCAAGGTGTAATAGGGTGTTTTTGTATTCGTCTTAAGCTGAGACGAAGCCCCAGGTCTAAGGGATTAGGTTTACTAGGAGGGCCCGGTCAAGTCCGTCGAGAACGTTGTCTCCGTTGATGTCACCAAGGATCTTGTAGGGCAGGTGTCCGAAGTTGGCAGCAGCCAAAGCTTCATTTGCCAGAATCCAGTCAAAGGCCACAAGGTCAAACGCATCCACGACACCATTCGGATAGACGTCGCCGCGGAAATCGAAACCCTGGTGTTGGATCGTTGTGATGGAGTTCGACGGAGTACCTAGAGCGCCAGTGATCGAACCGTCCACCCAGCGAACCGCAATCCAGCCGATCGATCCGGGATCACCAAGGCCGAAGTGCAAGCGATCCGGCATCTGCCCCTGGAAGCTCGAACCTGTGACTACTTGCTTCATTTGGGTCCGACCAGCAGCGCGTACGAAGACTTGCGTATTGGAGACGTTCCGGCTACCGCCAGTCTCGCGCAAGTCCACCTGAAGCCACTTGCTCGTGGTCTGGAGCGTGTTCTCGTAGATAGCGGTCCGCGTGTGCTGACCGTGAATAAGAAATGGACTGATTCCCGAGCGGGTCACGACAAGGTCCATGTCCCCGTCGTTCTCCATGTCAAAAGGAACAAGCGATCTGGCAATGTCCTCGTCACCCAGCGCATTGCCCTTGGTCTTGGCGAAGGTCGGAACATGCACGCTCTGGTCCACGAAGAGCGGGGTCTTCCCATCCGGCAAGGTGGCCGGCCACTGGTTCTCGTGGAACCAGTTCGAGAAGGGGTTCTTCATCCCTGCAACCCGCAAGAGGTCCAGGTCCGCATCATTGTCCATATCGGTCAAAGCAACGCCCCAACCGAAGCGGGCTAATTGGGCTGAGACATCAGGGGCAAAGTCCTCATAGGCGAGGCCTTGCCCAGACTCGCCAAGCTCGGAGTCGTTTCGATAGAAGCGGTCCCCCCAGTAGGCGTTGGACTGAAACTGATCGAGGTCTCCATCGAAGTCGATATCTCCGAGGGTGATCCCCATCTCATTGCGCGTCTCGGTCGGGGCGCCGTTGAGCCCAGCGGCATTAGCTTGATTAGGCAGAAAAGTCCCCGTTCCGTCGTTAAGTCGCAGGATGTCTTCGCCGAAATCGACATTGATGTGGATGTCAAGGTGTCCGTCCCGATCGTAATCTAATAGCGTGGGCATCCAGGTTGAGCCAGGGAACCACTCGTCCATGCCGGCCGTAATCGTCGCGTCTTGGAATTGCCTAGAACTCCAGTCCGTTGCACCTAGCGGCATCGGCGAGTTGGGAACGCTGCGCCAGATGCGCATCTGGTCATAAAGGAAGCCCGGGAGTCTTGCCCAGTAGGTAGCTATGAAATCTAGGTATCCGTCGCCGTCGAAGTCCCCGGCGCTTGCGCCACCATAGTCCCCAAGGAAGGTCAACTCCTCCGTCAGAGCTAGAGGGAAGCTGCCAGCAGACACCGTCACATCGGTAAAGGAGAACGCCGGCGCCCCGTCATTACGGAAGAGTGTGTACAGGTCCATGTTGGCCGTATACCCGGGATAACCGAGGGTCAACAGGTCTAGATCCCCATCGTTTTCCACATCGATAAAGAGAGCTCCAGCGCGCCTCTGCGTAGTCTGGTCGACCCCTCGGGCCACGGCGACATCCACGAACGTCCCATCGCCAAGGTTTCGATAGAGCTTGTTGCCGTAGAACTCCGAGTTAGGCAGGTATACGTCGAGCAGGGAGTCATTGTCGAAGTCCATGACTGCAACTCCCGCACATTCACTTGCCTCAAATCCAACCGGGTGAAAGGTGAAATCAATGCCCGGAAACTCGGGAGCCTGGGTGTCGACGGTCAACTCCTTTAGGTCAAAAGGAAGCGGCGAGCCTAGAAGCCCCTGGGCCGCTGCGAGGGGAATAGGCACCGTGAGAACCAAAGTGACGCTAAGCAGGAATGGACTACACTTCATGTATGCGATGAGAAGAGGGAAAACATTCCGGGAGGCGTGGAGCTGCAAGCCCCACAGAACACCGGGGAACTTCAAACTTAGCACAGAATAGGCGACCGCGTAGGGAACTCAGAAGTTTTGTGTCACAATTGTATCCACCACCGGATTGCACGTGGTATCTCTTTATATATGGCCTAATGGCATCGAATCCGCCCGGACACAAATCCTAGGGTTTTCGCCACCCGACCGTTATCTCCCCGCCGTCCGGGCCATCTTCACCCTTAAATGATCATGCAAAACCGCCTTTCCAAATGGTTCCTCGCTGCAGCCGTCATGACAACGACGAGCTGTGGAAGCCAAACTGGAACTAATGAGTCCGGTACTCTGTCCGGTACTCTGTTCGCTAAAGCCGCACCGGATCCCCAACAGGCCAAGATCAATCTTGGTCGTGATTTAATGTTTGAAGCAGCCTTATCGCGGCCCCTGGGGGTGTCGTGCGGAACTTGTCACGACCCGCTTATCGGCTGGGGTGACGGTCGTCCCCAAGGCAAAGGCATTCAAGACCACTCTCTCTCTGGAGACACAAACGGGGACGGTGTGTCCGACCACGACAGTAATCTTGCGGTGACGGGCAACCGATTTAAAACGATCCTGACGGGTCGCAACACGCCAACCATTTACAACTCCCACGTCTTTCCGAACCTTTTCTGGGATGGACGCGCGGGAGACCTCGGCCACCAGGCCATCTTCCCGATCGAGGGCTTCAATGAGATGAACTCGAGTTGGAACGACCACGTCCTGCCCTTGCTCCAGGCGGACACAGCCTACAAGCGCAAGTTCAAGCTGGCCTATGGGTCGTCGACGATCACTGCGGCCTTGGCCGCCGAGGCCATCGGCGCTTACGAGGCGACAATTAGCGTGTTCGACACGCCTTACGATCAGTACATCGCCGGAGACTTGACTGCAATGTCCACGGAGGCCATTGCGGGTCTCGACCTGTTTCGCAACAAGGCGGGCTGCGTGACCTGCCACGCCGAGCCTATGCTCAGTAACTTCGGCTTCGCAAACATCGGAGTCCCAAGCGCAGGCACCTTCGCCCTCACGGGCACCCTGGACTTTGGCCACGGGAGACGCACCGACCTTACGCAGACCCCTCCCGTGAACATCGACATCCCGGCCGACTACATGAAGTTTAAGGTCCCCCAACTTCGCATGGTGGACCTTACCGGCCCCTATATGCACAACGGCGCGCTCCAAACCCTCGAGGACGTCGTCGAATTCTTCGATCAGGGCGGAGGTCCCGATCTTTCTGGCAGGGGCACAAAGGACCCTGCCATCGTGCCCCTAGGCCTAACCAGCCAAGAGAAGGCTGATCTCGTCACATTCCTCCGTGAAGGCCTCACCGGCAACCCGATCGACTAATCGCAATGAAGTTCACCTACACGCCCCTCATTCTCTCTGCACTCATGGCAGGCCCCCTCGCGGCCTCCTCCACTGCCCTCCCCCAATTCCCCCCGCCCTCCGAGGCCGACGCGGGCGGCGACAACGTGCCCAACCCGGGTATGCACCACCTAAAGGTAATCGTAGATTCCCAAGGCGGCTTCCTGCGCTCACCACCCGTGATCCTTCCTAAGGATTACATCTTGCCGACTGCCCCCCGCCCGATTGGGTGGGTGATTAGCACTACCGGGCTCAAGGGGATCTACCTTGCCGACATAGCTAAGCCGGGCGGCAACCAAGCGGCCGTGGACAACCTAACCGTCCTTGCCACGGACGAGGATTATCCGGAGTCCTTCTACTTCGCGAACTCGGACCCCTCCGGCTCCCTGGACGAGACTGCACTCGACGCACAAGGCGACCCGATCCACTACAACCTTCACTACCCCCAAGAGACTCCTGAGAGCTTCTGGCTGGAGGATAAGGGTATTGAAGGGACCGCGCCTACGGATGACCTCGAGCGCCTGCTCGACGAGATCACTTCGAGTGGCTCAAAGGTCGGGATTCCCGAGGCCATGGACATCCTGCTTGGAACAAACACAAGCGGCGCCCTAACCAACCGCGCCTACCTCGGCTTTCCCTTACTGAAGTACCAGGCCGCCCGGGTTAACAACAGCTATGACCCCGTCACTAAGAACCTAACCATCCGTCAGCTCTGGTATGGCAACGAGATTGTCAGCGACTGCGACATCGCCGAGCTTCCCGCCGAGGGCGAGTTCACCATCACGTGGGAAGTGCGCGGTCTAGGAGATATCGGCCCCAACCGTACGCGCGCATTCCCGATCGATGAGTTCACTTCAATCCCGATGAAGAAAGCCTCGAACGGCGACTTCTGGCACACAAACAGCTGGATTTGGAAGTGGTTTCACCATGTCGAAGGCGCCACAGGCAGGCGTTACGCGCTCGACGCGCTCTACAGCCTTCACACAGGTTCCGAATCCGCGCCGAGCTACACCGACATCAACCCTGCCGACCCCAGAGACTGGCTCCATGTCGATCGCAGCTTCGACATGGGAAGCTTCATCGGTGAAGACGACATGTTTGATTTCGAGGCGTTCCAGGAGTACGACCTCGACCTCAACGGTCAAATCGGCGGGTACACGCGCAATGGCGTCGACACCGGCGCAGCCTGGGATTCCACCACGAACAACAAAGCCCAGTTTAACGTCTACGGGCGAAATGAGCGTGGCGTGCCGGTCATCAACTGGAGTAAGGGCCCTTTCCACATCCCCTACTTTGGCTATGACTCATCCTTCTCGACGATCCGCCAGGGGCAAGGTTTTGACCAGGTGATTCGCTATGGCGAAGGAGAGGCTCAGGCCGGTCTCTACAACTGGGGCTGGCGTCAGCACCCGCCTCGCATCAACTGGATTGAGACCTACTCCGAAGGTCAGATTCTCGCCTCCGGTGCTCCTAAGCTTTGGCGCTTCGCCCACAAGTGGGAGGAGATTGCCAGCATGGGCCTGAGCGCGATTGGCGATCACTCTCCCGAGTTGATCATCCATAACGCGCTGCTTGCCTATGACGCATCAGCGGGTACGCCCGCCGACTTGGTGGCCTTCGAAGACGCGATCGATGGCATGATGCCCCATGTCAGGGATCGCCGCGGACTTCCCCCGGTGGACGATATTCCAGGGTTCCCCGAACCCACATCGAACGTGAACCTGCTGTACACGAACCTTGATGTGTACGGTGACGTAGACACGCTTAACGCAACCGGTCGCTTGAATTGGCACGAAGGCGATACCATCAACATTACGATCCACAACGACGACAACTTCACGCGCTACTTCCGCGCCGTGGACTTCGGCACGACGGACTACCAGTTTAGCGGCCTCGATATGGGTCGCTTCGACTGGAAGCCCGTCTATGGGTTCCCCCAGCTCGCAGCCAGCGCTTGGCGCCCAAACTCCGGGACTCCCTACGGCTTTTCCGCCCAGGGCCTAGACCCGAGCTTTTGGGCGGGCACTGGTATCGAGGACCAGGGCAACCCCTTCTTCGTCGACGCCTACTTCGAGGATCTTTCGAACTTCTGGCCCGCCCACGAGCGGGACTTGATCCACCAGTTCACTGACCTAGACGGCTTTAGCGGCCCTGGCTTTACCTCGCAGACCACGGACCCGTTTAGTGTCTGGGCAAACGAGGATCTATCGGGTCTACCCACCTCGGATTCCTCGATCTGGTCCTACTCCTACGGTCGTCCCATCCCTGCGAACACAACTGTGACCTTCGCAGTCGAGATGCCACGAGCCTCGGGCCTCAACAACGGCGCGCTCTATCTCTTTGACCCTCAGTTCCACGCCTCGGCGATCTACACGCTGCACCCGACCAGCGAAGTTCAGCCCGAAGGCCTAGACGACTAGCCTCTTAGAACTACAAGACGAAGAGAGCGCAGCAGCCCACCCGGGCTGCTGCGCTCTCTTCGTTCTAACCGAAATCCCCAAGACAGAAAAAAGCCCGGCCCCACCTCTTCGCCAAGGCGAAGCAGCAGGGCCGGGCCAGCTCCCAAGGGCCGCTAGGGCCCGAAGGGAAAGAACCTACTCGGCGGCGGCAGCCTCAAGCGTCTGCTTGTGGCTCAGCTTGATCTTGCCGCGGTCGTCGACGTTGATCACAACGACTTCGATCTCGTCGCCAGGCTTGACGATGTCTTCGACCTTGTCGACGAAGCCCTCGGCAAGCTCCGAGATGTGGCAGAGGCCTTCGACTCCGGGCAAGATCTCGATGAAGGCACCGAAGTCGCGGGTGGCCTTGACGACACCCGTGTAACGGGCACCGATGCCGGGGGACTCGCACATGCCGGAGATGGCTGCAGCGCACTTCTTGACCTTCTCGCCGTCGAGGCCGAACACCTTGATGTTGCCCTCTTCGTCCATAATCGAGATACGTGCCTTGTACTCCTCCTGCATAGCGCGGATGTTCTTGCCACCCGGGCCAATCAGGAAGCCGATCTTCTCGGCGGGAATCTTCAGCACGGCGAAGGTCGGAGCTTGCTCGGAGACCTCAGCGCGGGGACGATCGACGACTGCGAGCATTTCCCTAAGGATGTGCTTGCGACCGGCGTTCGCCTGGGCAAGTGCCTCTTCGAGGATCTGACGAGACAGGCCTTTGACCTTGATGTCCATCTGCAGGGCAGTGATGCCGAGGCCGGTACCGGCAACCTTGAAGTCCATGTCACCGAAGTGGTCCTCGGAGCCAAGGATGTCGCTGAGGACAACGTAGTCGTCGCCTTCCTTCACGAGGCCCATGGCGATACCTGCGACGGGCTGTGCGATGGGCACGCCGGCAAGCATCATCGAGAGGCAACCGCCACAGACCGAAGCCATAGAGGAGGAACCGTTAGACTCGGTGATCTCCGACACGATACGGATCGTGTAGGGGAACTTGGCGTTCTCGGGAACGACGGGGGTCAGGGCTCGCTCGGCGAGCATGCCGTGGCCGATCTCGCGGCGGCCGGGACCCATCATGCGGCGGGTCTCGCCAACGCTGTAGCTCGGGAAGGAGTAGTGCAAGTAGAAGGACTTGCGGTACTCCTCGTCGATGCCGTCGATGATCATCTCGTCCTCGGGGGTACCGAGGGTCGTGCTGACCAGCGCTTGGGTCTCACCGCGGGTGAAGAGCACCGAGCCGTGGTTACGGGTGATGATGTCGGGGTCGACCGTAATCTGACGGATGTCCGTCGGGCCACGTCCATCCGAACGACGTCCGGCAATGACGGCCTCACGGGCCACTTCGTTCTCGAGGTCATGGTAGATCGTCTTGATCTCCTTGATCCGAGCGCTGAGCTCGTCGCCAGCTTCCATGCCAGCGGTTAGCTCGGCGAGAACGCTCTCGCGATGGGCGCTCTTAGCGGCCTCGGCGGCCTTCTTGCCTTCGGTCTTGAGTGCGGCGGCAACACCGGCCTTGTGGCCTGCGATTGCGCTCGTGAGCTCTTCGTTGACGGCGGGTGCGACAAAGTCGTCCTTGTCCTTACCGGCCTTCTCCTTGAACTCCTTGACTAGGGCGCAGACCTCGGCAATGACCTTGTGGCCAAACTCGAGGGCGTCCAGCATCTGCTCTTCGGAGAGTTGCTTAGCGCTGGACTCGACCATGCAGATAGCCTCGGCAGTACCGGCGAGGACCAGGTCAAGCTCGCTCTCTTTGCGCTGCTCTTCGGTCGGAAAGGCGACCAGCTCGCCGTCGATCAATCCGACGCGGACGGCGCCCATCTCGTACATGAACGGGATGTTAGAGATGCCCAGGGAAGCGAAGCAACCCACCATCGAGAGCACGTCGGCGTTGTTCTCGCCGTCGTAGCCGAATGCGCGGCCGTAGACCTGGACTTCGCGGCGGAAGTTGTCCGGGAACATCGGACGGATAGAGCGGTCCGTGAGACGCATGGTGAGGATCTCTTTGGTCGTCGGACGACCCTCACGCTTGAAGAAGCCGCCCGGGATCTTACCGGCAGCTTGGGTCTGCTCGCGGTAATCCACGGTCAGAGGGAAGAAGTCGAGCTCGGCCTTCAGGGGACCCTGAACGGTGCCGGAGAAGACTTCGGTTTGGCCAAGGGTCACCAGGACGGAGCCATGGGCTTGGCGGGCGATCTGCCCGGTCTCGAGTGAGATGTTCTTGCCGCCGATGTTTGCCTCGACGCGCACTTTGTTGAATGTCATTTTCGTCTGTCTTGTTTTTCGTCTGTCATTTCTTTGGCTTCGCACATCGCGAAGCGAGCGACCCGAATGGCCGCATCCCGGAGTCGGGGGTGGGGGTTCAATCCCCCATCGGTGGCAGCAGGTTCGAGTGCTCCGGCGAGCTCGTTCCCATTTCGTGTGCCCCGATCGAAGCGAAGCAAGCGCAGGCCTTTCCGCTGAGGAGAGGAGTGCGCTTACTTAGCCAATCATCGTTCGCGTATCTATCGAGCCCTGAGGTTCAACTTGGCGACGATCGAGCGGAAGGAATCCGCACGGTTGTTGCGTAGGTACTTCAAGAGCTTGGCGCGGCGTGCAACCATGGCGAGAAGACCGCGGCGTGAACCGTGATCCTTCTTGTGGGTGCGCAGGTGCTCGGTCAGGTTCTTGATGTTCTCGGTGAGCAGTGCAATCTGCACTTCGGAGGATCCGTTGTCACCGTCGGAGTTCGCGAACTCCTTAACGATTTCGAGCTTACGCTCAGCTGCAATGGCCATGTGGCTTTTCCTAATTGTCTGTAATGCTTTCACTTGCCCTTTCCCCAGGAAATCCAGGGAGGGGTGCCTTCCTGCGGCAGGCGCCGGTTTCAGAAAGTCGCGAATAGGGTAGCGATTCCAGGCTGAAGGTCAACCGTCCAGCCTCTCATTCCATTAAAGGAGTGCCTGGGAGCCCTACTGGGCCGCCATGGCGTCCCGAACCGGGAGCAGGGCCAGAATTTCACCGGCAAAGACCTCGGCACAGCGCATCTCGGCCACCCCGACGTCTGTCCGAGCGTCCCCCCCGAAGGAATTTGCACTGACTTCCCGGGTGAGTTCAACCGCCCAGAGCACATCTGCCCCCTTGACCATTCGCGCCTCGGCCCGGGCTAAAACCGCCCCACGGGCCGACAGATCCTTGCGATCCCAACGCAGCATGGTCACCTGCAGCTCTGCATCGGACTCGCCACCGGTGTCCACCCAGCTAAAGGGCAGGGGCGTGTAGAGCCTGTCCAGAAGGCCGCGATACAGCTGCTCCCGGAGCTCACCTGAGGGAATCTCCGTATCCTTCGTACGCAGCTTGAATGGCATTACAGCGATATCCGCCGGCTGAACCATCTCGAGCCCACCACCGGGCAACCAGAACGTATTGTGCTTCTCGGCCCGATCCTTCGGGGGATTGATGCAGCTACCAACGATAAGGGCGAGCGCCGAGGCGATGAGTGTATTTCGGAGGCCGAGGATCTTCATAGGCGCATCCTAGCCTTTGTGGCTCGGGTCCGGAAACAGCCGCAAGAGATTATCGAGCCTTCCCCCACCGATCCGGCGTGTCCCAAGCCAAATAGCCACAAACCTAGAATCGCCCTACGCCCCCAGGTCTACACGCAGTCCAGCAGAGCGTAAGGGCGATTTCCGGCCGCTGACGAGTCCATTTGCCCCCTAAAGCTGCTTTTGTTAGCCGTCGACTTCTGTCCTAACTCTGGGACATTCGAGCTCGAGACCGCCCTACTGCCCGCAAGCCTAGGGCTGGGTGAACGTAATGGGCGCGCTTTTCGTGTATAGATCGAACTCGCGCTCGAGATCTGACCAGAGGAAGTTACCCGGGTCAAAGGCGGGATAAGTGAAAGACTCGACCGTTGCGGTCAGGCTTCCGCTGGTGAGGGGTGTGCCGCCGGAGAGAGCGATGTTGGGCAGGTGGACTTCGGGGGCGGCACCATCCGCGGGGTCGCTCAGGTAGAGGAGCCAGGCGCGGTTTGTGGTGTCCTCGATACGCACCCGGTGTAGGCCAGGCTGGCCAAGGGAGTCGGGGATGCTGTTGGTGAAGGCGACCGTGAAGTGCGCGCCCGTGGTAGTAGCGGCAGCGACCGGTGAGGTAATCGCGGCAGGGTCCTGGAAGTCGAGCTGGTTCGGCGTCGGCAGAGTACCCAGCATTGAGAGCCGTGGACGGCGTACGGACTGAGCCAGGGCCGTGTCCCGAAGCTCGGCATGGACAAAGAGGTCCGGATCCAGGATGCCCGCCAGGGCTCCACCCGGAAACACCGCTGCGGAGACGGCCGTGCGTGTGGTCCACTGGTTGCCGCCTTGGTCGTAGGACACACCGATGCCCACGGGGACCGCGCCGGGGATTCCGTCCACCAGGGACTCGAGCTGCACGCGTGCGTCGCCCGAGACCGCCGCGTCGCCGTCCAAGTTACCTAGGTCAATGATGCTGAGGGCAGCCGTATTGAGGCTGGGGTTCGCGACCTCGATGGGCAGGGCTAGGGGATCCGCACCGGGCTCCGCAAGCAGCGAAACCGCCACGGGGACATCAAGCGCGTCGCCGCTGCCCACGGAGGGCAGGGGCAACTCTAGGTCGAAGGCTTGCAGAACGGTGAGCGCATTGAACGAGCCCTCGTCCACAAGGAAAGCGCCCGCCAGCATGCTCAGAGCACCGGGGGCGCCTGCAACAATGGGCTCGGGGCCAAAGGGGCAGTCCACGTCGCCACCACCGAAGGGGCTGCTGAGACAAGTCGATCCCGGAAAGAGGGGCTCGTCACCTAGCTCGCCATAGGAGCTCCCGTAGCGATGAGTCAAGGACGACAAGGTGAGGTTTGCCAAGTCCGAGGACGCCGTAAGGTTGCCCGACACGGTCCCGGTGTTCGCCGTGGAGAGGTGCAGGGGAATCGAGAGGCGCGTGGACTCGACACCTACCATGCTGACGATGTCGTAGCCGTCCACGTCCACGGTCAGAATCGTCGGATCGGTTGCGCTTGACGGGATCGTCAGCTCGCCGGCCGTGTTGGTCGAACCGACGGCAACGACAGGATAGGTTGCGCCGTCGTTGCTATGGGTAAAGATGCGCGCGCCGACGATCGGGGCGAGTGTCTCCGCGTCGAAGACTTCCAGCTCGATGTCGGCGCCGACACCAAGGGCGGCAGGTCCGACGACACCTTTTTGTTGGAAGATCCCGACCTTCGGTGTGGCTTGGGGGTTGAGCGCGCGGTCAAAGATCGTCAGGTTGAAGGTTAGGGGAAGTGATGCGGGCGAGACAACATCTAGGGCCACAGGCGAGGTTAGGAAGCCACCGTCCGTGCGGCCACCGAGTACATCTGTAGAGGCCAGATTGTCACCAAGGGTCGTGACAACTTCCGCCGCGCGAATCTCCTCGGACGCCATGCCTGAGATCGAGAGCCCGCGCAGATCCGAATACAGGGTCGTGCCCCCATCGGGACTGCGGTCCACTTCAACGAGCTCTGGAGCAACGGTGTCGAGGATCGGGGCCTGGACTCCATTGGCAGCTGCGTCCACATCTAAGGAGCGAATCGGCGTGACTAGGCTTCCCCGGCGCAACTGGAAAGCAAAGGTAAGGCTGCCATCCACGAAGCGCGCTTCTAGGGGGCTCGTACTGGTGACCAGATCTAGGTCCGCCAGGGCGAAAGTAGCCACATCCGCGTCGGCGGCCAAGGTGATCTCCCGGGCGACCGCCACGGTATTCGCGTCCATGCCGGTATCCGTGCCAAACACGAACAGCCCGACCACATCTCCGGCCAAGCCACCGAGAAAGTTGACTTCGATCTCTAGCTCGGTGCCGCTGCCGCCGGTCAGATTCGCGATGCCGATTGCATCGGTCGGCGCGGACGTGATGGTCGCGCTGCTGGGCGGGGCGATGGCCGCTGTCTCGAAGGTGATCGTCGTGGCGGGCAGCACGCCTCCGGTCTGGTCGAGCAGCGTCGTGCCCCCTGCGGAGAAGATCAAGTCCACGATGGTCGAGTCGCCAACAGACTGGCGATCGCCTGCACCGTTGACGCTGATCCAGCGCCAGACGCGGGTGTCTGTCAGGGCAAAGAGTCCTCCGCCTATGTCCAGGGCCGCGGGGGCGGGATCAAAGGTCGGAGGCGCGCCGGCCGCTAGCACCTCAAAGCTAGTATCCGTGAAGGTTGCGCCGTTCATCGGCCGATCGAAAATCGTCGTGATCTCTCCAATGGCGCTCTCGCCCGTAGTCCCGTTCGGCGGAAAGGTTGTCAGGACCTGTGGCGTTGCGGGATTGCTTGCCGCAACGGTGAACTGTCCCAGGATGCCCGTGGCCCCGAAGGCTTGGCCGGTCAAGTCCGTGAGCGTGGCAGTCTCCAAGAGGTTCAAGTTGTAGGTCTCTCCGGCGTCCAGGTCGTCCTGGGGCAACAGCACAACCAGGCGCCCATCCCCGACACGGTTGATCGTCGCCAGCACCGGAAGCCCACCGGTCGCCGGCGAGAGCACCAGCGAGTTCGTCAGGGAAGCTCCGGCCATAGACTCGGAAAATCGCAACACGATGGGTGTCTGGGAGTGAGCTCCAGCGCCTGTGGGGATCATCTCTTCGAGGATCGGCGCACCGGGTAGCACCCACTCCCCATCGTCGGGCAGGTAGGCCTTGGCCCCTAGGCTTCCAGGTGTCCCACCCGGGTTGAATCCGCCACCAAAAATAGGCGAGGGGTCATCGCATCCCGGCACGAGAAGAAAAATCGGCAGGAAGAGCGCGAATGGAGTGACGAGTCTCACGGTGGAAGGTCGGCCGGGTAGGGCCGCAGAAGTTAAAGGTGCGGAAACAGGAACAGCAGGCGAGCTTCCCCTCCACGCGCTGCCCTGTCACTCAAACGTGACAGCAGCCATGGGGACGGGGTAACTCACCCTCACGAGGTGACGGACGACCGACATTCTGCCATCTTCCCTCCCCTTACTCCTTGGTAAACATAGAAGGAACAAAATGCGGGCCAGGTGCTCGAGGGACGCTCCGGTCTCCCTCCCCATGCCCCGATTTGGTTGCCGCTGGCACAAAAGTCGCTAAAGTCCGTGCGTGAGATCCCCCGCGCCCGCTTTGCGGTCCGTGCCCTTATGATCTGCACCTGGTCGCGCTAAGATCCCAAGCCGACCCGTCTTCACCTCACCTCCACCATGCATCGAGCCCTCTCCCTTTCCTTTCTCGCCCTTGCTCTCCCCCTGCTGCTTACGAGCTGCCAGGAGTTGCTTCCGTCTTCGGACACCAGCGCGGACATAGAGCGGGTCCAAGGGACGCCGGTCGAGGCCCCCCTCGAAGACCAAGCCATAGCAGCGATCCGCAGCGGCGACTACCGCGGAGCCCAGGACACACTTGGCGAGCTCATCTTTCAGCAGCAGTTCGCCAAGGCCAAGGCTGCCCTTGCCGAGAGCGAACCCGAGGGTGCACTCGGCGCGGTGGACCGAGCTCTGAACGTCAAGCCAAGGAATCAGGCGAGCCTGCTTATCAAAGCCGAGGCTTCCAGCCTGCTGGCCCAGCGCATGATCGAGCGCGGCGAAGGTGGTCTGTACATTGAAGGTGCACTCGTGGACAGCCTTGAGGCCTACCTTGCTGTCCGCTCGACTGCTAAGACGATGCTCGGCGCAAGCCAAGCTGCCGCGCAGCTCGGGCGTACCCAACGTGCCGTCGACTATGCACGCGATGCGCGCAAGCTGCTCAAACGGGTCGACTTGACAGGCACCGAAGAGGAGGCCATCCTGGCGGCCGACATCACCCGCGCCTGGGCCGAGGCCTCCTACCGAGCCTTCACCGCCCAGCGCACCTTCGAGAGTTCCGAAGGCGCCTCCGGTACGGAGATGAAGCAGTCCTCGAATGAACTCTTTTTAGAAGCCGAGGACTCCCTCTCGCGCTTCGTCGGCCACAGCCCGAATGACCCGTGGGCGTGGCGCACCCTCGGCGACCTGTACACGTGGGTCGGCGACAGCGTCCAAGCCGGAGCTATCTTCGGCCGCGGCCTCGACCGCATGCCCATGGACCAGGTTCTCCTCGACCGCTACTGGGGCGCCCACGCCACCCAGGGAGCCGAAGCCGGGATTGCGGCAATGGAGCTCTTGAACGAGCGTCATCCGGACCACAGCCAGGCGCTCCTTTTACTGGGTCGCGAGCGCGTTCGCGCCTCTATCGCGGGGGTCACAACGGCGCCGGCCGAGACCCGCGGCGACCTCGAACAGGCCGAGTCCGAGCTCGCAAGAGCGCGCGGCTTGGCCCCCCACGACGAGACCCTGGCCAACGCCTGCCTGAGCTGGGAGGTCATCGCCCGGGACGCCCAAGGTTGGTGCGACTACAACGCTGGCGACCTCGAGCGCGCGAAGCAGACCTTTCTCTCTATGGAGGACGTCTTTGAAGGTGGCATGGTCTGGCAGCTTGGCGACGATCTGCGCTCGGGCGTGGACGGCGTGTGGTTCATCGGCGACCAGTACCGCCAAGCGGGCGACTGGGAGAGGGCCGCGGACGCTTTTGGCGCACTGCACGCCTACCAACCGGATGACGTGAACTGGGCCAACAACGCGGGCTTCTTCTACCGCGACGCTGGGGTCGAGCTCGAGACCACCGCACGTGCCCTCTGCGAGGCATCCATGGGTCGAGTCGAGGACCTAGAATCCCTAGCCGAGCTGCGCCTAAAGGCCGGCGTCGCACCCGAAGCCTTTGGTCGTCCCGCGGAGCGGGTACTCTTTGAGGCCGCGGCCGCAGAGCACAACGCCAGGGCCACGGAGCTGCTACAGCGCAGCTATGCAGCCTATCTCAAGGCGTCCGACCTAGCTCCGGATGACGTGCGCATCGTCAATGACACGGCCCTCATCACCACCTATTACCTGCACACGGACCTGGATCTCGCGGAGCAGTACCTACGCCGCTCGATCGTCATGGGCGAAGAGCAGCTGGCACCGGACTTTGAGCGTGAAGAGGTCCTCAGCCAAAGCGAGATCGACGCCCTAACCGAGGCTTACGGCGACGCGTACCAGAACCTCGGCGTGCTCTACCTCCTGCATAAGGACGATCCCGAGACCGCCGTGGGCTACTTCGAGAGGAGCGCCAAGATCGGCCCCGCCCCGCGCCCCTTCCTTACCGAAGCCCTGATCCCCTTCTGCAGGGGCGAGCTCGACGTCTCCATCGAGCAGGTCATGCCCGAAGTTAACTGGGGCGCGAGCTGCGTTTCTGTCAAGTAACCCAAGCGATTTCACCCGCTCAAGAATCAATGGACCCGACGGACATCCCGGCGAGGTCAACCCGACGAACCCCGAGTTCGAACCTAATCATGAAGTCTAACCTGCGCTCACTCTGCACCCTACAAGCTCCCGTCTTGGCCGTCCTTGCCACAAGCATCTTTGGCGGCGTCCTGCTTACGTCCCCCACCCTAGCGGCCACTGCCAAAATCGAAGCGAGCACAGCGATTGCGACCGACGCGGTCGACGACATGATCGCAGAAGCGCGAGCCCTACTTGTCGCCCGCGACCACGAGGGGGCCCGGGCAAAGATCGGGCAGATCGCCGAGGCTGACGGGGACACCCGCCGAGCTAATGTTTGGAGCCTGCGCGGACAGATGACTACGGGCCTACTGAATGACGTGCTTAGGGAGATCGACAAGCTCGCGCGCACGGGCGAGGACTCGGACACGAACTATCTGTACGGCATGGCCTTCGCGATCAAGGCGGACCAGGCACTGCAAAGTGGCATCACCGACGGCACTGTTGGTGCGTTTATGACTGATGCCCAGAACTTCCTGACCATGGCCGTCAATGCCGATGCCGACCGCTACGACGACGCCTATGCGATCCTGGCCAAGGTCTCCCGGGGCAACCTAGACCTTGACGCCGCCATCGACGCGGGCACCAAGGCCACCGAGCACTACCCCAAAGACAGCGTGGGCTGGGTTGCCCTCGGAACGGCCCAACTCGACCGCTATTCGCAAATTTCGGCTGATGAGAGTCGTGCCGAAGAGGTCGCTGCCCTGGGTAAGGCCATGGCGAAGAGCCTGAAGACTGGCACGTCCCTGCTGCCGCGCGACAAAGAGCGCGCTTCCGAAAACGCGCGGGCTTGGATTCAGCTTGGCCTGGTGAATCTGTGGCTCGGTGACGTCAAGGCTTCCGCCGATGCCTATGGCAATGCCATGGGTTGGGATCCCTCGACCGTTGACTTTGGTCAGCTCTGGACGAGCCTGGGAGGGGAGTTCATCAGCAGCTTGGACATGGGCAAGACGGCCTTTAAGAAGCGCTATGGAGACAAGGAGACCTCGGACGCTACGATGCTGTGGTACCTGGGGTACGCACGCTTCGTCTCTAACGATCCCAAGGCCGGAGTGCTGGCCGAAGCCGAGCTGCTTGAGTCTGTCGAGAAGTGGCCCGCCTACGCTAACGCGCTCTACTACGTGATGCAGCTGCGTTACTCCCGCCAAGACTACGACGGCGCGGTCGACATCATGAAGGACTTCTGGGCTCGGGATAAGGCCGCTACCGCGGCCACATTGGCCGCTGAACTCAGTACCGCGTTGCCTATCATGAACTGGCTTGTAGGCCACTGCACAAATGGCCGCCTGCTGGACGCAGCGCTGCTCTCGGAGATGCTCGCTAATGTCGAAAAGCCAGGCGACCTTCACTGGAGCTACAAAGGTCTGTTCCTTCGCGACTACGCCGACAGCCAGATCCGTATGGACCGCGACAAGATGAACGACGAGTCCGTGCTTGACTACTACGAGCAGGCCGTCGTCGCCTACGAAAAAGCCCTCTCCATCGACCCGGAGAACCCCAACTACATGAACGACCTGGCCGTCGTGCTGGACTACAACCTCGGTCGCGAATTCGAACGTGCCCTAGCGCTCTACGACGAGGCGTACGTGAACGCCAAGCGACTCATGGAGGACCCAAACGTCTCGCAGGAGCGCAAGGATGTATTCCTCTCCATCGCCCTTCGTGACTCTAAGAACAACGCCAGGCGCCTGCGCAAAATCATGGATCGCGACAAGTAACCAGGGCTCGCCCGGACTCTGGAGTCAGATTCATTCGGGCCGCAATCGGGTGCCCGGGAACGGTGATTATCCAGCTCGGCGTCTTTCGATCAGCTGAGGACATGGCCTAGCCCCTTGCGTACGGAGCTCGGGGCGTCGTCTGAATATCCCAGAGGCATTCCGATCCGGAAAGACCTCGACAGTCCGGAAGGCGAAAAGCCATGCAGTGTCGATCAACTACAAGAGATTCAGAGCTACTCTCTGCGTTCGACCATGCAAGATCATTGCTCTTATCAAGGCACTCGATGAAGCGCAAGTTCGCGCGATAGTAAGCGCAGTGGCACAGCTCATTGGGTTCAAGGTTGTGGGTAAACTCGCTGATAAGTGCTGAATCGCGGGTTTGCTTTAAAGGACTCTTTATGCAAAGAGTCTGGCTCATGCCCGCCCCCAAAAAAACGAAGGGCCGACCTTGAATCCACAAGGCCGGCCCCCTCTTTGGGTATGAAATCCCCGCGCTACAAGACGCCGCCGGCCCTCTCCTTCGTCGAACCGTTGGTACGGCCGCCTTGCCTCTCTCGGGCAGCAGCAGGCGTAAGCTCGTGTCCACCACCCTCTCGCGAGTCCACTGCGATAGAGAGGCCAGGAGAGGTCAGGTAAGTCTTAGAACCCACAACAGGGTCCTTCCCCGCGAGGCTGAGGACACGCTGAACCAACCGGGTCCGCTCTTGCATGGGGAGACAATCCACGGGCACATAGGGCACCGCGAACATCTCGAGCAACAGCTTCACCATTCCGTCGATTCGCACGACCTCCTCCCACTCCAGTCCGGCTCGAACACCGTCGGCAACTACGAGATCCTTATGGGGCCGGAGGTAGAAGACCACTCCGCGCTTTACGCTGTCCATGTAGGAAGCTAGGCGGGGGTCGTTCATGATCTCCGATAAGATCGTCGAGTGGTGTGCCGCGTAGGCTAGGTTGCAGAAGGCTCGGTCCGAGACGAATCCACCCGTCTGGGCGATGTCTCGGGTGGCGACTGCTTCCATTTCGAGCTGCCGCTCAAAGACCTGGGCCTGGTACTCATTTACGAGGCCCAGATTCGTGCGCAGAGATTCGAGTTGAGCCTCCATCTCAGCCAATACGCCTCTCGCGACCTCCGAAATCATGGGCAAGCCATAATGGTCGCGGATCCAACGGGCGAGGGTGGTCTTGCCCGTCGCATGGGCGCCGACGAGATAGATGCGCGTGGGGGATTTCATGGACTCATACTAGGTATTGTGGTCCCGAAAAGCCAGAACAACCACATATGGTACTCCATGTGGATATCCTGGGGGCAAGCCGTGGATAACCCACCCCCGCGGGCAGCCAGTGTGGAGAACTCTGCGCATCTAAGGCCGCGGTGTGGAAAGGCCGTGGACAAGTTCCCTCGCAGGCTCTGCGCGGTGCCCTAAAGAGCGATCAGAGGCACTCGGACTATTTTGCGAGGTCCTTCTTCCAAGTGAGCGACGAGCGGTCTGAGCCTGGATTTTCTCTAGGCGGGTCTTGAGCGAGCTCGTCCCCCTTTTGCCGAATCAGCCCGCGGCCTTAACGTCGTCCGCAAGCGACAAGCGCAGGGCTTCGATTAGCGAACCAATGCGGCGCAGGGTCGCAGCCACGATCGGGTCGAACTCGGTTTCGCCACCCCGCACGATGTGGGCTATCGCATCGGCATGAGTCCAAGGTTTCTTGTAAGGCCGTATGGTCGTCAGGGCGTCGTAGCAGTCAGCCACTTTTAATATGCGCGCCGCAAGGGGGATGTTTTCGCCCACAAGCCCCTGGCCGTAGCCGCTGCCGTCCCACATCTCGTGGTGGTTCAGGGCCACGTCGTAGCCCATGCGCAGGACACTCGACGACGGATTCGCATGCATGATCGCGGCGATCGTCTCTGCGCCAATCTGCGGGTGCTTGCGCATGACTTCCCACTCCTCTGCGGTGAGCTTGCCCGGCTTCAGCAAAATCGAGTCGGGGATGCCGACCTTGCCGATGTCGTGGAGTATTGCCGAGCGCTCGATATCCCGAATAAACCGGTCATCAATTTGATCGACGTAGTGCCCTGCTTCCAAAAGGCCAATGGCCAGCTCTCGGCAGAAGGTGCTGACCCTCTCCAGGTGCTTACCCGTGCAGTCGTCGCGCTCCTCCGCAAGCTTGGCGAGGGCAAACACAGTGGAATATTGAGCTTGGTCGAGACGCTCCTCGAGAAGTGCGTTGAAGCCTTTGGAAGCCTGCATGGCGAACTGAGCCCGCTCGCGGTCGATGCGAAGGGTTGCCTTGCGTCGGTGCCGGAGGATGCCATCCTCGATGGCGGCCACTACATTCTCGTTGCTACAGGGCTTCTGCAGGAAGCGATAGATCGCTCCCTCGTGCAGGCCGCGCAGAGCTGTATCCACATCGCCCGAGCCCGTGATCAAGATCCGTACAACCTCCGGAGACTCCTCTTGGATCTTACCGAGCAGCTGGACCCCGTTCATGCCAGGCATGCAGAGGTCGGCCAGAACAACCGAAAATCGCTGGCCCGATCGGATGAGCCTTAGCGCTTCCTCACCATTGGTGGCGAACTGGCAGTCGAACTGACCTCCCAGCATTCGGTTCAGATGGTCCAAGAGCAGCGGCTCATCATCCACAATGAGGACGCGCCGGCCTGAACCTGCGGCTAAGCTCCCCAAGCTGCAGGGCAGAGCGGGCGGGCTTTCGAATGTGAATGCGTCGAAATCGAACACGAGTAGGCTGATTGAGGAGGGGAAGTGCGCGGTCCCGTGGCATGGGTGAGCCGAAATCGGGGACCTGACAAGACAACTTCGGCCCTTACGTAGGCTCAGCTTGAGTTTTGGAGGGTCGCTAGACCCAAAAACGACCCGAGTTAGTTGCGGAAGCCCTGCATCGGTGCAGGAATCCGGCCTCCACGGCGCATGAGAGCCGCACAGCCAAACTGTCCAGGATCCTGCACAATGCCCGTTCCGAGCAATCCTCCCCACTCGACCGTCTCGCCCGGACCCAATCCAGGCACCGGGATAATGCGGCAAGCGGTGGTCTTAGTGTTCACCATACCCACGGCCATCTCGTCGGCAATGATTCCCATCAGCGTGTCCTCGGAGATGTCTCCAGGCACGGCAACCATGTCAAGACCCACGGAGCAGACCGTGGTCATGGCTTCCAGCTTAGCCAGGGAGAGTGCGCCCTTGCGCACGGCCTCGATCATGCCCTGGTCTTCGGAAACGGGAATAAAGGCACCGGAGAGGCCACCGACGCTTGAGGAGGCCATCAGGCCGCCCTTCTTGACCGCGTCAGTGAGCAGGGCCAGGGCGGCGGTCGTTCCCGGAGCACCGGTCACGTCCACGCCGATCAGCTCGAGGATGTCGGCCACCGAGTCGCCGATGGCTGGCGTGGGTGCCAGCGACACATCGACGATACCGAAGACCGTGCCTAGGCGGCGGGCGGTCTCGCGACCGACCAGCTCGCCCATGCGGGTGATTTTGAAGGAAGTGCGTTTGATGGTCTCCGCCACCGCGTTGAGGTCGTCATCCGGGGAGAGCCGCGACAGGGCGCCACGCACCACGCCGGGGCCACTGACGCCTACGGACAGGACGGTCTCGGCCTCGCCGACGCCGATGTGGGCACCGGCGACAAAGGGGTTGTCCTCGACCACGTTGGAGAAGCAGACCAGCTTGCAGGCGCCGAGCCCGCCGCGATCCGCGGTGCGGTTTGCCGTGTCCATCACGACCTGCGTGAAGCGGCGCACGGCGTCCATGTTGATGCCTGCCTTCGTGCTGGCCAGAGACACGGACGAGCAGACGTGGTCGGTCACGTCCAGGGCTTCCGGGATCGAGTTCATCAGCGCCTCGTCGGCGTGGGTGAAGCCCTTGTGTACGTAGCTGGTGAAGCCGGCGATAAAGTCCACGCCGACCTCCTTGGCAGCGGCGTCCATGGCCTTGGCAATGGGCACCAGGTTGTCCGCGCCACAGGCGGCGGCGACGAGGGACACAGGCGTCACTGCGATGCGCTTGTTGACGATGGGCACGCCGTAGTCGGCGGCCACAGAGTCAGCGGTCTCGACCAGCTTCGACGCGTGGTGGACGACCTTGGTGTAGATCTTCTCGCAGGTGCTCTCGAGGTCGGGGTCGGCGCAATCAAGCAGGTTAATGCCCAAAGTGGTCGTGCGAATGTCGAGGGTCTCGAGCTCGACCATGCGGACGAGTTCGAGGACTTCGCGATCGGTATAGGGTGCCACGGTGTTGGTCCTTGGAGGATGTGGGCCTAGACCCGGTGCATGAAGCGGAAGACGCGCTCGTGCATGGCGCGCGCAACGAAGTCGCCGTTGCCTCCCATGTTCTCGAGCTCGGCCTTCAAGATGTCGAACGAGGCGCTGCCGTCGAGCTCGATGGTCAGGATCAAGTGAAAGTACCCCTCCACGATCTCTTGGCTGACCTTATGGATGTTGCAGCCGGCCGTTGCCAGGTGCCCTGTAATCTCAGCCAGGACGCCCGGACGGTTCTTACCCACAACGGTGACGATCACGCCACGGCCGTCGTTGGCGCCACCCGAGGGCTCGGGCAGGTGACTGAGGGTGTTCTTCGCGCGCTCGGCGTCGGGCCCACGGTCCGGCTCGGGAGCGCTCCAGGACTTGCCGCCGCTGCTGATGCGAACGCCAGCCGCGTCCGCAGCCTCTTGGGCCTGGGGCGTCACCACGGTAGCGGGATCTACAACGAGCTCACCTCCGCCGCTCTGCATGAGGCGACGGACATCTTCGGCGGTCAAAAAGCGGCGTGTCATTAGCGGTGATTCTCCAGTTTGTCGCGGCCATAGGCCACAGGTCCGTTGTCCCCGAGCAGCCAGACGACGGCGTTGCCATCGTTGACCTCTACAAGGTACTTGCCGGGTTCCGCCAGCATCTTGTGCCAGAGGCATTCCTTGGATTTCGAGGCACCGGCCAGGCCACTCTGGCCTGAGCCGCTGCGACGATCCAAGGTGATGTCGCGCTCGTGGGCCGAATCCAGGGCGGCCGGCGTGATGATCGTGCCCTTCTCGATCACAAGCCGCGAGCCACGCGCCATGGCGCGAACATCGGACTCAAGGATCAGCTTGGGCTTGGACAAGGTCGGGGTAGAGTGAGGCGTTTCGGGCTTACCTTAGAGGTAGCGCGAGAGGTCCGGGTGCGGGTTCGGGATGACCACGTCGCGGGACAGGCGGCCGGACTCCTTTGCAGAGCTGGCGGCTTCCGTCACGCTGGCGCGGATGTCGGAGACCTCGCCGGTCATGACCAGATAGCTCTTGCCACCCAGGCCGTTTGCGATGCGAAGGTCGAGCAGGTGCACGTTGGCCTTCTTCAGGGCCAGGTCAGCAGCCAGGATAGCCGAGGCCACCGTAGTGGTCTCAAGTACACCTACGGCGTCCAGCTTGCCATCGATGTAGCTGTCGGTGCGCCGCAGGGCTGCCTCGACGCCTTCGTGGACCTGGGGAATGAACAGGCGGTCGATCACGTCGTGGCCGCCGCGCTCTTCGCCAATGCGCATGGCCGACTTCACGTCGTCGATGCTGCCGGTGAAGAGCATCACGTACTTGCCCGGCTGCACAGGAGCCGAGAAGAGCATCTCCACATTGGCCTCCCAGAGCAGGGCGTCGGCGGCTTCGATGCCCCGGGGAATCGTGGCGAACTCAAGCAGTCCGATGCACGGCCCAAGGGACGTCTCTTCGTGCAGGGTCGGGTTGTAGTCGTTGCGTGTCATGGTTGTCTCCCCGGGTGCTTCCCGGATCGGTGTCCTGATAGATCGTTCTTGTTCTGAGTTGAGAGTGGCTAGGCCGGGTCCGCGTCTGCGCTGGGGCCGAAGCTGCGGCCGCCTTCGAATTCCATGCCGTCGACGATGGCGCTAATCGCCGTCTGAATACCGATGTCGTGGCCCTGTCCGATGACGTGGCGTGCGGCGCGGCCGAAGACCACAACCACTCGCTCACCGATGCCAGCGCCCATGGGGTCCGCCACGACCATGGTCTCGGCGCTCTTCTGGTCGCCGTCCACAAAGGGCTGCACGATTAGCATGCGGATGCCGTCGAGGCTTGCATCTTTCTGGGTGGACCAGACCTGTCCTACTACGGTTGCGAGAAGCATTAGGCGCCTCCGGGGTTGTTGTCATCTTGTGCGTGCTCGCCAAAGCCCCAGGACGCGGGCGCGTCCGGAACATTCGCGTCGTCGACAATGCCGACCACAGCGGCTTCGTAGGCATAGTCGCCGTCGCCACCGAGGGCGACCCGGGCCGCCTTGCCAAAGGCGACGATCACGCGCTCGCCCACGCCAGCTCCGATCGGGTCCGCTGCGATTACAGGCGTGACCTTGGGTGCCGCGGGATCGCGACGCTCGTCCAGTGCTTCGATCACAAGCAGACGCTTGCCCTCCAGGTCCGCGACCTTGCGCGTTGCCCAGAGCTCGCCGACGACCTTGCCTAGAAACATGCGCCGCCCTCCCGCGCTGGGTTGCTGCGTCCAGGTGCGCCCTCCAAGGCGCGCCCCACGGCTGCAACGGCCGCTTCGATTGCGGCGTCGGAGCCCGCCAGTTGAAGGCGCCCCACCGCGCCGTTGTTCTCAAGGCTCACGATGCGCACAGGCGCGGCCTTTTCCGCTTCGTTCGCAGCGAGCAGTACCCAAATGGCGGGGTTGACTTCGAGCGTGTAGAGCGTGTCATCGCCAAGCACCAGCATCCCGCTACGATCCTTGTTGATCATCATCGCGTGGTGTGGATCGATCTGGTGAACGACTTCCGAGGACAGCACCGCCGGGGCAAGCCCATCTTCGGCAGTCTGGTCAGCGGCCTGCAGCACCTGGCTGCCGGCTTCGCGCACCTGGCCCTGGTCCTCGCCGTGGACCTCGAGGGTTCCGTAGGACCGCTCCAAGATCATGGCGCCGGGCTTTACGTCGCAGCTCTTGAGGGCAGCATCCAGCAGGCGGTTCACCGCAATGCCGGGGCACACCTCAACCCAACAGGCGGTCTCCCCGGGAATCGGGAAGTAGCCATCGGAGTTGGCCGCAATCGTGGCGGCAAACTGCGGCTGCATCTGGTCAATGATGACCATGCCGCGGAGCTGGACGGGGGACTTCTGCATGGCCTAGGCCAGTGCGACTTACTGCTCGGGGATCGGCGGCAGGAAGTTCTCGAGGTCCTCGGCCGGACGCGGGATCACGTGCACGGAGACAAGCTCGCCTACGCGGCGGGCGGCAGCGGCACCGGCGTCGGTGGCGGCCTTCACGGCGCCAACTTCACCGCGCACCATGACGGTGACGAGTGCTCCGCCGGAGGTCTCCTTGCCGAGCAGGGTGACCTTGGCGGCTTTGCACATGGCATCCGCGGCTTCGATGGCGCCGACCATGCCCTTGGTCTCGATGAGACCCAATGCGATAAGGCTATCCATAGCGTTCTATTCCTTAATTTGAAGAGTGTTGAAGAGTGATTCGATGCAGATGCCTACGCTGTGCAGGCACCCGTTGAGACGTCAGAGTGAGGGCAGCCACCACAGGGGCCCATGGGGCACCCGGCGCCAGCCGTGGCCAAGATGCCAGCGATCTCCGTTGCGGAGAGAGCGGCGCTGCTGCGACCGGAGCTGCCAACGTGGCCGAGGGGATTCGCGGCGGGGTTAGGAGAGCTTCCGGGCGCAGGTGCCGCGGGCACGAAGTGCGGCGCCGCGCTAGGGCGTGGCGCGCTGTCGTTCATGGAGCCAGTGAAGACCGGTGCGGGTGCCTGGGGCGCAGGCTTGGGAGCCGGCGCTGGTGCTGCGTTCTGGGTGCGGGTCGCGTTGCCCTCCCAGTTCGAAGCCTGGGCCGAGACCTGGTCCCGACGGCCGCCCATGTCCGCGCCAAGGGCGGGGTCGCCGGGCAGGCCAGAACCTCGGGGCGCCATGTCCCCGGTCAGCTCTGAAGCGCGCTTCATGTCCTTCACATAGCGGTCCGACCAATCTCGGGTCGGGGGCGCCAGGCGCTTCACGTTCAAAAGATGTCGCGCCGTGATGTTCTCGGAGGTGATGTTCCCGGCAAGGGGCCCGCAACCAAGACTCATCGACGGGGTCAAGCCCGTGCTGTAGCCCACCGAGCCCTGGCTCGTCGGACCGTTGACAATGATCCGGCTGGCGGGCTTTTGCACGGCCCACGCGCGAATGATCTCATCGTCCCCGGCCCACAAACCGCAGGTGTGGCCTAAGCCATTGTTGTACAGGGTCTTCATCGACACCTCGCAGCCCTCTTCCCAGCCGTCCACGGTGTGGACCGACAGCAGGGGGCACAGGATCTCGATGGACAGGGGTGAGCACTTGCCCACGCCGTCTTGGTCCGCCAGTAGGATCGTGGTCGAGCGAGGCACGTGGAAGCCCGCGCCCTCTGCGATGCGCCAGGGGTCCAAGCCCACGATGTCCGGGTTCATGGAGCCGCCGCGATTGCAGTAGGTCTCCAGCTGCTTGCGTTCGGCGGCGTTTGCTAGGTGCGCACCGCGCTTCTTTAGCTCGGCCATCAGCTTCTCGCGCACGGGCGCATCCACCACGATGGCCTGCTCGCTGCAGCAGAGGGTCGCGTTGTCAAAGCTCTGGCTGGCCACGATCCACTTCGCAGCCTCTTGGATGTTTGCCGAGCGGTCCACGTACACAGGCACGTTGCCGGGGCCGACGCCATAGGCCGGCTTGCCCGAACTATAGGCCGCGTGGACCAGACCCGAGCCGCCCGTGGCCAGGATCATCGCCACGTTCTTGTGCTTCATCAGCGCGCCCGTGGACTCGATGGTCGGGTTGGCGAGCACCGTGACCAGGTCCGCCGGACCGCCGGCGCGCTCGATGGCGCGGCGTAGCACCTCGACCGTTTCCACGATCGACCGCTTGGCCCGCGGGTGCGGGCTGATCACTGCGGCATTGCGACCCTTGACCGCGATCAGAGCCTTGCCGATGGCGGTCGAGGTCGGGTTCGTCGTCGGCACGATGCAGGCGATCACGCCGGACGCCGTGCCGATCTCGGTCACGCCCGTCTGTTCGTTCGTTCCGAGGATCCCAACCGTCTTCTCATCCTTGATCGTCTCCCAGATGCCCTCGGATGCGAAGACGTTCTTCAGCACCTTGTAATGGACACGCCCGATGCCGGTCTCCTCGACCGCCAACCGCGCCAGATCGTGGGAAGCCGCCGACGCAGCCTTCACCATCTCACGACAGAGCCCATCCACGCGCTCTTGGGACCAAGAGGCGAGGGATTTCGAGGCCCGCTTCGATGCGTTGACAGCGTCACGCATCTCCTGCAGGGCGCGGAGATCAGGGTCGAGTCCTTTCATGATTCTACTCGGGGAGAGCGCCGGCAAAGCCAAGGCTCCAGATCGTCACCGACCGGGCCCAGGGCCTCGCCCAAAGCGCAAAACAAGAGAGCCCGGCCAACCGGCCCAGCCCCCACCGAAGCAGTCCTAAGACTTGGCCGGAGTCATCTCGGGAAGGATGCTCAGGACCTGCGCGTGGGGACGCGGGATCACGTGCACCGAGACCAGCTCGCCCACGCGGCGGGCCGCAGCGGCGCCGGCATCCGTAGCCGCCTTTACAGCGCCGACCTCGCCACTCACGTACATGGTCACCAGACCAGCAGTAGCCTTCTCTTTGCCAAACAGTTCGACCTTAGCGGCCTTCACCATGGCGTCAGCGGCCTCGATCGATCCGACGAGACCCTTGGTCTCAATCATGCCCAGAGCTTTGTGTTGCACGTTTCTATTCGCCTCGTTGAGGAGGGTCCAATAATGGGGGAAATGGGTTAGAAGCGAAGCAGTATAGCCTCTGCCCCCACCACCACAACCTCAGAACGGCCCCAAAGCCGCTGAGTGTGCAAATGGAATGCACTTAGAGTAACTATAATGGAGACATAGACGCCTGCAGCCTTCTGGAATCCAAAAGCCCTTGCGCCCGGATCCCCCCCCACCGGCAAAAGGCTGGCCCTCCCCATGCCTGGGACCAACGCGGGCGACCGAGGCCAGCCCCTTGACCTTCCCCTAGGCGGCAGCGCCGGGTACTTTTAGGCTCAGCCTCCCCTTAAAAAATCTGTAGCAAGTCCAACCCAACCGGCGAGCAAGCAGCTCACACAAAAAGTCGATGCCTTGTGCAAGCTACCCGGATGCGGCGGTTGAGCTCGGGCACTCGACGTCGATTTTCGCCCTGACGCCGGATCACCTACCGAAACGCGTCCGCGTCCAGGGCGGCGACTCTGCGGGCAGATAGCCCGAGCGCAACGCCTAGGGCGCCAAAGCTGGCGATCATGGACGAGCCGCCGGTAGAGAATAGGGGCAGGGTGAGGCCGGTCATGGGAAGCAGGCCTGTGTTGACTCCGATGTGGATAAAGAAGTGGGCTCCAAAGTACAACCCGACTCCGCCGACGACGAGCCGGCTGAAGCGGTCCCGGAGCTCGCCGGCTCCGCGCAGAAGCAGCATGGCGAAGAGCGCATAGGCCAGCAGCACTGCGCTGGAGTTGACGAAGCCTAGCTCTTCGGCGACCACGGACCAGATCGAGTCCGACTCCTTGGCGGGCAGGTGGCCGGCGGTGTTGGCAATGCCCTGGCCGATCCCGCTGCCATCCATGCCGCCGTTACCGATGGTCGTGCGGGCGTGGTAGGTGTGGAAGGCGGCGGCATTGCGCTCGCCAATCAAAACATCGGGATCGAAGGCCCGGGCCCAGGTGTCGATGCGGCGCAGCTGGTAGTCCTTGACCAGGCCCGCTTGCCAGGAGACGAAGCCCAGGGCGCCCGCGGCCAAGCACAGGCCGATGATGATGCGGGCCCGGGCGCCGGCTAGGTAGAACATGCCCAGGGTCACGGGCACGATCGTGAGGGACGTGCCCAGGTCGGGCTGCTTCATAATCATCGCCATAGGCACAAGAGCGATCAAGGAAGGCAAGATCCAGCTCGTAAAGGTCTGTAGGCGATTGCGGTACAGCGCCTTGGCAAGGGCGAGCACCAGGGCGATCTTCATCAGCTCGGAGGGCTGCAGGTTGAACCCGATGGGCGTGCTCAACCATCGCTTGGCATTGTTCAGCTCGATGCCGATGACGGGCACTAAGAGCAGCAAGAAGATGCCCGCGCCATAGATCAAGTACGACTGCTTTCGCAGCCAGACCGGGCGCATGTAGAGTCCCGCCAGGAAGACCGGTGTGCTGATGGTCACGATCTTCAAGTGGCTGCGGAAGGGCGAACCGGCGGAAAGGTCCATGCGGCCGTAGTCCAGGTTCGCATCGAAGCAAGCCTTCACGAACATCAGGCCCGTGCCCAACAGGAACGCGGCTAGACCGAACACGATCCAGTCGAAGCGCGCCCAAGAGATGTCCGGCAGCAGCCAAGATGAGCTTCGGCTTCTGCCGCGACTGCGGTACTCAAAGTCGTGGCCGCGTCTCAATCGGGCACCGGGGGGCCGGGGACGAAGTCCAGGTCTAGATCCACACCCTCGGCATAAAGCCATTGGCGGAACTCGGGGCGCACTAGGAACTGGCGCGCTAGGTAGGTGGACGAGTAGTGGGACGTGGCCATGGTGTCGCGCACAAAGAACACGAAAACGGCCTTGGGATCTTCCACGGGGGTCCAGCCCATCACCCAGGTGTGCTTGCGAACCTTGCCTTCACCGGCGGTCAGGTCGGCGCTGCCGGTCTTCATGGCAACGTCAAAGCCCAGGTCACCGAAGGACAAGGCGTGGCTGCCGCTACCAGCGGGCAGGGACGCGACGCCGGCCATAGCATCACGGATGATGCCTAGGTTGCCCTCGGAGAATGGCAGGGGCTCAGGGGCCGGTCCATACAGCGGCCGCTCCTCCCCCATCGCGCCGATGCGGTCCACAATGCGCACGCTGGGCAGGCTTCCCGTGGCGAGCCCGGCCGTGGCCCGGGCGAGCTGCACCGGAGTCGCCTGGACCACCGACAGACCGTTCGCCGCTCGCATGCGATCCTTCAGGGCCATGCGGCTAGTCCCAGGCGGCGAGTCGCGATCGAACAGCGCGGGAAATGAGTGCTCGACGATGCCACTGGTGCCCTCGGGCGCAATGCCGGTGTCTTCGCCAAAGCCGAAGGCATCCGCGAGGCCTTGGAAGTCCCAGGTCTCCAAAGACTCGCCCACGTGCGCAAAGAACACGTTGCAGGAGACATGGATTGCACTGTAGAGGTCGATTGGCACGTCCACACCAAAGCCCTTATCCTGGTGCCCATAGCCCGAATGGCAATGCACGCCCTTGTAGCCGCCCATCTGGCTACCCGGCTCATTGGGGTCCGGGTGGCAGAGGTGAGTGTCCTCGGGAAGCAGCTTGCCCTTCTCCAGGGCCCAGAGTGCGGCGAAGGGCTTGAAGGTCGAGCCCGGCGGCTTGAAGTCCACCATGGTCAGGCAGCGCTCGACCGAGGGCCGCAGCTCCGACACGCGTGAACTCCAGGGCGCAGGGCCCGAAGCCGCCACGACTAGGTCACCGTTGGGCCGCATGATCACGATCGCGCCCTCGGGATCCGCCAGCCAGTCCTCGTCGATCTTGCCCGCAGTACCGGGAATGTCCGGGTACTCCAGCACCTCCTCCGCCACAAACTGCAGCTCGCTGTGCAGGGTCAGGCCCAAGTCTTGCCCGTGGATCACATTGCGCAGATTCGTGGTCTCCGCCTGTTTGCCCGCGGCCGACTCCTGCAACCCGACGCGCTCGCGGTAGCCATTGATCCCGCGCAGATAACGGTTGAAGCTGCCCTCGATGCCCGATGCGCCACGGGTCTCGCTGGCGGTCTCGACCATAGCGATTAGCTCGCACAGCTCGATCTTCTCGGCCTCGCTCGGCTTGCCCTTCGCGCGCAGCTCGGCAAGTCGCTTCACCTCCGTCCGCTGCCTCTGGGCGCGCTCGGCATCCAGAACGACCGTGCTACCGAGCAGGGCTTCCCCGGGTAGCGACGCCTCGCCGGTGCGCAATACCGCCACGCGCTCGCGGGCGTCCTGCACGTGGAATCCCGGGAAGCGATCGGGATAGCGCGTCATCAGCTGCACGACCTCGTAGGCCGGCCAGCTAGCCTTCTCCGCCACGTCGTCGGGTTCCAACAGCCGGTTCTCGCGCATGCCGTAGTCGCGCAAAATAAATCGCGCGCGGTCGGCAGCGCGATCCAGGGAATCTTCGTTAAAGCGCAGCCCACCGCCGGACGTCAGCTCGGTGGAATCCGCTGATGTGCGGGCATCGGTCAGGACCCCGGCCACGAGCTGTTGGAACGAAGCCTCCCAGGAATCGCAAACCTCGCTCGCCAGCTCCAACAGGATATCGCGGCTGCGGTAGTCTGCCAGCTTTGGGTCCAGGTGATGGGTCCAGCGAGCGGCGCGGGTCGTGGCCTTGCCGCTGCGGGCCGCTTCGGTTAGGCGCGCCTCGACGTCGAGCCAGGACTGGCTGCCCTTGGGAGCCGGGCCTCTGGCGGCCACCATGCGGCTGCCGTCAAAGGGTACGGGGCCAGGGCTTGTGCCTTCGGTCGGCTGGGCGTACTTGGTCCAGGGCAGGCGCGGGTCGCCGGGGCGCGGTGCGCCGGGTACCTCAGCCATAAAGATCGTGCGCAGGTCGCCGAAGATCGCCAGGCCCGCGCGCTGGTCCAAGGGCGCGGGCTGGCCGTCCAGAGCCTGGGCGAGGTCGGGATCCTGGTACCACATCGTGGAGAAGAGTCCACAGGCGCGCTCTACCGTTGGCGCGGGGCCCCCGCTCTGGCGTAGCTCGGCCAAGAGCCGCGGTAGAGCGTAGCTGCCGCGCCAGCCGCCCAGCCAAGAGTCCCGGGTGTTCTTCGCCCAGGTCTCTAGTCGCGCGCGATCCCAGCGCATAAAGAGGGCGATCCAGTCCAGCTCAAAGCTCTCCAAAAGCGTATTCGCATCTAGCCGGCCGGGGGTGAAGTGGGCGGCCTCCTCGAACAGCTTGCGCGCGGCCGCGTTCTCGATCGAGCGGCGCCAGATCTCCAGGTCCGCCACCATCTTAATGCACGGCCGGTCCCCAGGATCTGCCACATATCCCATGCGCGTCGCGAGGGTGTCTAGGTCGGACAGGGACGAGGTTACGAACGCGCGCAGCTCGCGTAGCTCGGTCTGCTCGTTTATCTTTTGGGGCTGACTTGAGTCGACGGCGTTCGCGGCCTTGCGGTCGCGACTGCGGCTGCCCCCGCGCAGCTCGGCGACAAGCTGCAGGTAGGACTTCTCCACCCGGTTCTGATCCTCGTGGGCGCGCAGCAGCGCCTTGGTCTCTGTCTTCGTCAGCCGCAGCAGCCGGCCGATGTAGAAGCCCAGGTCGCCGGCGCGGCCGACCAGGTCCATGGAGGCGCGCTGCTGGTCATCCGCGGCCAGCGCCAAGGTTCGCGGTGTGCCATCGGGAGTCATGCTCTTGGGCAGGCCGATAAGGGGCAGTTCGAAGCCCTGGCCCTGGCGCATGCGGTACAGGTCGCCCGGGGTGAGCTGCACCAGGGCGCTGGCCCAGTCCTGGGCAAACTCCAGGGTGGTCACCAAGGAGACGGGCTCCAGCAGGGCGACGGATGCGGCGTGGGTCACGATGCCGACCGGGTGGCCGCGCCGAAAGTCGCGATAAGAGAAGGTCACGTGGTAGGCCTCGCGGTCCTCCACGAGGGTGCGATCCATGGCGCCGCGGATGGAGCCGCGGGTGTAGGGCAAGAGCTCGCCCGAGCGTTCGAGGCGCGCAGCCTCTTCGCTCCAGATCCCGTGCTCGTCGACCTGGACCTGGGACTGGCGCATGATCAACGCCACGGCGCCGGCGGCGATCAGCAGCATCGGAGCAGTCGTTCGGCGAGCGCCAATCATCGGCGCCTCCAGAGCGGGCCCAGACCCGGCAGGCCAAGGCACAGGGGCATCACGATAGGAGCCAGGGCCGAGGCCAGCAGCGCGCCGCGCCAGGCCCCGTCATCGAGCCAGGAGACCCCGTCCGTACTGCCCTTGAGCTCCGGCAGGTTCGACTCGCGGACTAAGTGCCACCAGGCAAGCAGCATCAGGGACGCGACACCTACGACAAGGATGCGAATCAGGGGACGCTCGACATCGATGCCGCGGCGCAGGGCGTTCTGCCAGAACAGAACGGCGATCAGGCCGGCGAGAATCGGCCCCACGGCTTGCACGCTGAAGGCGACGCGGGCGATGAGAGTGACCAGCACCAAGCCCCCAAAGCCCGGGGGCGACTTCGACGTGGCTAGGTCCTTGCGCCCAAGACGCGCGGCCACGGCCAAGAACAGGAGCAGCCCCAGGTCTGGCGCCCAGCGCGGCGACATCAGACCGCTGGCGAGGAAGCCCGTCAGGGCCTGGGCCCAGGCGCTCCAAAAGAGCAGCATGAGCCAGCTTAGGCGGGTGCCGCTCACTGGCTCTTGCCCCCCGGCGACATGACCCGGACAAAGAGCCGCGACGGCTGGGATCCCGCCGTGCTGTCCGTGACCAAGATCTCGTGGGTGCCGCTGCCCAAGGGGAGCCATGCTTGGCCTAAGTAGAGTCCCGCCGGAATACCCGCTATGCCCGTGCCCGTGTACAGCACCGCGTGGACCTCGCCCTTGTTCCTCTCCTCCCCCGTCTCGTCCAAATTCAAAAGCCCGTCTAAGCGCACCGACGTGTACCACTCGAAGGCCACCACTCCCTCGCCACGTGCACCCAGACTCACAAGCTTGCCAAGCACCTTGGACTCGCCACGGCGCTCGCCGGCGTCGATGCGACCGACGGCCTTAATCGTCATACCAGGCTCGGCAATGCCCATGATCCGGGAGCTCAGCAGAGACGGCGGCCGCAGGGTGTCCACCTTCCCGACCAAGCGCGAAGCGGAGATCACAGCTGCCCCAGGCTTTACCCCATGCAGGCTGCCCTTCCCCAGGACGAATCCCGTGCGCCCCGCCTCGGGATCCCCGTGGGAGAGCAGGCTAGCCCCAAGCCACTTTCCATCCCGCAGGCTGCTCGGACTGACCTCAAGGGCCTCGCGCTGAATATCCTCGGGCAACACAACGACAAGATGAAATAGCCCCGAGTCGAAGTTGCGCAGGGGCTCCACCGACCAGGGCCCGTCTTCGCCCTGGAGCGCGGTCAGGCTACCCAACAAGAAGCCATCCGCCAGCCCCGTGGCGTTGTCCTCGAACAGGTTCGGCTCCTTCACGTGGACCATGCCCGGCCGAAAGCGCCGCTCGCTGGGGTTGTGGACCGCCAGGTGTTCGAGCTTTCCCTTTACGCGGTCGAGCCCACCCACGATCAAGTCGAGCGGCGCGGAGCGAAAGCCCGTCTCTTCACCCACGAAGGGCACCACCGTAGCCCCCACAAAGAAGTCGGCACCAGTGACGAGCTCTACTAGCAAGGTATCTCGCTCCCAATCCAAAGACGCGACCCGGCCCACATAGGCCGCGCCGTGGACCACCGGAAATCCCGGCTCGATCCCAGTCAGGTCGTCCACCTCGAGGTAGAGCAAGTCTTGGCGCTTCCACACGCGCCCGCTCACCCGCCCCGGAATGAACTGGCGCCCCTCCAAGAGCGCCTTCGAAATGGGCATCGCCTCGGCCAAAAGCTCGGCGCCAATGCTCAGCCCAAGGTCCTCATCTGCCTGCTGTTCGGCCTGCAGTCGTTCGTTCCGCTCTTGATAGGCGCTCGCCCTCAACCAGCCCAAGGGTGACGCCAAGATCGCCACAACCCGAGCCGGGCTAACCAAAAGATTCAGGGCGCGATCCACCTGGGGAATGGGTCGGATTGACGCGACGATAAGGAATCCAAGCAGGATCCCGGCGGTGGTGTTTGGTGAGGCCTTCAAGTCCTTCGATTATCACGCGAACCTGCTGCGCTCTCCAGAACAAAGAGCAAGAGGCGACCCTTCCAAACTGCGCGATGCGAAAGATGTCCCACGACAATAGACCGGTAACTAGGACGTACGGTTCGACTCACCCTCTCAAGTCACCCCAGATTCTCGATGCGAATCCACCGGCCCACTAGCTTCTCGCCGCCCTTGCCCGAGCATCGCCAAGCTCCTCTAGGGGCTAGCTATGCTGCCCCAGCTGCCCTAGTCGAGACTAGAGCTGCCTAGTCGTCGCTGGAGGCAAGCTCGCCGCCAAACAGGTCTAGGTTCTCTAGGTAGACCCCGGTTCCCCGGGCCACAGCCGTCAGAGGGTCAGCAGGCACGGAGGTCGGGACACCGATAAAGTCGGAGATAGCCTGGTCGATGCCGAACAGCAGCGCGCCGCCGCCGACCACCGTAATGCCCGAGTCTACGAGGTCAGCTGAGATCTCCGGAGGGGACTCTTCTAGCATGCGCCGGATCTCAGCGCAGATCAGTTTAACTGGCTCGGATAGGGCATCGCGAATCTCGATCGAGGTCACGGTGGCGCGACGAGGCAGACCGGTGATTGAGTCGCGGCCTTTTACGTCCATGGAGAGCTCTTGCTCCAGGGGCCAGGCGGAGCCGATCGTGGTCTTAATACGCTCGGCGCTCTGGTCGCCGATCAACAGGTTGTGCTCGAGACGCATGTGCGTGACGATGGACATGTCCAGCTCGTCGCCACCTACGCGCAAGGAGGTCGCAACGACCTTGCCAGCCAGGGACAGCACGGCGATCTCGGTGGTGCCGCCGCCAATGTCGACGATCAGGGAACCCCGTGCTTCGGTCACGGGCAGGTCCACGCCGATCCCTGCCGCCATGGGCTCGTCGATCAAGTGGACCTTGCGCGCACCGGCGCGCTCGGCCGAGTGAATCACGGCGCGGCGCTCCACCGCGGTGATGCCTACAGGCACGGCGATCACAACCTGGGGCTTGACCCAAGCGCGGCCGTCATGGACCTTGGTGATGAAGTAGCGCAGCATCTTCTCGGTCACCTCGAAGTCCGCAATCACGCCGTGGCGCAGGGGACGGATAGCCTCGATGTTGCCCGGGGTCTTACCCAGCATGGCCTTGGCCGCATTACCCACGGCCATGCCATTGGCCAGCACTTCGTTGGTGCCGCGCTTCACCGCCACCACACTGGGCTCATTCAGGACGATACCCCGCCCCTTGACGCAGACAAGTGTGTTTGCAGTACCCAAGTCGATCCCCATATCCAGGGAGAAGCGCCCCAGTAGGTTTTCGAGCGGTTTGATGAAATTGGACATGGTCGAGGGGGGCCCTAGTTTGGAGCGGACTGCTGGGTGGAAGATAACGGAGAGTCGCCTCGCCGCATCTTAGAGTTTAGCGAGTGCAGTTCTCTGCGCAAGCAGACAGAACCTAGGAACTCTCAATATGCCGCGAATGTGCTTAGATAGGGCGAAACGAAAGAAGGGCCGCGCCCATTTTGGACGCGACCCCTTTGGTTCGTGGCTCGGCAAGACTCAGTCCCCGCGGCCCCCGGAGTCTCCGCGGGATGAGGTCCTTGCCTAACTCAGCCCGACTACTTGGCCTGTGCGTACTTGTCCTTGAAGAACTGGCCCTCGCCGTAGCTCTTGCCCAGCTCGAAATCAACGAGCATGAAAGCGGTTACAAGGATGAGTGCAGTCAGGACAGCGATACCGGTCTCAAGACCGCCTTTGGGTGCCTCTTCGACAACTGCTGCCGCGGGCGCCTTACGGCGGGAAGTGGCTTTGCTTTTGGAAGAACGTGCTCGGCTATTTGCCATGGGGTAACTCCTTTGGAGATGGGCCTAACTTAGAGGCGGGTGTCAGCGTGGTCGCCTTCCTGGATGGTTGTGCCACGAACGGCCTTGATCACAAGGGCGGAGCACATGCCGGGCATAACGCTCTCGACGCGAACCTGGGCCTTGTACTGGCCACCGGCCCAGACTTCAAAGGTCATGCCGCGGGTCACTTCATCGTCGGAACCGACGTTGAGGGAGACAAGGGAGATACCGTCGCGGTCGAGTACGCTGAGCACGGTTCCGTTCACCAGGGGCTGGCGGCGAATCTCGCTAAGCGGGATGTTGTAGACCTCGACAGCCGTAGCCAAGGTCGTCTCGAGCTCGGAGATCGAAGACATGGCGCTGTTGTTCTTGGCCTCAAGCATGGCGATCGTGGCGTTGGCCTGGTCGAGGCTGTCCTCGGCGGCGGCGCGGGCCTCGTCGGCAGCCATCTTGTTGCGGGTTGCCATGTCGGCATCGCTCTTGGCCGTGGCGGCAAGGGCAACGGCATCGTCCTTGGCTTTCTCAACAGCAGCTAGGGTGTTGTTGAGGTCAGCAAGGTTGCTGCCGATGGTGGTGACGTTTCCGGCAAGAGTCTCGTTACGAGCGGTCTGTGCCTCGAGGTCCGACTTGAGACCGGTCGAGAGGGTCTCGAAGTCGTCGCGCGAGTTGCGTGCGGTAGCAGCGCTAGCCTTAGCGGTGTTCAGCTGGATTTGCAAGTCAGCAGCAGCGGCGTCGCCAGCGGCCATAGTCGCTGCGTGTGCAGCCTGTTCAGTTTCAAGCTTCCCCTTGTACTCTTCGCTCGTCGAGAGGGCGTTTGACGCCCACCCGAGGAAAAGGGCAGAGAGGATCAGGTTCAGAACGAGGAAAATACGTCCGATGGCGCTCATGGTGCTCCGTGGATTCTTACTTAGAGACGTCCGGGGGGTCCGGAGGGGGGGGGAAGTCGGCCGATAGGTATCGATCCGACGTTTGGAAGATGACGAAATATAGGGACGAGACCGGCGCGGGTCAAGCGCAGACCGTGGTGTCCCTACGTCGCCCCTGTTTATCCACTACCGGATAACGAGTTACCACCGAGAACTGAGGAACATCGCTAGGATTTGCCTGTGGCGGATATTTCCTTCACCGGACGGCCCCTAAAGAGTTCGCTTAGGCCGATCAGGAGCATTGGTCCTAGGATCCAGAAAGCGTTCCAGAGGGGGAAGGTCCGGGAGTACAAGGTCAGCTTTCCGGTGGCAGATTCCTTGGGCACGGGAATGGTGAAGGCCACCGTTCCCGTGACGGCGCGGTCCTTACCAGCGACCCATAAACGCCCGACTTCCCGCCCGGAAGGCCCCACCAGGGCCGATATACCCGAGTTGGTCGCCCTTGCGATCGCCCGCCCCGAGCTAGCGGCCCAAAGACTGCTCATGGCCATCATCTGGTCGAACTCCTGGCTCTCCTCGTACCAAGCCTCGTTACTGAGAACCAGATTGAAGTCCGCTCCGCCCTGGGTCGCGCCCTCCAGGAATACATCCTCGAAGCCGTTGTCAAAGCAGATCGCCGCTCCGGCCCTCCAGGTGCCCCGTTCGTTCTCGATCCGCAGAATCCCCGTCTCGGTGGCCCCGCGAAAGTCCGGGGTGTAGGGCATTAAATAATGTGCAGCCTCTCGGGCCCAGCCCCAGTTTTCTAAGCCACCCAAGGTCTCGGCGCCGGGAACCAGGTGCCTTTTCCAGCCGCTGCCCGTGGGCTCCCCCTTCGCATTCCAGATCATCGCGGCGTTCGTTCGGCGCACGCTGCCGTCCTCTACCGTGTATAGAATCGCACCGGCGGCGAAGGCGGTCTTGCTTAGGCTCTGCGAGGCCCGAGGCACGTCGATACTGCCCAGGAGCTCTGCGACCTGCGGGCTAATCTCGCCAAAGAAGCGCGGCTCGCGCAGGTCGGCAATCAGACCCCGCTCGTAGCTCGCCAGCTCGGCAATACGTGCACCGGAGCCTCCGTACGGAAGGTCCCATTCTGGCCATTGGAGTTCGTTGCCGGGCTCGATTACGCTTTGGGCCGCTTCGAGCCCTGGGTGCACAAAGCTGCCCGGCAGCATCGTCTCGCCCCAGCAGACCAGGTCTACGGGCGTGCCCGCTTCGGCCTCTCGGTGCACCCCCACCAGGCTTAGGGCCGACTGTAAATTGACGAGATCGGCCACGCTGCTGCTCGCATTGTTGAGCTCCTTTTTACGCGCCTGCGGGATGCCGGGTTGCACCAGGAGCACCCGCGGGCCGTCCTCAAAATCCGTGTCGTAATTCGGACCGGTTCCAAAACCCGCCGTCTTCGTGAAGGCCACCGCCACCAGCAGCATAGCCAGGGGAAGGAAGGCGTCCCTAAGACGAGGCTGCCCGCCCGCGCGGAAGGAGTGGCCCGAGGTCGCGGCGATCGCGGCCTGACCGAATTGAGCCAGCAGACCGCCCAGGGCCGCGAAGAGGAAGCCCATTCCACCCACGCCAAAGAGCCCAGCAGCCCCGATCAAGAGCTCGCTCTCAGCCGCAAAATGCCCGACTCGGATCCAAGACAGCCCGAAGGGTGTCGGCAGGAGGGCCCGCAGGCTCTCCACGGCAGTGTAGGCGAGGGCGGCGGCCAGGGGCAAGCCGCAGTGGTGGCGCAGGCGACGCATCAGAGTGCCCGCACATATATAGTAGAGCCCCCAGCCAAAACCGATCCAAACCACGGACGGTGGCGTGATGTAGGAGACCCAGGACATGATCCCGGCGCCCACCGCGGCGCCCGCGCACCACTCGATGGCCTTGCGCCGGGGCCCGGTTCGGCCAGCCCCCATAGCCCAGAGTGCAAGACCAAGGATCGCAACGAGGGGAGAGCCAGCACCGAAAAAACCGTGGCCCGGGCCCCCAAGCACAAGGATCAGGGAGCTCGCACCCAGCAACAGGGCGCGCGCCAACGGCCCCAGGTCGGAGCCGGGTCCGGCGTCCCTGGAGCTGCTGCTCTTCTGCGTCAAACTAGGCATCCCGACAAGGCTAGCAGATGGGCGAGGGGCTCACCAGCCGCCTGTGCTGCCGCAGGCAAATGGACGCCATCGAATCAGCGCACCACACTCGACTGTCGTGCCGGCGGGGACGATGCCGAAGCCCGCCGCGCTGGAGAGTCCGGCCACGTCGGCGGAACCCTTCCACGGAACCGGCGTCAGGAGCGGCACGCCGTCCTCGCCGACGGTAACCGCCACCGGTAGGTTGATCTCGCGCTCTGCGGCGGACTTCGAGCCGCCGTTCCAGCGGCCTATGGCGATACGCGGGGCCTGGTCCTCTGCGGCGCCTCCGGAGAGCCGCACCAGGGCGGGCCGCACGAAGACCTCGAAACCCAGCAGGCTGGAGACGGGGTTGCCGGGCAGCCCGAAGACGGGCTTCTTGCCCCGCACACCAAACCAGATCGGCTTGCCGGGCTTGATCGCGACCTTGTGCAGGACGGGCTCCGTGCCGATGGCCTCGAGGCATGGGCCGACCAGGTCGTACTTGCCCATGGAGACGCCGCCGGTGGTGATCAGCACGTCACCGGCTTCGAAAGCGCGCTCGAAGGCGGACTCGAGCAGCTCCCTGGAGTCGGCCACGATGCCGATCTCGAGCAGCTCCACGCCGGCCTCCTTGGCGGCGGCAGCTAGGAAGACCGTGTTGCCCTCGCGGATCTGGGAGGGGCCGGGCTTCGTACCGGCGGGCACAAGCTCGTCTCCGGTGGTCAAGATCGAAACTCGGGGGCGGCGGAAGACCGGCACGGGGTCGCAGCCCACAGCCGCTAAGAGGGCCAGGTCCACAGGGGTCAAGCGACGGCCCGCGGCTAGTACGCTGCGGCCCTCGGCTAAGACCTCGCCCTTGTGAGCTACGTTCTGGAACGGGGGCACTTGGCCTTCGGAGTGCATCAGGCCGGCGCCGTCTTCGCGGGTACGCTCGACCATGACCACAGCATTTGCGCCGGCCGGCATCTCTGCGCCGGTGTAGATCGCAATGCACTCGCCAGGGCCCACGGCGCCTTCGAAGGCCTCTCCAGCCCTAGACTCCCCGAGCTTGCGTAGGCTCCAGGGGCCATCGGTCGCGTCCTCCGCGCGGACGGCGTAGCCATCCATCATACTCTTCTCAAACGGCGGAAGGTTTACATCAGAGACGACCTGCTCGGATAAGATCCTGCCCGCCGCCTCTTTAATTGGAACGGCTTCCGTGTCGGTGATGGGCTCAATCCGCCCCAAGATTTCGGAGATAGCTTCCTTCGGTGTTCGCATGATGCTGAGCAGTCTAACGTTCAGCAAGCTCAGACTCATCCGCCATACGCCACCTTCTCTTTTACGCTCCTCCCCATGGCCACCCAAAGCCCTGCCTTTCCAAAGGCGCAGCTCTCTCTAACCTTCATCTTACTTGCCGGGCTCTCGACTGGTTGTAGTGTCGAGGCCTCCGGTGACAGCCCGCCTAACGAAACTGCGGAGGCTGCCGAGATCGACGAGACCGCCGTGCGCCTGCGCGAGGCCCCGCGTGTTCGCGTGGAACCGGTCGTCCGGCGCGACATGCTGCGCGTGCTCGAGACCACCGGTGCGGTGGAGTCCATGAGCGAGCTCGACATCGTCGCCGAGGCCATGGGGCGTATCGTCGAGCTACACGTGGAGGAGGGCGATATCGTCGAGGAGGGCGACCTGTTGGCGCGCATCGAGAGCGCCGATCAAGAGTTGGCCCTTGCCGACGCGGTGGTGGCTCTCTCTGAAGCCGGTGCAGCACTCGAGCGCAGTGCCCTAGCCGAGAAGGAGGCCAGCACGCGCATCCGCACGGCCGAGCTGCAGCTCGAGCAGGCCGAGCAAGACCACGCGCGCAACCTTAAGCTCACCAACGGCGATAAGGTAAACGCCCTCTCGGCCCAGGCCTTAGAGGCCGGGCGCATCGCACGGGACAGCGCCGCGGAGAACCTGGCCCAAGTTAGCCTGGCCGAGCAGAAGAGCAAGCTCGATACGAAGTCCGCGAAGTCCGCCCAAGACCGCGCGGAGCTGGCCCAGAAGCGCGCCGAGCGCGCCCTCGAACGCTGCGAGCTGCGCGCCCCGATCCAGGGTGTCATCTCTTCCCGGACGGCCGAGCTTGGGGGCAACCTTGCCGCCGGTGCCATTGCCTTCCACATCACTGCGCCGGACCGACTGCGCGTCGTTCTTTACCGTCCTCAGCGCGAGCTGGACCTATTCCTTGGCTCGACATCGATTACCCTGACCGCCACTGCCGAAGCCCTGCCCGGTTTCACCTTCCAGGGCCAGATTCTGCGCACCAGCCCCACCATCGATCGCAACTCCGGCGCCTTTCGCGTGACGGCCAAGCTCAACCCGAGCAGCCAGCCTAATGAAGCGGGCGAAATGGGACGCCTGCTGCCGGGCATGTTGCTGCGGCTCTACATCGTGACCGGGCGGCATCCGGACACCCTGGTGGTGCCCAAGCGATCGGTTCGCCGGGAGGGTTCCGATGTCTTCGTGCTGGTTGCCGCGGACGAAGCCGTGCGGCGCGTCGGGGTGATCGAGGGATTCACGGACGAGGCCCATGTAGAGGTCACGCCGATCGAGGGCGCAAGGCTTGAGATCGGCGAGGTCGTCGTGACCGTGGGCAGCCGCGAGCTGCAAGAGGGCGACGAGGTTAAGGTCGACGAAGAGCTGACCGCCGAGGACGCAGAGTAGAGCTCCGTGAGTTCCACCCCCCCATCCAAGGGTCCCCTCGGGATCGTCACCTCGCGTCCGATCGCCATCACCATGCTCATGGTGGCCATGGCGGTCTTCGGTTGGGTCTCCCTGGGCAAGCTGTCCATGGACCTGTTGCCGGAGATCAGCTACCCGACCCTGACCGTACGAACCAACTGGGATGGCGCCGCGCCCGAGGACATCGAGTCGCGCATCTCCGAGAGTCTGCAGGAGACCCTGGCTACCCTGCCGGACCTCGTGCGCACCTCGTCGACGAGCCGCGCCGGCGTGTCGGACGTGACCTTGGACTTCGGCTGGGGCACCGAGATGACCGCCGCCGTCCCCACGGTACGCCAGTCCATCGACAGCGTGCGCTTGCCCAACGGGTCCGCGCGGCCGCTGATCCTGCGCTACGATCCGAACCTAGATCCGATCCTGCGCATTGGCGTCTCGACTCCCGTCGCTAGGCAGGCCATTGGCACGGCAGAGGAGCGCTTGATCGAGCTGCGCTGGATCGCCGAGCAGCGCATCAAGCGCGAGCTAGAAAACCTCGACGGCGTGGCTGCTGTGCAGGTCCACGGTGGCCTGGAAGAGGAGATCCGCGTGCGCGTTGACCCCCATCGCCTGGCGGCCCTGCGCATCGGTTTGGCCGAAGTGGACATGCGTCTTGCCCAGGAGAACCTGAACGCATCCGGGGGCTCTCTGCTGGAGGGCTCTACCGAATACCTCGTGCGCACACGCAACGAGTTCCAAGACATCGAGGAGATTGCCGACCTTGCAATCGTTGAAAGAAGCGGGAATACGGTACGTATTCGCGACATTGCCGAGGTCACCCGCGGCCACAAGAAGCGCGAAGTCGTCACGCGCATCGGCAAGTCCGAGTCTGTGGAGATCGCGATCTACCGCGAAGCTGGTGCGAACATCATCGACGTCGCCGAACTCGTCAAGGAATCGTTATACGGAAACGCGAACCAACAACAGCAGCTTGCCGAGATCAAGGATGAGGGCCGCGAGCCCGGGCCCATGGACCGCGGGGCCACGGCTTTCCTCGGTTATCAACTCCAGGACGAGGCAGACCTCGAGCTGCTGTCGGACCAGTCGATATTTATCGAGGGCGCGGTAAACGATGTCAAGCAGGCGGCCATGCTCGGCGCTTTGTTTGCGGTGCTCGTGATCTGGGTCTTCCTGCGACGGCTCTCGACCACCTTTGTGATTGGTACGGCGATCCCAATCTCGGTGATCGTGACCTTTGCGCCGATGTTCCTGCTCGACGTCAGCCTCAACATCATGTCCCTCGGCGGCCTCGCCCTGGGCGTTGGCATGCTGGTGGACAATGCGATTGTGGTGCTCGAGTCGATCACCCGCTGCCGTGAGGAGGGCGACGATTTGACGACCGCAGCGATCCGCGGGACGAAGGAGGTCTTCGGTGCGGTGACCGCATCGACCTTGACTACAGTTGCCGTCTTTGCGCCGATCGTCTTCGTCACCGGCATCGCCGGCCAGATCTTCGGCGACCAGGCCATCACCGTGGTCACATCCCTGTTCGTGTCGCTGATCGTGGCTCTGCTCTTCATCCCGATGCTAAGCTCACGGCGCTGGCTGATGGACGCGGGCAAGCTGGCTGAAGAGGTCAAGGCCTCGCCGCCCTCAAGTCCACTCGCGGGATTGAGCTTCGCTCCTAAGGACTTCATCGGCAGCCTGTTTCTGCTGGCCGGTCGCACCCTGCTCTGGCTCGTTGCGATCCTGATGCGCATCATTGGGCTCGTGCTGGGCACAATCTACAAGCTCGGCGCCCTGCTGCTCAAGCCCGTGGCCATGGTCTTCGACCTTGGCTTCGGTGCCCTAGACCGTATTTACGCCGCCTGCCTTGGCCTTGCCCTGCGGGTGCCGATCCTGGTCGTTGCGGCCGCCGCACTGCTATTCATGAACGCCTGGCAGCGCTTGCCCGGACTGGGGACAGAGCTGCTGCCCGAAATCCACCAGGGCGAGTTCCTAGCCCACGTCACCCTGCCAGTGGGTGCGGCCCTCGAGGTCACTACGGACGTCATGGAAGAGCTCGAATCCGAGGTCGCGCACCTCGCGGGCATCCGCAGCACCGCTCTGACCATTGGCGTCGAAAAGGAGACCCTCACCAGCCGCATCGAGGGGCCCAACACGGCGCGGCTCTCCGTGCGCTTGGAGGACTCCTACCGGGACCCGACGTCCGAGGAGGCGATCATCGCGGGCGCGCGCTCGATCATGCTCGCCCACCCCGCCGTCGAGACCGTCGAGATCCAGCGCCCGACTCCCTTTGCCCTGGAGGCACCGGTGGTGATCGAGGTCCGCGGCCACGACCTGGACGAGATCGCAAGGGTCGGCCGCCAAGTCGAAGCGCGCCTCGCGAACGTCGAGGGCCTCGACGACGTGTCGACGAACATGCGGCCCGGTCACCCCGAGGCTCTAATTAGCTTCGACCGGGACAAGACGTCGGAGTTCGGCCTAGACCTGAACTCGGTGTCCAACCTAGTGCGCAACCAGCTTCTCGGCAAGGTGTCGACGCGCTTCAGCCAGGGAGACGAGCGCGTGGATGTACGCATCCAAGGCGACGAGCTGGTCTTGGGCAGCCTTGAGGATGTGCTGGACCTGGTCGTGAACCCGAACGCTGAGACGCCTATGCCCCTACGCGCCGTGGCGGACCTGGAGCTGGTCCAAGGGCCTGCGGAGATCCGCCGGGTGAATAACTCGCGGGCTGTCATCGTCACGGCCCAGGCCGCCGGCCTGGACCTGGGCGGACTTTCGGATCGCATCGAGGCCGCATTGGTTGACCTAGAGACCCCGAAGGGCGTCACCTGGGCCATCGGTGGGCAGAAGCGCGAGATGGACGAGACCCAGGAGTCCATGCGCTTTGCGCTGCTGCTTGCCATCTTCCTCGTCTACGTCGTCATGGCTGCCCAGTTCGAGTCCCTGATCCAGCCCTTTGTCATCCTGCTGACGGTCCCCTTGGCGGGCATCGGCGTGATCCATGGGCTGGAATGGACCGGCACACCCCTGAGCGTAGTGGTGTTTATCGGTGTGATCATGTTGGCCGGTATCGTGGTGAACAACGCTATTGTGCTGGTGGACCGCATCAACCAAAAACGCGCCGCTGGTCTAGAGCTTCCCGAGGCAATTCTCGAAGCCGGACGCGCGCGCTTGCGACCGATCCTGATGACCACTGCGACCACCGCCCTGGGCCTGCTGCCCATGACGGGTCTGCTTGCTGATATACCTGTGGTTGGCGAACTCGGCTCGGGCGAGGGCGCCGAGATGCGTGCGCCCATGGCGATCGCTGTGATCTCTGGCCTGGTGTCGTCGACCCTCTTGACGCTTCTGGTCGTGCCAACGGTCTACCGACTGCTCGCAGGCCTGCGCCTCGCGGGTGCTTTCCCCACCAAGGAGCAGCAAGAGCCCCAAGCCGAGGTACCAAGCTAAGTAGCCATGCCTACGCCAACCGCAATCGACTCGAAGGGCAACGGATTCTTCCGGTTCACCGTCGGGCGCCCCGTCGCTCTGCTTGTGATCTTCATCACGCTGGTGGTGGTCAGCCTGATCGCCTACACGAAGATCCCACTGCAGCTCTTACCCGGTGGATTCTCCAACGACCAGGTCATGGTCTGGGTACCGAACCCGAATGCGAGCCCGCGGGAAAACGAAGAGAAGGTCGCCCGGGTCGTCGAGGCCGAGCTACGAACTCTACAAGGCCTCAAGCGTGTGCGCAGCTGGTCGAGCGAGGGGCTCGTCCGTCTCAGCGTCGAGTTCCAGGCCAGCGTCAACATGGAGCTGGCGAAGGCCGAGGTTCGGGATCGCCTTGAGCGCGCGCAGCCAAGCTTGCCCGACACAACTGAGCAGATCGGCATGTGGTCTGAGTCTGGGGGCAGCCTGCCGCTGTCGTTCTTCAGCGTCGGCATTGGTGGTGACTCCGAGGACAAGGACTACTTTATCGACGAGGTCATCATCCCACGCCTAGAGGCGGCCGATGGTGTCAGTAAGGTCCAGATCTGGGGTGTCATGCAGGACACTGTGCGCATCGAGCTGGACGAGGACCGCATCGCAGCGTCCAATCTGAATGTCAGTGAGCTGATCGGCAAGCTAAGTCGCGACAACTTTGCCCTGCCCCTAGGCGAGGTCTCGAATGCTGGCTCGCGCTTGATTTTGCGCTCGGACATGCGCTTTGGTGAGCTGTCCGAGATCGAGAACTACCCCATTGGCAACGGCATGGTCCTAAGCGACGTGGGGCGCGTTCGCCGAGCCAAGAGTGTGCGCGACCAGATCAGCCGGGTGGACGGCAAGTTCAGCTACTTCGGCATCGCCCAGAAGGAAAGCCAAGCCAACGTCGTCACCGCATCAAACAATTTCCGCGACGCCATGGACGAGCTGGCGGTCGAGTTCAAGCAGGACCCTACGCTAGGCGGCCAGATCAACTTTGTGCCCTTCTTCGTCCAGGGCGACATGATCCAGAGCAGCCTCACCCAGCTCAAGCAGACGGCCCTGGGTGGCGGAGTCTTTGCGGCTCTCATTCTGTTCCTGTTCCTGCGGCGCTTCCGCACGACCCTCTGCGTTGCCCTCGCCATTCCCTTCTCGAGCCTGCTCGCTCTAGCCTTCGAGTACTTCACCGGCGGCTCCTTCAATATGCTGACGATGATCGGCATCACCCTGGGCATCGGTATGCTCGTGGACAATGCTGTGGTTGTGGTCGAGAACATCGCCCGGCTCAAAGCCGAGAGCAAGGACGACTTAGAGGCCGCCGCCCGAGGGACCGCCGAGATCGCCCTGCCCGTCACCCTCGCCACCCTAACCACCGTGGTCGTCTTCATGCCGATTATCTTCATGAGCGGCAACCCAATGGTGCGGCTCATGTTTGGCGGCATCGGGATCCCGCTCTGCATGAGCATGCTGGCCAGCCTGCTTGTAGCCGTGGTCTTCCTGCCCGTTGCCATCGGCCGGGCCGTCGGCGAGCGCGGCCCCATCGCAAGTAAGATCAACCGCATCCTCGACAAGGGCCTAGAGTTGCCCGCTCGGATGCTGGCCTACGCAATCGGCGCAGTGCGCTTTGGCTTCCAAAAGCTGATCACGGCCGGATTTCATGTACAGAAGCTCGTGCTACGCCTGCCCTCGCTCCTGTTTCGCCTGGCGGGAGTTGCCCTGGTGGCGATCGCCGTGCCCTTGGGCCTGGGCAATGTCAACGCCACGCGCATGTACCTGGACAGCCGGGGGCTCGGCAGGGCCCTAGGGGACGAAGAGGTCATGATGGGCGCGCTGATGCCCGTGCTGATACCAGCTCTGATCGGCGGCCTGCTGCTCTTCTTCGCCTTGCCAGCTTGGAAGAAGTCCGTAGCCCAAAAGCAAGCCCCCCTAGGACCGGAAGGCTATATCCCCCACGGCCACTCGTTGATCGACTGGCTCATTGCATCAAACCGCCGGTTGGTTGCGTGGACCTTAGACCACCGTCTGGCTGCCATCGGCCTTTCGGGCCTGGCGCTGCTCACCATCGTTCTCCCTATGGGCAGCATGGGCACGGCTGCCTTCAGCCAGGGCGAAGGCCAGAACTCTATCGAGTTCGGCGTCACCTTCGACGCGGACTTCACCCTTGGTGAGGCCTTCGAGGAGATGAAGATGTACGAGCAGTTCCTGGACGACCACAAGGAAGAGTATGGCTTCAACCACGTGCAGAACAGGTTCGACAACCGCTCCGCCGAGGTGTCCATGTACTTCGAGGGCACTCTGCTTCCCGAGCAGGAGGACCGCGTGCTCAGCCACATGCGCGAGAACCTGCCCAAGCCCCCGGGCCACGAGGTGCACTTCTACAACGGCGAGAACATCTCCGAGACCAGCAACACGGTCACACGCTTCACTTTGCGCGGGACGGACTCGGTCGAGCTCGCCGCCCTTGGCGCCCAGGCCCACGCAATCCTACAGGATGTACCGGGCCTCTCGGGCATCACTCTTCCCGACGCCTCCGCACCCGAGCAGATGAACGTGGAGATCGACCGGGACATCGCCCACAGCTTTGGCATCGGTGCCGAGGCCGCGATCCAGTCCATCGGCTGGGCCCTGCGCGGCATTCCCCTGCCGCGCTTCCAAGAGCGTGGCCGTGAGATCCCCTTGATCCTGGAGCTCGACCGGGCCGACGCACCAAACCTGGCCACCTTGCGCGACCTCCCGGTCTATACCCTCTCGAACCAGGTGCCCCTGTCCTCGTTCTCCGACTTTACCGTCTCCAAGGGCGCCAGCACGATCTACCGCGAGGACGGTCAGATCAGCTACACCCTGACGGCACAGGTGGACGACCCCTCCCGGATGAACGAGGTTTCGACGGCCGGGTACAGCGCCCTACGTCAGATTGACCTGCCCCGGGGATTCTCTTTAGCCACGGACCAGTCCATTCAGCGCAAGGCCAGCGATGAGCTCAAGGAGCTTGGCACGGCGGGCCTGCTGTCCCTGGTCTTGATCTTCCTGGTGATGGCGATCCTGTTCGAGTCCTTGATCCTGCCCTTCTCGGTGCTCACCACGATCCCCTTCGCCGTGGTCGGCGCGGTCTGGAGCATCTGGGCCTTGGGTAACCCCATCGACGCCATGGGCATGATTGGCATTATCATCCTGGCCGGGCTTGTGGTGAACAACGGCATCGTACTGATCGACCGCATCCACCGCCTGGCCTCTTCCATGGACCGCAAGGACGCGGTGCTCGCGGGCTGCGCCCATCGAGTTCGCCCCATCGTGATGACCGCCCTGACCACGGTGGTCGGCCTGATCCCCATGTCGATGATGCCGCCCGCGACGGGCAGCATCGACTACCGGTCCATGGCAACGATCATGATCGGCGGCCTGCTGGCGAGCACCTTCTTCACCCTGTGGGTTGTGCCCCTCGCCTACACCCTGTTGGACGACCTGCGGCTTAGCTTCATCGCCGCCTTCCGCTGGGCCAAGTCCCCCGCCTCGGCCAAATCCAAGGCCGCAGCTCCTATAGAATCCTAGGATTCTGAACGAATCGGGGCGCATTCCCCGCCCTTGTGCCCAACCCAAGGCCGCCCGGATCGCTATACTCGGCACCCGCTCTCCTTGGCAATCTGACTTCCCCATGGCACTCGACGAATCCCAAAGCACCTCCGCAGTCTTGCTGCGTCCCGGCGTCCGCATCGGCGTCGTGGTCTCTCGATACCACGGGGAACTCACCGGCGCCATGCTGCGCGCCGCCCGCACGGAGCTCGAATCAGCCGGCCTTGCGCCTAAGGACTTGGTCGTGCTCGACGCGCCCGGCGCCTTCGAGCTGCCCCTAATTGCAAAGGAACTCGCACGCCGGGAAGACATCGACGCCGTGATCGTCTTCGGCCTTGTGCTTAAGGGTGAGACCGAGCACGACCGCCACATCTCCCGCGCCGTGGCCCATGCCTGTATGGACATTGGCTTCGAGACCGGTACACCGGCACTCTTCGGCGTGCTGACCTGCAACACCCTAGACCAGGCCCGCGCCCGCGCGCTGTCGGTAGAAGAGGGCGGCGAACAGAACAAGGGGCGCGAAGTCGCCCGCGCGTGCCTCGAGGTCCTGCACGGACTCGACCTTGCGCGCAACCTACCCACCTCGGGCACACGCTTCAGTCGCATCGGCGATGTCGAGTCCGTGACCCAGATCGACTCCACCAACGACCAAGACGACGTATCGTGAAGAAGCGCACCCGCGCCAGGGAGCTTGTACTGCAAGCCCTTTACCAACTGGACCTGCAGGGGGATGACTTCATCCCCGAGATCGGCAACTTCGTGAGCGACGAAGAAGAGGACGCCAGCACCGCACAGTTTGCGATCAAGATTGCGAAGGGTGTTGTCGTCGAGATTGAGGTCATCGACAACACCATCCGCAAGGTCGCACAGAACTGGGATATCGAGCGCATGGCCGTTATCGACCGCAACATTCTGCGGATGGCGACCCACGAGATCCTGCACATGGACGAGATCCCACCGAAGGTCTCGATCAACGAAGCCATCGAGCTGGGCAAGCGCTTCTCAACCAAGAACTCGGGTGCGTTTATCAACGGGATCTTGGACCGCATCAAGACACGCGCTGCAGAGGATGCCGAGGCTGGGGACGACATCACCGACGACGAACCCGCAGCCGCTGCCGAAGGGGAGACCCTAGAGTAGCCATGGGCCTCTTTGATCGCCTTAAGAGTCGGCTCACGCGCACGCGCTCGGCCTTCAGCGATGGCATCTCGTCGATCTTCCGTGGCGGACGTGCCATGGACCAGTCCCTGCTCGACGACCTCGAGGAGCTGCTGTACACCTCGGACCTTGGCCCCCTGGCCACGGACCTAGTCGAGACCCTGACCCGCATGCACAAGCGCGGGGAGCTCAAGGGCGAGGAAGACGTGCGCGGGGCATTGCGCGGGCGCCTTCTCGAGAAGCTCGGCGACCAGCGTGAGCTTCCGGCCCAGAACCAAGCCCCCCATGTGCTGCTTGTGGTCGGCGTCAATGGCTCGGGCAAGACCACATCCATCGCCAAGCTGGCGAACCGGTTCAAGCAAGAGGGCAAGAGCGTCTTGGTGGGCGCATGTGACACCTTCCGCGCTGCTGCTGCCGATCAACTCGAGATCTGGGCTGGGCGCTCGGGTGTGGACATCGTGCGCCAGAAAGAGGGCGCCGACCCCGCCGCCGTGGCCTTCGACGCCGTGGACGCGGGCATTGCGCGGGGCACCGACGTGATCATCCTTGACACCGCCGGCAGACTGCACACGCAAAAAAATCTGATGCTCGAGCTGGAAAAGATCCAGCGCGTCGTCCAGAAACGCCTACCCGAAGCGCCCCATGCCGTCTGGCTGGTGCTCGATGGAACCAACGGCCAGAACGCCGTGCAACAGGCCAAGCTCTTTACCGAGTCCGTGGACGTCTCTGGCATCATCGTCGCTAAGCTCGACGGAACTGCCCGGGGCGGCGCGGTGTTCTCGATCACCGAAGCCGTGGGCCTGCCCGTGTTCTATATCGGCACCGGCGAGACTATGGAAGACCTAGAGCGCTTCGAACCCGAACCCTTTGTCGACGCGATCCTCTCGACCACCTTGGAAAAGGCCTAGTCAGTTCGCGTAGGCGAAGTAGAACAACCCCGAGGCGAGCTGTCATGACATCGACGTTAGATCAGTTTTCGAGACGGCAGCGCGCCGGCAAACTGCGTCGCTCCACTCTCGCTTTGGCACTGCATACTTGCATCATCTCCATTCTGCTCTCGGGAGTCGGAAGAAAGCCCTCTCTCCTAGCTTCCGGGGGAATGTTCTTTCTCGCGATTCTGACTCTTTTCGCGGTGCTCATCGGCGCATATTTTTGGTGGACGAGTAAGAGAAGCCAGCCCAACCTTGGGACCGAAAAACGTCTCCTTTCAAGTTCGCTGCTGCTTGGCGGCCTATGGGCGCTCGCCTGTTTCTTTTTCCTTAGATCTGTCACCGGCCTAGTCGCTGGCGATTTGATTGACACCCTCGAAGCGGACAGAGCCGCGCTTCTAGCTGCCCTGGGTGGTGTAGTCCTACTGCTCGGCCTGCTAGTGCCTGGCAGACACTTCAGTCGATACAGTGCCATTCTCGTGGTGGCTACTCTCGTCATGGCCACGGTCTTGCTCATTGGCGGTAGGGATTATCCCCTCACGGGCAACTCGGGCTACGACCTGCAGCTCTTACTACCCGGCGCCTGCTTAGCGATTTGGAGCCTTACCCAGGGCATTGCCCGCAGCCCTTGGGTTCACTGCCTTTCCGTCGTCGCGACTGCGGCTTACGCGATCACCACGCCTGTGGTCGGCGGCGCACTGGTGCTTGCCCTGTGGCTGCTACTCTCAACAATCGTGCCCAAGGGGCCACGTGCACCGAGGCTGGCCAGGTCCATCGCTTGGCTCAGTGCAGGCGTCCTCATGGTGGCCCTCTCCTTCTCCATGGGAGGCACCCAAACAAACCCCGTGGACCGGGTCGATCCCGACAGTTCATCCCTCACGCTCAAGCTCGAAGAGCAGACCAACGAGCTGGGCGGAGTTGGGGTCCGGACCCTGATCTGGGGCACGATTCCAGCACTGATCTCGGATTTGCCCATGGGCGTGGGCACGGGCCAGTTCCAAGCGACTTACCCGCCCTATCGAAGCCAAAAGGAGATCGAGATCACCAGCCACGGCCGCCAGCTCGAGCAGGTCTTTGAGGTCGAACACCCCCACAACGACCTGCTCTACGCCTTTGCCGAACAGGGTGTCGCCGGGGGCATACTCTTCGGACTCGGTTGGCTTAGCGCGATAATCGGCCTTACGCTTGTCCTCTTCCAAAGGGACAAGTTTCAGGTCACCAAGCACACCTACAATCCTCATCGACGCGGCTTCGCCTTCGCCACTCTTGCGATGCTTGCCGTCTGCCTGTTTCACTCACCCCTGCTGACTAACTTTGTGGCCGGGCCCATCGCACTGCTCATGCTTGGGATGAGCGCACCGACAGTTCGAAGCGCAGCTGGGCAAGACGCTCCCAAGGCTCGCTTCCTGGCAGTTGCCTTGCTCGCGATGAGCGCACTGGTTGTGGCTCAACTTAGTGCTGCGCGGAGTCTAGACAAGCTCGAAGACTCACTCTGGGGGAGCGGGGAGTTGATCACTACCGAGGCGGAAACGTCCGTCGCGATACGCCCGGATTCCTTCCAAGCCAATGCAGCATTGGCACGTCAATACGAGCTCGACCCTGCCTATCAGACCGATGGCGATTCTCCTTCTCCCGAGATTCCTTGGACCGACGCCCTGAAGGTTCGCCCCCACTCCATCGAAGCCCTCGTTGGCTTAGGCCGAGCGAGGGTCCGGCGCGGTGATCTGCTGGGGACGCTGGATTTGTGGAGCCATGCCCGTGACCTCGATCCGGGTTATGGCGTTGTGCTGCGCAACCTCAAGCGACTCGGCGCCGACCTGGTGCTCACGGGCGAGCTAAAGGTTGGCATCCGCGAGCTAGCGCCCGAGCTCTTGGGCGAGGGCGCGGCCGATGACAACGGGAACCCTATCGATCTAGGCTCCACGCTGCTGGCCATGGCTTCGGAAATGGAGCGCGAGGCCGAGGTTGCCGCTGCCGAAGGAGTCGCCGGTCCCGACCTGCACGTGGCGCGCGGCCTGACCTGTGCAGCCCAGTGGAGCTGGGGGCGGGAGCACGCAGAGGCGGGCGACTTCGCCACGGCTCTACGCAGCTACCGCCAGGCCCGGCGTGAGACTGCCCGGCAGCCTATGCGGCTGGCACCGAAGCTCGACTGCGAGTATGTCGCCCTGTTGATGCTCACGGGCGATAAGGACGGGGCAAGAGACCTATGGGAGCAGCTATCGGCGGCCCACGAGGGGGCGAAAGCCCTGGCTACCGGGGCGCCTGAGTGGGCGCGGGCGACGCTAGAAGCCCTCTAGGGAACACTTCAATCAGGCGTGGTCACGATGACAACGCTCGGCTTTGGCGATGTCTAGCCGACAACGATAAGGGGGCAGCTCTTGGTGATGATCGAGCTCACCGCTGGCCATGTGATGCTGGGTGGATTGCTGTTGATCCCAAGCTCGCGCATGGCGCGCCCGGCCGAGTAGGGACCGGCGCTACCACAAGAGCGGGCGCTCAAGCACGACCTCGTGCCTGCCCGCTTGCAGTACTACACCCGAGAAGAGCCCGTTGACCGGGATCGAATCGTGGACGACGCCATTGACGCGGAAGACCGTGCCGTCGAAGTACTGATCCGTCAGTACGAACAGCGCCTCGCCATCGAGCTCGACGGTGCAGGTCACGCGACGGTTGCTGCCGACAGGATCCGACACGACCATCGTTTGGGCAGGCCGATCGGTACTCCATGACTTCAACAAGATCGCCGTCTGGCGCGGATCCCAGGTCGCCAGCACCGGCTGGATTTCTTCGGGCAAGAGCGCTTCGGTCACGCAGAAGGCCCTCGGCCAGGGTGCTCGCGCCTCGTACAGGAAGGTCTCCGCGTAAGGCAAGCCCGGGCCAGGGCGCGGGCTCGCCACCAGCTCCCAGTCAGTTAGCTGGCGGGGCTCCAAAGGGGACCCCAGGACAAGGTACTTGACCCCGAGCATGCGGAAGGCTGGACTCGCCAGGTCTGCACCGCGTGCGTTCCACGCCAGCAGCGGGTGAGCCCCGGGCTTCATGGCGTAGGGCCGGGTGCGCACGTAGCTGAGGGGGTCCAGGGCATCGTAGCCGTCGAGGCAAGCTAGGCCCCGGGTCATACCCGTGTTCGGTGGCATCACACCGGGCTCGGCGAAGTATCGATAGGGCCCGAGTCCCTCGGCCAAAATGCGCTCGGTCTCAGTCTCGGGGAAGACGGCGGCGCGGTCGTAGGCCGGGTTCTGCCCGTTGCTTACCAGCAGGCCCTGGGCTGCGGCCAAGGGCAAGAGCAGCACAGCGCTGCGGCGACCCAGCAGGAACAGCCCGGCGGACCCCAGGATCAGAACCAAGCCCCATGTGTCCGGCGTCTGGGGCCGGAAGAGTCGGCGCAAGCCAAGGTGGTGGGTCGCGGATGGTCCCTCATCAAGAGCCCCGGACGAGGCGTCAAAGTCCAAGAAAAGCCCCCACCAGCCCTCGTCTAAGCGGCCGGTCTGAAGGTAGCTCACACGGAAGAAGCTGGCACCCTCCGGGGCCAGCTCGCCTGCAGACTCCATCGCCTGCAGACCACGCTTGGTCGGCTCTACATGCAGTTCACAAGGCACTACCTGCTGGCCGCCATCGACCATGGAACCGTCGGCCAAGAAGCGCTCTAGGCGCAAGTCCATTCGGCTCACGTCAAGTCCGGGTGGCAGCCAACCCTCCAGCCGCTCCGTACCGATCGCCAGGTCCCGGTCCGGCTCCACCAGCATGTGTACTCGGCCCGCGGTGGGCGACTCGGTGGCCTGCACCATCGCCAAGTCCGTGCCGGATGCGCTGTCCGGTTCAGGAGCTGGGCTGCCCACCAAGACCGTCGCTGCGAAGCAACCCGCCACCAGCACGCAGGCCCCCATGCGCGCTTTCAAGCCAGCTCGCTCTAGCCCCTCGCCCGCCAGCAACCCCAACATCAAGGAGCTCACCACGGCGAAGCGCACGGTGTCGCCTAGCCCGACTAGGGGCACGTGACGGTAGAGGTCCAACAGCCCCGGCGCTCCTACGACCAGGGCCAGGGAGCCGAAGCCAAGCAGCAGGACCAACCGCCGCATGCGAAGGCCTCGACCGCCATCCGCGGACTCGCCGGGCTGCATGCCGAAGGCAAAGAAGCTAGCCAAGGCGCCGATGAGTGCCGCCGTCAGTACGAAGCCGCTTGCACCTTCCAGAATCGCCGTACCCGGACCCGCATAGCCCGCGCCGCGACCGGGTGTACCCCATAGGTCCGGCAGCCAGGTGAGCAGGGCGCTCTCGCGCATCCCACGCCCCAAAAACCAGAGCACCGAACCGCAGGTCAACAGCCCTAGGGCACCCAGCCCAACGGCTTGGCCCATAACTCCACCAACCTTCGAGCGCTCGGGTGCCTCCTCTTCCTCTGAAGACGGATCGCCGGGCGGCTTGCTGGTCAGCAACCTCTGCACGAAGAAAAGCACCACCAAGAAGAAGCCGCACATGGCCACGGCGGTGAAGTCAATGCTGAGCTCGTTGACTTCACCCGAGCGAATCTCGTGGGCGCTAGAGACCATCAGGTACTTGTAGAAGGGTACGAGCACCGGGACGGCCAACAGGCTGCCAGTGGCTAGGCTGCCGAGACTCAGATAACCCGCTGCACGATCGCGCAACCAGATGCCCAGGGCCCATAGCCCGGCGCCGAAGCCCACGAAGAACGACGTCTCCGGATGGCCGGCGTAGATTGCCAAGGCCATGCAAAGGGCCGCGCCAAGGAACGCGCGACGGCGCGGCCACGGACTCGACTGACCGGGTCCAGTTGTACGCAATCCCTCGAGAAAGAACAGCAGCCACGGAAACAGGGGCGGCACGTGACCGAGGGGCGAGTTCAGCCACAAGATTAGATATCCGGAGAAGCCGAAGGTCAGGCCTGCTAACCCCGCACCTAGGGTGCCAAGCCCAAGCCTGCGCCCAAGGAAGTACGCTCCGAGTCCGGCGGCAAAGAAGCGCAAGAATCCCAGCAGCGAGAAGGCCCAGTCGAAGGCGCGCTGGCCTCCGATCCAGTCGAAGAAGACAAGCAGCAGCACCTGTGGATCCAGGACGCCAGTCTGGGGATTGCCCAGGGCTGGAGCGCCGGTGTAGATCAGCGGGTTCCAGGTCGGGGCATCGCCTTTGAGCCAGCTCTGGGAGACCCAGCGGTAGAAGGGGTAGAGCGCGTTGGACTGGTCCGACAACCCGCGGTTCAAGGGCTGGTCTAGGTTCAGGCCCGCCTTCGCGTTGGCGGTGGCCCAGGGCTCCTGAGACATGGCGCTCTCCACGCCAAACTGAATCTTATCGGCGTTGAACAGCCCAGCGCGCATGGGGATCGCGGCCAGCACCATGGCGATCAGCACGGCCAAGAGCACCTCGCGCCGGCCGAGGGGCCGGACAGAGGCGTCCCCAAACATGCGCTCGTACCCGGGCTCACCGGGCCCCGGGGGCACCTCCTCGGAAGGCGGCACGACACCGGGAATGTCCGCTAGACCTTCGAGTCCGGGAATGTCGGTTGGCAAATCGGCCCGCAGGCGCTCTTCGGGGGTTGGCTTCTGGGCACTCATAAATTTTCGGGCAAGCTCCCAGCATATAGTCCTCACATGCAGCGCTTGCAGGCTGACTAGGGTAGATTTTGGGCCCCGGGGACCGAGCCGTTTTTCGGCGGGTTCTCTTCAGCTATGCATAATTCCTCTCCCAATGCCCCCGAGCCCTTCCTGACCTTCGTCGTCCCGGTCTACAACGAAGAGCCCGTGCTCGACAAGTCCCTGCCCATCCTGCGGGACTACCTCGACCAGCTCGTCGAGGGCCGCGGCAGGGGCGAAAGCTGGGAGATGATTCTGGTGGACGACGGCTCTAAGGACCGCTCGGTAAAGATCATCGAGACCTGGATTCTGACCGAGCGAGACTCCCCTGGAACCACGCGCTTGCTGCAGCTTCCCGCAAACCGCGGCAAGGGAGCGGCAGTTCGCAAGGGCATGCTCGAGGCCAAAGGTCGCTTTGCCTTCTTCCTGGACGCGGACCTGTCGACGCCCCTTGAGGAAACGCCCGGATTCCTGGCCGCACTCGAGTCCGGCTACGAGGTCGTACTGGGCAACCGCCGCGTCCCCGGGGCACAGATCACACGCCGCCAACCGCGCATCCGCCAGACCCTTGGTCGCTGCTTCACGATGATGGTGAACCTAGCCCTTGCTCCGGGTGTGCAGGACTTCACCTGTGGCTTCAAGGGTTTCGAGCGCGATGCCGCGGCGACAATCTTCGGACGCTCGACCCTTGACGGCTGGGCCTTTGACGCAGAGCTCGTGGTCATTGCCCAGACCCACGGTCTCCAGGTCGTGCAGCTGCCGGTCACCTGGCACCACGAAGACGACACAAAGGTGCGCCTCTTGGCCGCGGTGTTCGGTTCCCTGCGCGACCTTTTGACGATCACCAAGAACCGGCTAAGCGGCCGCTACAAGTAGCCCATGGATCCCGCGGCCTATGTAGAAATGGATGCCCTGGAAGAGCACCATTGGTGGTTTCGGGGCAAGCGCAGGCTGCTCGCGCCACTGATCCGCCGTATGCTGAGCGCGGCCCCTAGCGCCAAATCAGAGCAGCGAGTTCTCGAGATCGGCTGCGGCACCGGCGGCAACCTCTTTCACTTCTCTAAGCTGCACCCAGGTGCGAGCTTTGTCGGGCTCGATTTCGATCCTGGCGCGATCTCGTTCTCCAAGCGTAAGAGCGAAAGAAGCGACGCCGCATTCGACGTATTACAAGGCGACGGCCTAAAGCTCCCCATCGCCACAGGCTCCATGGACGGCGCCCTTGCCCTAGACATCATCGAGCACTTTGAGGACGACGACGCCGTCTGCGCAGAGCTCGCGCGCATCCTCGCACCGGGCGCGTCCCTCGTGCTTTCCGTCCCCGCTTGGCCGAGCCTCTGGTCCCCCCACGACGAGTTCTTGCACCACGCGCGGCGCTACCGACCCGAGCAGATCCGCGAGCTGGTCCAGCGCGCCGGACTCGAGATCCAAGAGCAGCGCGGCTTCAACTTCTTGCTGCTGCCGCCGATCTGGATTGTGCGCAGGGCGAAGTCCGGGCGCGCCAAGAGGAAGCCCGCCGAGCACCAGTCCAGCGGCACGGACTTCTTCCAGATGCCCGCCTTCATTGAGGCCGCCTTCGATCTGATCTTTTGGGCCGAGGCCGCCCTGGTCCGCATCCTTCCGATTCGGTGGGGCGTGTCGATTCTGGTTCGCGCCGAGAAGCCCAAGGCCTAGGGCTGGTCCTCTGCGAGCTCCGGATGTTCCCCACTTCGCGCTGCCACATCGGACCGGACGGTCAGCCCTTTGTCGGCGTCTTTTCCCCCGCCATGGCACCGCCTATCGAGCGCTACGCCACGGATTCGCGCCTCAATGAGCTGCTGCTTGAGCTCGCCGGCGGCTTCGGTCGCCAATTCTGGTGGCCGGCGGCCACGCCCTTTGAGGTCCTGGTCGGCGCGATTCTGGTGCAGAACACGGCCTGGGGCAACGTACAGCTGGCTATGGCCAACCTGCGTGGGGCTGGCGCCCTTGAGCCCGGGATTCTCGGCGAGCTCCCGGCTTGCGAGGAACGCGGCCTAGAGGCCTTGATCCGTCCCTCGGGCTCTTTTCGGGGCAAGGCCAAGAAGCTGCGGGCCCTGTGCGCCTGGCTAAAGAGCCGCGACCCGAGCCTAGAGATCACCCTTAGGGACCTCGCCAGGCAACCACTGGAGCCCCTGCGCGCGGAGCTACTAGGCATCTTCGGTGTTGGGCCGGAGACCGCCGATTCGATCCTGTGCTATGCCCTTGGCCGGAGAAGTTTCGTCGTGGATGCCTTCGCCCGGCGCGTGCTTAGCCGCCACGGCATCGGACCCTCCGGCGCACCCGCGGACTTCGCTGCCACCTGCTCCTACGACGCCCTGCGAGCCTGGTTAATGGATGTCTTGGTACCAGATCAAGCCGTCTACGAGGAGGCCCACGCCCTGTTTGTCGCCGCCGCAAAAGACTCCTGCCGGGTCAAATCTGCCTGCGAGACTTGCCCAGCTACTTCACCGGTATAAGCTTAGGCTCTTCATGTTCAACCAACACACCGTCCACGTCGTCATCCCCGCCTACAACGAGGAGGCCACCATCGCCGAAGTCGTCACCGACTTTCGAGCCGAGGAGTTCGTGGACTCGGTCGTTGTCGTGGACAACAACTGCAAGGACCAGACGAACCCACTCGCCCGGAACGCGGGCGCGGATGTGATTCAAGAGTCGGCCCCTGGCTATGGCTGCGCAATCCGCGCGGGCCTGGATTACGCTGCTGGCAAGGGCGCCGATATTCTCGTGATCGTCGAAGCCGACGGCTCCTTCCGCGCCTCGGACCTGCCCAAGTTGTTGCACTACCTCAGCGACTGCCGCATGGTGCTGGGTACGCGCACGACGCGCCAAATGGTGCAACAGGGCGCGAACATGGACAAGCTGCTGCGCTGGGGTAACGTCACCATGGCCAAGCTGCTTGAGCTGTGCTGGTACCTGCCCCACGAGCCGCGCCTTACGGATGTGGGCTGCACCTACCGGGCACTCTGGCGCGACACCTGGGCCACGATCAAGCCGGGCACAACCGAGGCGGGCCCGTCCTTCTCCCCGGAGATGATCTGCGAAGCCTACCGTCGCGGCCTACGCGTAATCGAGATTCCGGTTGCCTATGGCGCGCGGCTCGGCGGCGAGTCGAAGCACTCCGACGGCTTTACCAAGGTCGCGAAGACAGCCACGGGCATGTTCAAGACGATCATGCGCAAGCGCCTTCGCGGCTAGGCACCGCGAATCGCCCCCCGGGGATTTCTTGTAATCCCCCGGTTCAGATCTAATCGGAATCTGCCCTGGGACCCGAACAAAGGCCGTCTTTTACGTAGTGCTGGTCTGGTAAAGGCCCTTGCCTTTACAATCTCATTCGCCTGCCCCACCTCTGGGAGCGGGCCGACCCAAACAGCAGATCTACGATGAACCCTGAGAACCAAGCTCCTGAGGACACGGAAGAGACCAACAACTCCGCCCCCGCTGAGACCAAGCGCATCCTTGTAGTGGAAGACGAGCGCACCCTTGCCCTCGGTATCCGCGACGCCCTGACCCACGCGGGTTTTGAGGCGGACGTTGCCCATGACGGTGACGGCGGTCTGGAGATGTGCACGGGGAACGAATACGACTTAATTGTGCTCGACCTCATGCTACCTGGGCGCAACGGGCTCGAGCTGCTGAAGGCCCTGCGCCAGAAGAACCACCGCGTGCGTGTGATGATCTTAACGGCACTTGCTGAAGAGAGCCACGTACTGCAGTGCTTTGAAGCTGGAGCGGATGACTACATGACCAAGCCCTTCTCCCCTCGGGAGTTGGTGGCCAGAATCAACGCTCAGTTACGACGCGGCACCAGCACGGCAGATGCCTCGATCCCGATTCCTCAGATCGACCTGCCGAACGGAGTTTCCGTGGACCTGGCACGGCTCGAGATTCACCGCGATGGCAACACCCTGCTGCTAACTCCCCGTGAAGGCGACATCCTCGAGTACCTCGTGCAGAACCACAATAAGGTGGTCACCCGCGAGGACCTGTTACGCGATGTGTGGAACTACCGCAACCCGAACGTGGCTACGCGCACCGTGGATATCCACATCGTTGGACTGCGCCGCAAGATTGAGCCGGACCCCGCTGAGCCGACCTTGATCCAGACCGTTCGCGGCAAGGGCTACCGCTGGTACGCCTAGGGTAAACCGACTTGGGCCTGCTCCACACTACACTGGTCCAGAGACGCCTCGGGCCCGGCCTGCCGCTCTATGGCGTGTTGCTAATCCTGCCCGCTGTGGTGCTGATGGGCCTGCATGGCTTCGGGCTCTATCAGTCCTACCGGACGGAGCTCGAGGCCATTCCCCAGCGTGCCGATGCCGAGGCGATCCGCCTGGCGCGAACGCTCCAGGAGCGCTTCCTCACCTTCCTCGATCAGGAGGAGCAGCGGCCCTACTACGAGTACGCAAACCACTACTCCCCTGTGGGTGTGCTAACCGAAGAGCTGACTCTCTTCGAGTCGCCCATGAGCGCCTTGCCGACGCCAAGTCCGATCCTGTCTTGGTTTCAGGCGGACCTTAACTTTGACCTGGGCAGCCAGGGCGAGATGAACACGGTTCGGTTATTCGAGGCCGATCTCCTGACCCAATCGGGGGTAGACGCCGCCGAGCTCAAGGACCTAGAGCGAGCCGTTTTGCCCCTGACCCAGTTAGACGTCAGAGACTTTGACCCGAATTTCCAATCCCAGAACCTGCTGACAATCCCCCTAGCAACCGCTGCCGTCCATGCGGATGGTGCCAATCATTGGGATTGCCTCAACGACTGCTTTGCGGTCATGCGGGACCGCTCGATCACGGTGTCCGTGGCGCCCTTCCGGCTACGCCTTTTCGAGGACGAGTCTAACAAGCTGCGACTTGCCGCCGTGCGCCAAGTAAGCGTCCTCGACACCTACGAGAGCTTCCCCAAGACCGGACGCTGCATGGACCCCCTGCGCTATCACTTTAGTGTCGCTCAGGGTTTCTTCCTCGACCCCCAATGGCTCTTCGAAGAGCTACCCCTCGAGGCCGCCGCCATCGCGATTGGCCCAGACACGCGCCTTGCCCTTGGGCCGGATGCCCGCGTGATACGCCCCGAGAACGAAGCGAAGCTACCCATGAACCTGACTGCCCTGTTCGAAGTCGAGCGTGCGCCGGGGTTGGCCTGGCCCTACACCGACGCCTCCATTTTTGTGGACCGCGCGGCGCCGGCTTCGCGCTTTACTGGTGCGATTCTGCGCTTCGCCTCGGTGGCGCTGATGCTGCTGCTCTCCCTAGCCACAGGGCTCGTGCTGCTGCGCCGCAACGTGCGCCAGAAGCTCGAGCAGGCCGCCCAAACCGAGAACTTCGTGGCCGCCGTGACCCACGAGCTGCGCACGCCTCTGGCGTCGATCAAGCTCCATGGCGAGATGCTCGTGGACGGCATTCCCCAGAGCCGAGACGCGCGCCATGAGTACTACAACCGCATCCTTGGCGAGGCCGAGCGCCTGTCGGTTCTAGTGGAGAACGTGCTGCAGAAGAGCAGCTTGGATTCCGAGCGCGCCTCATCGGCCCCCGGCGACATCTCAGCCATGGTGCTCCTGCTCGAGGACCAGCTCGCGACCCATGGCATGCACCACCACGGCTTCGATCCACTCTCCACCGAGCGCGGCAGCGACCTGGCCTTCCAGCTGGCAGAGAACCTGCCCCAGGTCTCACTGCACTTAGAGGCGATCAACGGCATCCTGCGCAACCTCGTTGGCAACGCGCGTAAGTACGCACCCGTGGCAGGCAAACCGGGTGCCGAGCCGATCCTGGTGCGTACGCGCCTCGAGAAGGGCCTCGTCCTTTTGGAGGTGGCCGACCGCGGCCCGGGCGTTCCCGACGCCGAACAAGAGCGCATCTTCGAGGCCTTCTATCGCATGGGCGACGAGGCTACGCGCGAAACTCCGGGCACAGGGCTGGGCCTGCACCTCGTGGTTCTCCACGCCCAGGCCTTGGGCGCCCGAGTCAAGTATAGGGCGCGCAAGGGTGGCGGCAGCGTCTTCGCGATCTTGTTTAAGCCTACCTAGAGCCCCGAGATTCCATGAATGCCCTTCAGCTCACGCTCCTTGCTACCTGTCTCTGGGGTTCCTCCTGCAGGGGGTTACCCGCCGTCCGGGCGACCGATCCGGCCCCGGCTCTACAGTCAGCAGACCCCCTAGGCGAGGACATCTCTGCGTCCCTCGCCAGCCTAATTGAGAACACCTCACTGCCGGCGCTCTCCGTGGCAGTCGTTGCGAACGGCGAGCTCGTTGCCTCCGGCGCCGCGGGTGTCCGCAAGGTCGGCTCCCCGGACTTCGTTACCCGCAGGGACAAATTCCACATCGGCTCCTGCACCAAATCCATGACCGCCAGCCTAGCCGCCATGCTCGTGGAGTCGGGGCAGCTTACCTGGGGCACCACCATCGGCGATGTGTTCAGCAGTATGGAGATGTCCCCAGGCTTCCGGGACATACGCCTAGACGAGCTGCTCTCGAATCGCGGCGGCGTGCCCGGCGACATCGACCCGCTGCTCTGGGCTAGCCTCTGGGGCTCCACGAAGTCACCCACGGATGCGCGCACTCAGCTGGTCCGGGCCACCATCGCAGGGGAGCCCAACAACGAGCCGGGGACCACCTTTGAGTACTCAAACACCAGCTTCGCCATCGCGGGCGCCATGCTGGAGAAGGCCGCGGGCGTCCCCTACGAGCAGCTGATGACCCAGCGCCTGTTCGAGCCCTTGGGGATGAGCTCCGCTGGCTTCCGCGCGCCGGCGACCGCGGGCTTGGTAGACCAGCCCTATGGACACAACGGCAACGGGAGCGAGCTCGTCCCCGTCCAACCCGAACCCGCCGGCGACAACCCCACCGCCATCGCTCCCGCTGGTGCCGTCCACTGCTCGGCGATCGACCTGGCGAAGTACACCCGCTTACATCTGGGCCTTACCACCGGCTTGGTCAGCGAAGATTCCCTCGCGCGCCTGCACAACCCCGAAACCAGCGCCAGCTATGCCATGGGTTGGAGCGTAATGCCCAGGTCCTGGGCCAAGGGCAGTGTGCTCCAACACAGCGGATCGAATACCACGTTCTACGCCGTGATCTGGATCGCCCCCGAGCGGGACTTCGCCGCCGTGGCCATGACCAACTATGCTGGACCCCAGGCGCAAATCACCTGCGACCAGGCCATCGCGCGGGCCGTCCAGGACTACCTAGACTGACGAAGTCGGGCTCTAGGGAGCTTGATCACGGCCCGGCAGGGCCCTGCCATGGACGATTTGCCTCAATAGCCGAGCCTATGTTCCATGGGTACATCATGACCCCACCCCCTGGATGGGGTATCCTGTTTGGCCCCCCACCTGCGTCCACCTGTCCTTTAGTTTTCCTCCAATGCACGTTGTTGTCCTCGGTGCCGGCCTAGCTGGTCTATCCTGCGCTTACGAGCTCTCGAAAGCGGGCCATACTGTCACAGTCGTTGAGAAAGAGAACGATGTGGGAGGCATTGGTATCAGCTGGCAAAAGAACGGCTATTGGCTCGACTACGGGCCCCACCGCTTCCATAGCCGCAACGAGGATCTCATCAAGCACTTATACGAGGTGCTCGACAACGAGATCGTGATCCGCGAGCGCATGTCGCGCATCTACATGCAGGGCAAGTTCTTCGACTACCCGCTGAAACTGGGCAACGTCCTGTCCGCCTTGCCTAAGAAGATCATGGTCAAGGCGATGCTGGACTACATGTGGATTCGCATCCGCCAGTGGTTCAAGCCGATACCCGACACGAACTTCGAGAACTGGGTGATCAAGCGCTTTGGCAAGACCCTTTACGAGATCTTCTTTGGCACCTACACGTCCAAGGCGTGGAAGATGCCCTGCACCGAGATCAGCGCGGACTGGGCCAGTCAACGCATCAGCCAGGCGAACCTCTGGCACACGATCAAGACCACTGCCTTCCCCCCGAAGGAGGGTGAGGTACGCAGCTTGGTGTCCGAGTTCTGGTATCCAGCCCACGGTGGAATCGGACTGATCTGCCGCAAGTACGCGGAGAAGATTCGCGCGATGGGCGGCACAATCCATTTGGACTCCGAGATCGTCAAGGTGCACACCGAAGACCGCGTCGCAAAGAGCGTCAGCTACAAGGACTTGGATGGAAACCTCCACCGCGTCGAAGGGGAGTACGTGGTCAACACGATGCCCCTGCCGCGCATGCTGGAAGCCCTGGACCCGCCGGTCTCTCCTGCGGTCAACACGGCCATCGGCAACCTGCGCTACATCGGCATCGTCTTCGTCTATCTGGAGATCGACACGCCGTCCGTGAGCCCCGACCACTGGGTCTATCTGCCCGAGAAGAACCTGACGATTCACCGCATCTCGGAGTTCAAGAACTTCTCCGACCACGAGGTGCCCGGGGACAAGACGATTGTCTGCTGCGAGATCACCTGCAACCGCGGGGACTCGGACTGGAACTTGACCTTGGAAGAGGGATCAAAGATCGCCGAGCAGGACCTCGTCACGGTGGGTCTGATCAAGCCGGGCATCTCCCGGGGCATCGAGATCCGCCGCACGCGCTACGCTTACCCGGTCTACGATCTAACCTACAAGGAGAACCTCGACGTCCTGATGAAGGAGGCGCGCTCGTATGACGTCTTGACGACGACCGGTCGCCAGGGTCTCTATCGTTACAACAACATGGACCATTCAGTAGCCATGGGGCGCAAGGTTGCGCGCACGATCATCAAAGGTGTCGATGCGGGCGCCGGTGATGTCGCTGCGGACCAGGAGTACTTCGGGTAACGCCGATGGGCCGCGCTTCCAACCCAAGCGGCATAGCACCCAGTTTCCCAAAGGAGGCGCTGCAAGACGTCGACTGCGGAATCTGTGGAAGTGCCGAGAACGAGCCCCAATTTCAAGATGGGGCTTTTTCCGTGGTTGCGTGTTCCAGCTGCGGCGTCACCTTTGTAACCCCGCGTTTGCTCGACGCGTCCCTGATCGAGAACGTCTACGACGAGAGCTACTGGAACTCTAGCGAGGCCAAGACCCACGGGTATTCGGACTACGCCGGGGACGCGGAGCTCTACAAGCGCACCTACCGGGATCGCCTTGCGATCGTGCACCGACACTTCTCGTCCACCCGCCGCGAAGACGGTAGCCCAAGGCGGGTGCTCGACGTGGGCTGCGCGGCCGGCTACTTCCTGTCGGTAATGGCCGAGGACGACTGGGACATCTCTGGGCTCGAGCCATCCGATGCGATCCGCGTGCGCGCCGAAGCCGAGCTTGGCAAGGAGAACGTCTCCGGTGGGCTGTTGGGCATGGACGACTTCGAGCCCCGCAGCTTTGACCTGGTCACCTTCTGGGATGTCATCGAGCACATCCCCGATCCGCGCGCCGCATTGGTTCGTGCTGGCGAACTGCTGGCCCCCGGCGGTCTCTTGATCATCGAGACCCAAGATGTATCGAGTCGCGCGGCCAAGGTGCTTGGAAAGAAGTGGCAGCACTACAAGCACGCCGAGCACATCTACCACTTCAACCCGGCGACCCTTACGGCGCTGCTGGATTCGGCCGGCTTCGACAGCCTAGAGAATTCGGGGCGCCTGGGCGGCAAGTACGTCACCTTCGCCTTTGTAGCCGAGCGCGTGGGTCGCATCCATCCGTTCCTGTCGTTCCTAGCCTCCCCCCTACGCCTGCTTGGCCAAAAAGCGCTCTACATCAACCTGTTTGACGAGATGATCGTCGTGGCCAAGCCGCGGACCTAGGTTGCTGTGAATCCACTCGCCTACAAGCAGTTCCTCGAACTCGACCGCACCCACTGGTGGATGCGCGGACGCCGCAAGGTCTACCTTGGGCTGCTCGAGCACTTCCTGCGGGCGAAACGCCCGAAGCGCGTCCTGGATCTAGGTGCGGGGATCGGTGGGTTCCTAGAGGGGCTGGATGAAATCAAGGCCGAGGGTGGCCGCGTCTTTCCCGCCGACATCGACGCCGAGAGCCTTGGGCACATCGCCAATCGCGGCTTCCCTGGTGGCATCGTCGCCGACGGCTCGGCCCTGCCCTACAAGGACGGCAGCTTCGATCTGATCTGCCTGTTCGACGCCATCGAGCACACCCCCGACGACCTGGCAGTCATGGTCGAGATCGAGCGTGTGCTCGCCCCTGGCGGCCACCTGTTCGTCAGCGTGCCCGCGTACCAGTTCCTGTTCGCGAACAACGACCGCGTGGCCCAGCACTTCCGCCGCTACCGTCGCGGTCGCCTGGACGAACTTTTTCAGCGAGCCGGCATGACCGTCGTGCGCAACACACACACGAACGTCTTCCTGTTCCCCCTGATCCTGCCGGTGCTGCTGGTCATCAAGACCATGGAGAAGGTCTTCCGAATGAAGGCCGACCCCAACCACACCAACCTCACCTGGCCCATGCCGAGGTTCGTACACAGTATTCTCGCCGGCGTCTTTGGCGCCGAGCTGCCCTTCTCCAAGCGCTTCGGCTGGCCGGCTGGCCACTCGATCTGCGCCCTGGCTCGCAAGGGCTCCTGAAGCCGATCCCCTTTACCGGCTCGGTGGCCTGTGCCTGTCGGGGACATTATGCTCTAACGCCATGGGACTGATCACACGCTACCTGCTGCCCGAACTGCACGCCCAGTTTCCCGAGTCCGGCCTGGAGCCCGGCCGCGATCCAGAGCCTGTCGCCGTGTTTCCCTTCGAACACGAAGACGTCGGCGACGTGGAGATCTGGGATGAGGGCACGTCCGTCTCCCTGGCCATCGGTGACCTAGCTAAGGGGGACTTCGGGCCCTATGGACCGGGCTACACTGATGACGAGCGCGCCCGCCGCATCACCGAAGAGGTGCTCAGCTTCCTCGAGCGCTTGTTTAACGACGAGGTCCTAATCTGGGCTACCTGCGGCGACTACGAGGGCCGGCCAACCGGCGGCTGGGAGCCCATACGCGGCGGCTTGTCCCTGTCGAACAAGCGCAAGAACATCCAGCGCTTCCTCTGGTCCGGACCGATCGAATAAAGACCACTGCTAGTCCCGGACGAGCAGAACTTGGTAGACGAGCTGATCGATAGGGGGCGCTCCAAGGGGCAGCTGGGTTGGGTCGTCCTTGATCTCGAGCTGGTGGTAGCCTGGGTATTCGACCTGGAGGCGCGAAGGGGCTAGGGCTGCTCCGATGAGGGCTCGGCCGGACCCGTCGGTGCGGGTGGCAAAGGCTCCGTCAAAGAGAATCGTAGCACCGGGGAGGCCGAGTGGGCCGGGGTCATCTTTATCGAAGAAGCCCGAAGATGGCCCCAAGTCCTCTTCGTCGTTACCGGCGGGCTTGTGCAAACGGACCTTAATTGCGGCGCCCCAGCCGGAGGCGGCCGCGAGAGGTTCGGCGGAGTCCAGATCGCCCTGCTCCCTGGCGGATTGGGGCTCGAGAACGGGCCGGATCCCTTGGGAAAGTCCCACCAGCCTCTGGCCCCTAGCGCCGCCCCACTCCTGCCCGGCCAAGCGTGTCAGATAGGCCTCGGCATCCGGGGATGCGTCTAGGCCCACGCTGCCGATCGGACCATCTTCGCCCCACCAGATGGGAAAGTGGGTCTGGATCTTGAGGGGCTGGCCCGAGATGGGGTCCGTCCAGGTCCAACCCCAAGGAGCAGCAACGGGATAGCCCGTGATCTCCAATGGGGAGCTGCCCTTGTCCCAGATTCGTTCACTGAAGTCCCATTGGAAATAGCCATCGCTGGTTGAGGACGGGTTTCGTCCCAACATCAGCTCGTAGGTGCCCTCCGGTAGCGGAGGGCTCACCACGGCGAACTCGGCCTTGTCCATCTTGCTGCTTGTCAAGATCACCCGCGTGGGAACCGTAGGGATGACCGCGCGGAGGTCCTCGTCCAATGGCCGGAAGGAAGCCAAGATCGCATCGCCTATAGGCTGTCCCCGGAAGAATTGCTTGGCCTTGCGAAGCTGCTCCTTAGAAAGTTGCTTGGGCAGCCCAACATTAAGAATGACCTCCGGTAAGTACGCCGATTGCGATTCTAGGTCCAGGTCGAGCTCGGTCACCTCACCTGGCTCGTAGCGAAGCTGGCCCCGTAGCAGCAGGCTGCTTCCACCCCAAACCTGGACCTGCCAAGCCCCAGCGGGGATGCACTCGAGCCGGTACTTGCCGCCAGAGCTCGTCACGAGCCTCTCCCCCATACCTCGATCGAATCCTAGGGGCTCCTCGCCAAGGGACTGCAGGTGGATGCGCGCGCCCGGAAATGCAAGACCCGTCGCGCCCAGCACCTTGCCAAACACCACGCCGCGCTCGGTCACGCCCATGGCTAGGTTGTCCGGGATGATGCCCACGATGCCCGGCATGGGCGAGCTACCAGCCAGGGTACCTTCGCGGTTCTGCACGTGCATTTCCAGCGCCTTGCCGTTGGGCTTGCGGTCGCTGTCGAGGGGCGCGGGTAGGCGGATCCACGGCGCCGTGTGGCTAACGCGTTGGGGGAAGCCCGCGGGGGTAAACGCCTCGAGGTAGATGCGCTCGAGATCCGGGTGCTCGTTGTGGCGCACTTGGTACCAATCGACACCCATGCGAGTGTCGGCGCCGGCGTCGATGTAGGCGAAGAATTCCGGAGCCTCGCCCAGAGCGGCCAAGCGGCTTTCCTCGAGCACGTCTTCGATGTTGCGCTCACCCGGCCGCGTCAGATTTATGGCGATGGTCGGCCCAATCTTGCAGGTAAACCCAAGGGGGTTGTCCCGGGAGTTCCCACCTTTCGCAAGGTTCTCTAGCCAGAGAAAGGCGCCCTCTGCCATGGCTACGGGATGGCCTGCCGCGCCATCTCTGGCGGACAGCGCGATGTGTCCGCTTAGCTCGCTTAGGCCGACTTGGAATTCACCGTATTTGTCCGTTTGCACATCATATTCGACACTTATTCCGTTTTTAGACCCTGGTACAACCTGGGCCCGGGTCAGCGTGTTGACGTTCTGCTCCGGAGTGCCCCCTAGGTTGCTGTTCCAGTCCGGCCAGTGATGGACCACCAGGTCTAAGAAGGGCACGGACTCGTCCGTTGCTGCGTCCGTCACGGCGCCGAAGAAGGGCGTGACCACGGCCTTGCGCCCTGAGCCTATGGCCGGGTCGGGCTCTTCGGCCACGCTGGGCATCACGCCCCGAAAGCGATCATCGGACTCGTCGATCGAGTCCTCTTGCGCCTGCTCGATCTTTCGCCCGCCGGCGCCTGCACCGGACCCCAGAATCCAGCCGGCCGCCAGAACGAGCAAGACGACCAGTCCACCGAGGATGAGCGGCTTCGGCATGGAGGACGAGTGGGCAGAGCGGGGCATAGCGATCGTGGATGGTGAGGCGAGTGGATTGGAAGTGACGACCGGTCTGGTGGGCGCTTCCCTTCCCATCACACCAAATGCACGACTCCCACTGCAAGAAGGGTTCAGATTGCCGTGAAGCCCGCCTCCCACAGGCTGGCAGCTCACAGTCACCTCGCCTTCCATTTGGAATGGTGTAAGCGCAGCCGTATCGACAGGAAGCCGATCCCCGTTAGTGCTACGGGCAGTAAACCACTGCGAATCCTTGCCAGCACATCCGCTAACCTCCCACTAAAAAAAGCCCATGAGAATCTACAATCGTGACCCATGGCACTAACAGAGGGCATTCCGGGGCCAATCGGGGACCAAGCGGCCGGGTGGGATAAGGCTTTCCTGTGCGAGCCATCTAAAAGAACCCGGATATTTAAGGTCGCTATCGGCCTAGTCCCTCGACAATGCATAAGCCTGACTCCCAAGGGGGGGCTAGGTCCCTACCTCTTAAAGACAAAGAGCCCAATCCATCCGGAGACCTCGCCTGTGAAAATTCTCAGTCGCCCCATTTGCGCCCTCGCCACAGGAGCCCTGCTTGCCGTGGGTTCCTTGGCATCGACCCCTAGCGAGTCGATGTCTGTGGACCTCTCCTTCCGCACCCTGCGGACTTGGGATGTACACCTGCCCGCCGAGACCTTCATGCCCATTGGCAAGTCCATACCCTTGGCCGCCGTTGGCGAAGCGGGTCTGTCGATCGCAGTTGAAGAGGGCGCCCTGCGCATCGACCGCGATGGCGACGGCCAATTTGACGGCCGCGTGGAGACTCCGGACGAGGAGACGGGCAGCCGCTTGGTGGTCTTCCGCCTGGACGCGGGAACTCCGGAAGAGTCCTCCTTTGCCGTGCGTGTGGCCAACAAAGGCCGCTGGTCTTACGGCCCCGCTGGCGCCATGGAGGGGACCGCGGGCAACACCCGCTTCATGGTCTTCGACCAGAACGGCAACGGTCGCTTTGACGACTACGGTGTCGACGCCATGATTGTCGGCCGCGGCAAGACCGCCGGCTTCCTCTCCCACACGATCCACGTGGACGGCAAGCTAATGGACTTCGCGATCACGCCGAACGGCCGCAACGTGAGTCTGACTCCGTACAACGGTTCCACTGGCAAGCTGGACCTAGGCAGCAACCTCGACACCAAGGCGAAGATGCGCTCGGTGGTCGTGAACTCCAAGGACGGCAAGCAGTCCTTCGAGCTGTCCCGCGCCCTAGGCAACGACGGTGGACTCGAGGTCCCTACCGGTGAATACCTAATGCACTCCGGTCAAGTAGTGCTCGGCAAGAGCACCGCCGATATGAAGCCCGGCCGCGCCAAGGCGATCGCGGTCACCGAAGGCCAGGTTGCCAGCCTGACCTGGGGCGGCCCCGTCAGCGCCGAGTTCGCCTACGCCCGCTTGGACAGCGAGGTCCAGATCGCTCCCGGGGACATCCTCTACTACGGTAGCGCTGGTGAGCAGTACAGCAACTTCATGCCCCTGGGCTCTTCCCCGAACTTCGCGGTCAAGGACGCGGAGACCGGCAAGGTTCTAATCAACGCGGTATTCCCCGGAAACTGCTGAGGTGTGGGCTTCGCCCCGGTCGTCGTGAACGTCCCCAGCAACACCAAAATCAACATCACCATGGAGGCCAACAACTGGGCCTTCGGCAAGGTCACCGGAGCCTCAAAAGGAGCCAAGTAGCCCCCAAGAGTCCCCCAAGACCGACCCAGAAAAGGCGAGCCCCAGGAATCCCCGGGGCTCGCCCTTTCCGATCCAACCCAGCGAGTGGAATAGGTAACCCAAGCTACCCCACCCTCTAGAAAACAAACGAACCTCTTCCCCTTCCCCCCCAAAAGATCGTCGCGCCAACCAAGGCGTCTCTTCGAGTCGGGGGGTGAAGAGGTATTAGGTCGCCCTGCACGCCTGAACCTGCCCTGCAGATCATCCCTCCCGAACCTCTTCACCCCCCGACTCGAAGAGACGCCGGCACCAGCATCCCCCCCGCGCGCAGCGCCCCCCCGACCAACCATGAAGCACCTGCGCCCCCTACTCCTGCTGCTGCTCCCCCTGCTGTCCTTTCAGCAGCCGGACTCCCCCTACACCGTCCAAAACGCCCGCTTCGTCAGCGGCACGACCGCTCGCTTCCCGGTCAAGATCATCCAAGACCGCCTGGTCGTCGCCTGCGACGTCTCCACCAGTGCTCGCCGCCTGCCCGCCAATCTATTCATAGACTTTGAGTCACCCTCGACCCTCGAGCTCCACAATCAGGCCGCCGCGGGACTAAGGTCCGAGACCCCTGATGGCAAGACAATCCCGATCACCGTCCACCTGCCCGGACTTGAATTCCAGGTCGAGCGCCGCCAGATCGGCGACGACAAGTACCTGGACCGCTTCACGAAGTGGCACTCCATCGAGCTTGGCGAGGTCTCGGTCATCGGCACCCTTGGCGGCGCGCTGTTGGCGGACTTCCACGTCACCTTTGACCTAGCAGCTGGCGAGGTGATCCTGGAGCCGCGCGCCCAAAGAGACCCGGCCGACTTCGTGCCCACCTTCGGTCCAAATACCTCGGCTATCGACATGAGCCTCAAGGATGGGCTGGTCTGGCTACCCGTCTCCCTTGGCACCGGCAAGTCCGCGATCTCTGGCGCCATGGCCCTTGGCTCAGGTCGCTACGACTCGACGCTGGACGCTGACCTGGCCGCTAGCCTTGGCAACCCCGCGGGTGCCGTCGGCGAGATTCGACTCGGCCCCCACGACCTCTCGGACTACCTGGCCCTGCGCCCGGCCGAGGTTCTGTTTACCCACCCCGACGACGCTCTCGGCGTCACGGGCTTGGGACTGCTTGAACACTTCCGCGTCGAGGTCGACCGCACTAACCGCCGTGTGTTGGTCACGCCAACCAAGGACCCCGCGTTTCCGACCGAAGACCTCGCCTTCTTCCAGGCCACCTGGGATGACTGGGGGCCCCGCGAGGACTCGGAGGCATTAGAGGCCTTCCTGGAGACCTATCCCAAGGCTCGCCTCTCGGCCGAGGCCGCCGAAGCCCTGCTCGAGACGCGACTGATCCAAGGCGCTGGACCTAAACAGGTAGAGCGGGCCCTGGGCTGGGCCGACTCCACTGTGCCCGAGGACCTGCGTGCTACGGCCGCCCTAGACTGGATGGACACCTGCTCTGCCTTCGGCTACCCCGAGTACATGGTGCTGGCCGGCGAGCTGGGCATCAAGTCCGGTCGCGACGACCGCTATCCGAACGCTGTGCACGAGCTACACGCGAAGGTCGGCCAGACGCAGCTCGAACTCGGCCAAGGGACCGCAGCGTGGAAGCACCTTCTCAGCGCTGCCTTCGGGATCCCCGAAGACGGTCGCGTAAACCTAGGACTTGGCCGCTACTACGAAGACCAGGCCGACAAGCTCAAGGAAGACGGCGATCCCGAGCGCGCCATGGGCCGCTACCGGCGCGCCTTCTCGCGCTTCGTGCAGGCATCGATCAAGGGCGACAGCGGCCCGGCCGCCATGGAAGCTTTAGCCCGGGTTCAAGGCAAGATGAACGAAGCTGGCGGCTCGGAAGAGGCCGAGGCCAGCTTCTCTGTGGATCTAGTCGAGCGAATGATCGCGGGCAAGGTCCGCAACTTCGGTGCTGCGACCAAGTTCAAGGAGACGACCGAGAACACGACGGGCAAGGTCGCCCTGGTAGAGTTCTTCACGAACTCGTACTACGGCACGGAAGCGCGCGGCGGCGCCATCGGTGGCGCCCTGGCCCAAGAGGGTCTGATGCAGCACTTCAATACGGACACCGTGGCCTTCCTCTCCTACCACCTGCCCGTTCCGGCCCTAGATCCACTAGTCAACGAGCTCGCCATTGCACGCGCCGCGGCCGTGGGTGGAGCGGACCCGAATGTGCAGCTCGTGGACGGCATCTCGGCCCAACCGGGTGCGGGCAGGTGGCGCGATGCCGAGAAGATCTACGATCGCGCACGCAAGGCCATCCTCACCCAGCTTCGCGTCGAGACCGACTTCGAGCTGGACATGGAGGTAAGCTACGTACCCGCCGATCCCAAAGCCATGGGCCCCGGCCAATCCGCCGGTCGCATTAGGGGCTGGGTCTCCCTCGAAGGGCCCGGTGACGCCGACCTGCGCGTCCACGCGGTGCTCGCAGAGCGCGGCGTGCTGTTCCCCGGCGCAAGCGGCGTCGTGGTGCACCGCATGGTTGCCCGGGCTGAGCTGCTCGAGGCCATCTCCGGCGACCAAGGCGGCGTCGTTTGGGAGCCCGATGACGAGTTTATGGAGATCCCCTTCGACGTGAGTTTGGACTCGGTCCGAGCGGCCAACGAGGCCTGTCTCGACCGCCTCATGGACGAGGGTGCCGGCACAGTGCGCAAGCTGTCCATGGCCCCGGACCCGCGCCAACTTGTGGTGGTCGCCTTTGTGATCGACGCCCGGACCGGCGCCGTAAAACAGGCCCTTGTGATCGAACCCGACGGACTGGAAGAGCTGCGCGCAGCAACCGAATAACTGCCTTGAACACAAAACAAGAACACGAGCTCCAGGAGCACCTAGACGAGCTGTCTGCCAAGGGCGCGCGGGAGCTGCGCATGGTGCGCGCCGATGCGACTCTGGCTAACGAAGCGAAACGCGCCCTACCCATCGTCTGGGCGATCCCAGCCGTTTACTTGGTGGCGCGCTTCGCCTTCGGTCCCGAGGGCCTTCCGGCCCCCGGGACCATTGCCTTGACCATGTTGCTTGCACCCGCGGCCTGGCTCCTATTCCACGCCGTGCAAGCCGCGATGAGCCCTATGGGGCACCGCGCTCCACTAGCTGCAATCGACCGGCACCTCGGCCTGAAAGATCGCTTGGCCACATCGGCCGAGTTCCTGGAACAGAAGAACCGAAGCTCCTTCGCGGAGGCCGCCCTGGAAGACGGGCTTGACGCCGCCCGCGACGCGCGAACCCGCGATCTTAGCTTCGCCCGCAAGGGCTGGCACCCGGGCGAGGAGACCGCGCCCCACTTGGTTGCAGGAGCGCTATTGTTCCTCTTCGCACTACTGCTGGGCGGTGCGTCTATGGATGCCGACGGCACGCCCGACGTAGGGCCCCTATCGGATCAAGTCTCCAGCCTCGACCTAGGTCCCGAGTCGACCGACCCGAAGATCATTGGCAAGAAGGACGAGGCCTCTTTACCGGAAGCCGAGCAGGCCCAGAAGGACAAGGAAGACAGCACGCCGGCTAAGGAGTCCGAAAAGGCCGGCCAGCTCTCGAAGGAGACCAAGCCTTCCGAGGGCAAGACGGGCTCGGGCAAGAGCTCGGACGCCCAGAGTCAGACCGCTGCTTCCGAGTCCCGTGGCGCCCCGTCGGGCCAGACCCCGGCTCCGCCCAAGGGCAAGCCCAAGAAGCCCCTAGAGTCCAAGACGCCCAAGAAGAAGAAGGCTAGCGAGGACAAGCCCCGCAAGCCGAAGGACGACGAGGACCAAGGCGGATCGACCGCCGGCCGCGGCTCGGCTAAGGGCTCGAATCGCAACACGACCACGTCCAAGTGGTCCAGCAAGGACCAGGTCACGACCCCCGACGAGCAAGAGATCGAAGAGGACGAGGACACCGAGGACGAGGAAGAGGAGCAGGAGAACCGCGGCGGCATGCAGCCCAACCTGCGCGACCGACGCCCCCCAGTCAGCCGCGACCTGCGCATCGGCTTCGGCAACCAACCGAGCCCAGACGCCAACGGCCGCGGCGGCCCCTCGGAAGCGAAGAAGTCCCGGGGCACGGCCTCCCTAGTCCTAGGAGTCCCCATCCCGGACCGTATTAAGGGCCAGCCCAACCCCGGCCCCACCAGGATCACCCAAGAGAGAATCGAGCCCACCGCCGAGGACCCCACCCCCGAGACCGCCCGCGCCCAATCCGACCGCATCTCCCCCGTCGGCCATGTCGCCAAGCCCTCTCCCCCCACCACCCAAGACAACAGCGGCGGCAACCTAGCCCCCTGGATGTCCAAGCTAGTCAAAACCTACTTCACTACCCGCCGCCAAAAGACCAAGACCCCAACCGAGTAGCCCCAAGGAACCTCGTCCCCCTCCCTCCCCCAGGATCGAAGAGACGCCGGCCGCCCAGCATCCCCACCCAAGCGTAGCGCCCCCAACCAAACACCTCGACAACGTCAAGAGCAACGACAAGTCACTAAGCCACCCCGAATCCCATGACGCCCACAACCGAAGCAACATCAAAGGAAGCCCGCGAATCAGCCGCTCGCTTCCAATCCGTCTACACCAACATCAAGCAAGAGATCGGCCGCATGATGGTCGGCCAAGACCGCGTAGTCGACGGCGTCCTAACGGCTCTCTTTGCCGGCGGCCACGTCCTCCTAGAGGGTGTCCCCGGACTTGGTAAGACCATGCTCGTCCGCTGCCTAGGCGAGGCTGTGGACCTCAACTTCTCCCGCATCCAGTTCACCCCGGACATGATGCCCGCCGATATCCAAGGTACCCAAGTCCTGGTCGAAGGCGAAGGCGGCGGACACGACCTAGAGTTCCGCGAAGGCCCGCTGGTCGCAAACGTCGTGCTCGCTGACGAGATTAACCGCGCCACACCCAAGACCCAATCCGCTCTGCTCGAGGCCATGCAAGAGCGCCAGATTACCGTCGGCCGCCGCACGATCAAGCTCGACGAGCCCTACTGCGTCATGGCGACCCAGAACCCCGTCGAGCAAGAGGGTACCTATCCTTTGCCCGAAGCCCAGCTCGACCGCTTCCTGCTGAAGCTCATCATCGGCTATCCCCAGGAGTCCGACTACGACGCGATCCTCGACCGCACCACGGGCAAGGCCGAAGTCAAAATCAACCCCGTCTCCACAGGCGCTGAGATCAACGAGCTCCGTGGCGTCGTGCGCGATGTCCCCGTCCCAGCCCAAGCCAAGCAGCACGCGATTCGACTGATCATGGGCACCCAGCCCGGCAGCGACTACGCGCCTGACCTGGTCAACGAGTACGTCTCCCTCGGCGCATCCCCCCGTGGTGCCCAAGCGCTGCTTCTCGTCGGCAAGGTGCGCGCTCTGCTTGACGGCCGCTTCTCCGTCTCCACAGCCGACATCGACGCGGCAGCGGCCGACGTCTTGCGCCACAGGGTCATGCTTAACTTCCACGCTATGAGCGACAGCATTACGGCCGACTCCATTGTCGATGCCGTTGTCGCCAAGCTCAAGACCGCTAACTAGAACGATGGCCACCCTCGCCTTCGAAGAGCTCTTCGATCCCCACTTTATGGAGTCCCTGCACCGGCTGCGTCTGGTCGCTGGGCGCGTACCCATAGGCGGTCGTTTCGCTGAGCAGCGCTCCAAGGCAATGGGCCACGGGATTGAGTTCCGGGACTTTCGTCCCTACTCGCCGGGCGATGACCTGCGCGCCGTGGACTGGAACATCTACCGCCGCCTCGGCCGGGTGTTCCTACGGCTCTTTGAGGAGATGGAGGACCTGCCCGTCTATCTGATGCCCGACTTGTCGGCCAGTGCCTACGTATCCGAGGCTGGGCCTTCGAACAGCGAGCTCACACCCCGTGCCCATGCAGGGTTGCGCTGCGCCATGGCACTCGCCGCGATTGCGCTCGGCCAGCACGACTCCGTCGGTGTATTCCCCTTCTCCAACGACGTGCGCGTCGCCATCCGGCCCCAGTCCGGTGCCGGGCGCTTGGTGACCTTTGCCAAGATCCTGTCGACCCTTGGCCCCGACGACGACTCGGATTCGCGCCAGACGGACATCGCCCAGAGCCTGCAGAAGTTCGGCGCCATGAACCTGCGCGCGGGTCTCTTGGTCATGATCTCGGACTTCTTCGATCCCGCAGGCATCGAGGCTGTCTGCAAGGCCCTCGGTCGCACGCGCCACCAGCTTCTTCTCGTGCAGCTGGTCCGCAAGGGCGACCGCACACCAGATCCGGTGCAGATGAGCGGCGACCTGCGTCTGGTGGACGCTGAGACCGGCGACGCCCAGAACCTTTCGATCACGAAGGAGCTGCTCGAGCGCTACACCGAATCCTACGACGCTTTTGAATCCGGCCTCACAGACTTCGCCACTCGCCGCAAGTGCGGCCTGTTGCAGCTCGACGTAGACGATCCCGTAGTCGACCAGCTCGCAACCCTGTTCGAAGGCGGAAGGTACCAAGTATGAGTTTTGAGTTCCTCTCCCCCGCTGCCTTCGGTGCCGGGCTCTTGGGCTTGGCCGCAGCGCTCTATGCCCTGCACCGTCTACGCGTTCGCCACCGCGAAGTGATCGTGCCCACGACGATCTTCTGGAAGCAAGCCATGGACGAGTCCATGGCGCGCAAACTAACGGCCAGCTTCCGCCATCCGCGCGCCTACGCCTTCGTCCTGGCGATCCTCGGCCTCCTGCTCTTGGCTTTGGCCGGCCCGAAGCTTGGCGCAGGCAAGGGTCGCAGCTACGTGGTCCTGCTCGACGGCTCTGCCAACATGGTCCGGGGCGACCACCGCGATCGCGACCTTGCCCTGACCTTGGATGTGCTGGACGTTCTGCCCAGAGACCGCACTCAGTTCGTCTTTGCTGGCGCTACGCCGTACTTGGTTCTTGGTGCGGGCGAGTCTACGCTCTTGTTTGAAGAGCGCACCCAAGACCTACAACCAGAGGCCTCCCCCGAGACGATCACCCAGGAGCTCCTGCGCTTGGCGCGCTCGACTGCGGCAAGCGGCGGAAAGGCGACGACAGTTTACGTCATTGGCGACGTGAAGCTACCCGGCGCACTAGCGGCTCATCTGGCCGAGCGCTCCGGCGACCGACTCCAGATCGCGCGCGTCCGCCGCGCGGCGATTGCCGAGGAGCCCAATGCCAAGACGAACACCGCACTCGATCCGGGCATCGTAGCCCTTGGTGTAGCGCCCGCTGCATCGGGCGAATGGGGAGCGATGGACCTGTGGATCGAATCCGTGGGCAACAATAGGCCCTCCATAGCTGGCCTCAACGAGGGGCGAAACCTCGAAGCGAGTGCAGCCGATGGTGTGGCAGCCACTACGGGTTGGTGGGTTCGCGACCTAGGGCTCGACGAGCTTGGGGATCGTATTCGCGTCACCGCCACAGGCGCCGTCACCGAGGGGCCTAGCGCCTTCCCGCACGACAACCAAGCTGAGCTCATCGCACCTATCACGCGCGGCACCATCCCCGTCTGGCTTGGTCCCGATGTGCCCGGCGCATTCCGCGATGCGGTCGCCGCCGACCCAGGTCTGATCATAAGCGAGCTGCCTGGGAACGCCGTCGTGATCTCCCGTACAGCCGCTCCAGGCGCGCGGGCCCATTGGCTCCTGCAAGAGGCAAGCAGCTTGGACGCGTCGGTCGTGGCTACGGGTGGCAAGACCTCCTTTGGCACCATCTTCAACAGCCTTGGCCTTGGCTACCTGGAGAGCGGCGACGCTGATGCTGCGCCGATTACCTTCGCGGCCCAGGCCGGCGATGCGCCCGCCCTGTCCATGGACGGTGCGCTCTTCGCCGCTCCCTTCGAGCTGATCGAAGCGCGCGCCTTCCCGCTGCTGGTCGGCTTCTCCGCCCGCTGGTTGGCGGGCACCGAGACGATGCTACCCTTTGCCGCCGCCGGTCACGAGCTTGTCTCCGGCGACTTCGGCCCGGGTCTCACCGATGCCTCCGGGCGGCTTTATCCCGCCACGGGCGCCGGGCTCGTGCCCCCCGCGGCGGGCGACTACGAAGGCCTGACGGCGTCCCTGCTCTCGCGCTCCACGTCGGGCGCGGGCGCACCCGCTGACCTGATCGGCGCGACGAACTCGAGCGCACTCACCGAGCTGCGCCTCTCCGACCTCAAGCGAGCCGGCGGCCAAGACCTCTCCACCTGGATCCTCTTCCTGGCCTTGCTGTTGCTACTTGCCGAGTGGCACACCTACCGCACCGGGCGCATGCCATGAGCTTCACCTTCCTAAGTCCCGCGTGGCTGCTCCTGCTGCTTGCGCTGCCCGCCCTCTGGTTCTTCCCGCGCCCCCTACGCGGCAAGGAGGCCGTGCAAGTCGGGCTGTTCCGCAGCGTCGTGCTCGGTCTCTTGGTCATCGCCCTCGCGCGCCCCGCCAGCTTGACCGACGACGACACCCGACACCACGCACTCGTGCTTGACCGCTCTGCCAGCATGTCCCCAAGCGCGGCCCTGGCGACCTCGATCGAAGCCGACTTCCGCAACGCAGCCAGCAGCAAAGACGAGGTCACTACAATCGAGGTCGGCGCCGCCGCGAACCAAGCCAGCACCTCGCCCTTGGGCGACGGTCTCCTGGCTGCCGCCCGCTCGATCCCCGCGGGCTCGAACGGCGCCGTCACCCTAGTCACCGACGGCCTCGCCACGGACAAGCGCTGGGGCGGCGCCATCGCCGAGCTCAGCAGCCGCGGCATCCCCGTGCACACCCTGCGCGCACCGCGCCTTCCCATCGATGCGCGCATCGTCGGTATCGATCCCCAGGACACCATTCTGCGCGTGGGTGCCAACGCCACTTTGGAGGCGCGCATCGTCGACGCCCCCGCAACCTTCGAACTGGTCCTTTGGGACGGTGACGTTGAGCTCGCCCGGGAGAGCTTTACGCGCGACGCCGCCGACAACGCCGAGGTCACCCTCGCGGCCCTAGACTTCGAGCCCGCCGCCACTGGTTTTCTGTCCATCCAAGCGCGTATCGAGAGCGCCGCCGACCTGGGCCGCCCCGAGAACGACAGCATCACGACCACCCTCGCGATCCAACCTCCCCTGCGCGCCCTCTACATCGGCAGCCGCATGGACCGCGGCGATGAGGCCCTGTCTAAGCTCGTCGGTCCTGGGCTCAAGCTCATCCCCACGGCCCCTGCCGAGCTGGCGGCAAGTGGCGAGCTACTCTCGGGCGCCGACCTCATCGTGCTGGACGACGCACCCGCATCGACCATCTCCACCGCGGAGTTCGCGGCGATCCAAGCTGCGGTCACCGAGGCCGGCGTCGGTCTGTTCGCATCTGGCGGCGTCGGCTCCTTCGGGCCTGGTGGCTGGCACAACACGCCCATCGAAGACCTGCTGCCCGTGGAGTTCGTGCAGAAGGAAGAGAAGCGCGACCCGTCCACGACCCTAGTGGTCATCATCGACACGTCCGGTTCCATGGGCGGCCAGCGCGTGCAACTCGCGAAGGAAGTTGCGCGCCTCGCGATCCGTCGTCTGCTGCCCCATGACAAGGTTGGCCTGGTCGAGTTCTACGGTGCAAAGCGCTGGGCCGTTCCGATTCAACCCGCATCGAACGCGATCGAGATCGAACGCGCACTCAACCGCCTCAATGCCGGCGGTGGCACGGTGATCCTGCCCGCTATCGAGGAGGCCTTCTACGGCCTGAAGAATGTGCGCACGCGCTACAAGCACGTGCTGATCCTGACCGATGGCGGTGTGGAGACCGGCGCCTTCGAGCCGCTCCTGCGCAACATGTCGGAGGACGGTATCAACGTCTCGACCGTCCTCATTGGCAGCGCAGCTCATTCCGAGTTCCTGGTGACCCTGGCGAACTGGGGCAAGGGCCGCTTCTACGGCGTGCCGAACCGCTTCAACCTCCCGGAGATTCTGCTTAAGCAGCCCACCACCGCCAAGCTGCCCGCCATGCGCCCCGGCCCCCACTCGGTCAGCGGCCTGGGCGGCAAGTCCTGGTGGGGCGATGTGGATTCCGAGACCCTGCCCGACCTGGGCAGCTATGTCGAGACCACCGCCAAGCCCGGTGCCCACAAGATCATCGAGACCAGCGCCGAAGGCCACCCCGTCTTGGCCTCTTGGAACCATGGACTCGGTCGCGTCACGACGCTCACCACCGAGCCCACGGGACCTGCGAGCGCCGGCTGGCAGGCCTGGGGAGGCTACGGTCCACTGCTGGCCCGCGCCCTCGAGCGCACGGCACGGGACTCCATGCCGTTCCTGTTCCACGTCGAGCGCAAGGACTGGAGCGTGCGCATCACCGCGCGCTCGCGCTTCGCTGACTTGGACCAAGCCACACCCGGGGCGCGCCTAGTGCAGGGCAAAGACGCCATCAAGTTCCACCGCTTGGCACCGGGTTGGTTCGAAGCGGACTTCTTTGCGGATCCCGCCAAGGAACTGCGCTTTGAAGTCGGCGACATCACCCGGGGCAACCTGTCCGGGCTGCTGGTCTCGCCAGCCCACGACGATGTGGCACCTGAGTTCGCCACCGACCCCGTCGATCGCATGAACCTAGGGCTCCTTTCCGAGGTCACCGGCGGAGCCGCCGGCACCCTCTCGGGCGCGAGCTTGCTGGACAGTGGCCTGCCCGCAACGGGAGGCGCCGCCTCCCCCCTTCGCATGCGCGCCCTTTGGCCCGTCGCTTTGGGCTTGGCCCTATTGATTTACCTCCTTGAGATTCTGCACCGTCGCCTGGTCGGCGGTTTGCTCAGCCTTGGGCGCGGCAGCGCACCGGAAGTCGCATGAAACTGATTCCACAAGCTTGGCTCGGGCCGACTAGATCTCCCCTTCGCTACTGTGTCGCCACGGGACTGATGCTGTGCAGCGGTTGGTCCGCCATGGCCGCCCCCTTGCAGAGCAGCGGCTCGACCCCAGCCGTTGCGCTCACCCCCACCACGCCAGCCGCCGGCCTGGTGCCCGCGACCAAGTTCGCGCCTGCTGCATCGACAAAGGCCAACGGCACGCCGAACATCCGCGCGCCCAAGTCGAATGCAGACAAGGATGCGCCTAAGCCCACAGACCTGACCCCTGAGCTTCGCGCTCAGTTGGAAGAGACTCTACTCCAAGGAGAGAGCACTACGTTTGAGTCCCTACTCGCCTCCGTGCAAGTGCAGTTCGGCGAGGCCTCACTACTGCTCGCCGCCCTAGACAGGATCATCGAAGAAGAGACCACGGCCGCCGAGCAGGCGGCCCGTAAGCTCGATCCGGATGCTAAGAGACTTGATGTCATTTTTGGCCCACGCTGCCAAGCTGCCTGGTGGGTCGCCGGCAACGTGCACCGCCGCACTGGCAACTTCAGAGAGGCCATTGAACTGTTCGAGGAACTGATCGATTCCAACAACTCCACGGCGGCGCGATTCGAACGCGCGAGCCTGTTGGATGCTCGTGGCAAGGAGGCCAACGCACGCCGTGCCTACGACAAGCTTCTCGACGACCTGCTCGAGCAGACCCCGGACAGTCCCCTGATTGACAAGGTGCGCCTGCGCCTAGCGTTCTTTAGCAAGGAGAGCGGCGACAAGCTCGGCGAGGACCTGGTGGCCTTCGCCGCGGACCGCGACGACGCCATGAAGCGCCGGGCCGCGATTGTGCTTGGTCTACAGGGAGTGCCGGCCAAGGCACTAGAGCTCTACGTGGTTGACCACAGCATGAAGGGCAAGGGCGCAGACACCTCGCGCTTCCGCCAGGAAGCTCGCCTAGCCGAGTGGGCCATCCAGGCGGACAATGCGACGGAAGCCCAAGCCCATGCATGGGAAGCCGCCATCGCCGCGAAGCTGGGCCGCGACCGCCACTACGCCATGACTCTGCTTGTGGAGTCCTACCGTCTGGACAAGAACATCACCAGGCTCATCGAGCGCTTTGCCGCGGCCAGCGACGCCGGCGAGCTCACCCACGAAGCGCGCTCGGTCTGGGTCGAGCTGTTGCGAGAAGAGGGGCGCATCGACGAGGCCATCGCATTGTTCGAGGACGCTGGCAACACCGACGAGACCTTGATCGGTAAGACCGCCGACCTGGCAGAAGAGACTCAACGCAAGCTGATCGAGATCTACCGCGAAGACGACCGCACAGACGAGATGATCGCGGCCTACGAGCAGCGTATCGCCGCCGAGCCGGACCGCCTGACCTGGCGCGAGGGACTGAGCCGTTTCTACCTGGAGCGCGGTCAGCCCGCCAAGGCCGAGGCCGTCTGGTCCTCGTTCATTGCGGGCGAGGACACGGGCACCGGAGTCTTCGACGAAGAGACCCTGCTCCTGGGCTTCTCGATCCTGTCGAACCTGGGTCTCGATGACTTGGCGATCACCGCAGCTAACCGCGCCATCGAGGCGCGTAAAGGCCATCTCTCCGCGTGCCTGCACCTGTTCGCCCTGCACCAAGAGCGCGGCCGGCTGGACCTGGCCGAGGCCGCCCTAGAGCAGCTCGAGAGCCTTGCCGAAGAGGGCGAGCCCGCGCGCTTGGACCTGGCCGAGGCTTGGGAGCGCCTGGGCAGGTTGGACCGCGCGGTCGAAGTGCTCGAAGGCGTTGTCGCCTTTCGCGGCGCCGCCGAGTCGGGCGAGGACCTGGCCATGCACTTGGCCTGGTTGTATTCGGAAGTTGGCGACGAAGAGAAGGCTCTCGTCGCCTGGCGCGAACTTTGGACCCGGGTCAACGCCCTGGCCCGCCGCCGCTATGTGGAAGACCGCTTGATGACCGTCGCCTCGCGGCTCGGCACCCTGGCGGACATCGCGATTGACCTGGAGCAGAGTCTGCTGGACGGCACCGCTACTGAGCGCGAGACCGGACTCCTTGTGCGGCTCTATTCCAAGGTGGGCGATCCTGTCTCCGCCAGTGAGATCATCGACGAGTTCCTGCGCACGTCTGGCGGCGACCAGGTCGACGCGCTACAAGAAAAGGCCCGCGTTTACCTGTCGTGCACGGACTTCTATCACTACGAGCGCACCGTACACGAGTTGATGAAGATCGACCCTGAAGGCAAGCCCGACTACCTACGCCAGCTTGCCATGAGCCAGCTCGAGCGCGGCAAGCCCGAGGAAGCTCGCGACATTCTGCGCCAGCTCAAGGACATCGAAGGAGAGGGCACCGACGCCGCCGAGTTTGAGGCCGGGGTTCTGGCCTTGGCGGGCTTGAAGGACGACGCGATCCTCGCCTATCAAAAGGGCATAGCCGGCGACCCCAACCGCATCGAATCCTGGCTCTTGCTGGGCAACCTGCTAAAAGAGTCCGGGCAGACCAAGCGCGCGATCCGTATCTTCCAGCACCTGGCCGAGACTGCTGAGAAGGACGACCTGTTCACCATTGCGATCGACGGGCTCTTAAACTTGGAAGCGAGCGGCGCCGTGCTCTCCTGGGCCAAGCGCATCACCTTCGAGCGAATTGCCGGTCGCAACGACCGCGCGTACCTGTACCAGCTTGTGGCCGACTTGGCGGAAGCGAACAACGATACCGACGGCGTGCTGATCGCACTCGAGTCCTCGCTCTCCATCGCGGGCGAGCGACGGTCGTCGATCCTGCGCGAGCTCGTGGACCGCGCGGCCGGCAGCCAGGATGTCTGGAACCCAGGCGCGGGTGGCAACAAGGAGAAGCACCTAGCCTTCAGCCGGCGCTTGGTCGGACTGGGCGAGATCGTCCCGCCGGATGTGTTCTTGAACCTAGGCGAGGTCTTCTTGGAAGCCGACGATCCGGCTTCTGCCATGCGCACCTTCCGCATGGCCAGGGACCTGCCCGACCCCAGTGCCTTCGACCGTCAGACTGCCGCCATCTTCGAGGGTGCCGGCTATGCGGAAGAGGCCCTGTCCACCTACGAGCGCGTGCTTGTGGCCGAGCCCTCCAGCTCGGGACTACTGGTCAAGGTCGCCGAGATGCACGAACGCCTTGGGCACTTCCAGACAGCCGCGGACCTCTATGTTCGGGGTACCGAGCTGCAGCTCTCCCGCCAGCCCGCCTCCTCCACCAAGGAGGAGAAGGCCAGCACCCAAAGCGGCGCCCGCAGCTGGTGGGGCGCCCGCAACATCGACGACTTCGACCGCTACTTCCAGCGCAACGTGATGGGCGTGCTGGCCGTGCTCTCCGAACGAGAAGGGCAGGCCTTGGCCGCCGACCAAAGGGACCTAGCCCTGGCCGAGCTAGCCAAGGAGCTCGCGGATCTCGAGGCCAGCCTCGACCAGCCCGAAGGCGAGACGTCCAAGGAGACGCTCGGTCGCTTCCCGCGCTCCCTCCACCGTGCGGCCTTGGTGCGTCAATTGGCCTTTGCCTTTGGCGTGCCCCAGGTGGCCCACGAGATGGACCTCGCGATTCTGGACACACACTTTCCCGAGGACGAGGGCCTGCTGCCGACGCTTGTTCGCGATCGACTGCAGCGCGGCCAGGTCGCCTCGGCCCGGGCCCTGCTTGATGGGACAGTGCGGCCCGCGGAAGCCACCGCTCCCCTGCGCTTCCTGGTGGGCCAGGCGGCGCAACAAGTCCTGCCCAAGGAGGTCACGGTCGAGGAGACCATGCGCCTCTTGCTGCCGCTCATCATCGACGGCAAGAACGGCGATGCGGCGGTACTGCTCGGTCGCACGAACCTGGGCAAGGACGCGAACTCCGAAGATGTGCACTCGCTGCTCTCAGCGGCCATGTACATCGGCGACCAGAACTTGAGCCTGCGCTTCGGCCGCAACTGGCTGCTGTCCATGTTCGAGACAGGCACGAGTTCGTGGCAGATGCGTATTGTTCTCGAGGAGCTTGAAACGATACTTGAGCACAAAGAATACCGCGGAATATGCCAGCTGCTAGCTAGCAAGGCCACCGAGGATCCGGAGAAGGGCGAAGCTCTCTTGGAGATGCTACCCGCACTCCAGGCCAAGTTCGAGGAGCCCTTGATCTCCAGCGAGGACCTGCGGGACCTCATCGACGTCAAGGACGACCTTGGGTGGGGCTGGGGTATCGGCCCCGTGATTCTGTTGCTGCCCGAAGCAGAGCGCAAATCGGCCCTGCGCAGCGCCTTGCCTCGCATAGACGCGTCCCAACGCTCAAGCTTCCTGGTCGAGATGATCAATGAGGCAGACCAGCCCATCGGAAGCGCACTCTCGGAGTACATCGCCGAAGTCTTCCCCTCGACTTTGGAAGAGGCGGAGATCGACATGATTCGCTACTACGTGGGCCAGTTAGGCGAGATCTCAGACAACTTCGACGCGGCCCTTGCCGTCTGCGAAGGTCTCATCGAGGTCGACCCGAAGATGCACGATGCGCGTAGGAGCCGTATGGCTCTGCTGGAGAAGACTGAGCGACTTGAAGAGGCACTAGTCTCGGCCCGGGCCGATTGGCCCTTGGTCGCGAACGACTCCGACTTCAGCGCCCAGGCAGTAAGACGCGATATCGAGGCTCTGCTCATCAAGCACGACTTCGATGCCCTGCTCGTGCTTATGGAGGAGACGCCCTCGGATAATCCCACACAGGACTTGGTCAACCGCGTCCGCCTTTTACAGCGCAATGATCGAGAGGACCAGGCCGCAGCCCTACTTGCTTCGGCCCTGGAGCAACAACCAGAGTCTGTAGAGCTCCACCAGACCCAGCTAGGTTTGCTCCACAACCCAGGGGACCACGAGGCTCTGGTCGCTACCTACAAGCGCATCATCGAACTCAAGCCCGAAGAATCGCGGCACGTGCTTGCCCTGATGAACTACTACCTTGGGCTGCGCGACTCGATCCACGCCCTGGAGATTCGCGAGTCCCTAGCCAATGAAGAAGAGCAAGAGCATGCCGCCCTGGCCAGCGACATCCCCGGATTCCCGGGCTTGATCCTGCCCCCCGGAGCCACCATCGTGTTCAACGGCATCAAGTACAACGGCGGTGAGGCCGACACCGGGGACGACCGGCCCACTATCGAGGCTGTCAAGAAGCTCGCTGAGGCCGGCGATGAAGCCGGAGCTGCGACTACCCTGCGCCGACTTTGGCGCGCCTTCCCCACAGGGATCTCCGGTCAAAACCGCTATGCCAGCATGGCCTTTGGTGCAGCAAACAATCGCGTTCCCAGCTGGAACTGGCCTGCGGACGAGACCGAGCCCGCAATCGACCAAGTCCCCGAAGCAGAGGTCATCAATCGCGGTGGCTTCGACCAGTACAAGCAGTACGAGAAGCCCGAACCCGTGGTCCGGGTGAGCGCCTTCTCTAAAATGGCCGAATACGATTTTGGCGTCCAGGAGATGCAGCGATTGCTGCGCACCCGGGCTAGCTCTGCCCTTAACTCGTCAGTGGCCCGGGACCTCATCCGCGGCCTACTTGACGCCCGCATCGCAAAGTCAGGCGCGGCCGCGGTCCGGGACGAGCTGCTCGCAACCATCGACGCCGAGCAGGCGGGCAAGATCGAGCACGTGATGCTACTGCTCCTGCTCGACGCGGACCCCGACCTTCTCGATGCACGCGCGGAGCTCGTACTCGAAGAGCTCGCACGCACCCTGCAGACTGGCGACCTGGGCCCACTGCGCGCCCTGGCACGACTGCACGCGCGCCGCGGCTCCACAGAGTCGGCTCTGCGCCTTTACCGCTGGTGCGCATCCAAGGTCGAGCCCATTACCGGGTTCTTCCCTATGGACGACGGAGAGTTGATCGGAGCCCGGGACCTCTTGGCCGAGGTTAAAGAGACTCTGACCGGGGATGATCTACTCAGAATAACGGAGGAGATCCTGTTCTTTGCGACCCTGGCCGAAGACGACTGGGACCGCGGCGCCGGCGACCTGCTCGCTTTGCAGACCTGGATGGACATGGTGCCCGCGGATGAGGCTCTGGTCCGCTGTGAGCCCTTCCTCTCTAAACTCTCCACGACCGAGTTTGACGCAGCTCCAGCCCGGGAGCTCGGTAAGATGGCGGCCACCCTTTACCTGGAAGCTGGCCAAACCGAGCGCGCTCTGACGTGCTTCGAGATCGGCATGGCCAAGTTTGATCGCAGCCTCTTCCCCGGTGTCGTCTACCTCTGGCCCAATCCCGAAAATCAGGGCTATCTCAGCCGCCAAGACCTAGCGCTCTTCTTCCCCGAAGATTCAAGCGTATTCCGGGACCCCGTAGCCTGGTATCGCGGCCTTGCCGCTAAGGTCGCGGAGTGGCTCGATTCCGAGCGCATCAACACCACCGAAGCCGCTCGCATTAGCGCCTTTGCGGGCCTGCGCTTGGCCGAGCTGGGCATGGGCGAATCCACTGTCGAGATCGTCACCAGGGCCCTGGCCTGGGAAGGGCTATCCCCAGACTCGAGCCTGTACCTGGTCGACGCCGCTCGCGCCGCCGGAGCCTTCGAGCTGGCGAACGCCACCGAGCGCACCCTCTTTGAGAAGAACGAACTTAGGCTGGAGCGAGTCCAGGAGCTTGTGGCCCGGGTCTTAGAAACCAAAGGCCCCGAGGCCGCCCTCGATCTGGGCGACAGGCTCACCACCTACACCCTGCACCCCAGGCTGCTTGAGGTCCTTGTAGAGGCCGCCCAGGCCCATGGCGACCCGGAACGCCTAGACGCGGTCACGAGGCTCCAGGCCCAAGCCGAAGCCGCCAGAGCACGCCTCAAGGAGCTTGACGAGGCCGAATAGCGGGCCGCGTAGCCCGACCGGTCATCCAATAGACACGTTGGAACTCGCCAGAGTGAAAAAAGTGGCCGGTCCGAGCATGACGCTCGCACCGGCCTTTCCTTATCCACCCACACGGCTCAGCCGCACCGCGCCACAATCCGAACGGACAACCCTCGATCTCTTCCTACAAGTCCCGGAAACCCGCAAAGTGTAAAGAAAGATGCCCGCTTTGGAGGCTCTCTGGTGCCAACGAGGGCTCAAGCCTAGAAGGCACAAAAGTGGCCGGCTCGAGCTAAGCGCTCGAGCCGGCCTTTCCTTATCCACCCGAGTAAGGAAGCGGGACCTGGCCAGAATCCGAACGACGAAATCTGGAAGTTCTAGCGAATGCAAACGAGCTGATGCTCTTCGACAAGTACCCCCCGAGCCCTACTCCATGTAGCGCTCTTCCAACAAGACGCTAGAGCCGTTCTCTAGCTTGAGCACGCCACGTGGGCAGACCGCTGCGCAGACGCCGCAGCCAACGCAGGAGGCACGAACGATGTTCTCGCCCTTTTGGGCGTAGGCGCGAACGTCGATGCCCATTTCGCAGTAGGTCGAGCAGTTGCCGCAGCTGATGCACTGGCCGCCGTTGGTGGTAATGCGGAAGCGCGAGAAGAAGCGCTGGAGCAGGCCCAGGATGGCGGCCTGGGGGCAGCCGAAGCGGCACCAGACGCGGGACCCTAGGATCGGGTAGAAGCCGACGCCAGCGACGCCCGCAAACATGGAGCCGATCCAGAAGCCGTAGACCTTCTCGATGTTGTAACCGTTGTTCCCGAGCAGTTCACCGCCCTGGACGTGATTGAGCCACAGGACGCCGGTCAGGACGAGGATCCAGGCCAGGACGCTGTAGATGACGATGCGCTCGATGCGCCAGGCACGGTCGGACTTGTCGGACAGGTGACGATAGGGATCGCCAAGGGTCTCGGCCAGACCACCACAACCGCAGACCCAGGAGCAGTACCAGCGCTTGCCGTACAGATAGGTCAGGATCGGCGTGGCAAGTACGGTCATCGCCCCGGCGAAGATTAGCATGATCACCCCGACGCTGCCGGCGGCCTCGGTGGCGGTCCAGTTCATGCCCAGGTCGCCAGGCATCAGGTAGTCGCGCTTTAGCGGCCAGAAGTACGTGGGGTAGAACTCGGGCTGGTTGAAGCCTTTGAGCAGCTGGGGCAGGATGAACGCTAGGCCCGTCTGGAAGAACATGACCGAAGCGGTCCGGATCAGGTGATACGGGTTGTGCCGGTAGCGCATCATCATGCGCACGCCAAAGGTCAGCACCGCCAAGGTGTAGAGCACCGTGTAAGCGAACCAGTGGTCGGCACCTTGTCCGGTGAGCGCAAGCGCGATGGGATTCACCAGCTGGACTAGGCCCGACTGAAGGATCATGTCGGGATACCAGTACAGAGCCACGTAAAAGGAGGTCATGCCCACGCCCGCGAGCCAACCCAGCATGCCGCGATTGGATGCGCTCATAAAGAAGGTGCCGTCGTTCTTGATGCCCGCCGACTGGTTTCGGTAGAGCTCCCAGAAGTACACGGCGCCGGCCGCAAAGGGCAGCAGCAGCAAGAGGATGGTCCCGGTCCAGGTGCCGATCCATGAGCCCAGAACAGACTGCACGGGCGCCACGCCACCTGGACTGATCGCACTGCCGCCGATGCCACTGGCAAGGCTGAGCACGAGGAACACTAGGCCCGCGACACCGATTGCGCTGGTGGACTTGAGTAGCAGACTCGGACCGTGGATGGCCGGGGCTTCGGGGTCCTCTAGGTTTGCTGCAGCGCTGTGGGTGCGCTGGGACTCGGGGACAAGGTACGGCTCGCCGAAGCCCTTGGCTTCCTCGTTGAAGTCGTAGTCGATGTATTCGGCGAAAGGGTGGGGATTGGACATGGTTAGTTTTGTGCTCCGGACATGGTCAGTGCGATCTCGCCCTCGAAGCGCTTGAAAAACTCGGGGTCAAAACCGGCATCGGCCAAATCGGCCAAGACCCGATCGACTGTCCACTTCTCCGCGAGCCACTTCTCGCAAACGCGGTGCCGCCACCGCATACCCATGGCGTTAAAGCCGACCACAATGTTGTCGATGTGCACGATACGGAAGAGTCGCGAGGCCTGCTTGTCTTGCCAGACCAGGTGCTGCTCCCCAGGTAGGCCAAAGCCAACCTGTCCGTAGGTCTGGTATTCGATGTCCAAAAACTTCGCCGAGTTAAACCAGATACCGGGGGCGTACTCCTTGTCCCCACCCAACATCGACTCCGCGGCGATTACGCCCTGTGCCTTGCCCGTGTACCAGACCTGCTCGATCTTGTTGCGCTCATCGCCGTCGTTCTCCAGCTCGGCGCAGTCTCCCGCAGCGAAGACGTCCTTGGCATGGGTGCGCAGGGTCCAGTCCACTAGGATGCCCCGACCGCAGTCGATGTTGCTGACACTGGCCAGGGTCTTGTTCGGGCTAACCCCAGCGGTAAGCCCAACCACCTGGCAGTCCAGCTGCTCGCCGTCGCCATCGGCGCCGACTGCGGCCCACATCACGCCGCATGCGCGCCCTGAGCCATTGTCGACAACGCTCTTTAGCTCGGTGCTAAGGCGCAGGTCCATGCCCGAGGCCCGGATAGCCCGGTTCACCATCTCGGACTCTTCGGCCGGCAGCACATTGTTCCAATAAGAGCTCTCACGCACCAAAAGCGTTACATCGATGCCACGACTGTGCAACATCTCCGCCAGCTCCAGGCCGATCAACCCGCCACCGACAATCACACCGCGCCGGGCTCCCTCGACATTGGTGTAGAGCTTCTTTAGGTCCATCAACGAGTAGAGACCTTGGACTCCATCTAGGTCCTGCCCCGGCCAGCCGAACTTGTTCGACTCAGCGCCAGTAGCTAGCAGCAACTTGTCATAGGAAAGGCGTCGCCCATCGTGCAGGGCGATCGCGTGATCTTCTACCTCCACGCTCGTTACCCAACCGCGCACCAGATCGATCCGCTGGTCGCACCAGAACGAATTCTCGTAAGGCTTCGTCTCCTGGTAGCCCATGTGCCCCATGAAGATGTACATGAGCGCGGGGCGCGAGTAGTGGAAGTCCGACTCGCCGCTGATCATCGTGATCTTGCAGTCCGGTGCGAGCTCCCGCGCGCGCAAAGCAGCGCTGACTCCCGTGATTCCGTTTCCGATGATGACTAGGTGCATGATGTTCCTTGGGGTGACTTGGAACCGCATACGACTCCGCCGCTCATCCTGCGAAACATCTGAGCACAGAGCAAACAGAGGGAGTTTTACTTATGAGCACGTAAAGGTCACGTGTCGCCGGAGCCTAAGCAGAAACGCCCTGCGGTCCCCATACGGGACGGCAGGGCGCCTCTTGGGCCGGAGTTGAGCTCCGTAAGCCTAAGGCGTGGGGTTACTCGGTTGCGGTTTCTCCGGCCGCGGCAGCTTCCCTGGCTTCTTCCTCTGCCTTCTCGGCGGCGTACTTCTCCGCCGAAGGAAGCCTCAGGCTGTACCGAGTCTTCAAGAACTCGGACAGCTCATCGCCCTCGGCGGAATAGGCCTTGCGGAAGTCCGTGCTGGCTGTGCCATTCAACGAGGTCTCTAGGGCTGCGAGTTGGCCGGGATTGGCCGTACTGAAGTCCAAGGGCCGGGATCCAAGGCTGCGCACGAGGTAAGCGTTCTGGCCGTCTGACGCCAAGGTCGCCTGGGTCAGGTCGCCCTCTCCCAGCTCGTCGAGTCCAAGCACCATGCTCTGGATCGCGAGGAAGCGGTTGGCGGGCTGGTCCCGATCCGGGTCGTCGGTGTACTTGCCGCCCTTGTCGAGCCAGTCGCGCATGCCGTAGGTGAGGCTCTCACTGGTATCGGCCAGGGCTTGGAACTCTTGGTCGCTCAGGTTTTCCGCGTCCGTAAGGCCCCCAAGGGCCTCCTTCGCGAGCTCGCCAGAGCGGTCATCGGCCCAGTTGCCCGCCACTACGTCGCGAATCTCGGCGAAAGCGGGCAGGGAAGGCTCGAGGTTGCTGAGCACCTTGGCCACCTGGATCGCATTTTTACCGACGATGGCGCCGGGAATCAGCTGGCCGGGCTCGGTGGTCTGCACCTGGGTGCTGAGCATGCCGCCGCCGAAGTCCGCGTCGTCCAGTAGCTGGCCGCGGCTCATGGCCTCACCGGACTCATGCCAACCAAGGCCCAACTCCTGGGCTTCCAGGGCGATGTCCACCGCTTCGCCGGCTTCCATGCGCACGCCCATGTCAGCACGCCAGGCCTTCATGCTGGCCAGGGCCAAAGCGCCGTTCTCGCACTTGGTCTGGACCTCGTCCTGGGCAAAGTAGCGGTTGATCTCGCCGTCCTCGTCCGTGATCTCCTCGTCACGCTTGAACATGAAGTAGGAGTTGTTCTGGTAGAAGGCCGTGGCTCCTGCTGCCAGGTCCCAGTCCTCGGCCAGGGGGTAGCGGTCAAAGAGCGCCTCCGGGGCGGCGTCTTCAATGTTGAAGAATGCCGAACCAATGGTCCACTTCTCGTCGGTCTTGAGCACGTTGCGCTCCCACTCGGGCTGACCGGCGAACCACAGCTCGAGGTCTTCGTCCGAGGGCACTTCCGCCATAGCGGCGTCCTTAAAGTCGGCGGCAGCGGCCGTGATGTAGCCGTAGGCGAACTCCTCGTGCTGCTCATTCCAAGCACCGGCGAGTAGGTCCGCCGAGGGAGCTACGGCGACCCGAGCGATCAAGGCTAGGTAGGTGTTCACCCGCAGACCGCGGCGAACGATGCGCTCGAAGGTCTGGGCTCCACCCGTGAATTCGCGGGCCATCAGGGCCTTGTAGTTGTCGCCCCCACCGAGGCTCTCGGCGACAGCTTTGATGTAGTCCAGGACCATCTCGTCCGACACGACTACGCCTGCCTCATGGGCAAGGCTGTCCGTCAGTAGGATCGTTGCGATCTCGGCGTCGCTGGGTGTGATGCGCATTCCGCGAACCTTCAGGGCCGCTGCCTCAGCACGCTTCTCCGACATGAAGGCGGCGGGCATGACCTGCACAGTTTCGCCATTCATCTTCCATGATGCCATTGGCGTGCCGTCCGGACCGTCCCCGGCGATCGAGTTCTGGAAGGCACCGGGGATGATGAAGATGATCAGGAGAAAGATCAGAAGACCGATCAGGAAGATGAACTGAAGAGGGTTCTTTCCTTCGGGAACGTGGATCGTGTTCTCGCCGAGAAAGTCCTCGACGGACGGTGCTTCCGCCTCGCCGCCATCGACGTGCTCGATGGGTGCGTGGGCTTCGTTCTTGGACTTGCGATCGTGGCGTGACTTGCTGGACATGGGAGCGCGGCGAGGTGCCTTGCGGTCAGCTAGGGGTGTACGGAAATGCCTTATGGAGAGGGTTTCCCCATTAAAAGAAGGCAGGGGAGTGTACAGCCAGCCTCCCCATGCGCCAAGTGCCGAGGGGGGCCTAGGAGTCCGAAATCCGGACTACTTGGCGGCCAGCTCGTTGTCCCGTGGCAGGGCCTTTAGGTTTTCCAGCCCGAAGCGGTCCAAAAACTCCCGGGTGGTGCCGTACTGCAGGGGCGAGCCCGGCTGGTCGGCGCGGCCGGTGACCTTGACCAGGCCCCGATCGATCAGGCCCCGCAGCATAGGACCCGCCTGCACGCCGCGGATGGCCTCGACCTCGGCCTTGGTGGTCGGCTGGCGGTAGGCCACGATAGCCAGGGTCTCCAGTGCGGCCGGGCTGATCTGCTCGGCCTTGCGCACCTTGGAGAGGCGCGCAACGACGTCGGCGACCTCTGGGGCGCTAAACAGTCGGAAGCCTCCGGCGATGGAGCGCAGGATAAGGGGCAGCTCACTGGCCACGAGCTGCTGCTCGAGGGCGGCCAGGCCGCTGCGCACGTGGGCGGTTGGTGACTCAGTGAGATCCTTGAGCCGGCCGAGGGTCAGGGGTTCGGGGGACGCGAAGAGCAGGGCGAAGAGCACCTTGCCCAGCATGTCGGCCTCCTCTTCGGAGAGCTCGGGGATCTCTTCCTTGGGCTCGGCTTCGGCGAGCTCAGCGCCAAGGGCAGCTTCGTCAACCGAGGCCTCTGGGGATACGCAATCGGAGCTTTCAGGCCGACCGGATTCGGCGTCGAGTATTTCGGTCGCCTCGCCCTGGAGGCCCAGGACACCCGCGGCTTCCGCTAAATTTTCCGTGGTCTCTTCGAGGCTCGCCTCGGCGGACTCGGGCTCGGCTTCATGGCCGGCTTGGGTGGCGAGCTCGGCGTCAAGGGCGTCCAAATCAGCCGCTGTATCCACGTCAGATTCCGCCGTCATCGGGCCGGCTTCCCCGGGCTCGATCTCTTCATTCTTTTCGCTATTCACTCGGGAAGGATACAAGGCGCCCCCCATGGGGGTCAATGCCCGCGGGGCCTCCCCGCACAAGATGGGGCCGCTACTGCCTCTGGGGCTCGCCGAGCAGATCGAACAGGGGCCGCATGTCAATCTCGTAGCGGCGCCCCATGGCCGATCGCCACTGCCAATACTCAGGATCTTCCACGGGGCGGGCTTCAAGATCAGCCTTGACGGTGTCGCCAATGGCCTGCCAGTTGCCCTGGAGGGTGAGCGGGAATCCGAGGGTTTGGATAAAGATCTGCTTGCCCTGCTCTTCGACCGGGCCTCCCCACTCCCCCACCGCGGTGTTAAAAGCCAGGCGCGAGAGGGCCGAGAGTTCGGACTTGATGACCGGGGGCAGGAGGCCGCCCTCTGCCGCTGACGGGTCTAGGGAGGCTTCTGCGGCCACCTGGGCGAAGGGTTCACCGGCATTCAGACGATCGGTGACAAGGGCGGCGTCCCCGGGGGTCGCTACGACGATCACGGCCACGTCGGCGCGGTCTTTGGAGAGGGTCCAAGCTCGGACGGCGCGCTCGGAGAGCAGCTGCTGCACGGTCTCGTCCCGGAATAGCTCAAAGTAGCGCGTCGGGTCCAAGCCCAGCTCGCCCAGCAGATATAGGTCGACGTCTTCCAAATTGCCCCCAAGGCTCTCGGCATAGCGAGCCCGGGCCTCGACCACGCGATCATCCACGAGCTTCGGCTCCAGGGTGATGCCCAGGCGTTGGGCCTCGGCCAGGGCGAGGCGACTGGTCACCAGGCGGTCGGCGAAGTCGTAGACCCTGCGGCTGTCCCTGTGCATCCAATGGGCCAAGAGCTCGCGCACGTCGATGGGCTCGCCGGCCACATAGGCGATGGTCGTATCCGGGGCGACGTCCGCATTGGCCCCAGGCCCGGAATCAGCTTCGGACTTGGCCTTGCCCTGGACCCCGACGGCCAGCTCCGGCATCTGCGTCGAGGGTTCCTCCGGGACTGCCGGGGTGGCGGCTCCCTGCATACCACCGTCTAGCGCGCTTGAGGAGCGCTCGGTTGGAGCTTGGCAAGAGACTGCGGCGACCAACAAAACGCAGCCGACCAGGCCGCTTTGGAGAGATAGAGCCATGGGGCAAGCTAGCGGTAGGAGATGCGGCGAACGATGCCAATGTTGTGACAGACAGGGCAGCTTATTAGGCGCGTAGAGCTTCCCTCACTGCCGGAGGTGGCACTGCCCAGGCTGACAATCTCGCGCACGCCGCTGCCGCCGCACTCCTTGCAGTTGGAGAAGTGCGCACGGCGCAAGTCCATGTCGCCACCGAACTCGGCGTAGTAGGCCAAGAGGTAGTTGATACGGGAGTTGATCTGGTAGGTCGCCCAGAACTCCTCGGGGCTCTCGCCTTCACCGGAGCTCGACCGCACGGCCTTCTGGTTGTCGAGGTAGCGCTTGATCTTGTCTTCCAAGGCCTTGCGCTGGGCGTCCTGCTCGCCCTTGGAGCCCTGTTCGGGCTCGGCGTCGATCCCCGCACGGGCCTTCTCTTCGCCAAGAATCCAGGTTCCGATTCCATAGGACGCCTTGCGCCAGCGGCCGCCTTCGCGCTCGCTGAACAGGATCCGCACGTCCTCGGGCTTGATGTCCTTCTTGATGCTGGCGAGCTCTTTCGTCACGCCCTCTAGGATCTCTTCGCTCATCCCTTCGGTGACGTAGGCCAGGGCCTCGCCATAGGAAGACAGCTTGGCGGCTTCGCGCACGCGCTTACCCGCAACGGCGTGCCAGCGGTTTGCCACCTCCTTGCGCAGGGTCACAAGCTGGGCCATCTCGGTGCGCTCGCGCTGCTTGTTCCAATCGTCGAGCAGGGGGCTCGCGGGGTAGAGCTTCGTGAAATCGGCCAGTAACTCGAAGGCGCGGTCGTAGTTACGGCGCCGGGTCAGGCGGTCCACCTCACGCAGGTGATCGACCTCGGCCTGAGCCTCGGCCTTGCGCTGGGAGCGCTCAAGGGCGGGCTGGAGTTCGGCCAGGGGCCACTGGTTATCGGCTACGGGGACCGCCTGGTAGTGGGACAGTGCCCGGGCATAATCGCCGATGCCCTCACACCACTTGGCTAGGTCAAAGTTCGCCAGGGCGACCTCGGCTCCGTTGTCGGACTGCAGGCCGTCCGCAAACTGAAGCAGCTTCTGCTGGTACAGCTCATCCCGGGAATAGATGTCGCTGGCGGGCACCTGGACCTGAACGGCTTGGCCGGCGATGCGCTCCACGGGTAGAGAGATCACGGCCTGCACGTTCTTGACGTGCATGATGTTGTTCTCGCGGCTCAAGATCACACCGATCAGCTCGGTGCCATCCACCAAAGAAATGCGCTCGGCAGCGACCATCTCCTCTTGGTAGTCCGAAGCAATGTAGCCAAAGGCCAGGCGCAGCTCGTGCTCTTGGCCCGGATCCAGGAAGCTCCAGGGTAGGCTCACCATGCCGCCGGTGTCGCGGCGGTGGAACATGAGGTCCGCGTCGGTGTGCGCCTCGATGTCGCCCCAGAGGATCGAGCCGTCGCGCAGCTTGAGCATCTTGATGGTGCCCTCAGAGTTCGACTGGGCCGAGCTCAGGGACGCGAGCCCGGCCAACAGGCAGGTGCTTAGGATTAGGATTGCTTTCTTCATAGTTCCGATATGGGTAGCTGTCCCCCGCGCCAGGCGAGGCTCAGTGTTTGGGTGTTATTCTTCGAGCTGCCTTCGCATGCGCGCGCCGAAGGAGACCTCGCGCAGGAGTAAGACCGAGAAGCCGCGGCCGCGCTTGGCGCCGCTCTCCTTCCAGTGCAGCTCCACGTCGACACGGTACTCAAGAGCGCCGGCACTTGAGGGCCGAAGCCCGACTAGGCCAGCGGTGTCCACCTCGCCTAGGCGGTCGGGGTTCGGGGTTGCCGTCGCGCTGTAGAGGATGCGAGGATAGCCTGGCAGCTCACGGTCTTGGATGGGCAGGGGCTCGCCCACGCTGCCGTCTTCGAGCAGGGGGAAGAGGCCCTCTTCTAAGTCCGCCACGACGGCGTCGGCCAGGGCGGCGCTCTCGGCGCGCAGCTGCGCGGTGCGCGAGAGGCCCGCGCCAAAGGTCAAGAGGGTCAGGACCACGGACATGCCCAGCATCATGATGCCCATGGCGAGCACGACCTCGATAATCGTAAAACCCGCTTGGGTCTCGCTGCCCTTGTGCGCTTGGTGCAGTGACTTCATAGGTCCCAATCCTCGCGGAACATCGCGATGGGGATCTCGCGGGTCGTACTCCAGCCATACTGCACCATGGTGCCGGGCCTGTGGGCCCCGGCCATGGTGCCGCGCTGGGCGCGCTTCACGTTGACGCGGTCGCCACTCTTCGAGGTCATCAGCATCCACTCCTCATCCACAAGGATGTGGGTGCCGGCCTCGGGCAGGCGCATGCCGTCAGCCACAATGAACTGGTCCACTTGGTGATCGATGGCGGCACGCAAAGTCGTACGCCGCAGGATGTCCCGCTCGGGCTGCATTTCAAAGGTAATGCGCACGCGCCGGGGAAGCTGCGGGTTCGTATCTAGGGCGTCCATGGGAGTGAGGCCCGCCGCTGGCTTGTTGCGGTCGCAGGCCTCGACGTTCGGTCGGTTCTGGGACCAGGCGTCCCAGCTGAGGGAGCCGTCGGTGACCAGCTCGCCGGCCTTCCAAGCCCGGGGCGCAGCGTCCTTAGAGAAGTCCGAGTCAGTCAGCGTGGCCTGGCTGGCAAACTCCATGTTCATCCACAAGACGCCGGTGGCGATCTCCTCGATCACTCCCGCGGCTTCGAAGATGGGTCGGCCGCTTGTCATGAAGATGCGCTCGTCAAAGAAGGACATGCTAGAGCCGTCGTCCACGGTGCGCATACCGCGCATCAGCTTACCGTGGAACCGAGGGATCTCGCCCTGGACGATGGGCACGTCGTCGGCGCACAAAAACCAGGTCACCTCCACCAGGCCGCGGTTCATGCGGCTCCAGTCCTTGAGGCTCTCTAAGATGCCCGCTTCTTCGAGCAGGGCTAGCTCGGCAATCTCCTCGGGGGTGAACTCCACCTCTTGGCTCTCTGCCAGGCGCGAGAGCTCTGCGGACGATGCGCGCCGCACAAAACGCATGCGCGCGGCCGTCAGGGTCGGCACCTTGTCGCCGTCCGCTTCGATCAGGCCCCAGTCCGCGAGGAAGTCGCCCTCTTGGCCGGCTTCCAGGGTCGAGAGGTCCTTGGCAAGGCGCTCGCCCATGCCGCCGGAGGACTCGGTCTTCTCCCGGCGCGCGTCGACATTGCGCCACAAGGTCGTGCTGGTATCGATCAGCTGCAAGAGCGCGATCATCAGCAAGGAGAACAGACCCATGGCCAGGATCAGCTCGATCAAAGTAAAGCCGCGCTTATTCGAGGGCTTGTGCATCACTTCCACTTCCTCTCGATCACGGTGCTGGGAGCCAAGTAGGCGCTGCCCACCAGGTCGATTTTCGGCGCGCGCTTCCAGCCGTGGCTAAGACCTTCGATCACGTCAAAGGACCCGGGTAGGTAGCGCACAAAGAGGCGCGCCTCCAGGAAGTCGGCTTGAAACCCAAGGGGGTTGCCGTCCTCGTCCAGCTTGCCTTCGTCGAAGAGCCACAGACCGGGGGTCATCGCGGGATCCGAGTCCCAGGGTATGTTCGGGTCATTGCGCACGAGGCAGCCGACCTCGGCGCCCTCGAGCTCGTCCGTGGCCTTCCAAAAGATACTCTTCCAGAAGGCGTCCTCTTGCTGGGCCGCGAAGCCGAAGTAGGCCATCTCGGGCGCGTCGCCTCCGGGAGTCCAGCGGTCCCAATAGCGGAACGGATGGCCGATCACGGGCACACCGTTGGCATGGTTTGCGGGGGACGTGCCGAAGCGGCCGCGAAAGAGTCCGAAGCCCCGGCGGTCGCGCATGCCCGGCGTGTCACTTGAGGTGGGCATCTGCAGGGAGTTGCTGCCGACACGTGTGAAGTGCACGAGCTCCTGCTCGACCAAGACCAGGCCGGACTTGCCGAAGCCGCCGGTGTCCGCAAGAATGAGGTCGCTGTCCTCAGCACTGGCGGGAGTCGCCATTAGGCTGACCGGAATCGTGCCCAAGTAACTCACAGATTCGGAGATCGCGTGGTCCTGCTCGCGGGTGCCCAGCAGGCCGCGGCCGCCGGTGGCAATCTGGAAAACACCCGAGCTCTGGTCGAAGTCCGAGTAGCAGATGATCTCGTTCCCGACCCGCAGGAGCCCAGCGTCACCGGGCAGGGTCGAGAGGGGGCCACTCTGGGCATAGATGAGTCCACCGGGTAAGCGGTAGGCATTCGGGTCAACCCAGAGCGAGGTCGAAGACGCGCCCAGCTCCTCTCTCAAGAACATTGATGCGCCAAGGGAGGCGTCGCCGGTATTGACCCCGGAAGGCAGGCCCAGGGATCCCGCGTAGGTAGTTGAGTAGAAGACAGCCTCGTCCATGAGGGCGTCCGGATTGTTACCGCCGAGGGCCTCGCCGCCAAGCGTAGCCGAGTCCACTAAGCGCGGTCGCTCGCCGGAGGGGAACAGGGTCAGGCGCGGGGTCTCCCGGATATCGGGAAAGCCCGAGTTTGCCAGGCTTGCAGGAGTCGTAGGCAGCGCGCCGGCCGTGACTAGGATTGGGGCCTCTTCTGTGAAGGCCAAGTAGACTTGGTTAGGGGCCAAGCCCACTTCGGGCAAGTAGGTGAGCTCGATCCCCATGTCTGCACCGAGGGGGTTTTCGTTTGAATCTGGTGTCGGCTCCCAAGTGCTGAAGCCATATTCCTGGGGCCGATAGCCGCGGTGCACGGTCATCGGGAAGCCGGGATGGGTCGGGTCCTCGTCGAGCAGGAAGGCCTGGTCGAAGCGGCCCGGCCAGCCGCGGTCCGGTCCCCCATCGTTCATGCGGTAGACCGGCAGGATCTTGGTGCCGGCGGGATGGTCGTGGTTGAAGGTGCCGAAGACGCCGCGAAACTGAAATTGGCTCTGGGCCGCGTTCGAGACGTAGTAGTCGTTCTCGTCAGCAACGCCGAGGAAGTTGTCCCAGTAAGAACCAGCAGAGGTGGGCATCGCGCTGGGGGCCGAGATGGACGGCCCGGGCTCCACGGGGCTTGAGGCGGCCAGAGTGGATAAAGTATCTAGAACCGGGACAGCAATCCCGCCGCCCGGACCGCCGCCCGTGCCCCCGCCTGTACCGCCACCACCGGGAGGAGCCGGCAGCTCTGCGTCAATGCTCGGACCGCCACCGGTCACCGCATCGGCCAGGCGCGCCAGGGCGGGTTGCCCCGAACGCACCAGGGCATCTTGGGTCACGTCGTCATAGCGCAGCCACTCAGTCATCTCGGTCTCGGATCCGACGCGGGTAATCTGAGCGAGCTCGCTCTGGCCAAAGGCGGGCAGATTGAATCCAAAGGCGCCGCCGGCACCAGGGATCGGGACCGAGATCGGCACCACGAAGGTCTGCAGGTCCAGCTGGTTGTACAAGAACTCTTGCTCCTCGCCTTGGATGAGATTCTGTCCCCAGGCAAAGACGAAGGCCCGCCTCTGCAAATAGGTGGCTCCGATCTGATCGTTGGCCAGGGCTTGCAGCTCCTGGCATTGGTCCCCGCGCTTGTCGATCAAGATCGAGGAGCCCTCCCAACCCGAGTAGTGGACAATCTCGATACCAAAGAGAGGCGAGCTCTCCTCGGGTCCACCCGGGGTCTCATTGGCGGGCGTTGGAGTCTCGCCTTCACGGCTGAAGGTTGCACTGCCGGCACCGAGTTGAATGATCGCCGCGTAGCCACCCCGGCGACTGAACGCCTCGAGGACCTCGGTCACCTCGCGGCCGGGATCCGCAGCCTCTAGGACAATTGCCGAAACGCTCGAGAGCTTCCCCTCCATGCCGCGGCCAAGCTCGAGGCTATCGCCCCCGTCGAGGGCGACCTCGATTATATCTCCTTCGCTCTGGTCTCCGCCGATGGCCAGGACGGCACGGGCCACGGCAAAGGCGCCCAGGTCATTCTGTAGCACCGAACCGATGGGCTGCACATCCCTGTTTAGGGGCAGGCTATACCCGTAGAGCTGCACGGGCATACCGCTCGAGTGGCTCACATCCTTGCCCAAACCATTGTTGATCATCGGCGGCGCGAAGCCCGAAGAGCTGAACGTCTCCCTTGCCTGGCGACCGCCAAAGCCGGCGAACTCGCCCGTGGCTATGTGCTCGGCTAGGAAGCTCGTCGAGCTGCTTACGCGCACCTCGATCAGCTCCTCGCCGATGCGGATAACGCAGGGATCGGGGAAGCCCTCGGTAGACTCCACCGGGATGGTGCCAGAGCTCTGGGTGATCGAGCTGGTGAGCCGTGTCAGGCCCGGGGTCTCCGGGGCGGGGCGGCCATCCACGAACATCTGCATCTGATCCGGGCGGTTGCCGCGCACCTCAACAGAGACGTGGGTCCAGACATTGGCCGGCAGGCCTGGTCCTTCGTCCAAGGGATAGCGCACCTCGGCCAGTTCCTTAAAGGGAGTATCCGGGTGGTCGCCTGCACCGTCCTTGACCTGCAGCACCAGGTCGGTGCCCTCCACAAACAGACTGATTCGGTCGGCCTCCTTGGCGCCCCCTGCGATGTCCAGGAAGTAGCCACCGCCGCCGGTGCGAGGCTGGATCCAGGCGGAGAAGTAGATCGGCCGCAGTAGGTCTCCGGGACTTGCGGTCCACTGGAGCTTTGGGTGATTGGTGGGATAGGTCATCGGCGCAATCGCCAGGTCACGCCCCTCGGCTGTGCCCGAGGCACCTGACTCCCAGTCGAAGTGCTCGATGCGGCCGGCGAAGGGCGCCGGCTCTTCGATGCGCACGGGCCAGGGGCGAATGTAGCCCTCATTCGTGTCCTTGCTTGCGAAGGAGCTCTCGATGGCCGGGCGCACGCCGTCCTTGTTTGGCTGGAAGCCATAGCTTCCCAGGTGGGCCTGGGCCCGGGGCGGCGGCGTGCTCCCCAGGAACCCGTCCACGCGGGTCGTGCCGTTCGGACCAGTGGTCCAGTGGGCGGCGTCGCGGGCTAGGCGCAGCTCCTCATCAAAGTCCACTTGGCTGGACCAAAGTCGCAGCAGCTCGCCGGCGGGGGCGACCTGCATGACCTCTTCCCGGGCGCGCTCGATGCGCTGCACGCCACTGGGCGCAGTCACCGAGGTGCGCAGGTCGAAGAGGTATACATCCCGGGACGAGAAGCAGAAGGGCATGGTCGCATAGCCCAGCTCGACGTCGTTTGCGTTGAGCGCGTTGCGGTACAGGGCTAGGGCGTCATCCTCGTCGATGATGCCCCCGGCGCTGGCGCCGTCTAGGCCCGCGAAGGCCTCGGGGATGACCGGCGATCCAGGGGGCAGTGGCTCGAAGCCAGCGGCGGGCAGGATGATGCGCTGGACAAAGTCCTCGAAGCCCGTGAAGGGGCGCGACTCCAGCATGATGCCAGTCAGCTCGGTGGCCTCGGCTTTCGTAATGCGCGAGTTGCGGCCTGCAAGCTGTAGGTTCACCAGCAGCGCGTTGAGCACCGCCGGCGAGGCCGTGTTGATATTGACTGGGCGCCGGGCGAGCACTTCGACGACGGCGCCGTTGGCGCTCTGCTCGTTGACCAGAGCCCGGTCCAGGGAAATACGCCCGTTGCGCAAGCTCACACTGCGCACCAGGGCCAACTCGGAGACGCCTTCTCCGGAGATGCGGATCGTGCTGCCGGCGTTGAACCAGCGCGCGTTGGCCACTTGGATCGAGTCCTGCTCCAGGGGTACGATGCTGCGGGTCAAGCGCGTGGGATGTTGCCAGCGCGGCCCGGTGCCAAAGCTACCCCAAACGCCGCCCTGGGTGACCAGACCGTGGAGAGCGGACTGATCCCAGTCGCCGTCGAGGACGAAGTCGCCCACATCGGCCAGCCGGTCCATGGCGTCCAGCACCCGGGGCTCCAGGTGCATCGGGTCCGCGTCCTCGATGCCCAGCAGGCGCCAGGTCGGCAGGGCCCAGGCGCGCTGGTCGTGGACCACTGCACCGGCGACGGAGTTACGGGCGGGCAGGGGCCCGGGCTGCACGACCTCGTCTTCGATGACAGAACCGAGGCCCCGCTCGAGCTTCCCGAACCCACTGTCTGTGCGCTCGCCGTACTTAATCATCTCCCCTTGGATCCAGATCACGCCCTTATCCGGGAAGCCCTCGGTCGAGGCGGCCTTGATCTTGGTGGCATCGGTCGTCAGGGGCTCGATGAGCCGCGTGGACAGGTCCATCAGGTTGGCAAGTACGTGGGGCGAAGCGCTGTCCAGGTCGATGCGACCGGCCAGATCTTCGACCTCTAAGTCCCACCGCGCTCCGGTGGAGTTCGCGGCCCGGCCCTCGCCGGAAGCGCCTAGAAACTTACCGGGCAGAGTATTGCGCACGAAGAGCTCGTCTTCGGAGTCGTAGCCGGGCGTCTCGTCGGCGGCGCTGTGGCTGCCTCCTAGGCGCGAACGGCCATATCGTGCCGCGTTGTCCAGTGCAAGGCCCGCCTCGACCCGGTCGCCAGCGCGGCGGCTGCTCTGGTCCGAGTTGCGCACCGTGGCAAGGAAAGGGGCGGCCAGGAAGAGCAGTGCCATCAAGACCAGCAGCACGGCGAGCATGGCATAGCCGCCGCGCTCGTCGCTCGTCTTGGTCACCTGTGTGCGATTCGCCCTACTGATCATTCCACTGTCCCCAAGATGCCGACCTTTACGGTGCCCCGCTGTCCGTCGATAGATTCAATCCCGATCTCCACCGGCTGGTTGTGCACCGCGGGATCCAGCCCGCCGCCGCCATGGAAGACCACGCGTTTGGGGGTCTGCTGCGTGAAGACCGCGTCGTCCCCTAGCAGCACGGGCTCCATGGCAGAGATGGCTGAGACCACCAGCTTGTCCACGTCGCCCCGAAAACCGGTGCGCTCTTTCGACGACAGGCCGAGGTCCCCCACCAGCTCGCGCACAGCGGCATCGGACTCGAGCTCCTGTACCTTGACCCCGTCTACGGACAGGACCAGCTTCGTGCGGTCGTACTCAAGGCGCACCCGCAGCCACTCTCCAGGGAGCACGGTGCCGGGCCGGCTCTCCACAAAGAGGTGCGTGGCGCGGGCCGCTTGGGACTCGGTCGTCTCGACGCCTTGGGAGCCCGACTCGAAGTCCGGGGCAATCCAGCCGCGCACAACGCCGCCCGATTCCAGGTCGATGCCAACCATGTGACCTATGTGCAAAACGCGGCCGCCCTTGCCAATGGGATCGCGCAGGGCGATCTCGACGACAAAGCCCTCGGTCAGGTCGAAGGCTGGGTCGCGCTTGACGGCGAAGTTCGCCTCGACGCCGCTGGCCTGCAGGGAGATGGCCTTGCCGATGTAACCATCGTCCACAATGCGCATGCCCTGGCCCGAACCATTCAGTCCGAAGGCGCCGTTGAGGTTCGTGTCCTCGAAGTGCCAGGTGCCTACGACGCGCAGCTCGCTGGGGTACATAATTCCGGCCGCCTGGTCGAAGGAGACTGCGCAGCTGGCCTCGTGGGAGACCGCCTGGTTGGCCGCCGCCCGCAACACCGAGCGCACCAGCCCCGTGTTCTGCTGGGAAGGTGCCTTCAACCCCGTCATCGCGCCAACGCCTAGCCCTAGCACGATGCTCACGATAACCATCGTGAACAGGAGCTCGATCAGGGTCAGTCCTTGGGACCTGTGGAAGGGCGCGCGCAGCATAAGCCTTGGCTATTCGGTCTTAAAGTTGCAGAGGTCGTCGTCGGTCCCAAAGCGCCCGTCGAGTCCAGCCGAGATCAGCTGGAACTTCTGGTGGTTTGCCCAGCGATCGGTCACTGGGTGACGCCGGGCGACCACGTCGCTCTCCACGTCCTCGCCAGTCTCGCCATCCTGGGTAACGTAGGTCTGGTGCTGGCCGTAGTCTGTGCGGTGGAAGTAGGCGATCGGGTTATCCCACATGTCGACGATCTCGAGCAACGGCTCGTTGTTTGCTCGGTCCCCGTCCGTGTTGAGCAGTATGTCGTCCGAGAGGCCAAGCCCAAGCATGGGCTCCTTCCAGAGGGCCTGCACCAGGGCCTCGATGCCCTGGTTCGTGGCGCTTGCGGACGAGGTCGTCACATCCGAGAAGTGGCTTATGGGATAGTCCCCCATGTCTCCCTCATAGGTGCCGAGGGCGGCACTGATCGCGGTCAGCCGCGCCTCGGTCAGCTTCTCATTCGCGGTGCCCTGGGCATTGCCCAAGGAGAACACGAGCACGCCCATCAAGATCGAGAGGATCACGATGACCGCTAGGATCTCGACAAGAGTGAAGCCAGCCTGGGCGCCGCGGCGGGGTAGATTTCGCAGTTTCATAGCAGTTCGGTTAAGTTTAAAGGCCTAGGTGCTCACTGCCCCCGGCGCACGATCTCCACGTTGTCCACGGTCATGTCGATGCGGCGTCCGGACTCGCCCTCGGAGAAGAAGCCCACCGACAGGGCGGCGGTGGACTTGCCAATGCTGCTCATGGGAACGTCTTCGAGAACGGGAACGCCCGCGACAAAAATGTTTACGGTGGCCTTTGAGTCCGATCCGCTGCGCTCGATGCGCAAGCGCACGGTCTCTCCGGCGGGGAAGTCCATCCAAGTCACGTCTTGTGCGCCCTCGTCCGGACGGCCGTTGCGCACCACGTGGGTCTGCAGGCTCCCGTCCTTGTGGCGGTGCACGCGCACCTGCGCGCTGACCGTGCGCTTGCCACCGCGCTGCTGCTCCCTTGCAATAAAGAGCCCAGCCCGAGCGGCGGAGTCCGCTGAGACCGTGAAGTCGGCCGCGAAGGAGACGAACTGCACGGCGGGGAAGGACTTGAACACGCGCACGTTTCCATTGCCCTGGAACTGGCCCGCGATATGTAGCTCCTCGTTGGCAAGCTGTACCACGGGACCGGCGCCCTCTTCCACGAGCCACACGCTACGCAGGTCGTTGCGCGCAAAGTCGTCCACCCAGCGGGCCTTGGCCAGGTGCACCTCGATGCGCTCTTTCTGGGACTGGGCCCAGAGGCGCCAAGGGTCTTCCTCGCCGTTCAAGCGGCGGCCATCGTCCAGGCTGGCCAGGCGGTTTAGGGCCTCGTCACTCTCGCCATCGAGGTACTCGCACCAGGCCAGTCCTGCGACGGCTACGGGGTCATCTTCGGCGATGTCCAGGGCGCTGCCGAAGCGACTCCGCGCGGCGTAAATATCCCCCCGGAAGAGTGCGTTTAGACCGCGGCGGGTCTCGATCTCGGCGCGGGGCTCCTCCAGGCGCAGGGCGCGATCAAAGTAGCGCTCGGCGGAGTCAAAGTCGCCGCCATTCATGGAGATGTCGCCCAGTAAAACGAGGGCATCTACGAAGCTCACGTTAGCCGCAAGAGCTCCATTCAGGGCCTCCTCGGCGCCGTCCACATCATCACGGGCCAATAGCAGCCGGCCGCGTTGGAACTGAGACCAAGCGTCGCCAGGAGAGACCTCGAGGGCACGCTCGACATAGCCCATGGCCTCTTCATCATTACCGGTCAGCTCGGCGAGCCGGGAGAGGGCGCGCAGGGCTAGTTGGCTGGTGAGGGGCGCAGCCTTCGCGGCAGCCAAGAGGTCGTCCCGGGCGCCGAGGTAGTCCATTTGCTCCATGGCGCTGAGGCCGCGGGCCAGGAGGAAGTCCGGGCCCAGGGCGACCTGGTCGTCCACAAAGCTGGTCAGGGCCGCCGTGCCGATGTCACCGGTAAGGTGCGCACAGGTCAGGATGCCGGCTTGGGCCTTCTGGTTGTCCGGATTCGCGCTCAAGGCGTTCTGGTAGGCGCGCTTAGCATCCTCCAGGTTTCCGGCGATCATATAGGCGGCGCCCAGTTCAACGCGCACATCGCTGCGCAGGCCGGCGGCCTCCGTGGTGTCCGGAGCGAAGCGGTCAGCCAAGACCAAGGCCTCGATCGCTTCGCTCGTATCGCCGTCGTTGCGGAGAAGGAACGAGCCAAGGGCCCACTGGCCCCGGAATGATCCGCGGTCGAAGCGCACGGCATCGCGCAGGCGAGCCTCGGCCTCGGCCATCATCAGGAAGCGCTCTTCCAGGTTAGCCATTGCCGCAGCCACAGCCGCGCTCTTGGGGAAGCGTTGCAGCAGCACACCGTACTGCTCGAAGGCGGCTTCGAATTCAAAGCCAGCTTCCAGACACGAGGCGAGGCCGAGGCGCGGGGCGGGCTCGTCCTCGTCGAAGGCGGCAAGGCGCTCGTAGAGTTCCTGGGCCACAGGCAGGGCCCGCGGAGACTCGTGGCGCTGAATCACGCACCAGTCCGCGAAAGACAGGCGCTCGGCCGAGTTGCCGCGGGTCAGCTCGTTACTGCGCTCGATGGCGCCTAGCTCGATGGTGTTGGTTACGGACTCTGCGAAGCCGAAGGAAGTCACCCGGGCGCGCTCGTAGTCCACTGCATCCATGGCGACTATGCGCGGCATGCCCGTGGCGGGGTTCACCTCGCGCAGGGTCACGTTTTCGCCGTCGCGGCTGGCCAAGCGATAGCGATCGCGGTTCTCAATGCTGCCGAAGTGGTAATCGAACTCGTCCAGAAGGATCCAGTCGTACAGCTTCTTATAGGTAGCAGTCAGGGCTGCGCGGTCCGGCGCTTGCTCGAGCAACTCCTCTTCGTCGGGAACGAAGCCCATCTCGCGCAAGGCGGAGAGGGTGTCCTGGCCTACGTCTGCGGTGGCGCCAAGTTCCTGGGTCGTCGCCGCGATGCTGGCCGCGTCGAACAGGCCGACGAGAGGCACGACCGTGTCCATCCGGCGCAGGTATTGGCCATAGCTTGCCGGGCCTGGCCCAGGGTAGGGCGGAGCGGCCAAGGCGGGCAAGGCCAGGATGGGCGGCGCCTCGAAACTTAGCAGCGGCATGGGCCGCGCATTCGTGGGTTCCCTAAGGATATCCCTTGTGAAGCTGGCCTCGAGAGAACCCGGAAGAACGCGCCCCGCATCGGGCACGGTGTTCTCCAGAAGGTCGATCTTCTTGGCGCGTGGCATCGGCAGCGCGCTTCCGCTATCGTGGGTCGCAATGAGCCCGGCGATGATGGCGACTGCGCCGATCAGTACGATCTGTTCTTGACGAATTTCCATTTAGAGTTCCTCCCCATCGGAGGTTTCCACTTCGTGCAATCGAACCACGGCCAGGGAGAGCTTCGTTTGGATCTCCCCCTGCCTTTTAGCGGCCCGTGTATCGAGACTCAAAATCGTGAGGGACCTACCGCCAATGACGAGTTCGGGCTCTTGGCTACGACGCAGGAATTCCAACACCGCCGCGCCGCTGCCGGAGAACTCAAAGTCCACCCGGGTCTTCTCAATCGCGCCGACGCCGCCCTTGCTTTTTAGGCTGGGGTCGAGGACCACATGAATCTTATCCACGCGGCTGAGGCGAACGTCCACCGCTAGGTGCAGGACCCGATCGATCAGGTCGAGCGCCTCGAGGTGCCGAACGATCTCCTCTTCCCGGGTCGGCGAGAGGTCCGGCTGACCAAGGTCAGCATCCACCACCATGTTCGAGCGTCCCGCTAGGGGCATAATCTCATCACGCACGTCGGCCAGCGCCGCGTGGTAGCGAGAGCTCGGAGAGAGGGCCCCCGCAATGGTGAAACCCTCCCGGGGCTCGAAGGCCACGGACTGCTTTAGCTTGCCCGCCACAGCGACGAGCGCCTCGTTCTCCTTGCGCGCCTTGTCCCGGTCCGCAGTGCTGTACATCGCATCCTTGAGCTTCCTGATGGCACCGGACTCTGCGGCCCGGGCGTCCAAGGCCTCTGCACCGATCGTCGAGGAGATCCCCATACGCGCGATCAGAAACACCATCAGTCCCGTGAACACGATGCCCACAAAGCGCTTGTTCTCTTGCCAATATTCGTCGAAATCCATGTGTTCGTTGCGCCTACTCGGCGTCCTCCCCGGAGTCGTCGGCGTTGTCCTCGTCGGGCGCCTCAGGGACGCCTTCGTCCCCCGGGGCCAGGGTGGTCAGTTCGATCTCGAAGCGCGATCCCTGGGAACCCAGGCTGCTCTTCATTTGCATCCCGTCGATGCCCGCCTCGAGGGCGCTTACCAACAGGCCAAAGCGCTCGTTGACACGGTCTGTGCCCTGCCGAGTGCTGCCCATCACCTTCAGGATCGGGCGCTTCTCCGTGCGCGGCACGCCGAGCTCGTCGTCGTTGCTCTCATCGGAGATCAATCGCGTAATCCAGAAGTCCTTCGGCAGGCTGGCGTGCATCACACCGGCCGCCCGGCCGATCTGTTCACCGCCGCCGACTAGGGCGAAGAGCTCCGAGGCCTCGCCCGCCAAGCGCTCGTTCTCGGTGACCAGCAGCACGGTCTCCTTGTTGGCCTTGTCGGCCTTCCTAAACTTCGCCGACGCCCGGGAGGCGTTGGCGTTCAGGTCGTCGCGGGTCTGGCCTAGGGTCGCCCCGTACCATCCCAGGTATCCCACAGCCATGACCGCAGCTGCGATCAAGAAGAGCGTACCCCCCATGAAGTCGCGCTTCTTCGCCAGGGCCTTCGGGATAATCTCCACCGAGTAGGCGGCCGGGTCCGAGCCTGACGTCGCCAGGCCAAGGGCAATCACGGCCTCATCCCGGTGGTCTTCAAGCAGGCCAGCCGTGTCCGGGTCCAGCTTGGAGAGATCCACCACTTGGAACGCATCAAAGCGCTCCACAGGCACATTCATGCCCCTCGACAGGTACTTGTCGAGCCCCTTCAGCGCTCCGCCTCCACCGCAGATCATCACGCGGTTGAGCTCTAGGCCGCTCAGCTTCACCTGGCTCTTGCAGAACATGACCGTAGAAGAGAGCAGCCCCAGCAGAGCACCCGCAGGCCCCTTGCATGCGGTGCTCGCCTTCTCGACGGCAGCGTCGGGGTAGCGCGCATCGGGGTCCAAGTCCACGTGGCGAATCTTGACCTGCTCGGCTTTTGAAGCGGACAGACCTAGGCGGCTCGCAATAGCCTCGTCGAACAGCTCCGAGCCGCCGCCGAGACTACGGGCGAACAGCAGGTCGTGACCGCGCGCGATGATCACGTCGATGTTCTCGTGGCCAATATTCGCCACCAGGACCGTGTCGTCCATCAACACGCCAAAGCGCAGCCATGCGTTGTACAGGGCGATTGCATTGGGCGTGCAGGCGTCGAGGCTTCCGCCCGAGTCCTTTACCCCGTCCTCGTGGTCTTCCAGCATGGACTCCTTCGCCATGGCCAACAGCACCACGTCCTCGCCCTCGATCTCGGGGAGCTCTGGCAGCACGTTAAAGTCTGAGGCCACCTCGCTGCCGGAAGTGCCGCCAACCTCCGCGACCTCGAAGCCCATCAGCTTGCGCAGCTGCCAGTCAGGGACACGGGGCACCCGCGTGTAGCGAATGTTTAGGTCTGGCCCTGAGATGCCCGTGCGCGTCAGGCCCGGCTTGAAGCCGCCCTTTAGCGCCTCGCTGAGACTAGCCCAGCCGTCGGCGATCGTGGATGTGTTCGTGGGCACAACGGCAAAGTTCGTGACCACAAAGCTGTTGCCCTTGATGCTGCCTTTGAGAGCAACGCCCGTGCGCGACCCAATATCGATACCAGTTACTGTCTTAGCCATGGCCCTACTTCGCTGTCTTGGTTCCAGTGAGGCTTGCGCGCAATTCCGCAGCAAGGCCCGAGTGTCCGGCATCTTCTAGGTGAGCGAGGATGGCCCCGCGCACGCTGTCCGCTCCCGATTCGCCCGAGCCCGTAAGCTCGCGCAGTTGATCCGCGACCTCGTCTCCGAAGGAGCCAGCCGCCACGGAGACTTCGCAGCCGGCGAATTCGGTCTCCAAGTCCCGGGCGGACCCCAGGCAGGTCGCAAAGAGCTCGGGCAGGCCGAAGAACTTGGCGCGCTCGAAGTCACCGCGCAGATCCGCGAGGTCCGCTAGGCCCTCGTCAACCATGGCGCCGCGACCAACCTCGCTCTGGGCGACTAGGTCGTAGTCGAACGGGACCGTCTCCAAAAGGGTCTGCCAGGTCCGCACTGCCTTGCCGCGGTCACCCTTGGCCACGGCTTGCTCGGCGCGACTGTGGAGGCGGATAGCCTCGCTGCGCTGCTCCGAGAAGCCTAGGGCAAGCTGCAGGGTTCCAGCATTAACCTGGGCTTCGAGCTTGTAGCCGAGGGAAAGGGGCGTGCCCTTAAGGGTGACAGGGCTGGGAAAGACGAGCTGCATTTGATGCGCGCCGCGTCCGATCACAACCGACGTCACGCCCGCGTCTTCAAAAGCGTCGCCGTGGGGCCGGTAGCCGCCGTCGCCCAGGGTCGCCATGCCCTCAGACAAAAGGGCTGGATCCAGGATCACGCTCCAGGTACCCGCCATGATTTGAAACTCGAGTCCGGCCTCGCCAGCCGCTGCCGCGAGGGAGGCCTCCTCGACGCCGAAGTCGATCAGCAGGGGGCGGTCGATGTGGTAGACCACCGCGTGGTTGTACCCCGCCGGTGCGACGGTGAAGTCACCAAAGCTGACCTCGCTCGATGCGCTGGACGCGACCAAACCCACGTCATCGAAGCCCGCCGCGCCAGCCGAGTCCTCCGCAGAGGCACGCAACAACACGCGAACGGTGTCGTACCCCGGCGCAGCCGTCATGTCCAGGGCCATGTCCGCGCCGTCCCCGGCCGCACTCCAGGCCACCATCGAGGGGTGGTCCCCGGTCGAGTCGCTGAGCCCCAGGCCGATCTGGCAGGCCGCGCCGTCTTCGGCGAAAGCATCTGCGGTCGCGCGCAGTCCGCGCATAAGGCCAAGCTTGATGCTAGCCGAGCGCAAAAGAGCCCACTCTCCCGGCTCGAGATCGGCGCCCATTCCATTTGCGCCGCTCGCTCGCCAGTCACCGGCCAAATAGGCGGTCACGGGAGCTGTGTCCGAAGCGCTCCAAGCCGAAGTGGCTTCGTCTTCAAAGGAGGCATCCTTGACTAAGTTGCCAGGGATCGTGGCGACCGGACGGAGAGCTGGCGCGCCGCCGCCTGCATCACCACCGCCCACGCCGGGCATACCGGCAAAGTACCATGCTGCACCACCAGCGATGACCAACGCGGCGGCGATCAAGGGCATCGAGCTCTTGCCGCCGCTCGCTTTCGCCATGGCTTCGGCGTCGATCTCGTGGACTTCGTTGTCGGCGTCGTCCTCGAGGTCGCTAAAGCTGACGGCCTCCTGCTGGGGGGCCGATTCCGGAGGCGACATGGCCGGTACCGCGGCGGGCTCTTCGATTTCGAGGTCCAGGTCGCCGTCGAGCTCGATCTCTAGGTCAAAATCATCTTCCGAGGCGGCCGGGCTGGCCGGAGCCGCAGCGGGCATGGCTGCGGGCGCCTGGGCGGGGGCAGCCCCGTCTTCGGCGTCAAGGAACAGGACCTCGACCTTGCCAAAGCGCAGCCTGTCGCCGCCCTTGAGGTCCTGCTCCTCCACGCGCACATCGGCCACAAAGGTGCCGTTTGTGCTGCCGAAATCGACAAGCACCACCTGGCCATCCTCGATCCCAAGACGGGCGTGTCGGCCCGAAACCGAGGCGTCCGTAAGTGAAAGGTCGTTTGCTGGGCGGCGGCCGACGGTTAGACCGCGCCCAGAGAGGGCTATGGTCTCGCCGGCGCGGTCGCCGCTCTCAATTCGAAGCGAGTAGCGGTCAGGCATCCTGTGCAATGTGCGGGAGGTCAGACGGGGGGGAAGTTGAAGGGGAGGAAGCAGTTCCTACCTATCTAAGAGGGATCAATCTACTTAATGAATGTGCGAAACCCGAGTGCGGTCTCGGTCTTAGGTACACATGGGCCTAATTCTATGGAAAAGGGACCTCTAAGGGCCCCTAAGAGGGTATGCCCAAGGTCAAATCCAGGTCATTTAGGAAAAGGCAATCCGCTCGCGGAGAGAGACCCAGGAGCAGTCCCCCATCACCACGTGGTCGACGAGGGGAATTCCGACCAGGCGGGAGACTTGGAGCAGGCGGCGAGTTACATCCAGATCCTCTTGGCTGGGCTCGGGGTCCCCGCTCGGGTGGTTATGGGCCACAACAAGGGCGGCAGCCGAGTTGCGGATCGCAGGCCGAAAAACGTCCCTAGGATGTACTAGACTGGCGTTTAACGTGCCCTCGGAGATGCGCTCGAGGCCGATCAGTCGGTGCTTGTTGTCTAGGAACAGGGCGACAAAGCGCTCTTTGTTCAAGCCGCGCATGCCCGGGCGCAGGTGCCGAAAAACCGACTCGGCGGACTGCATCGAGGGACGGGGCTGCCTCCGAGCGCCTTCAACCCGACGCCCAAGAGCAAAGGCGGCCGCCAAGCGCAACACCTCGAGCGGTTGTAACCCAAACGAGCCCGCAAGGTCCCGACAAGACATGACCGAGGCCTCAGCCAGATCTCGCTCCAAGAGCTCCAGCCCCAACTGTCCGGATTCCTCCTGCCGGTGGAGGTTTAAGCGCCCAACCACAAGCTCCACCAGCTCGTGGGTGCCCAGCGGATCGACACCCTCAAGCTGAACTCGCCGCCGCAGGGCTGCGAGCCCTCTACTTTGCTGCAAGCTATACACACACCACAGACGGTTTATCTTCCCGTTGGTTGCAGCCCAAGTTCCAAGAATGGGAAGATGAACGAAATCTTCCCGCGAAGGGGCATGAACGGCTGACTCCCGCCGATGGAGTGTTATGAAAGGATACCCGCGACGGGAACTCTAATATGACTCTTGGATTTACCACGATCTGTTTTGCACTCCTAGCGGGCCTTTGGTTGGGCCAAACGGCGCTCTTCCTCCTGAGTTACAAGGCGAGCACCAGGGCCGAGGTTGCTCAGTCGCCTCCGGGCGACCACTTGTAAGGGTCTCGGACAGGCCTCCCCGATTTAGGTCGGGGAGGCTTTTTTTTATGGGGACTTCCCAAGCGCCACTAAGAGGACGATGGAGCGAGCCCTGGGAGATCCGATCACTTCGCGGGCAACAGAGGCAACAATGCCCGCAATTCCCCCCGCCCCAACGCCAAATCTGGCATCAAGTCCTCGGGCTTATCCCCCGCAGAGCTCCAAGAGTGCGCTTAGCCAACGTAGGAGCTATCCTGGTAGAAGGCCACATTCTCTACCATGCGCCGGGTTTGCGTATCAGGCGGGCACGGCGTTCTTCCAGGGGTAAAGCTCCATGCCGCCGGCATGGGCTTCGCAGAGAGCCAAGGTAAATGAGTCTCTACAGGCCGATCGCCTAGTGTGGGATCGTGCGCTGGATGAGGTTGTGGAACTCGGTGCGGGTAGCAAGGTCGCTGCGGAAGCAACCGAGCACCGAGGAGGTGGCCATTAGCGAGTTTTGCTTCTCGACGCCGCGCATCATCATGCAGAGGTGGCGGGCTTCGATGACTACGCCCACGCCCTGGGCATCGACTGCATCCTGGATGTCGGCTGCGATGTCCGAAGTGAGGCGCTCTTGGATCTGAAGGCGACGGGCGTGGTAATCCACGATGCGAGCCAGCTTGCTTAGGCCAAGGACTCGCTCCTTGGATATATAGCCGATGTGGATCCGGCCAAAGAAGGGCAGCATATGGTGCTCGCACAGGCTGTAGACCTCGATGTCCCGGGCGATAATCATGTTGTTCGCCTCGGATTCGAAGACCGCATCGTTGATCAGGGCCTTGAGATCCTGGCGGTACCCAGAGGTCAGGAAATCCATGGATTTCGCGACCCGTTCGGGGGTCTTGAGTAGACCCTCGCGGGTGGGGTCTTCCCCGATCTCAGAGATCAACTCGCGGATAAGCTCGGCAACACGTTCGGTATTCATGCGGGGATGCTAAGCACGGAACCGAATCCGGCTAGAGCTTGGACGCAAAAAATGTGCAGCTTCCGGCTCAATCTAAGGCGCACGGGCCCGAAAGCGGACTGTGAGAGCGGCTGGCGAGCCTGTGGCTCCGGTCAGGCGACGGCCAAGGCGGCACGAACGGCAGCTAGAGCCCAAATGCCCCGTGCAGACCAGGCAACTGTACGGACCCAATTGGCACGGACTAGGGCACGCTTGACTGCCTCGGCCGGGAAGTTCAAGCGCGAGTGAAGCGGCACTGCAACGAGGGCAGTCCAGCCCCAGTTTAGCGCAATCAAGGCAAGACCAGTCCAGAGCAACGACTCGGATAGCCCCACGGGGCCAAGCCAGAAGAGCGATAAGCCGGTCAGCAGCTCGCCGCTCATCAAAGGCGCAACGATCCAAGTTATGCGGTTGGTGTGGTGCTTGTGGTAGGCGGCAAACTCTGCTTTCCCAACGAAAGCAAAGCTGGGGTACTGGACCAGTTGGACGGTCCAGATCATTCCGACCAATGCCCAGGTCAGGGCGAGGTGGATCAACAGCAAGTCGATGGCAGTCATTGCATGAGAGTGTTCGACAAACCGGAACAGATGGATGCGCGCGGCTTGGATTCCTTGCTGCTTCTTTCTTGAGCTGGGCACAAGTGAAAGAAGGCCCTTGCTCAACTGTCTGCAATAGAAGGATGAGCTCGGCTAGACGAAGTCGGTTGTCTCCGTGTTCGGTGATTGTAGCTGCCGTTCGGCAAACGGAAAGACACGTTGATTTTGCATCCGCCCGGGTGCGTTTGGCGAAAGCAGGGGTGAAACCAAGTTCACCCAAGACCTATCGAACCCGCCATGAAAAAGATCCTACCTTCCTGCTTACTTGCACTCTGCGCTTCCTGCGCGGCCGACAGTTACGAGACGTCTAGCGAGATCGCCTCACCCACAACGCCCGCATCAGAGAGCGCCATGAGTTTGGAGCAAGCCAGCGAGACAACATCCGCTGGTGGACTCTACTCACTCCCTGCGACCAGCTTGGACGGGGCGGAGTCAGGACTCGCTGCCTACGAAGGCAAGGTGACCCTGGTCGTCAACGTAGCCAGTCGCTGCGGATACACGAAGCAGTATGCCGGGCTCCAGAAACTTCACGATGAACTCTCCAGTCAGGGCTTCTCCGTGCTTGGTTTCCCGAGCAACGAGTTTGGCGGACAGGAGCCCGGCAGCGCCGAGGAGATCCAGAAGTTTTGCACCAACGAGTTCGGCGTGACCTTCCCGATGTTTGCCAAGAGCGAAGTAAAGGCGGGGGACACTCAATCTCCGGTCTATTCCTTCTTGCAGCAGCAGACGGACAAGGTTCCTGGCTGGAACTTTTGTAAGTACCTGGTCGGCAAGGACGGCCAGGTCATCGCCTTCTACCCAAGCGGCGTCACCCCCGACGCCTCCGAGCTGCGCAAGGCCATCGACCTCGCCATCGGCTAACCGCACAGGGTGTGACTCGCCCTAAGGGCACCGATCACCCAGCCTTCTCTCAGTTTT
>JAQXEK010000061.1 GCA_029250885.1 Planctomycetota bacterium
TCTAGATCTTCGTTGCGGGGCGTAGCGCGTCGAAGTCGGGGTGACAAACTGCGGCAGGCTGTAGGGCCTTCTGTTGCGCTAGCAAAGACAGGAACGAGATTTAGCCACTTACAAATCACACCACATCACCCCCTGCGAAAGACATCGCAAGGTTGAAGTCTACGAGGGGCTTGTCTTAGAGAAGACAAGCCATGGCGTCCGAACCCATCGCGATCACCTCTCATCTTTTCTAGCGATGTCCTGTAAGATCCCCACATGAAGGAAGCGGGAAAATACAGGAGCGGATTTTATTACTACTTCATCGAGCTGTTCATCATTGTCTGTGGCATCACGCTCTCATTCTTCCTTAATGAGTGGAGACAAGAGCGGCTTGGCAACGAAGCCATGCGCCTGGATTTGACGGCCATTCAGCGTAACCTAGAGGCCGACCGCGTGGAGATTGCCGACCTGCTCGTCAAGCACGAGCAGGGAGTCGAGGCTTTAGGAGACCTCCTCGCCTATGCAGAGGGCGAGGGAGACCCAGCCGAGTTCCCACAAACGGTCGTCCATTTCATGCAAACCGCCCTCTCCTTTTTTCCAGCTACAGGCGCGCGGAAAGCAATGGTCACCTCCGGCAATGCCCGCTGGCTTCAAGATCGTGGTCTTGCATCCGCCCTCTCCGACTACTACGACCATCTGGTGCCGCGCATCCTTGACAACAACCGCGTCATGGACAAGCTCGTTACAACCGACCTTATTCCTTGGCTTGGAGGGGTACACCCCCATATTGGGGAGATCGAAGAATGGGAAAAAGAGTTCCCGATCGACATCGTACGTAACCCCGATTTTGGTCAGCGCATCGGCGCAAATGTTGCCCACGCAATCTGGTACGTAGAGCTGCTCAAGCGCTCTCAAGCAAAGGTAGACGCCGCCCTAGAGGCCATAGAGGTCCACCTGCAACAGAAGTAAACCTGACCGCAGGGGTGCCTGGGGCCAACCCGAGGCAAATCAACTCTGGCCTTCCAAGCCAACCCTCACAGCACCCCTGAAACCAGGTGTTTGAGCTCACACGAGCTCGTGGGACATAGGCTTTGAAAAACTATGCTTGAGGTTTTAGCCTTATCGGGATAGCTCGGTCTACTGGGATAGTTGAGGGCTCCGCCCGTCCCCGGTCGAAGCGAGGGTCAGACTCGGGCTACGAACGCAGGATCGTCGCCATCTTCTTCCCCCGGGTCGGACGAGCATCCTGACCGGCGGCGAGCAACCCGGTCTCGGTCACCACGCCCTAGCCCGAGGGCGAGTCCGTGCTCGTCGCTAGCACGCACCGCCACCGACTGTCCAGCCAGCCGCAGACTCCGAGCACCAGGAGTGCGTAGGTCAGAAGGGTAGAGTCCCGATTTACCAGACCGTACTCAAGAGTCCCGAAAGACCCTTGAAGCAACGACGCCGGCGACTGCTCCGCCCACGCCGCCTCCGATGAGCGCCGCTGACTCCATGCCTACGGACTTCAGGACGAGGACAGCTATCACCGACGCAGCGACTGCCGCAAGAATGACTATTAGGTATTTCATTCTTGAGACCGTACCAGAGCCTACTACCAACTTCCAACCCCAGCGGAATGTATAGCGTTCTTGGGACTCCTTCAGAGCTAAGTGGGAGCTAGTTGGAGGGACTCCAGGCGTGTACCCCATCACGGAGCCAAGCCGCTCTTGGCTAGCCCTCAGCGCCTTCTAAGACGCTATGGCAAAAGCGCCAGTGGCACCGCGTTGCTAACGAAGTTAAGCTCGCTACGACTATGATCTGACCGCAGCGAGCTTCCACCAATCAGATTATTCTGTCCAGGAGATCTGCGTCGTAGTGAAGCCCATGAGGTTGTTCAGAAAACCCAAGACTGAAGTCCAGTCCTTGGGGGATGAGCT
>JAQXEK010000042.1 GCA_029250885.1 Planctomycetota bacterium
AAAAGATATCTTGCTGTTTGATCGAGAAAAAATGGGTCATTCAACGTCGTACGATGATACGGTTGCCGCTTTTGAATTTATTTTTAAACATGCGGGCGTGAAATAATGACAGCCAACCCCCTTATCACCCCATGAAAGCCCCTTCGATCACCTCACCCAAAAAGCAAATTCCTAGCAGTTTCTTTTTTGCGATTTTCGCATTACCCATCTCCTTTTTTGCGCAGGCCGATGACCCCGCAGTCGCCCACATCCGCACGGACAAGTCGTTTACCGTCACTCGCTTTGCCGACAAGCAATATGTCGACAGCCCCATCGCGCTGAGCATGGATAAAGCCGGCGCCCTCTTCGTGGCTGAAGCCCGACGCTTTCAAAAGGGCGTCGAAGACACCCGTAGCAAGAGTTTTTGGATGATGGACGAACTCGCCATCCAATCCACCGCCGACCGCCTGGCGCAATACAAAAAGTGGACCGCGGCCGGAAAGTTCAGCCCCGACCACTTTACCAACACTGCTGATCGTATCGTCAAAATCAGCGATAGCGACGGCGATGGCATCGCCGATGTTCGCAGTATGTTTTCCGACAGTTTTCGTGAGCCGCTCGATGGCAATGGCGCCTCCGTCCTCGCCCACCACGGCAAGGTCTACTACACCAACATTCCCAATCTCTGGCTTCTCGAAGATGACGACCAAGACGGCATTGCCGACTCCCGTGTCTCGCTACAGGACGGCTTTGGACTGCGCTCCGGTGTCAACGGACACGATATGCACGGTCTCGAATTTGGTCCCGATGGCAAACTCTACTGGTCCATCGGCGACCGCGGCTACAACTTCGTCACCAAAGAAGGCAAACACCTCAAAGACGCCGAAACCGGGGCGGTGTTTCGCTGCGATCCCGATGGCTCAAACATTGAGGTCTTCTGCCGCGGTAACCGCAATCCTCAAGACCTGGCATTCGACGCCTACGGCAATCTCTTCACCGTTGACAACAACCAAGGTGGCGGCGACCGCCCTCGCGTCTGCTACCTAGTCGAAGGCGGCGATTACGGTTGGAACTCGGGATGCACGAACCTCATAACCTTTCGCACACCAGCAGGTCTTTCCGATCTCAAGGGCCCCCGGGTCCAACCCGCCTACATGGCGGAAAGTCACTGGAAACAGGCGTTTCCCGAGCAACCCGCGCATGTCATCCCAGCCATCGACTTTATCGATGGCGGCTGTGCCGGACTCACCTACGTGCCGGGTGCCAGCCTCGGAAATGCCTACCAACAGCACTTCGTTTTCAGCGCTTTGTCACGCGGTATAAAAAGCTTTTCGTTCTCTCCGGAAGGTGCCGGATTCAGCATGGTTGACTACCACAACTTCTGGAGCGGCGGCAGCCCCATCGACACCGAGTTCGGTCACGATGGCGAGCTCTATGTTGCCGATTACGCTCGGAACGGCGGCAATGTTTTTGTCCTTCAAAACCAGCAAGCCATGCGCCGCCCCAGTGTCATAGAGGCAGCCAAAGTCCTTCGCCAGTCCTTTGCGGATTTCGCAAACGAACAGCTCTATGAGCTGCTGGCCCAACGCGATCAACGCGTGCGCCTCCAAGCCCAATTCGAGCTCGCCGCTCGCGGTGCCACCGACTGGCTCGTTAAGGCCGCCACCACCCCTGTCCCCGAGATTTCCGAAGGCGAACCCTTCAACGGTCCCATGCTCCGCCGCCTTCACGGCATTTGGGGTCTAGGCCAGACTGCCAAGACAGAGCCGTTACTGCCCTTGCTCCGCGATCCCTATTTCCGCATCCGTGCGCAATCCGCAAAAATTCTTGGTGATCTTCGTGCCGGTGCCGCGGCTCCGGGCCTGTTGCCCTTGCTGGAAGACGAATCGCCCCGCGTCCAGGCCTTCGCCGCCACCGCCCTCGGCAAAATTCAGCACAGACCTGCCGTCCCCGCCCTCATCGATCTGCTCGTCCGCACCGACAACGCCGACGCCTTTCTGCGTCACGCCGCCATCTTCGGCCTCGAACAGATCGGCGATCTCGATGCCATACTCGCCTATGCCGATCATGACTCCGCGGCGGTACGCCTCGCAGTGCTCGTGCTCTTGCGCCGCGCCCAAGACCCGCGCATCGCTCGTTACCTCAATGATCCAGATCCGCGGCTGGTCCGGGAAACGATTGCTGCCATCAACGATGCCCGCATCGACAGTGCCGAGCCCGCCTTGGCGGCCCATCTCCGCAGCTACCTCAAAGCCGACGCCGTCCTGCCGACCACCCTCAGCTTCGACCGTATGATCAACGCAGCCTTTCGCCAAGGCCAAGCTGACACCCTGCGTAGCCTGCTCGATGTCGGTGCTGCCACGCATCTGCCCGAGCGCATTCGCAGTGCTGCCCTGTTCCGACTAGAGCGCTGGGACAATCCCTACATCGTCGACCCCACACTCGGCCAGATGCGTAGCTATCCGCCCGATCGCCATCAAGACGCCAACATGATCAAAGCCGCCGTTACAGCACAACTCCCGGCAGCCGAAGGCCAAGTCCTCTCCGCCCTCTACCACCTCGCCGACATCTACCAAGTCCCCCTCGACCCCGTCAGCCTCGAGCGTCGCGTTCTCTCCACCAACGCCGACCGCGACCAACGTCTGCAAGCCCTCAAGTCACTCACACAAAATCCGTCAGCCAACTTTAGTATCACCCTTGAGACGCTTCTCCAAGACGGCGATCCGTTCATCCGTGTCGCCGCCCTCGAAGTCCTCACTAGCCGCACACCGAAGGCAGCCGAAGCTCACATCGCCCGATTTGCCGAGAGCGGCAGTCCCCTCGAGCGCCAAGCCGCCTACAAACATCTTGCCAGTGTGCCCAGCAACCGCGCCGTTGAGCTTCTGGTAGATGGGATGAACGAACTACTTGCGGACCCCGCAAACCACGATGCAGCTCTTGAGCTACTCGACGCCTGTTCACAACGCCAAGAGCCAAAGATCCAGCAGCTCATGAAAGCCTACCGCGACAGCCTCGACGCGAACGACCCCTTGGCCGAATACCGCACAGCCCTAGTCGGTGGCCAAGCCGAACGCGGAGAGATCATCGTCCGCGAACACGGCACCGCCGCCTGCATCATCTGTCACAGCATAAACGGCGAAGGCGGGGTCGTAGCACCCGATCTCACCGAAATAGGCGTACGCGCACGTGGTGAATACCTCTTGGAATCCTTGCTTGTCCCCGGCGCCAAAGTCGTGCCAGGCTTCGGAGTCATGACCCTCACGCTCACCTCCGGTGAGATCCTCGCGGGTTCTCTCATGAGCGAGAACGACCGTGAACTCGTGCTCAAGCTGCCCGCTGGCAGCACCCGAACCATCCCCGTTGCGGAGATCGCAACGCGCGGAGATGCTATCTCTACCATGCCGCCCATGCATGCCATGCTCAAGAAACGAGAGATTCGCGATGTTATCGCCTACCTCCGCACTCTCAACAAAACCAATAGTTCGCCGCGACGAAATATCCCCGAAGTCCGCAACGCCGGTGTCGGCGGCAACACCAGCGGTCAGCTTTTGGCACGGCTCGATCGCGATGTCCTCGCTCATCGCCCCAGCACCGTCGTTCTCATGGTGGGTACTAACGATCGCCTCAACAGCCGCCAGTTTACCAGCGCTGCTGACTACCTCAAAAACATCGAGAATCTCACTCGGCGAATCCGCGAAAGTGGTGCCGAGGTCTTGCTGGTCACGCCGCCGCCTTGCGAGCCAAAAGCCCTCTTTACTAGGCACGATGCAACCCTCTTCGCCGAGCAAGCGCCCAATGCCCGAATGGCTGAAATACGCGACCTCTTGCTCGCCAAAAACCAGCCCATCATCGACTTCCATGCTCATGTCCTAGCGAATACCGCGCTGCTCTCCAAAGATGGTGTTCACCTCACCCCCGAGGGCTATCGCGAGCTCGCCAAACAAATCGCAGCTGGGCTCCGCGATGCCAAGCTCGACATGCGACGCGTCATCTGTTTTGGCGACAGCCTGACCGCCAGCCCCTATCCGGCCGAGCTAGAGCGACAGCTCCGCGGCTATACCATCGGCCTGTCCATGTACTCGCTCCGGCAACTATTCGCCGACGGCCAACTCTCCCCCGTCGACTACCCAGCCTTTGCCCGCGAAGTCTTCGGCATCACCGAAATCGACATCTGGGTTGGTGCCCTGCCCGCCAAACGCCGTGACGACCCCGAGGCATACCGCGAACTTCGCCGCGCCGCCGAAGCCGCAGGTAGCCATATTTTCTTACTCATGGCTGGATCCCTAACCGGTAGCCACGACAGCCCTGAAGAACGCGCTGCCGAAGTTGCTAAGTTCCACCGTCCTATCGAACATGCCGTCACCCTCGGCGCGGACTACCTGCGCATCTTCCTCAGAGCGCCAAAGGGTCCACGTCCAGCCGCCATCGCCCAATGCACCGAGACCCTGCGACCACTTGCGGACTTCGCAGCAAGCAAGGGCATCATCGTCGTCATCGAACCCGGGTCGTCCAAGACCAGCGAAGACGGCACCTTCCTCGCCGAACTCGCAGCCAAGCTCGCGCATCCCGCTTTGCGCCTCATGCCCGACTTCGGCAAGATGAAAAATGCAGATCCCTACGGCGGCACCATCGCCATGATGCCCTACACCGCAGTCGTCTCCGCCAAGTCCAACGACTTCAACCGCAGAGGTAACGAAGCCAATCTCGACTACCCACGCCTACTCAAATCCATTCAAGCCGCCAATTTCCACGGCATCATCGCCATCGAATACGAAGGCACAAAGTTAGCCCCTATCGAAGGCATCCGCGCAACCCAAACCCTACTAGAGCGCCTCCGAAAATAGTGCTGCCGATAACGGGCTTTAAGCCAGAACAACCCAGTGATCATGGCATGCGTTTCCACGCCGGCCTTGTACGAGCGCCGCTTCTCGCTTCGGCGTTCCCCCTGGGGCTAGCGCCCTCCCATCTAGCCAACCCCCTATCTTCCTCCTCTCCGATCTCCACAACAACGTCCTCAAGGACACAACAGGATAGACAAATGACACAACAAAAAAGCAAATTCCTAGGAGTAACTAACATGCTAGTCAAAATATACCTTCTTTCCCTAGTTTCAACGGCATTGCTGAGCGCGACGGCCCAGGCCGACGAACTTAAAGACGGCCGACGAATGACCTTTATGCAGCATTACGATCCCCAGTTCCTCAAGGGGCTCGAAAAGCACGGCTTTCCCACTGACCAAGGTTACCGTTTGGGCAACACGGGTTTCAATGCTTCGCCGTTCGGACCGCGTTGGACCAATTCGCCCAAGCTTGCCAAGGCCAAGGCCTCTGGGCGGCCGTACTATATGGACCGCATCACCGGCGGCATGCCCTTCCAACCGCTCGACGGCATCACCGAGGTGGCCGACGGGCTAAAGGACGACCCCAACTTCTTGGGCTTCCAGGTACACGAATGGGGCAACTCGCCTCTGCACGACTATGGGCGGATTCACAAGCTGATGATCCGCAAGGGACTGCCGTTCAATAAGGAAAACGCGTCGAAGTACGAAGGCCGCACCAGCCTGCCGTACTTCTCTGGCGGAACCTACGAGACGTATAAAGACATCTTCCGTCCGATCAAGAACGGGGCCGATTTTCAGCAGTACCTCGAAACATATTTCAAGAAGCTCGTCCGCATCACCTCGGGACAGGTTATGTCGGTCACCGGCCACATGCAGTTGCACCATGCAGCCCTTCGCCTGGGCGCTAAAAACGTAATGGCCGAGATCGGAAACCAGGTGCCGCTCAGCGCGTTTCAGATCGCTTGTGTTCGCGGCGCGGCGCGTGAGTACGGCAAGCCGTTTGGTGTCTACTACGAAACCTGGGGCGGCCAACCGTTCGGCAACACGTGTGCCACGAGTTTCTCGCCCTGGTTTGCCACTAAGAAACAGCTCGACGATTTCAACGACATGGGCAAGGTCGGCGCCCAGTACGGCAGTGGACGCTCGCTGCAACGGCGGCTGATGTACTTCTCCTGGCTTTCCGGTTCGTCGTATTGGGCCGAAGAATGGGGGGCGGAAAACTACTTCAGCAACTGGAAAGACTATCCCATCACCGAGTACGGGACGCTGACCAAGAAGTTCATCGACGACGCCGCCAAGCAGGGCCACACCGCGCCGATTACGCCCGCCGCGATCGTGCTGACGGCCGACACCTTCGGGCTCGATCTATCTTACCTTGTCGGCCACCGTGGTAAAATGCACAAAGGATACGCCCTGCCCGATAAATGCCACGTGCTTTTGAAAAAGTTTGTGGCCCAAGTCTACGGGGCCCCCGGGCGCACAAAGAGCAGCAACGACTCGTACAACCTCACGTCCACGCCGTGGGTTGGTTGCTTCGACGTGTTCTCGGCCGACGTCGCGCCGGAACTGCTGAATGAATACGACGTGGTGATGTTCCTCGACGACAAACAGGCCAAAGCGACCAAACTCAAAGGTCCCAAGGTGCACGTTTTCACCGGCGAAAAGCCCGACACCAAAAAACTGCTTGAGGACGTTCAAAAAGGCTTGCCGTATCGTGTCGAAGGCGAGGTCGGCTGCACCCAGGCACAGACCGCCAAGGGCTACCTCGTCGGCCTATTCAACAACCTGGGCGTGATGAAGACCGACCAGGGCGAATCTCGCGACCCGGCAGCCAAGCGAACGGTCACCGTCACCGGCCCATGTGCCGGAATGAAAGTTGTGACCGGAGCGGAGTTCGTCAAAGCGGCCGACGATCAATCAGTCAAGCTGGAACTGCCAGCGGGTGAAATTGTTGTGCTGTCGTTTGAGAAGAAATGGGCCAACTCTGAAACAGTAACTGCGGGTCAGCTAAAAGCCGCGATAAACCAGCAACCTCCGGCACTCGACATTGCGACGGGGGCAGAGATTCCTTCTGAGGGGTATTGTGATCAGCCTTA
>JAQXEK010000073.1 GCA_029250885.1 Planctomycetota bacterium
TCGTTGACTCGAGCGCGCCGATTGAACAGGACCTTCGCGTGCTGGTCTGGAACGTCTTGCACGGCGGCAACGATGTCGACCAGGGACCTGAGAAGGCTCTGGCTGTCATCCGGTCTGTCAAACCTGACATCGTGCTGCTCCAGGAGAGCTATGACATTGATGGAGATCGACCTCGCCTCGGTGAATGGCTAGCGGGTGAGCTCGGCTGGAATCAGCACCAAGCGAAGAGCGCACACCTGTGCGTCTTGACGCCGATGGAGCTCGAGGCAACCTTCTTTCACCACGCATGGCATGGAGTGGGGGCACTGCTGCGCGATTCTCATCAACGGGAGCTCTTGGCGTGGAGCATCTGGATCGACTACCGCGCATACATTGGCTACGAGTTGCGGGACAACCCCACCATGAGCGACGCGAGGTTGCTGGCAGCAGAATTCGAGCGGTCGAGCCGACTGCAGCAAGCCAAGGCGATCATCGCGCACTTGAAAGAGGCCGGTCAACTCGCAGCTGATGTCCCTCTGCTGGTCGGTGGCGACTGGAACACACCCTCCCACCTGGACTGGACCAAGGACACAGCAAGCGTTTACAAGCATCGTCGGGACCTCGAACTGCCCGTAAGCAAAGCGATGCATGATGCTGGCTTCATGGACACATTCCGGACAGTGCATCCGAATCCCGTTCAGCGCCCAGGGATCACTTGGTCGCCCATGTTTCGGGGTCCTGCCGCAGGGGAAGAGGGGGTCCCGCAGTCCTTCCAGCGCATCGACCGCTTGTACCTAAAAAACCCTGCCGACGTCTCCGAGAAGTGGTCACTGCGCTCGGTTGCCGGAAAGGTGCTTCCGCTCGTCTGGGAAGATGACTCGATCCCCATTAAACAACGCACCTTTCCTTCAGACCATGGCGCGCTCTTAATGGATCTCGAGTGGATGCCACCGAAGTAGTGGCCCAACACCTCAACCATAGTTTTTCAAAACCAGTGCATTCGGCCGCTCTGCCAAGCACAAGTTGTGATCAAGCCACGACTTGTATGACTGAGCTCTGAATCAAGGCCTGAAGTTTGCCTTGGGTTTGCCTCACACTCCGCTCTGAGTGTGTCTAGAGATCGCTACGACATGTGGCTATAATTCTAGTAGCTGAAGCTTATCCATCTAGTTGTGAGGAAAAAATATGGCGATGCCGGAGAATGGTGTCTGGACAGACTGTTACCCCAACGGCCAGAAGAGGTCAGAGTGGACTTTTAAAGGCGGCGTTGAGGAGGGCCCATCTAGGGAGTGGTATGAGAACGGTCAACTCAGTCACGAAGGCCAAATGAAAAACGGTTTAGAAGAGGGCCTATGGATTGATTGGTATAGCAATGGTCAGAAGGAATGTGAGCGTTCCTACTCAGAAGGTCTAGAAGACGGCGCATTTAGATGCTGGTATGAAAACGGGCAACAAAAATCCGAGTGGCTCCACATAGACGGGCATATCGAAGGGCCGGCCAAAATGTGGCACGAAAACGGTCAGAAGAAAGCTGAGGGAGAATTCACGGACGGCAAGAAAGAAGGGCACTGGACCTATTGGTACGCGGACGGGTCAATTGACCATGAGCAAAGCGGTGTCTACAAAGATGACATGATGGTTAGCGAATCCTTTGAGGACATAACTCTTGAGGAACAGGGTGTGCACTCATGT
>JAQXEK010000077.1:0-52500 GCA_029250885.1 Planctomycetota bacterium
TACTTCTTGTGGCTACGAACGTACTTCCCGTAGAGGGGGTGCTTGTAGCGGCGCTCGACGCGCACGGTAATGGTTTGATCCATACCGTCACTGACAACAGTCCCCTGCAGGGAGCGACGAGTGTTACGGGTATCGGACATGTCTAGCGGATCTCCTGACCACGGACGCCGATTTGGCGTTCGTGGAGAACGGTGTTGACGCGGGCGATGGAACGCCTGACGACACGAACGCGGGACGGATCCGTACTGGTCTCCGTCGTAGAGCGAAAGCGTAGGTCGAACAGTTCCTTCTTCAGGTTGCCGAGCTCGAAACGGAGTTCCGAGTCAGTTTTACTGCGTACTTCTTCAATCTTCATGGGCTTAGTTCCTCGTCCTTGGAATTAGGTCGTGGGAAGACGACGGACCATGCGGACTTTGATTGGCATCTTGTGGGCAACGCGCTTGAAAGCCAACTTGGCCTTATCTTCGTTGACACCACCGAGCTCGAAGAGCACGGTGCCAGGCCTGACTGCGGCAGCCCAGAAGTCCACGTCACCTTTACCCTTACCCATTCGAGTTTCGAGGGGTTTGGAGGAGACAGGCTTGTGAGGGAAGATCCGAATCCAGATCTTCGCCGCGCCACCACAGGCACGGTTAGCCGCAATACGCGAGGCTTCAATCTGGCGTCCAGTGATCCATCCATAGTCCAAAGACTGCAGACCGAAATCACCGAAGGACACCTTTTGGCCTCGGGAGGCATTTCCTTTGAGACGACCACGCATCACCTTGCGGTGCTTGGTCCGTTTGGGCATTAGAGCCATAGCTTACTCCTAGCGACCCCTATTGTCATTGCGGCGCGGACCACGTCCACGACCTTGGTTACGAGGCACGGGGTTGCCGGCCATCGGCTTCTTGTAATCAATCTTCTTGCCAGGCTCGATGTCACCCTTGTAGATCCAAACTTTGACACCAATGATGCCGAAGGTGGTGTGGGCGAGAGCGGTACCGTAATCAACGTGCGAACGAAGGGTCGAGAGTGGCACGCGGCCCTCACGCTCCTTAGCTGTACGAGACATGTCACCACCGTTCAGGCGGCCATTGCATTCGATCTTGATGCCCAGGGCACCCGCCTGCATGGTCGACTGGATGGACTTCTTGATGGCGCGGCGGAAGGCCATGCGCTTCTCAAGAGCCTCGGCGATCCCCTCGGCGACGAGAGTCGACTCGAGCTCGGCTCGCTTGATCTCTCGGACGGTCAGGTGGACGGTGACTCCGGTCTTCTCTTGAAGATCCTTCTTGAGTTGCTCGACGCGAACACCCTTGCGGCCGACGAGGACGCCTGGTCGCGCAGTGTGGATGATCACGTTGATCGAACCGCCAGAGCGCTCGATCTCGATGCGGGGGATACCCGCACCCTTGAACTCCTTGGCGACGTGCTGACGGATGTTTCGATCCTGCAGCAGCATCTCACCAAAGTTCTTGTTGCCGGCGAACCAGCGCGACTTCCACGGCTCAATAACAGCCAGGCGAAAGCCAGAGGGATGGACTTTTTGACCCATATTCGGATTCTCCTTAGGCCTCTGAGGGGGCTGTTTGGGTGGCTTCGCTGACGATAATGGTGAGGTGGCTGGTACGCTTGCGGAAAGGCATAGCGCGACCCTGGGGTCCCGGACGCCAACGCATGCGGTTGTTCAGCAGGGGGCCATCGTCCGCACGAACATCGGAGATCACCAAGCGGTTGAGGTTGGTGTTCTCGGACTGAGCAGCGTTCGCGACGGCGCTCTTGAGCACCTTGAGGTACATGGCTGCGGCGCGCTGGGGAGCGAACTGGAGCAGCTCTAGAGCCTCGTTCACGTTCATGCCACGGATGGCGTCCGCAACAAGGCGAGCCTTTCGGGCGGTAGAACGCGCATAGCGATGCTTAGCGGTGAATTTCTGAGTAGCTTCCATTTATCGGCGCGCCTCTTTCTTGTTCGTGTGACCGCGGAACTGGCGGGTCGCTGCGAATTCACCCAGCTTGTGACCAACCATATCCTCGGAGATGAAGACCTTGACGTGCTGGCGTCCGTTATGAACCATGAACGTGTGGCCGATGAAATCCGGAGAGATCATCGATGCACGTGCCCAGGTCTTAATCGGGTTCTTGGTGCCAGCGGCATTTTGAGCGTCGACCTTTGCGGCCAACTTGGGGTCAATGAATGGACCCTTTTTGATACTACGTCCCACTTATATACTCCTACTTGCGCTTCTTCCTGCGACGCAGGATGAACTTGTCCGTGGGGTTATTGCGGCGGCGCGTGCGGCCACCCTTAGAAAGAACACCTTTGGGCGAACAGGGGTGGCGACCACCCGCTGTGCGTCCTTCACCACCACCCATCGGGTGATCGTGAGGGTTCATGGCAGTACCACGAACCTTGGGTCGACGTCCGAGGTGACGACGACGGCCGGCTTTGCCGAGCTTCACGTTCTGGTGATCCGTGTTACCGACGCGGCCAATGGTGGCGCGGCAAGTAATGTGGATCCGGCGAACTTCGCCCGAGGGCAGCTCAACAGTACAGTAGCTGCCTTCGCGGCCAGTCAGCTGTGCCGAGCTACCAGCGGAGCGGCAGATCTGGCCACCGCGGCCGGGCTGGAGCTCGATGTTGTGAATGGTCATGCCCATCGGGATATCCCGCAGACACATGGCGTTGCCCGGAAGGGGCTCGGCGCCATCACCAGAGCGAATCTCCTGGCCCACAGACATCCCCACCGGAGCGAGAATGTAGCGCTTCTCGCCATCGGCGTAGAAGAGCAGGGCGATGTTGGCCGAACGGTTTGGATCGTACTCGACGGTCTTAACCAGGGCGGAGACACTGTCCTTATTACGCTTGAAGTCAATCACGCGATAACGACGCTTGTGGCCACCACCGCGACGGCGGGAGGTGATGCGACCGGTGTTGTTACGACCGCCGGTCTTCTTGATCGGGCGCAGCAGGCTCTTCTCGGGCCCGACGTGCGTGATCTCCGTAAAGTCGAGAACGCTACCGTGGCGGCGTCCCGGCGATGTCGGCTTGTATTTGCGAATACCCATGTCTAAATCCTTGGCCCCTAGAGGACGTCGATGGCTTGGCCCTCAGCGAGGCAAACCATGGCCTTCTTCCAGGCGGGGGTTTGGCCGGCCGTGAAACCACGGCGGCGGGTCTTGGATCGAACGTTGAGCGTGTTTACCGAGGTCACTTTGACGTCGAAGATCTGCTCAATGGCGTTCCGAATCTCCACCTTGTTGGCATCCGTGGGGACGCGGAAGGTGTAGGCATTGCGGGTAGCGGAGTCGTCAGACGCCTTCTCCGTAATGACAGGCTTCTTGATGATGTGGTAAGAGCGGTCTAGGTTGCTCATCACTTGCCTCCGTTGGTGGTCTTATCGAAAGCCACGCGCTCTTGGATCATCTCGAGAGCAGCGCTCTCTGTCACGATCAAGCCGCCCGAGACAACGTCGAAGGTGCAGACGTCGGAGGCCACGCGGACCTGGACGCCGGGGAAGTTCCGGAAGGACTTCCACAAGTTCTCGTCTGCCTTGGCAATCACGATCAGAGCGCGACGCGGGTTGCCGAGGTCCGCGAGGACCTGGCGCGCTTGCTTGGAAGAAGGTGCCGCGAACTGCTCGAGTTCAGCGATCACGACCTCGTCGTCGCGCAGCTTGCCCAGGAGGGCGGTGCGAAGGGCAACACGGCGGGCGCGCTTCGGCATGTGGTAGCTAAAGTCGCGGTTGTGGGGTCCGAAGACCGTACCGCCACCACGCCAAATGGGAGACTTGACCGAACCAGCGCGGGCGCGGCCCGTGTGCTTCTGCTTCCAAGGCTTCTTCTGGCTACCCTTGATCTCGGAGCGCCCCTTTGCCTTGGCAGTGCCTTGGCGCTGGTTAGCTTGGTGCATCACTACCGCATCCTTAAGGGTGCGGTAGAGGACTTTCTCGCCAAGGCCGGTCGCGTCGAAATCGACGACTCCCATGCTGCCTGACTTGTAACTTTTGACTTGCATATCAGATCACCCCTTCTTGACGCCGGTCTTGGCGACTTGGACCTGGACGAAGCCGCCTTGCGGTCCAGGGACCGCACCGGCGATGAGCATGAGGTTGCGCTCGGTATCGACGCGCACGACACGAAGGTTCTTCGTGGTGTGGCGCTTGTTACCGTAGTGACCGGGCATGCGCTTTCCTTTGAAAACGCGGCCCGGGTAGGCGCAGGCACCAATGGCGCCAGGACGGCGCACGTTGCGGCAACCGTGTGTTTCGTTACCTCGGGAGAAGCCGTGGCGCTTGATGCCGCCCGCGAATCCGCGTCCCTTGGTGGTGCCGATCACATCGACGAGGTCTCCCTCGGTAAATGCGTCCGCACTGATCTCGTCGCCAACGGCCAGATCGGCGGGAGCCGAGAGGCGCTCTTCCCGAAGGAAGCGCTTGGCGGTAACACCGGCGGCCTTGAAGTGGCCGCGGGCAGGCTTAGTGATAACCTTCTCGCGCACGTCCTCGTAGCCGAGCTGGATGGCGTTATAGCCATTCCTGTCCTCGGTGCGGACATCGGTGACGACACAGGGGCCGACCTCGACGATGGTCACGCCAACGGCGTCCCCCTCATCGGTGAAGACCTGGGTCATCCCGCGCTTGCGTCCTAGTATCAGCGTCATGATTCTTGAACTTGTTGTTTGGTGAAAAGGGCCGGTTCGACTCCGTTCGAGCAGAGAGCTCGAGGCGCGGGGCCACGCGGTCCGGGAAGTTTGGTAAATGCACTAGTCGGGCTGGGAGCCCGACTCATCGCCATGCCCGTGAGGACAAGGTTGGTTGGTTCTTGCAGACCACAGCACCGCGCGCGGCACCTGGTCATCTATTGGGCTCTCTGCTCTACGCTTTGATGCGAATATCCACGCCCGCGGGCATGTTGAGGCTGGAGAGGGAATCCACCGTTTGGCTGGTGGGCTCGGAAATGTAGATCAGACGCTTGTGCGTCCGGATCTCAAACTGCTCCCGGGCCTTCTTGTTGACGTGCGGGCTACGGAGAACCGTAAAGCGCTCGATGCGGGTCGGAAGCGGAATCGGACCGCGAACGATGGCACCGGTCCGCTTAGCGGTCTCGATGATGTCGGATGCGGACTGGTCGAGGGCCTCGTGGTCGTAGGCCTCCATCCGGATTTGGATCTTCTGACTCATTTATCGAAGGGAGAGGCGTTCGCAGAGTGCGAAAACCTCGTTCTGGGGTTACCAGCGGGTGTTTCAAGGAAAGACTGCGTCAGAGCGCGGCTCGTATGAGTTGCGTCCCCCTGACACAGAGGGGCGAAGACAATACCAACGCGGCCAAAATGGGTCAACAGTCTTGGAGGCTTTTCCTCTTGTTCAGGCAAAAACTTCTTTAGGTCTGCAGGGAGACCATTTGGAGCCCGCCCTCCCCACCCTGGCAGGCTCGAATCAAGCCTCTCCTAGCGGGTTTCCGCGGCCTACTCCCAGACTAGACCGCGCGCCTTCAACTCACGCTCGGGAACGACCTGGAAGCCGCCCAGTTCCATAGATAGCGAGGCTCGCCCCTGGGAGAGGGAGCGCAGGGTCGTGCTGTAGCCAAACATGCTGAGCAGGGGGACCTGGCCGCGCAATAAGCGCTCCTCGCCCTCGGACTCAACTTCGCGGATGTTGGCGCCCTGGGAGTTCATGTCCGCTAGCACTCCCCCGGCGAACTGCTCGGGACTGCGGATTTCGAAATCCATGACGGGCTCGAGCAAGTCGATCTGGACTGCGCCCAAGGCCTGGGCCAAGGCCAGTGCTGCAGCCTGGGCAAATCCCTGCTCTGTGTCGCGACCAGGCCTGCTCTGACCGGAGACCACGCGAATGCGGACGCCCTCCATGGGGAAGCCAAACCTTGGACCCGCCTTGGCGGACCCCAAGAGGGACTCCTCCACCGCAGGGCGGAATTCCTCAGGGACCCCTGAATTTGGTGCCCATTCTACGATTGGGGCGCCACCAGAAGGCTTCATCGCCACCTCCAAGCTTACCCCACCAAAGGCGGGTTTTCCGCTTGTAGCCCCCTCGGCCCGATCCACGACGGCCTCGCCGCTTCCGTGCCCCGCTATCGCTTCGCGGTAGGCGACCCTTGGACTGCCCACTCGAATGGCAAGGCTAAACTCGCGCTCGAGCCTGTGCTGTAAAATCTCCAGGTGGAGTTCGCCCATTCCCGAGATGACCCACTGGCCTGTCTCTGGATCTTCAAGCACGTGGAAGGTTGGGTCTTCGAACTCGAGGCGCCGCAGAGCCTCAAGAAGACGCTCGCGATCGGCTCCGGACTCGGGCTCAACGGTCTGGCGGATGACGGCCTCGGGAAAGGTGAGACCCTCTAGGGTGTGGGGCGTCCCACGGTGGCACAGGGTGTCCCCAGTGCGAGTCAGCTTTACACCGGTCAAGGCGACGATGGACCCCGGGCCAGCGTTTTCCACGGCCTCGCGGTGCTCTGCGTGCATCTGCAGGATGCGGGCCACACGCTCCATGCGCCTGGTGCGTGGATTCCAGAGCTTATCGCCGGACTGAATCGTGCCGGAGTAGATGCGACAGAAGCAAAGGTCTTCGTTCAAGTCGGCCGTCATCTTGAAGGCGAGGGCACTGAGCGGACCATCAGGGTCGGGCAAGAGGGTCACCCCGGCGTCCCCACCTTCGGCTCCCGGGAGCGAGCCAGCTGGGCTCTCCCCCTGCACGCCGCCGCGGTCCGCCGGAGACGGGAGGTAATCAATTACAGCGTCAAGCAGGGGCTGGATCCCCACATTGCGCAGGGCTGCCCCCACCAGGGTCGGCACGATCCGCCTGGCTAAGGTCGCCCGACGAAGAGCCGCGGACAGTTGTTCAGGGGTCGGGTCCTGATCATTTAGCACAAGGTCCCCGAGGGCGTCGTCCACGTTGGCGACGGCCTCGACGAGCTCGGCCCGCAGGACCTCGGCCTCGACCTGTTGCTGCTCGGTCCACTGGGCCTGGGGCACTGTCAGGGTGGGTGTGCCTGGCGCCTCTAGGTTGAATCGAATACCACACATCTTGACCAGGTCGATCACGCCGTCGAAGTCGCGCCCCTCCCCCATCGGCACCTGCAGAGTAACTGCGTTTGCCCCGAGTCGCTGGCGCATACTCTCGACGGCCTGGGCCGCGTCAGCCCCGGGCAGATCCATGCGGTTGACAAAGGCCAGACAGGGCACGTCGTGGCGCTTCATCTGCCTCCAGACCGTCTCGGACTGGGCTTGCACGCCGGTGGGACCGGCGACGACCAAGATCGCCCCGTCGAGAACCCGCATGCTGCGCTCGACCTCTACCGTAAAGTCCACGTGGCCTGGTGTGTCGATCAGGTTGACCACGTGGTCCCGCCAGGGCACGGTGGTCACTGCCGATGTGATCGTGATGCCGCGGGTGCGCTCCTCCTCCATCCAGTCCATGACAGCTGTGCCCTCGTGGACCTCGCCCATGCGTCGCTCGACGCCGGTGAAGAACAGGAAGCGCTCGGAGACCGTGGTCTTCCCCGCATCGATATGCGCGGCGATCCCGATGTTGCGGATGCGATCAGTAGCCATGGAACCATCCTACGGAACGACCCCAAGGGCGGGCTCCTGGAAAGCCGGCCCGAGGCGAATGTTCGCCCCCTATTCGCCGTCTGCGGCGCAGCTGGCTAGCAGGTCCCTATTCCGCTCGAGAAACTCGTCGCGCCAGCGGTACTCCTTGAGTAACTCGAGGTTAGGTCTGCCAACCAGCAGGCTAGCGGCAAACAGGGCCTCGATCGACGCGAGTCCGCGGACTGGGTCTTCGAAGAAGTTACTCTTGCGGGGATAGGCGGTCACCAAGTCTGGAAGCCGGCGCCGTAGGACCTCCCCATCAACCGTTCGGCTAAGGGTCGGGACCCTACGCCAGGCGCAGTCGATGAGGAAGAGCGGCTTGTCGAGATCCGCCTTGGTAAACGGCTCCCCATCCGGATCCAGCAAAATACGACCGCTTGCATCCACCCGGCGATCCGGATGGTAGACGCGGAACTCGACCCCTTTCTTCCCGGCGAGAGGAGTCAGGGAGCACTTCTTCTTGGACTCTCTCGGGTCGCGAAGGATGAGGATGTCAAGGTCGCTCATGGTGTAGTCGTTTTCTATGGAGTGAGCCCGCCCCGCCGAATCGGCTGGGCGGGCTCACACATGTGCTTGGAGCTAGAGTGGCTCTAGCGTGCGAAGTGAGCGTAGGCCTTGTTGGCCTCGGCCATCTTGTGCACGTTCTCCTTCCAGGTCACGGACGCGCCGGTGCCGTTGTAGGCGTCGACCATCTCTTCGCTAAGACGGATGTGCATGGGCTTACCCTTCTTCTTGCGGGCGTTGTCCACGAACCAGCGAATCGCCAGGGCTTGCTGACGGGCGCGCTTGACTTCGCGGGGAACCTGGTAGTTTGCACCACCGACTCGCTTCGAGCGAACCTCGACCGAGGGACGGATGTTATCGATCGCCTGGGTGAAGATGGCCTCTTGGCGCTCCAACTGGTTCTCACCCTCAAGCTCTTCACACTTGGACTCGGCTAGGTCGAGCGCGGCGTAGAAGATCTTTTGGGCGGTGGTTTTCTTTCCACCCTGCATCAACTTGTTGATGATCTTAGTGGCGAGCATCGATCCAAACTTGGGATCGGGCTTCTGAAGGACAGCGGTAGACTTGAAGTTGCGTGGCATGACGTTCCGTTAGTTCTTGGGGCGCTTGGTGCCGTACTTGGAGCGACCTTGACCGCGACCGTCGACTTCAGATGCGTCGAGGGTACCGCGGACAACGTGGTAGCGAACACCGGGAAGGTCGCGAACGCGACCACCGCGGACGAGGACCACGGAGTGCTCTTGAAGGTTGTGGCCTTCACCGCCGATGTATGCGGTGATCTCCTTTCCGTTAGAAAGGCGGACACGGGCGACCTTACGCAAAGCCGAGTTCGGCTTCTTAGGCGTTTGGGTCTTGACCTGAAGGCAGACGCCCCGGCGCTGGGGGCAGCTATCAAGAACAGGAGACTTAGACCGCTTGGTCTTACTTTTACGGCCCTTACGGACTAGTTGGTTGATCGTCGGCATGTCGTTCCCGGGGGTCCGGAAGGTCGGCTATTCTCCGGCAGGATTGCCGGAAAGGGGCGGCTATTGTAGGGAGTAGCTGCCCGGAGTCAAGAGAGGAGTTACCAACTGGGGCGACTTATATACGTCGCTCCAGTTGGATGGTAGAGGTTAGGCCTCGGGATCGCCCTCGGGGGCATCCTTGGGCTCAACAACAGGAATTTCGGCAGTGGCCACAGGGCTCATGTCTTCCACGATTCCCTCGTTGGAATCAACTGCGGGTGGAGCGGGGATAGCCACAGGGTCGTCGGTGCCGGTAGAGGTCAGCATGGCCATTCCAGCCTCGAGGCCGGGATCGCTAGCGAAGAGCGCTTCCATATCGGGATCGAGAGAGCTGGAGCCGGAGCCCATCATGCCCTTGCCGATCTCGCCGAAGTCGATGTTCTTCTTCACGCGGGTTCGGTAGTGATCCCGGAAGCCTGTTCCCGTGGGAATCATGTGGCCAAGGATCACGTTCTCCTTGAGCCCCACAAGGTGGTCGAAACGGCTGGCCATGGCGGCCTCGGTTAGGACCTTTGTGGTCTCTTGGAAACTCGCGGCAGAGATGAACGACTCCGAAGACAGCGAAGCCTTCGTGATACCCAGCAGGAGGGTGTGCCCCGTAGCTGGCTTACGGCGCTCCTTGCGGAGTCGGTCGTTCTCCAGGCGGAAGGCCGCACGGTCGACAATCGCTCCGGGCAGGAAGCTGGAGTCACCGGGGTCCTTGATCTCAATCTTGCGCATCATGCGGCCAAGAATGATCTCGATGTGCTTATCGTCAATCGTCACGCCCTGGGAGCGGTAAACGGTCTGGATCTCGCCGAGCAGGTAGTTCTGCACGGCCTCCTCACCGTTGATCTCCAGAATGTCATGGGGAACGAGGGCTCCATCCACGAGGGGTGCACCAGCGACAACTTCATCGCCTTTGTTGACCCGCAGGTGCTTACCCTGGGCAACCAAGTGCTCCTTCTCTTCGATGACCTCGCCCTTGGGGCTCAGTGCGCGAACGATGATGGTGCGCTTGCCGCGCTTCTTATCCCCGATCTCGACGACACCGTCGATCTGGCTCATGACGGCCGGATCCTTGGGCTTGCGAGCTTCAAACAGCTCGGTCAAGCGCGGCAGACCACCGGTGATGTCCTGGGTACCAGAGATCTCGCGGCCGGTCTTGGCCAAGAGGGCTCCAGCCTTAATGGCGGAGCCGTCCTCGACTTCAATGTAAGCGCGGACGGGAATCGGGAAGAGCGAAACAGGGTCGCCGTCCTTATCAAGAATCGCCAGCTGGGGGTGAAGGTCACCCTTGTGCTCGATCACCTGACTACGGGTGGTCCCCGTGCGGGCGTCGCGCTCCACGATCATGGTCTTGCCTTCGATGAGGTCCTCGAAGCGGACCTTACCGGCAGCTTCGGCCAGGATCGGGATGTTGTGCGGGTCCCAAGTCATCAGGAGATCGCCAGGCATAACCTTGGCGCCGTCCTCGACGGCAAGGGCTGCCCCCATGTGCACTTCGTAGCGATCGATCTCGCGCCCCTGGGCATCGTTGAGGATGAACTCACCGTTGCGGTCCAGGGAGACCATCTCGCCAGCTTCGTTCTTCACGACGCGGAGCTTAGCACCGAACTGGATCACACCTTCGCGGCGCGACTTGGTCTCGGACTCCTCTACCGAGCGACTTGCGGTACCACCAATGTGGAAAGTACGCATGGTCAACTGGGTGCCGGGCTCACCGATGGACTGGGCGGCGATGATACCGGCGGCGAGACCGCGCTCAGCGGCAATACCGCGGGACAGGTCCATGCCGTAGCACTTCGAGCAGCAACCGAGGCGCGACTCACAAGTGAGCGCACTGCGGACCTGCAGCTTCTCGACACCTAGTTCTTCGATCTTGCTCGCGACTTCGGCGGTGATCAGCTCGTCCTCGCGGACAATCACCTCGTCGAGCACCGGGTCGATGATGGTCTGGCGGGCGGTACGGCCGCGGATTGCGTCCCCAAGGGAAAGAACAAGCTTCTCGCCTTTGTAGATCGGCATCTTGATAACGCCGCCCATGGTCCCGCAATCGTCGGAGGTGATCACCACGTTCTGGGCCACGTCCGTCAGCTTACGCGTCAAGTAACCGGCGTCAGCAGTCTTCAGGGCCGTGTCGGCCAGTCCCTTACGTGCACCGTGGGTGGACGAGAAGTACTCGAGGACTTTAAGACCCTCGCGGAAGTTAGCCTTAATCGGCGTCTCGATGATCGCACCTGAGGGCTTGGCCATCAGGCCACGCATGCCAGCGAGCTGGCGAATCTGGTCGATCGAGCCACGAGCACCGGACTCCACCATGCAGTAGACCGGGTTCACGTAGGGGTTGCCCTCGCGAACGTCGTCCTTGAGAACCTGGATCAGCTCGTTACCCACTTCCTCTCGGCAGGCGGTCCAGAGGTCAATGATCTTGAGGTAGCGCTCGCCGTCGGTGATGAGGCCTTCCTCATAGGACTGGGCAATGGCGTCAATCTCGCCCTGGGTCTTGTCCAGGATCGCTCCCTTGGTGTCTGGGATACGCATGTCGTCCTTAGCGAACGAAATGCCCGCGCGGGTCGCAGCCTTGAAGCCAAGATCCTTGAGGTCATCCAAGAGGTACAGGGTCGCATCGCGTCCGAGCAAGCGGTGGCAGTCCCGGATCAAGCCGGAGATGCCGCCCTTGGTGAGCTCGTAGTTGTAGTACGGCATACCCGGGGCGAGGATGTCGTTGAAGATAGCGCGACCAATGGTCGTGTTCAGGTAGCCCCGAACACCGTCCACTTCGATCTTGCCCTCATCGTCGACCTCGATGTAATCATCACCGGGGGAGAGCTTGACCAGCGTGCCGGGCTCCATCCGAACCAGAGCCGGCTGGTGCGTCATCAGACCGCCATGGCCGTAGGCAAGGTAGAGCTCGCCCAGGTTCGAGTAGCGGCGCGGCTTCATGGCAGCCGTACCTGCGTGTTCCTTCGTGAGGTAGTAGATCCCTAGCACCATGTCCTGGGACGGCGCGATAATTGGCGCGCCATTGGACGGGGAGAACACGTTGTTAAGGGAGAGCATCAGGGTCGATGCCTCGATCTGCGCCTCGTAGCTGAGGGGCAGGTGGACCGCCATCTGGTCCCCGTCGAAGTCAGCGTTATAGCCACCACAGACAAGGGGGTGTAGACGGATCGCGTTGCCCTCGATAAGCACCGGCTCGAAAGCCTGGATGCCCATTCGGTGCAGGGTCGGCGCACGGTTCAGGAGAACCGGGTGGTCGCGGATTACCTCATCGAGGATGTCCCAGACCTCCTCGTCGCGGCGCTCTAGCATGCGCTTCGCGGACTTGATGGTGTCGGCCAGGCCGAGCTCCTTCAGGCGGCGAATGATGAATGGCTGAAAGAGCTCCAGGGCGATCTTCTTAGGCAGTCCGCACTGCTGCAGGCGCAGCTCGGGACCAACGACGATGACGGAACGCGCGGAGTAGTCCACGCGCTTACCTAGAAGGTTCTCGCGGAAGCGACCCTGCTTACCCTTGATCATGTCCGTAAGGGACTTGAGCGGGCGGTTCGAGGAACCGAGCACAGGGCGGCGGCAGCGACCGTTGTCGAACAGTGCGTCGACGGCCTGCTGCAACATGCGCTTCTCGTTGCGGATGATGACCTCGGGGGCGTTGAGGTCGAGCAACTTCTTAAGGCGGTTGTTGCGGTTGATCAAACGACGGTAGAGGTCGTTCAAGTCACTGGTCGCAAAGTTGCCGGAGTCAAGCAACACAAGCGGGCGCAGATCCGGCGGAATGACGGGGATGACCTCGAAGGTCATCCAGTCCGACATGTTGCTGGAGTCGCGCAGGGCTTCAACCATGCGCAGGCGCTTGATGATGTCCTTGGTGCGCTGCTGGGAGCGAGTGGCGAGCAGCTCGTCGCGCAGCTCTTGGGAGACCATCGGCAGGTCCAAGCGGCGCAACATCTTGCGGATCGCCTCGGCGCCCATGTCGGCTTCAAACTCGTTGCCGTACTTGGCGCGGTTTGCGCGGTATTCCTCCTCCGAGAGCAGCTGCTTGTCCTCGAGGGGCGTGTCGCCCGGATCGATGACGAGATAGTCCTGGAAGTAGACCACGCGCTCGAGCGCGCTGGACTTCAGGCCAAGCAGGGTGCCAAGGCGACTCGGGAGTGCCTTGAAGAACCAGATATGCACAACAGGAGCGGCCAGGTTGATGTGGCCCATGCGCTTGCGGCGCACGCGGCTGTGGGTGATCATCACCCCACACTTGTCACAGACAATACCCTTGTGCTTAATGCCCTTGTACTTGCCACAGAAGCACTCCCAGTCCTTTTCAGGACCGAAGATGCGCTCACAGAACAAACCGTCCCGCTCGGGACGGTAGGTGCGGTAGTTGATGGTCTCCGGCTTCTTGACCTCGCCGTAAGACCAAGAGCGGATGTCCTCGGGGGACGCCAAGTTGATCTTGACGCTACCGAAGTCGTTAATGCGGTTGTAGATGGAGTCGCCCATAATGTGCTTTGCCTCTCTTAGAAAAGAGATTTAGAGGGTGTTCGCCTTCTTTTGAAGTTCCATGTTGAGGCCAAGGCCCCGGATCTCGTTGGTCAGAACCTCGAAAGAGACCGGGGTGCCGGGCTCGAGGATGTTGACTCCCTTCACCATGGCCTCGTAGATCTTGGTACGGCCATCGACGTCGTCAGACTTGACGGTCAATAGTTCCTGCAAGATCGCAGCGGCGCCATAGGCTTCGAGGGCCCAGACTTCCATCTCCCCGAAGCGCTGGCCGCCGAAGCGCGCCTTACCGCCAAGGGGTTGCTGGGTGATCAGGCTGTAAGGACCGGTCGCCCTTGCGTGCACCTTCTCGTCGACGAGGTGGTGCAACTTCAGCATGTACATCACGCCGACGGTGACCTCTTGCTCGAAAGCAGAGCCGGTGCGACCGTCGAAGAGGGTGAACTTGCCACTCTCGGGAAGGCCAGCTTCCTTGAGTGCGCCGCGGATGTCCTCTTCCGAGGCACCGTCGAATGCCGGCGTGGCAAAGCGCCTGTTCAGGTGCTTTGCAGCAATGCCCAAGTGCGTCTCCAGGATCTGCCCCACGTTCATTCGAGAGGGCACGCCAAGCGGGTTGAGCACAATGTCAACCGGGGTGCCATCTTCGAGGTAAGGCATGTCCTCGACGGGCATGATCTTTGAGACCACACCCTTGTTGCCGTGGCGACCAGCCATCTTGTCGCCAACATTCAGGTTGTGCTTCGTAGCCACGTAGACCTTGACCATCTCGAGCACGCCCGTGGGCAGCTCGTCGCCGCGGCTCAGCTTGTTGACCAGCTTGGTCTTCTCAGCTTCGTCAGCATCGATCTTGATCTGGTGCTCGGAGATAACCTCGTAGGCCAGGCTGCGGGTCTTATCGGCGACGGCGTCGTCGGCGGCAGACTGGCAGAGCAGTTTCACGCGGCGAAGCTCGTCGAAGGTAGCCGTGTCGTCCATGATCACGGCCTTGCCGGTCATGTCGTCCAGGACTTCCTCGCCGAGAGCGTCGATCACGCCCTTGAGCATGGCAGCGGCATGGATGCGGTGCTTGTATAGGCAGCGCTTTTCCGCGTCGCGGATCTGGTCGAGGGTCATGCGCCGATCTTGGTCGGTCATGTTGATTCGACGGGTGAAGTGCTGGGCGTCGATTACGACCCCGCGGCTGCCCGGGGGCATCGTCAGGGACGAGTTCTTTACGTCCACACCAGCGCGACCGAAGATCGCGTGGAGCAGCTTCTCTTCCGGGGTCAGCTCGCTCTTCGACTTAGGCGCAACCTTGCCGACGAGAACGTCGCCGGCCTTGACCATGGTGCCGATGCGAACAATGCCCTTGTCGTCGAGGTTGGCCAGTGCCTTCTCCCCCACGTTCGGGATGTCACGGGTGAACTCTTCCTTGCCAAGCTTCGTCTCGCGAATCTCAACGTCGTACTCCTCGATATGAATCGAGGTGAAGACGTCCTCTTTGACCAGGCGCTCGGAGAGAAGGATTGCATCCTCATAGTTGAAGCCGTCGAAGGGCATGAAAGCCACCACGAGGTTCTTGCCAAGGGCTAGGTCGCCACCGAGGGTAGCCGCGCCGTCGGCGAGCAGGTCACCCTCCTCCACCACGTCGCCCACTTGGATGCGGGGCTTGTGGTTCTGGCTCGTGCGCTCGTTGAGGCCGCGGTACTTATCCAGCGGGTACTCGTCGTCGTCCACCATGATGACCGTGGCGTCGACGTAAGTGACAGTTCCCCCTTTCTTTGCACGAACCAGCAGGTTGCTGTTCTCAGCGACGGAGCGCTCCATGCCGGTTCCCACGAGGGGCGGCTCGGCCCGCAAGAGGGGCACGGCCTGACGCTGCATGTTGGCTCCCATCAAGGCACGGTTTGCATCGTCGTGCTCAAGGAACGGAATCAGCGAAGCGGAGATACCGACGATCTGCTTCGGCGACACGTCCACGAAGTCCACACCTGAGGGTGGGACCTCAACGTTCTCGCCATCCATGCGGGCGAGCACGCGCTCGTCCGTCAGGTTGTGCTTGGCGTCAATCTTGACGTCGGCGGGGGCCATCACCTGGCCCTCCTCCTGGTCGGCGCGTAGGTAGACGACCTGGTCGGTCAGCTTGCCCTTCTTGACCTTGCGATAAGGAGCAACGAGGAAGCCATAATCGTCCAAGCTCGAGTAGAGAGCCAGGGAGGAGATCAGTCCAATGTTCGAGCCCTCGGGCGTCTCAATCGGGCATAGGCGACCGTAGTGGGACAGGTGAACGTCTCGCACATCGAAACCCGCGCGCTTGCGGTTGAGTCCACCTGGGCCAAGCGCTGACAGGCGACGCTCGTGGGCCAACTGGCTGAGGGGGTTGGTCTGGTCAACAACCTGGGAGAGCTCACCCCGGCCGAAGAAGTAGTCCACCGCACTTGAGAACGTCTTCGAGTTGATCAGGTTTCGAGGAGAGACCCCGTCACCTTGATCCATGTTCATGCGCTCTTGGGCTGTGCGACGCAGCTTGAGGAGTCCCTTGCGGAATTCTTCACCTGCAAGCTCGGCGAGGCTGCGGACGCGTCGGTTACCGAGGTTGTCGATATCGTCAAGCAGTCCCTTACCCGAGCGGAGCTTGAGCAGATACTTAACCGAGTTCAAGATGTCCTCGGCCTGCAGAACCTGGATGTTCTCGGCGATGTCCTGGTTGAACTTGCGGTTTAGGCGGAAGCGTCCAACCTTGCCCAGGCGGTAGCGCTGGGGATCAAAGAACTTCTCGTGGAAGAGTTCGCGGGCCTTCTCGAGTTGGGGCGGGTTGCCAGGACGCAGACGCGTGTAGATGCGCAGCAGCGCATCCGCGTGGCTGCGGCAGGTCGGATCGTCCTTCATCGAGTTGATGATCAGCATGTCCAGGTCTTCGATATCGCCTTTGACGATCTCCACCTGGGCCAAGTCGCTGGCTGCAATCTCGAGGGCAGCCGTCTCTGAGATCGGCTCACCGGAGGGCACAAGGACCTCGCCAGTCTTGAGCACAACCACATCGCCAACAGCAATGCGGTTCGTGATCTTCTTGGCAAAAGCATTCTCGGTTTGGCCTTTGCGCTTCTTGACCACGTTGGTCTCGTAGAAGGTGCGGAGGATGTCCTGGTCCGTCGACAGGTCTTCGTCGAGGGCGCGTAGGAAGCTAACAGCAGAGAACTTGCCGGATTGATCGATCCGGATCTGCAGGAGCTCTTTCTTCGTGACGTTGAGCTCAATCCAAGAGCCGCGCTCCGGGATGATCCAGCAGTTATGGAGCTTGCGGTCCGTGACCGCCTTATCGATGCTGAAGTCCACGCCGGGTGACCGGTGGAGCTGACTCACGACCACACGCTCGGATCCGTTGACGATAAACTCGCCACCACCGATCATGATCGGGATCTCACCTAGGTAGACCTCTTCCTCAATAGGCTCCTCTTTGACCAGACGCAGACGGACCTTGAACGGAAAACCGTAGGTCAGGCGAAGCTGCCGGCACTCCTCAACGGTGTACCGAGGCGCACCAAGGTCGTAGCTGACGTACTCAAGGCACATCGTCTTGTCGAAGGAATATATCGGGAAGACTTCCTGCAACAAGGCTTGTAAGCCCTTGTCGGGCCGATTGCCCGGAGGCGTAGACGACAACAAGAAATCGTCGTAGGACTTGGTCTGGATTTCGACCAGGTTAGGAAGGGGGACGATGTCCGGGTACTTCCCAAAACTGTGCAACGGCAAAAGAGTCGTAGGCATGGAGCTAGCTCGGCTACGGGGGGCAGGCGCAGTGCCTGCATTTATGGGTGCAAACAGGAGCAAAAAGCTCCTGCCCTCAGGCCACGAAAGATGGCCTTCGAATCAGAGTCCGCGAACGCGCTGCCCAAATAGGCGCAACGGGACGGGATTCCGCTCGACACAAAAGTCCCCGACACGGGCACCAAACTGGTGGTGCCCGTGCGGGTCAAACAGAGACGGAAAGTCTCGGGAGGAGGTCAAGTGCGGCTTTAAGCCAGCTTGACGGTTGCTCCGGCAGCTTCGAGCTTCTCTTTGAGCTCTTCAGCCTCTTCCTTAGTGCAGCCTTCCTTGATGGGCTTAGGAGCCTCGTCAACGATAGCCTTTGCTTCCTTGAGGCCCAGGCCGGTGATGGCGCGGACTTCTTTGATGACGGGGATCTTCTTGTCGCCAGCAGCTTCAAGGATGACGTCGAAGGACGTCTTCTCTTCAGCGGCATCGCCTCCGCCAGCGGCGGGAGCAGCAACAGCAGCGGGTGCAGCGGCGCTCACGCCCCACTTGTCCTCAAGGTGCTTCACAAGCTTGGAAGCGTCAAGGAGGGTAAGGCTATCAAGCTTGTCAGCGATCTCTTGAAGACCAGCTTCCAGCTCAACCACGTTGGTTTCGTCGGACATGATAAATTCTCGGTTTAGGAGGGTTAGTTGAATCGTTGATTCTGAAGGACCAATGCCACGAAGACAGAGGTTGGAAAGGTTTGTTTTATGGGCGCCGAAGCGCTACTCCCCTTGGTCGGCGCGGGCCTGGAGCACGCGAGCCAAGGAGCTTTGGTTGGCATCGAGGACCGTAGCAAGGCTACGGGCGGGACCAGAGAGGGCACCGAGCAACATGGCCTGAAGGGTCATGCGATCGGGGACGTTGGCAAGAGCAGCAGCGTCGTTGGCGTCGAGAACGTTGCCCTCGAGAACACCACCACGGACGCCGATCTTACCTTCCTTACGGAGGGTCTTAGCTTCGGAGACAATCTTGGCAGCGCCGATGGCAGCCTCGGCATTACCCCAAGCAATGGCAACGTTGCCTTTGAAGATATCCGCGTCGACCTCAAGGCCACGATCGGCCAGGGCCAACTTGGCGAGTCGGTTGCGGACCAGGCGAACCTGGGCACCACTCTCGAACATAGAGCCGCGGAGCTCTTCGTTCTCTTCCATGGTCAGTCCGGCCATGGAGAAGAAGAGCATGCCCTCGGCTTCACCGAAGGCAGACTTAAGCTCGGCCAGACCGAGGTTGTTGACAATATTCGGCATAGTTCTAGGCTCCGTATTGAATCCATGCGCCAGGGCCCATGGAGGTGCTGATCGAGATCTTCTTCAAGAACTCGCCCTTGACGACTGGGGGACGCATGCCGATCAGGTTATCGAGGAACGCGCTGAGGTTGGCTTCGAGGTCCTCCACGGAGAAGGAACGCTTGCCGAGACCGGCGTGAACATTGCCACCGGCGTCGGTGCGAAACTCAACCTTACCGGCCTTGAACTCCTCGACGGCCTGGGCCACGTTAGGGGTCACGGTTCCAGACTTAGGACTCGGCATCTTGCCCTGGGGACCAAGTACCTTACCCAGCTTTCCAACGTGACGCATCATGTCGGGGCTAGCGATACAGACATCGAAGTCCATCCAACCACCGGCGATCTTTTCGGCCAGGTCGTCGCTGCCGACTTCGTCGGCACCGGCTTCCCTTGCGGCGTCTGCCTTGTCGCCTTCAGCGAAGACGATGACCTTGATGGTCTTGCCGATACCCTTAGGAAGGGAGACGGCACCACGAACGAGTTGATCGGACTTCTTTGGGTCAATCCCGAGACGGACAACAATGTCTACCGTCTCATCGAACTTTGCCGCAGGAAGGCTCTTGAGCAAGGTGAGGGCTTCCGCGACCTCGTAAACCTTCGACCGGTCGATTCCGGCGATGGCTTCCTGCATCCTTTTGCTTTGCTTAACCATAGTAGTGATCCTTGATTAGCCCTTGACCTCGATACCCATGGAGCGCGCTGTGCCTTCAATAATACGGCAAGCATGATCCAAGTCGCGGGCGTTGAGGTCGGCCTTTTTGAGCTCGACGATCTCCTCCACCTGGGCGCGCGTCACCGACCCAACCATCATGTGCCCCACAAAGCCAGCGGCCTTTTCCAGACCGGCTGCCTTCTTAAGCAGCACAGCGGCTGGTGGGGACTTCAGGATGAAGTCGAAGCTGCGGTCCTTGTAGACCGAGATTTCCACCGGAATAATGAGGCCCATCTGATCGCGGGTGCGATCGTTGAACTCCTTTACAAATCCGGCGATGTTGATTCCGTGGGCACCCAGTGCGGGGCCAACGGGCGGAGCGGGTGTAGCTTTCCCCGCAGGGCATTGCAGTTTGATTTTTGCTGTCAGTTCTTTGGCCATAATTAGACGGCCTCCACTTCCCAGTACTCCAATTCGACAGGGGTCGGTCGACCGAAGATGGTGACGATCACCCGGACTGTACCTTTGTCCGGATTGATTTCATCGACGGCTCCATCGAAGCCATCGAAGGCCCCTGATTTGACTTTTACAACATCGCCTTTCTTGAGGCCAATGGCCACCTTAGGACGATCTTCGGATTCGCTCATACGAGCAAGGATCGAAGCAACCTCGTCCTCGGGGATCGGGGTGGGTTCGCCACCCATTCCGAGGAATTCTCCGAAGCCGCGCGTTGACTTGAGGGTCGAACGCGCCTTGATTGCTTCGGGACACTCGGGATCCGACAGATCCGCTTGGATCATCAGGTACCCCGGGTAGAGCTTCTTTTTGACGATGCGCTTCTTACCAGCGCGAAGGTCAGTCACCTTTTCCACTGGGACCAGGATCTGGGGGATGTTCCCCTCCAATCCGGCAGCAGCAAGGCGCTTGATGAGTTGCTTGCAGACCGAGTCTTCACGACCGGCCTGGCAGCGAGCAAAGTACCACTCGTAGGCAGCCATTAGGAGCCTCCACCGTTAAGGATGTAGTCAGAGATACGGCTAAGTATCACGTCCGATCCGGCCAGGAAGGCCATCAGGAAGAGAACAAAGCCGATCACGACGATAGACGAGTTGACCACTTCGGGCATCTTCGCCCAGGTCACCTTTTGCAATTCGGACTCCGTCTCAATGAGGAGGTCGGCAAGCTTGGGAGTCTGGTGCCAGCGGAAGAGCAAAATGAACCCCACAAGGAACAGACCGGTCGAGACCAAGAAGGCTCCAGTCAGGCTCCAGCCAAGAATCGGAATCTTGCCGATAGAAGATTGCATGCTGTCCATGAACGCATAGAGCGTCACATTTAGAGACATGCAGCCATACAAGAACAGTAGGGCAAGCGTCCAAAACGCCCCCATGCGGACCATTCGTCCTTGTTCGCTCTTATAGGCTTTCATCATTGTGGAGTCGGGGTGAGAGTTGCGGTGCTCGAGGCACACCCAGGAGATGGGTGCGATTGAAGTGAGCCGACCTTAGAGCTTGCGCTCGCGGTGGGACGTGTGCTTCCGGCAGAACCGGCAGTACTTGTTCTTCTCAAGCTTGTAGACCGCCTTTTGACGCTTGTGGGTCGTGTAGTTGCGGTTCCGGCATTCGGAACACACGAGGAACACGTAACGTTCTTTGGTCTTCATGGGATTCTCTTGGTCCTAGGCCGGCGCTCCGAAATGGATCGCGCAGCGGGGTTTGCTAGGCGCGCCCCCCACAACACACAAGAAGTGGGAGGCGCGTCCGGCAGGGGATCATCTACTCGATGATCTTCGTAACAACGCCAGCGCCAACGGTGCGGCCACCTTCGCGGATAGCGAAGCGCAGCTGCTCGTCCATGGCGACGGGGGTGAGAAGCGTAACTTCAAGCTTCACGTCATCACCAGGCATGCACATCTCAGCGCCTTCCAAAAGGTTAGCGGTACCAGTCACGTCCGTGGTGCGGAAGTAGAACTGGGGGCGGTAACCGGAGAAGAAAGGCGTGTGGCGACCACCTTCGTCCTTGGACAGGATGTAGACCTGAGCCTCGAACTTGGTGTGCGGGGTGATGGTTCCTGGCTTGCAGAGAACTTGACCGCGCTGGATGTCGCTCTTCTTGACGCCGCGGAGGAGGGCACCGATGTTGTCGCCAGCGCGACCCTCGTCGAGGATCTTCTGGAACATCTCGACGCCGGTGCAGGTGGTCTTTGCAGTCTCACCCATACCAACGATCTCGATCTCTTCGCCAACCTTGACAATACCGGTCTCGACACGGCCGGTGACGACGGTACCGCGACCCTCGATCGAGAACACGTCCTCGACGGGCATCAGGAAGTCCTTGTCGGTCTCGCGCTCGGGCTCGGGAACGAAGCTGTCGACAGCCTCCATGAGCTCGTCGATGCAGGTGAATGCACCGTCTTCAACGGGCTTGCCGTCGTTGAGCGCGTTCTCCACGCCGAGGGCCGAACCGCGAATGATCGGGGTGTCGTCGCCGGGGAAGTCGTACTTGTCCAGAAGCTCGCGGATCTCCATTTCGACCAGGTCGAGGAGCTCATCGTCGTCGACTTGGTCGACCTTGTTCATGAACACGACGATCGAGGGCACGTTGACCTGACGGGCGAGCAGGATGTGCTCTTTCGTCTGGGGCATCGGGCCGTCAGCGGCGGACACAACCAGGATAGCGCCGTCCATCTGGGCGGCACCGGTGATCATGTTCTTGACGTAGTCGGCGTGACCGGGGCAGTCGACGTGTGCGTAGTGACGCGCCGCTGACTCGTACTCGACGTGGGTGGTCGAGATGGTGATACCGCGGGCCTTCTCTTCAGGGGCCTTGTCGATCTCGTCGAAGTTCTTAGCCTCGGCGAGGCCACGGTTTGCCTGGTGACGGCAGATAGCCGACGTAAGAGTGGTCTTACCGTGGTCAACGTGACCAATGGTGCCAATGTTTACGTGCGGCTTGTTCCGCTCGAAGGTTTCCTTAGCCATATCGGGAGTTCCGAAAGTGGGCCGAAGCCCAGGTGATGGTTTGACGCCCTCGAAGTGAGTGCGCCGGGTAACAAGTGCGGCCTAGTGGCCGCACAGAAGAATTGAGTTGTTGAAATGGAGCTGCTGGCGGGATTTGAACCCGCGACCTCTTCATTACCAATGAAGTGCTCTACCACTGAGCTACAGCAGCCAACGCCCAAGAGTCGTGGCGTGCTGCCGGACCCCAGGGGCGGGGCATAGTCTGGACCAGAGTATCGGGAGTGGAGCGGGCGAACGGACTCGAACCGTCGTCATTAGCTTGGAAGGCTAAGGTTCTACCATTGAACTACGCCCGCATGAGCGTTTAAGGGTCCACCACCGGGGTTGATCACGAGTTGGGTTTGCGAAGGCCCGCGTGCAATCCGCCCCACCGTGCCGCCCACGCCATAGGCGAAGCTTGCGGTCAGCCCCTAGCGCACCACGATCGTGGAGACCCAGAGTCTTATATGGTGGGGGAAGCAGGATTCGAACCTGCGAAGGCATGGCCGCCAGATTTACAGTCTGGCCTCGTTGGCCGCTTGAGTATTCCCCCATGGGAGAGTTGCACACCGGCCGGAACGCGGTCCAAACGCGTCGCTTCAACGTGAGGGCCGGCCCACAAACTTGTGGGCGTGGCGGCCTCAACGGAGCGTCGCTTCCGTCATCTTCCGGTCCAGGTCTCGTTTTCAGTGAGCAGGCAAGGCGACTGGTCGCCAGGCCGATTCCGGACTAGGTCCGGAGTGTTCTTTTCGTGCTTGCACATGGCACAGGCCATGATTTTGGAGCCAGCGGCGGGACTCGAACCCGCAACCGCTTGATTACAAATCAAGAGCTCTGCCAATTGAGCCACGCTGGCTTGCAAGGTTGTTGTCCCGAGACGAGGCTTCTCGCACTTGGGGACGGGAATCATAGGGAGCGGTGCCGCTAGGTCAACCTATCGTGCGGGTTTTTCCTAAAGTCCCTCAACTTCTTGCTGGGTGGGGGCTCGGGCGCCCTGCGGGATTGGGGAGGTTGGGCGCTTGGCTTCTCGATCACCAGTCGAGGTCCGGGCCCCTAACGGACGAGGGGGATTAGGACGGATTGAGCGTCACGGGGGCCGCTGTTAAGGGGGTTCCCCCACCCTGCTGCTAATCGGGGAGCCTCTTTGGGTCGCAACGGCTCAAGGGTGGCGAGGGTGAGCATCGGGCTGTTGTGGGCTGTTGTGGGTGGGCCCTGGACGATTAGGGGGACTTAGCCCGGACGCCCAACCGCCCCTACCCGCGCGCAGCGCTAAATCTGGGAGAGCCGCCTCCCCCACGGAAACGCCTGGAAGGCATCGACCGTTTAAATGGTGTCGTAGGTCGAGATCTCCTCGAAGCCAACCTCAAACTCGGCCCGGCCTACTTGGATGGTGACCCGGCGCTTGGACTTGAAGATACGACGGATCTGACAGCGTTTGCGGTAGCGCGGCACCCAGACGTGGTCGCCCTTCTTAAGCCCCTCGAGGAAGTCCTTGCGCAGGTCGTCTAGGCTCGAGCCCTCGAGGGTCTCCTCAAGGCTGTCTAAGATGACCTGCATCTCCATGCGGGCGATCTTGGGCATCTGGGGCAGCAGGGTACGCGACTTCACTAGATACGACTTGGCGTCCCGGAGACGGCCCTCGATGCCCTGCTGGGCCTCCTTGGCCAGCAGGTTCACCTGGCGGGCCTGGGCATCGCGCTCCTCGCGCAGGCTGCGTCGCTCGTGCTCGACCTCACCCAGCTTGGCCTCGGCCTTACCGCGCAGTTCTTCGGCCTGGGTGCGGCTCTGGCGCAGGTCTGCGAACAAAGCTTCACGCTCGCCGCCCGTGTGCCCGGAGGCTTCAAGGCACATGGCAGCACGCTCGAGCAGGTTATTGGGTAGACCGAGGCGCTTGGCGATGGCCAGTGCGCGGGATTCGCCCGGGATGCCGACGATCAGGTGATACTGGGGCGCTAGGGTCTCGAGGTCGAATTCGGTGCAGGCGTTCTCTGCCCGGCCGTGGCGGTAGGCAACTTCTTTAAGGCGGCCGAGGTGTGTCGAGACCAGGGAGGGCGCGCCGCGGCGCAGCAGTTCCTCCAGCAGGGCCTCGCCCAGGGCTGCCCCCTCGTCGGGGTCCGTGCCGCCCCCGAGCTCGTCGAAGAGAGTCAGGGTGCGCGGGCCGGCTCCCCCATCGCCCCGCTCTAGGGCCGCGCGAATGCGAACCAGGTGCGAGGAGAAGGTCGACAGGTTCTGCTCCACCTCTTGTTCGTCTCCGATGTCCGCGAAGGTGCCCTCATAAAAGGGGACCCGGGAGCCCTCGCTGCAAAGCAGCGGCAGGCCCAGGCGCACGAAGAGCGCGGCTAAGCCGGCGCTCTTGAGGGCTAGGGTCTTGCCCCCGGTGTTTGGTCCCGTGATCACGATCAGGTCGAAGTCGTCCCCTAGCCGAAGGTCGATGGGCACGCAGGCGTCGAGCTCTCCATCGCGCTCCTTCTGCACCAGTAAGGGGTGGCGCATGGCCCGCAGGAGCAGCCCTTTGCCGCCGCTGTCTGTCACTACGCGCCCGCCGTTCTCCAGGGCCCAAAGTGCCGAAAGAGTGCCGATTTCGAACTCTGCCGCCACATTAATCGCATGGTGGAGCTCAGGCTCGGCGGCGAAGACGAGCCGCGTCAGCTCCATCAAAATACGGTTCACCTCCCGGGTCTCGGTAACGCGCAGGTCGGCCATGCGGTTGCCCGGCTCGATGACCGCTTCCGGCTCGACGAACAGGGTCTCGCCGCTCTGGCTGCGGTCGTGCACGATGCCCTTGATGCGCCGGCGCTCGCGGGCGCGCACGGCCAGCACCGGCCGCCCCCCGCGCAGGTGCACGCGGCCCTGCTGGCCCTCCGCCATGGACTTGCGCACCTCGGCTGAGCCCGCGATACGCTTCATCACACGGTCGATCTCGCTTTCGAGCTTGGCGATCTTCCGGCGCAGGTCACGCAGGATGCCGGAGGCCTCGTCCACCACTCGGCCGCGGTCGTCGAGGGACTTGTCCAGCTCGGCGGTCAGCATAACCAGGTCCGGGATCTCCGCACCCAGACGCGCGCAAGCAGGCAGCTCTGGGGCCCGAGCCGAGACCCAACGCCCCAGCTTGGCCAGAGCGCGCAGGAAGGTCGCCAGGACGCGGAACTCCTCCTCGTCGAGGGCTCGCGTGAAGCGCCTGGCGATCAACAGGATCGGCGCTGGGTCCGTGATACCCGCCAGAGGCGGCACACGGGTTGAGTCGTAGGGGTTCGAGACGCTGTCCGCGAGCCCGCCCTCGGTGGCGTGGCGCAGCAGCTCGTCGCAGCGGGCCAAAGCCTCCCGGGCATCGGACTCAGCCCGCGGCTGCAGCTCCTCCAGCGCACGCCGGCCCAAAGCCGAGGCCGCGTGCTTCGCCAGCAGCTCCCGTACCGCGGGCCAGTCCAGGGCATCCGCCGCAAAGCGCTCCAAGGTCGTGGCGCTCAACGTCTTCTCCGCATGGCATAGAGGGAGACCACCAAGGGCTCCTTCAGGGGCTGGGCAACCTCGACCTCGCCTAGCTTAGTCGGGGTGAAGTCACCTAGAGCCACGAGCCGCTCCTGGTAGCCGCGGATGAATTCGCGGTTCTTGCGGGGCTTGAGAGCGAACGGCGTGGTCATAAAGATGACCTCGAAGCCCCTGGACCAGGCCTGCAGCTGGTCATCGTGCCAGCCGGGATCCACGCCCTGGAACGTCATGCACAGGTCTGGGTTTCCGTCGCCGCGCACCAGTCCGGCATCCCTGCGCAGTCGGCCGGGGTCACTGCCGCGGGCGACTGCACCGATGTGCAGGGCGGCCGGAGAGAGCTCGGTGTTGATCCCAAGCCAGCCGAACTTCGCTGCCGACCCATGGGTGGCCTGCACGGCAAGGACCTCGGTCGCCATGAGGTCGAGCAGTTGGCTCGCCTCCGCGGAGGCAATACCGTTCGTGGAGAGCGGACGCCAGGGGGCCATGGCCTGGCGCTCGACGATCATGGCCTCTTGGTAGGCGCGGACCTGGGCCGTGGCCTCGACCTGGGCGGGAGTCACGCCATCCTTGGGGGAGGCGAAGCCGACGGTCTTAGCGAAGAGCAGGTTGCCGTCCAGGCTGGGCATCACCAGGGCGAGGGCAACGAGCAAGGGTGCCCCGATCAGGGCAGCGTGGCCGCGCAGCACCGGACCCAAGCCATGGGCAAGCCCCAACGCGCCCAAAGCGAAGGCGAAGGGCGCCGGTCCCAACAGGAAGCGATCGAGGTGGAAGTTGTGCATCGCGATCGGGATGCCCATGGTGAGTAGCACGATCCACAGGCTGCCGACCCTGCGCGGGGTGCGCACCAACAGGGCCAGGCTAAGTACGAGCCCGACGACCACGGCCAGCAGTGCCCGAGGCGTAGCGAAGAGCCCGATCCCTAGGTCCAACAGGCGCCGCGCATCCGACACGCGTTCGAGCTGCTGGTTTCCGGCGAGAAAGTCCATAAATGCGGTGCGATGAATCTCTGCTACAGCGCTCCCACCGGGCAGGGGGAGCAGGAACCACCAGGCGAATGCGACCAGGGGCACCAGGGCAATGCGTAGGGTCGAAAGCGCGAATAGGATCACCGTACGATCTCGAATCGCGAAAAAAGCGCCCAGGCACACATCGAGGAAGAGGCCCGCGCCAAGCAGCAGGCCGTAGTTAAACTTCGTAAAGAACGCCATGGCGATCAGTACGCCCACGGCGAGATCGCGACGCCCGCCACCGGGATATCCCATAAGCCTTGTGCGGCGCAGCCAAAGCGCCAGGCAGAAGATCGACACCGTGGCGAAGGGCACCTCCAGGAACCAGGTTCCGGAGTAGTCCATGAACAGTGGCGAGAAGAGCCCCAAGCAGAGGGTAAAGAAGGCGGCCAGCTTGCGGGTGGACTCGGCCAAGCCGACGCTGAGTTCAAAGGAGAGCAGCAGCAGTCCGAGGAGCCCAAGGGACCAGACAAAGCGGCCGACCCGACGACCGAAGTGCTCAGGATTGTCGGCCGCGCCGAACAATAGCTCGGCGGCCGCGACCACGGTGGGATAGACGAATGGGTACTGGTTGCAATCGAGGGCGACCCTGGCGGCCTCGCCTAGATCTCCACTGCCTATGGCGTGGGCCATGTGGGTGGCTGGCAGGCCCACGTGCATGGACTCATCCCAGCCCCAGCTGCGGTCCTCGTTGACCATTAGCACCATCGGAACCGCCAGTACTAGCCAGACCAAGAGCCAGGGCAGAAAGCGGCGCTCCCCCTGGTCCTTGTCCCCTAGCCGGGCCATAGCGTTTGTTGGATCCGTGGACATGGGGCCATCCTACCCCGACGGGACGCGCCAAGCAGCCCCCATCGTGTCACTTAGCTGCAACTACGAGCGCTGTCCTGGGGTAGAATGCCGCCATGAGTTCGATCGACCCCAAGACGGCGCGCTTTGAGACACGCGCGATTCACGCCGGCCAGTCACCAAACCCCGAAAACGGGGCTTTGATGACGCCGGTCTACTTCAACAGCACCTATGCCCAGCCGGTTCCAGGCGAGCCTCTGCTCGGCTACGAGTATTCGCGCACGACCAACCCGACGCGCACGGCACTCGAGCAGAACCTTGCCTCCCTGGAAAAGGCCGATTGGGGCCTTTGCTTTGCCTCGGGCATGGCAGCCATCGATTCGCTGCTGTCCCGGGTAGATCCCGGTGACCACATCGTGGCTGGCATTGACCTTTATGGTGGCACCTACCGCTTGTTTACGAAGTTCTTCGAGCGCTATGGCGTCAAGTTTACCTTCGTCGACACCACAGACCTGGCCGCCACGGAAGCTGCCGTCAAGTCGGCTGGCGACAAGATCAAATACCTCTACATCGAGACCCCGTCCAACCCGATGTTGGGCGTGACGGATATCGAGGCCTGCGCCAAGATCGCCCATGCCGCGGGCACCCACCTTGTGGTCGACAACACCTTCGCATCCCCCTACCTCCAGGCTCCCCTGGACCTAGGCGCGGACCTGGTGCTGCACTCGTGCACGAAGTACCTGGCAGGGCACTCGGACGCAGTCGCGGGCGCGATCGTCGGCAACGATCCGGTGCTATGCGAAGAGATCGCCTTCTACCAGAACACCTGCGGCGGCCAACTCGGCCCCATGTCCTCCTTCCTTGTTATGCGTGGCACCAAGACCTTGGCCCTGCGCATGGATCGCCACTCCGAGAACGCCATGGCGATCGCCAAGTTTCTCGAGTCCCGAGACGAAGTCGACAAGGTCATCTACCCCGGCCTTGAGTCCCACCCTGCCCACGCCCTAGCCAAGAGACAGATGCGCAGCTTCGGCGGCATGATCAGCTTCGAGCTTAAGACCGGCGTACCCGGGGGGAAGGCCTTCTCCATGGCCACCCGCGTCTTCACCCTGGCCGAGTCCCTTGGCGGTGTGGAATCCCTGGTGGAGGTCCCGCCGATCATGACCCACGCGTCGATCCCCGCGGCGGAACGCCAAGCCGCCGGCATGGCCGACGGCCTTGTGCGCCTCTCCGTTGGCGTCGAGCACCTCGACGACCTGCTTGCCGATGTCGAGCGCGGACTCGTGGCCGCTGCCCAGGCGACGGAGCCAGCGACGGCGTAACCCGGCGCAAGGCCATCCGCATGCGAGTGGACAGAACGAAGCGAGGGCGGCCCTAGGGTCGCCCTCGCTTTGTGGGTTGTAGGCAGCCATCCAAGGCCGCTTTTCAAGTCGCCGTCCTTAGCCGAACTTCGAGTCCGGGTTCAAGTTCGGCGGGGTCGAGCGCTCGAAGCCACTCGATGCATTTGGCTTACCGTCCGGCGCCTTCTCGGGCTTCTTGGCAGCCGCCGCTTCCGGCGTATTCTCGCAGACGTTGAGGCGCATCTTGCGACCGACCTTGAACTTGACCACGCGCTTGGCGGGCACCTGCACCTTCTCCAAGGTGCGCGGGTTCTGGGCCGAGCGCGCAGCACGCTCCTTGACCTCGAACACACCGAACTCGCGGAACTCGAGTCGATGGCCAAGGGCCAACTCGTCGATGATGCAATCGAGGAAGTTCTGAATCACGTCCTTTACCAGGACCTTCTTCACGCCAAGATCCGCTGCAATGCGGTTGACGAGTTCCTTCTTCGTTGTGGTTCCGTTCTGCTCGCTCATAGGGGGGGTGGTGATGGGAGTGGCCTCACCTGGGGACCTCCCGATTCTCAGATGGCACTAACCTTTCGTCAAGTAAGAACTTGCGTCAGTTTGCACCAGAGTCTCAGGTTGCCGGAATCTCTTCTAAAGAGAAGGTGACAGGACCGTCCCCTACGCACTCCACATCCATGTGCTCGCCAAAGGCTCCGCGGGCCACAGTTAGCCCCAGGTCTGCGAGGCATTCGGCAAAGTGCTCGTACAGCGGACGGGCGACATCTGGGCGGGCGGCCCTATCAAAGGAGGGGCGGCGGCCTTTTTTACCGTCAGCAGCTAGGGTGAACTGGCTAATCACAAGGGCCGATGCATCGGTGTCTAGGGCGGACAAGTTCATCTTGCCGTCGTCATCGACGAAGAACCGGAAGCGCGCGATGCGCTCAGCTAGGGCCCGGGAGCTGGCCTCGCCATCTCCCTCTAGAACGCAGACGAAGATCACCATTCCGTGCCCGATTTTGCCCGCGACCTTGCCTAAGGCCCGCACTTCGGCGCGGCTCACGCGCTGTACCACGGCCTTCACGGGGCACCGGACTCTAGCGGTAGACCGAAGCCCTCATTGCGTAGGCGCTCGAGCCGAACCTGGGCTTGGATAAAGCGCATCAGTTCGTCGAACTCGTTGCCGCTGACGGCGCCGGTCTGCACTTTCTTGGCAATGATCTCTAGTGCCGCCGCCCAAGCCTCGGCGGCCTTCTCTGGCTCCCGGAACCAGCGCTCGAAGAGACGGGCCCGCTGCATCTCAGCTAGGGGCAGGGAGAGCCCGGCTTCGGTAGCCGTCGCGAGGATGGCGTTGCTCTGGGCGAGGGCCTCCTCGGCACGCCCCACCGAGGCCAGCGCGGCGGCCCGGGCCAAGCCGGCCCGGATCGCTGTGCTTAAGCCGGCCGGACCCCATGGGCTCGAGGGTGCGCCAGGCGTCTCGCCTAGGCTCGCGCCTCGCAGATAGTCGAGCCCTTGCAAGGCCTCGAGGGCGCCCTTGCCGTCGTTGCGCCCCATGCGCAGGATCGCCAGGTCGACCACCGCGTCGTACCAGACGGCGGACGGCACCTCGGCGGCTTCCATCGCGCGATCGAGCCAATAGGCCAGGCGAACTTCCTTGCTGGCGAGCTGCTGGCCCGAGGACTCGAGCCGAACCTCCAGGCGCCGGGCAAGCAGGTGGCCAGGCTGCGCCTTCAGAGCTTCGCGCAGGCTGGCCCGGGCGGCGCCCAAATCGCCGCTCTCCATAAGCCGGAACGCCAAACCGTAGTGGGCCCAGGCGCGGATGTCGGCCTGATTCCTAGGCTCAGCGTTTAGGATCTCTTCGAGCATGTTCATGCTGGCGACGCCGTCTTCGTCCATACGAGCCGCTAGAAGAAAGTCGATCCCGCGCTGGGACTGCTTTGCCTTAAGCCAGGCCACCATGGAGACCATCTGCCAAGGACCGAAGATCAATCCGCGGGGTGCTCGCTTTTGGCTGAGCTCCGCGTCTTGGCCAATCAGCGCTGCAATGACGCAATCTGGCCCATTGAGTCGGGTATTGGCGAGGATTGCGCTCACGCTGAGGAAGTCACCACGCTCTAGGGCGGCCCGCGCCTGACGCAGGTAGACCTCGTGCCCGGCGGGGATCCCCTGGGCGGCAAAGCTCGGGCGCTCCCAAGTGGGCGCGACTCCGGAGCCGCCGCAGCTCGCGGCGCAAAAAAGCCCCATGAGGAGCGCTGCTCGAAGGGCCCTCACTTGCCGCCGCTAAAGACGAGCCTATCGCCGCGCTGCTCGGTCTCGCCGGATAGGGAGCCGCGGGCGTCGGTGTTATGCCAGGAGACGCGGCCGGCGGCCACGATACGGACCTCCACATCGCCGGGGCGCTCGAGCACCATGACACTGTCGAGAGCGACGATCTTCCAGTTGTCGAGGCCAGCGACGATCTCCACAAACGCAGACGGGTCCTTGCGCTTGAGAACCTGGCGAAAGCCCTCGGGCAGGGTGTCCGCGCTGTAGTCCAAGTTGGTCGCATCCTGACGCAGGGCGACGTGGTCCATGAGTCCCTTGGGGCCCTCGATCACAACGCGGTCGGCCACGAGCAGGGAGCCATGGGTGAAGGCGTCGGTCCAGGGCTTCTCCAGAGCCTGTTCGGCCAGGGCTTGCTCATCGTCCGAGGGCGAATCACCGGTGCTCCCACAGCCACCGAGGGTGAGGGCGCAGAGTGCGCCCAGGACCAGGGTGCCCTTGGACTTCCGGCTTTGTGCGCGGCTAAGCCCAGGCTTGCCCATTCCAGTTCGCAGTCGGTTCATCATGATGCATCCATCCTTGATTCGGGTTTGTTTAGGGCATTCAAATGCATATTTAAGGCTACTTTAGGCCACAGGCCCGCATGGCGCGGTCGCGGACCATTTGAGCCCGGGCACGGGCCGTGGCGGCGCCGCGCTGCAAGGCGGCTTCGACTTCGGCAGGGTTGGCGATCAGCTCTTCCCTACGCTTGCGAGCCGGGGCGAAGTACTCCTCCATTGCCTCCACAACTCGCATTTTAAGGTGGCCATAACCGGGCGCATCGGGCCCTCCCTTGCGAACGCGCTCCTTCCAATCCTCTAACTCCTTGGCCTCCAAGAACAAGGCTAAGAAGTCAAACAAGACCAGCTCGTCGGGGTTCTTCGGCTCGCTGGGCTCGCGACTATCAGTGGGCACGCGACCAATGGCCTTCTTAAGCTTCTTCCCGGACTCGAAAATCCAGATCGAGTTGCCGTAGCTCTTGCTCATCTTTTGGCCATCTACACCGGGCACCTTTTGGAACAATTCCGAGGCCGCCATGCGGTACTCGGGGCGCACGAAAGCGTAGCCGTCCGGCGTGTGCTTGCCGTAGGTGTTGTTGAAGTAGCCCGCCATGTCTTGGGTCATCTCCACGTGCTGGATCTGGTCCTTGCCCACAGGCACAACGTCCGAGTCGTATGCGAGGATGTCGGCTGCCATCAAGACGGGGTAGGTGAAGAGCCCAACGTTCGGCTTGATGCCATTCCCCACCTTATCCTTATAGGAGTGCGCGCGCTCGAGCAGCCCCATGCCGGTGACGCAGCTCAGCAGCCAGGCGATCTCGTGCACTTCGGGCACGTCGGTCTGGCGGAACAGGGAGCACTTCTCCGGATCGAGGCCTAGGGCCAGGTAGGTGATCGCAGTCTCCTGGACTAGGCCGCGCAGCTCTTCCGGATCACGGCTGGTGGTCAAAGCATGGTAGTCCGCGATGAAGTAGAAGTGGTCCCCGGGCGTGGCGGTCCCATCAATGTGCTGCTTGATGGCGCCAAAATAGTTGCCGAGGTGCTGGCGGCCAGAGGATTGGATGCCGCTGAGGAAGGTGGTCATGGTCAGGGTTGGGCCGAGTGCGGCCCTAGGGTTGCGTGGTTTCCGGGGTCGAAGTTAGCAGGGCGCAAGCTCTACGTCTACTTGTGCGCAACTTGCTGGGCAGAAGCTTGCTCCGAAGCCTAGAGAAGTTGAGAATGGGACCATGGCGGAGAGGTGGAAAAGCAGGAGAAGAGAGCTCGCACTCGCAGCGGCGCTCTTGGTGGGTGGCTGTGCAAGTCCGACGTCGGATTGGCACTTGGCGCCATTTGCGACCCACATGAATGGTTTCGACGGCGGCACGACTGCCGAGTTCGCCGGCGGCATCGGCCTGCTGAAGGATCCCGGCCCCGAAGGCGGCCCCAAGATCCGAGCCCTGCGCCCGATCCTCTCGGAGACCTGGAACGAAGACGGCACGCGTATTCTCGACTGGTTTCCGCCTCTAGGCCGAACCTCCTGGCGCAAAGACGAGCTCGTCAGCTATTTCTTTCCCTTCTACACAGCGCGCTCGACCCCGAACAGCGGCCGGCGCAAGTTCATGATGCTGATGCTGCCGGGCATCCTCTACACCCAAGAGGCCGACGAGACCAACCACCTGGCCATCTTGCCGTTCTACGGTGACGTCCGCGACTTCGCCACCTTCGACCGGATCCGGTTCGTGCTGTTCCCGCTCTACATGCGGACCGTGCGCGAAAAGAACGAAACCGACCACGCCCTCTTCCCCGTCTTTTCGTTGACGCGCCCCCAGACCGATATCGACGGTAACCGGGTTGGCAACACCGAAGGCTGGCGCGTCTGGCCCCTTTATGGCCAGGTCAAGCGCGACAACAGCTACGATCGACGCTTCGTGCTGTGGCCCGTCGGAAACTTCCAAACGAACCACCTCGAACGTCCGGAAGAGAAACAAGAGCACATCAACAGCGCCTTCCCGCTCTTCACCCAGACCAAGGTGGGCACCTACCGGGGCTACACCTTCCTTTGGCCACTCTTTGGCTATGCCACCGACCCCCGCGAAGATTTTATCCAGGTGGATGCGCCTTTCCCCCTCGTCCGCTACCAGCGCGGCGGCAAGAACACGAACGGAGTCGAGCGAACACGCTTCTGGCCCTTCTACAGCCATCTCAAAGCCGATCTAGCGGAGTCCACATCTGTGATGTGGCCCCTGATCACATGGCGCCACGAGGACTACTTTGGTCGCGACCGCGACAGCCTGTACATGCTGCCCTTTTGGCGCAGCTGGACGGAGCGCATCGATCGGGGCGAGCGCGAAGGTGAGATCACCGAATCCTGGCGCAAGTTTTGGCCCTTGTGGAGCCAGGAGGTCACCGGGCCTCGGACAACCAATACTGTTTTGCCGCTCAACCCGCTCATGAAGAGCGACTTTGTGGACTTTCACTGGGGCTGGATTTGGCAGCTGTACCGCTCGATGGAGGATGGCGAGAACCGCACGGAGCGTGGTTGGCTTGGGCTCTGGTGGCGCGAAAAGAACGCGGTCGAAGATCGCAAATCCTTCACTGGACTCTGGTCAAGGCGCACCGTCAACCGCGATGATATGAGCTACACCGAGACGTCCCTTCTCTTCGGACTGATCCGCTGGCGAAGCTCCGATGACGAAGTCCACGACTCAGGCCTAATGCGCCCCGCCTTCCCAGGTCCAGGCTGGCCCGCCATGGAGCTACCCAAGGGCGGAGTGAACTCGTCCCCTACCGAACACGAACACCTGATTGACTTGAAGGCAAAAGAAACACACAACCCAGGAGAGGACGGAGATGCAAATCTTCCCAGGGTTTACTAATTTCGCTCGCAGTCTAGGGGCCCAGGGCGTTCTGTTCTTCCAGGTCCTCGCGCGCCTTCACCACATTCCGAAGCGTCGCGCCTTTGTGTCCGCCCAGCTCTATGGCGCGGGCAACAAGGTGCTGCACGTCGTCCTCTTGGTGTCCTTTGTTATGGGCATGGTGCTCTCTCTGCAGACCGGCTTGGTGCTTGCGGATTATGGGCAGCAAGATCAGGTCGGCATCGTCGTCGCCGTGACGATGGCCCGCGAAATGGGGCCTTTCATTACCGCCATCATTCTGAGCGCAACCGTGGGCAGCGCACTGGCGGCCGAAATCGGCACCATGGCCGTAAGTGACGAACTGAGTGCCCTGGAGGTCCTCTCCGTGGACAAGATTAGCTTCATCGTCATGCCTAGGGTCGTGGCCCTGATCCTCATGGCGCCAGTGCTGACAATCTTTGCAGACACTATGGGCATCGTGGGTGGCGGCTTTGTGGCACGCTCACAGCTCGGCGTGAGTGCGCCCCTCTACTACGACTCTGCACTGGAATCCCTACGGCAGCTCGGCGGCCTAGTCGCCGTGCCCAAGGACGTCTACGGCGGGCTCATGAAGTCCATGGTCTTCGGCGGGGTTGTCGCCATCATCTCCTGTGCCGAGGGGCTCCGCACCCGAGGGGGCGCCCTGGGTGTTGGCGACGCAACGCGCACCGCGGTCCGCGACTCGATCATCGCAATCATCATCGTGAACTATTTCATCACCTGGTTCCTCTACCAGAACTAATCCGTGACCCAAGCTATTAGAAACCAACGCAAGCCGGACGTGCTCTCCTCGGGCCCTGTGCCCGAGGATGTCAGCATTCGCTTCGACAAGGTGTATAAAGCATTTGGCACAAAGAAAGTGCTCAACGGCTTGAGCCTAGATGTCAAGCGCGGCGAGGCGCTGATACTCATGGGCCCCTCGGGTACTGGCAAGTCCGTGACCCTACGCCACGCGATCGGGCTGCTGACTCAGGACTCCGGCGACGTCTGGGTCGAGGGTCACGACATGGCCCGCATCACGGCACCAGAGCTATTCAACCTGCGCAAGCGCATGGGCTATCTCTTCCAAGAGGGCGCGCTGATCAACTGGATGAGCGTAGCCGACAACGTCGCCCTTCCCCTAGTGGAGAACTCCGACCTTTCCCCGTCTGAGGTCGAGCAGCGAGTCCGCGAAAAGCTGGATTTGGTGCATCTTGAGGGTGTCTGGAGCGAAATGCCGAGTGAGATCTCCGGGGGCATGAAGAAGCGTGTGGGCCTGGCCAGGGCCCTGATCACCGAGCCGGAATTGATTCTGTATGACGAACCCAATGCGGGACTCGACCCCGAGATCTCTCAGTCCATCAATCATTTGATCCGTGAGGTCTCCGACACCCTGGGCATCACGTCTATGGTGATCACACACATGGTCTCCTGTGTCCGCACGGTGGCCGATCGCGTTGTCCTTCTCGATGAGGGCAAGGTGATTGTCGACGCTGCGCCTGATGACTTCTTGAACCACGACCACCCGAGGTTGCGACGCTTCCTCGGCCAGGATCCCGACTGATCCAAACCAAACCCCGACTTTCAAACCCCAATGTCCAACAAGCAACAGACCCTGCTCGGACTCCTCGCCATCGCCGCCATGACGATGCTGGGTTACTACACGCTATTCCTCAACGATGTCACGCTGTTCGGCGAGGTCATCAAGATGCGCGTGCAGTTCCCCTTGGCCAACGAACTACGCAATGGCGACGCCGTCTATGTGGCCGGCATTCGTGTGGGGCGTGTGAAGTCGATCGACTTCAATGCCCTGGCGGAGAAGCGCGAGCAGCGGGTCACAGTCTTGCTCAACCTCGACGAGAAGGTATACCTCTTTGAGGACTACGAGATTACGATCGAAGAGTCGACGCTTCTTGGCGGACGCAACATCTCCATCAACCCTGGCGAGGGTGCCATGCCTGAGATCACCTGGCATGCCGACTCTCCCCTGCAGGGAATGATGGGCAAGAGCCCCATGGACGCTTTTGAGCAGCTGTCTGCCTTGATCGCTGGCAACTCGGACTCCTTCTCGAACGTGATGTCGAATGTCGAGCTGATCACCAAGTCCGCCGCCGGCGATGAGGGCACCATCGGCAAGCTGCTTAACGATAAGGCTCTCGCGAACAAGCTCGACTCGGCTATTGGCGACTTTGTAGTCTTCGCTGAGGATGCCAAGGCCATCTCGAACCGCATTGCAAGCGGCGAGGGCACCATCGGCAAGTTAGTCTACACCGACAGCCTGCACGGCGATGTAGAGTCCATGCTCGCCGACCTAAACATCCTCACAGAGGGTCTAAAGGATGGAAAGGGCATCGCGGGCCGAATTCTTCAAGATGAAGATCTTGCCGACGAGATCGTCCGGGTCATCTCGAACTTTGAAGCGATCAGCGCTGGCCTCGAGGCGGGCGAAGGCAGCCTTGGCAAGCTGCTCAAGGATGAAGCTGCGGCAGTCAGCATCGAGCAGGCCAGCGCGCACCTTGCGACTCTCACCGAGCGCGTGGTCGCGGGCGAGGGCACCATCGGAGCCCTCTTTAGTTCCGACGAACTCTACACTACCTACCGCGACTTCGGCACGCGCCTCGAACGCATCGCCGCCTCCATTGAAGAAGGCGATGGGACGGTCAGCCAGCTCCTCAACAGCTCCGAATTCTACGACGAGCTTATGGTCGGTCTGCGCCTACTTAACCGCAGCCTCGAGGACTACCGCGAGGCTGCCCCCGTGTCCGCTTTCACAAGCGCGATCTTTAACGTCTTCTAGGCGTTCACCGCATTGGCTTGGTTGGCCCGCGTTCGGGTCAGCTCTTCGGCTTTAGACCTGTAGAGAACTTCTCTAAGTAAGGTGCAATCAGCTGCTCGACCCATTTTCCAAATGGGTCGGACTCCAGGTGCACAGGCGCGCCCACCTTCGCGCTGCCCAAGGTGGTCGCGCGCAGGGTCTCGGGAATGATTGCCACCGAGAAGAGGTTCGCTCCAGGACGTACAACCGTCAGACTGATGCCGTCCACAGTCACGCTGCCCTTCGGCACAAGGTAGCGCTCGAAGCCATCCTCGCAGGAGAAGGTGAACAGCTTGCCACCATCCCCACTGTCTTCGATCGCGTGCACGGAGCCGCGGCCATCCACGTGGCCCGAGACCACGTGCCCGCCGAGTCGATCCCCAAGGGCGAGGGCGCGCTCGAGGTTCACCATGTCACCGACCTTGAGCTCTCCGAACCAGGTGCAGTCCACGGTCTCGGCCGACAGATCGAAGACCATGTCCGCGCCAGGCGTTGCGGGGTCCACCACGTCCTGTGTGCCAGGGTCCCGGGACTCGACTAGGGTCAAGCAGCAGCCGGACACGGCGATGCTCTCTCCAATGGACCCGCGCCAGGCTAATTTCTGGCTGGGGGGAGCTTCGAGCACGATACGTAGGCCCGTCCCCAAGGGCTCGACGGCACGGACGGGAACTGCAGCTTCAACCAGACCGGTAAACATGGGCAAGTAGGCGTCCTAAGCCTTTTCTCTATAATGGCTTGAGAGTCCTGTGCACACTTGCCCAGGCCGCGCCTCACGCCTTGTAGTGGGCCCTATTCTCGCCGGGGAGTGGGCCCGGGGCAAGGGCTTGTGCCCAGACTCCTCGCGAAGGCCTAATCTACTGTTTAAGCAAAGCGCCCTAAGTCCTAGCGAAACCTTGACCTTTGGGGCCCATGCGTCTATCCTCTGCGCCCCAATTTCATGGGAGAAGTCCGTGCTCTTTACCTTCCTAACCCTGTTCCCCGAGGTAGTCGATTCCTATGCAAAGGCGTCGATCCTAGGGGGTGCCCAGGATCGAGGATTGGTAAAGATCGAGCCGGTTGACTTCCGTGACTTCACTAGGGACCGACACCGAACGGTTGATGACCGACCCTTCGGCGGTGGCCCCGGGATGGTGCTCAAGCCCGAACCAATCCTCGACGCAGTCGAGTGGCTGGAGCGGCGCGACGGCACCTACCGGAAGATCATGCTCACTCCAAGTGGCAGGCCCTTCGACCAGAACATGGCCGAGGAGCTCACTAAAGAGAAGCGGATCATGCTACTCGCCGGCAGGTACGAGGGCTTCGACGAGCGGATTCGAGAAGAGTGCGAGTGGGATGAAATTTCAATGGGAGACTTCGTGCTTTGCGGCGGCGAGCTCCCGGGACTGTGTGTGGCCGAGGCGGTAATTCGCCTCTTGCCCAACGTTCTCGGGGATTCAGAATCCGCAGTGCAAGATTCCTTCCAGGACGGGGGTGGTCTCGATCACCCCCACTACACGCGGCCACGGGTTTACCGGGGAAGGGAAGTGCCACAAGTACTTCTCTCCGGTGATCACGGAGCCATCGAAGCGTGGAGGAATCAGCAAGCGGATGTGCGCACACAGCACAGACGCCCTGACTTGCTCGCCGCTTCCAAATCAGACCAGTAAAACCAGAGTCCACGCAACAGCGTTCCCTTCGGCGTCCGCCGAATGACCCCAAACTAGCCATGAGCAGCCTAATCCAGACCCTCGAATCGGAGATGAAGAAAGACTTCGTCACCGCCCTCAACGCCGGCGACACCGTCGAGGTCCACTACTTGATCCGCGAGGGTGAGAAAGAGCGCGTGCAGCTCTTCATCGGCACCATCATCGCCGTCCAAGGTACGGGCATCCGCACCGCCATCGTTGTCCGCCGCATCGTTGCGAGCGAAGGTGTCGAGCGAATCTTCCCCATCCACAGCCCTCGTGTGAGGGACATCGTTGTCACCCGCCGCGGTAAAGTCCGTCGCGCCAAGCTCTACTTCCTCCGCGATCGCGTTGGCAAGAAGACCCGCGTCACCGAGCTGCTCGGCGACAAGGCTCGCGCAGCCAAGGCAGCCGACAAAACGGCCCGTGCCGACCAGACCGCAGCTGCAGCGACCGAAGAAGCCTAAACCGGGCTTCCTTAGGCGCGCCCCTCTTCCCGGGCCCCCTAGAGGGGGGCCGACGGCCCATCGGGCTGTCCAAAGAAGATGGGCGCGCCCTTCCCTTTTCACTCCGTCTCTCCGTTACTCCGGATCCTAGCTATGGTCGAGAATCTCGGTCGCAAACTGACCACGATCTTCGTTCTGCTCGCCATTTCGATTGGCCTACTTACCCTCAAGTCGCCGCCCCTCAACATGGGCCTCGATCTACAGGGAGGTACCCAAATTGTGCTCAGCGTCGACTTCGACAAGGCACTGGCTGAGGGAAAAATCTCGGAGGCGGATTTCAACGACAAGGTTGGACTGCTGAACCAGATGATCGCGATCTTCCGCCAGCGCATTGACCCGACGGGTACGCGCGAGCCTTCGATCACGACCCAGGGTGAGGACCGGATCGTCATTGAGTTGCCGGGCAGCACCCTCGGCGACCGCAAGGCCGTGGCGAGCATGATTGGCACCCTTGCCTTGGACGGCGACTCCATCCAGCTCGGTGAGGGTCGCGACGACTTCCCCGCTGGCGGAGGCATGATCAAGGTCGGCGAAGAGGAGATTCGCTATAGCCGCGTCCAGGAGATAAAGGAAAACAAGATGACCACGGGCGCCGATGGCGTGGCAAGGACAGTCCAGGTCACCGTGGGCAAGCGCCTTGTGGGCCTGACCCGCGGTGAGAACCAGACTACGGTCTCGGTCCACAACGAGGGCGAAGTGGTCAAGCTGACCAGCACCAACGAGATCCGTAACGCGATCGAGAACCTCGGCGATCTCGCCTTTGTCATCGAAGCCGAGACGACGGACTTCACCGCCACCAGCACGGACCTGCTCAGCGAGCGCGCCAAGCTCAGTACCTGGCTCGAGGCCAACCCCGGGGAGAAAGTCACCGGCTTCAACTCGATCGCACCCGAGAACGGTGGCTCCGACCCCAAGCTCCAGTGGTTCCCCCGCAAGGACAACCCCGACGCCCCCACTAGCGACCTCGAGCGCGCTGTGGCGATCCTCAACATGCCGGCCATCGACCACGAGGACTGGGTCTTCACCGGCGAGGCCCTTGAGCAGGCTTACATGTCCCAAGATAGCCTCGGCCTGCCAGCTGTCGGCTTCCAGATGGTTCCCCAGCGCGTCGGTGACTTCACGGACTTCACCGAGCAGCACATCAACCGCTCCATGGCGATCATCCTGAATGGAGAGATCGTCACCAGCGCCAACATCGGCGGCGTACTGCCTGGCTCTGGCCAGATCTACGGCAGCTTCACTGCCGAGTATGTGCAGAACATGATCACGGTGCTGCGCACCGGGTCCCTGAGCATCAAGCCCTCCATCGAGAGCGAGAACCGCGTGAGTGCAAACCTTGGTGCGGATTACGTTCGCAAGGCGTTTATCTCCTCCGGCATCGCACTGCTCGGCGTGATGGTCTTCATGATCTATTACTACCGTCGCTTTGGTGTCTATGCCTCCATCGCACTGACCTCGACGCTGGTCATGCTGCTCGGGGCCATGAGCTTTCTCGATGCGACCCTCACTCTTCCCGGTGTGGCCGGAATCATCCTGACCGTGGGTATGGCGGTGGACGCCAACATCCTGATCTTTGACCGTATCCGCGAGGAGATGGACAAGGGCCGCAACTTCAAGCAGGCCGCAAAGAATGGATTCTCCCGGGCTGCGGTCACGATCTTTGATGCCAACATCACGACCTTGCTCACGGCCGTCGTGCTCTACAACGTGGGCACCGGCCCCGTGAAGGGCTTCGCTGTGACTTTGATGGTTGGTGTTCTGACTTCGATGTTCTCCGCCCTGGTCATCTCGAAGGTGCTCGTGCACAAGGCCCTCGAGGGTGGACTCAAGGAGATGAACATCGGCACGTGGCTCGTGACCGCCGACTTCGGCTTTATGAAGAAGGCCAAGGTTGCCGCCGTGGGATCCATGATCGCGGTCATCGCAGGCCTGACCTTGTTTATCTCGATTGATGATAAAAAGAAGCTCGGCATCGAGTTCATCGGTGGAGCGACCATGCAGGTTCGCACAGCAGAGCCAACTGATCTAGAGGTGGTGCGTCAGCTGGTCGCCTCTATCGAGGGGGACATCAGTGAATCCGCGGTAACGGGCGTCAGCTCCGAGGCTGAAGCCAACAACACCTTCAGCATGTTCCGCATCACGTTCAAGACGGATGAGGACCAGCGCGGCGAAGACGCGGGCGCCTCCTTTAAGAGCCTGATCAACGAGTCCCTGAAGGACATCCTGCTCACCGACCCGATCCTGGCCAGCGTTGGCGAGAACAACCAGGTCGAAGTGGACATGCACTTCGTCGAGAACCACGAGGTCGGCGACATCCAAGCCGTACTCGAGGGTGTCGGCATCAAGGACGCGATCGTCACGAAGGGACTGGGTGTCGGCGCTTACATGGCGACGGGCGCGGTGAATACTGGCCAGAACGGCGACGCTCTCGCTGTCAGTATGCTGTCAGCCTTCGAGGCCTCACCCGCCGTGCCAGCCTTCACGATGATCGACTCCGGCGCCGACTACTCCCAGGTGGGTAGCCAGGTCGTCGGCGAGATGCGGGACAAGGCAATCATGGCCATCCTGATCAGCCTCTTCGCCATCGTGATGTACATTCGGGTTCGCTTCTCGGAGTACTCCTACGGTATCGCTGCTGTGGCCGCTGTTGTGCACGACGTCCTGATCACCCTTGGTGTGCTCTCGATCTTCATCGCCACAGGCTTCATCCATGTGGAGATCACCGTTGCGATGATCGCTGCCTTCTTGACCATCATCGGCTACTCCCTCAACGACACGATCGTTCTCTTCGACCGTGTCCGCGAGAACCTGCCGCGCATGGAGACGGACCTAGGCACGATCCTTAACACGTCAATCAATCAGACCCTCTCCCGTACGATCCTGACCTCGGTCACGACCTTACTGGCCGTGGTGATCCTGCTGGTCTTTAACTTTGGAACGGGCAACGTGCTCGAGAGCTTCGCCGTGACCATGGTCATCGGTGTCGGTGTCGGTACCTACTCCTCCATGTTCATCGCTAGCCCGGTGCTCCACTTCCTGGAGAACCGCAACGCCGCCAAGCGCCAAGCCGCCCGGGACTCCATAAGCAAGACCGAAGTCGTCACCGGCAAGTAGCGCCAGTTGGAGAACAATCCACAGCGAAGAGGCCTGCGAATCCTGATCGGACTCGCAGGCCTCTTTTCTGTCTTCGCTTTAGCTTGGCTATGGCAAGAGCGCACCATCGAGCAGTCCCGCCGCATCCGCGATGAAGCGCCAAACGTACTGGCTAAGGCCGAAAGTGCCGGGGTAAAACAGAACCCGCCCCATCCCTCCCCTCTAGCCCACCTGCCCCCTGGCTGGGGCCGCATCGTCCTAGGCCGGCCATCGGGCGCCGAACCTACAGCTCGCCTTGAGGCTATCGCTCCGCCCGCGGATCCGGGGGTGCCGGCCATAGATCAGCCGGATTCTCCCACGGTCGAGCCGCCCCATGAGCCCCTGCCTGCCCCCTCGACTTGGCCCTCGGACCAAGAACTCATTGTTCGCCCAGGCCAGTCCCTCTCCAAGATCATCGCCGGCGCCTACGGTCGCTCGACGCCCGCCCTGGTCAGCAAGTTGGCTGCCTATAACGGCATGGAGAACGCGAACAAGCTGCGCGAGGGACAGAAGCTGCTCATCCCAACCAAGGACAAGCTGCTGGAGCTAGTGCCCTAGGGGCTCGCGCCAGGCCGGCTTCTCGGGCTCGGTCTCGATGGACTCGCGCTCTACCGCCGGCTCGAGAATTTCGAGCTCTACATCACAGCCCATGTCCCTCTCCAGCTGGCCGAGGGCCGATGCTGCGAGCCGCATGACCAGCACGGCGGTGCCGTCCTCAAGGTACTCCTCCTCGACGCAACGGCCCGACCGACGGACCGCCGCGAGCAGGGCCCCAGCGGCGGCTGGGATCCGGGTGCGGACTAGGCTCGAGCGGCGATCCAGATGCTCGCTGACCATCGATTCAAACTTGTCGAGGCCCTCACCTGTCTTGGCCGAGAGAAAGACCGCCTCTTCCCCGCGGTTGTTTACGAACAGAGGTGCGTCGCCGTCGAACATATCGATCTTGTTGAAGACCAGCATATCGGCGAATCGGTGGGCTGATAGATCCTCGAGAACATCGTCCACGGCTGCCATCTGCTCGGCCACATCCGGGTGGGCCGTGTCGATTACGTGCACCAGAAGATCAACATTGAGCGCCTCTTCCAAGGTGGCGTGGAACGAGGCCACCAGGTGGTGCGGCAAGCGCTGGAGGAATCCGACCGTATCCGATACAAGCACGGTGCGGCCGTCTTCAAGATTCCATTTGCGCGTGCGCGTGTCCAAGGTCGCAAACAGCATGTCTTCGGCCAGCTCGTTGGATCCAGTCAATGTGTTCAGCAGCGTTGACTTGCCGGCGTTCGTGTAGCCGATCAAGCCAAGGGTGTAGACCTCCGAGCGCGACTGGACCTGTCGGCGCTTGCGCGCTTCGATGCCCTTGAGCTCGCGCTTCATGTCGCTGACGCGCTTCATCAAGAGCCGCTGGTCGGTCTCGAGCTGGGTCTCGCCGGGACCGCGCATGCCGATGCCACCCTGCTGGCGTTCCAGGTGCGTCCACATGCGGCGCAGACGCGGGATCAGGTACTCGACTTGGGCCAGCTCGACCTGCAGGCGCGACTGACGGGTCGAGACCCGGCGCGCGAAGATGTCGAGGATGAGCTCCGAGCGGTCCACCACCCGAGCGCAGAAGATCTTCTCGAGGTTTCGAACCTGAGCCGGGCTGAGGTCATTGTCCACCACCACCGCATCGGGCTCGAGCTTCTCCACTATGGCGGCAATCTCTTCGGCCTTGCCACGCCCCATTAGGGTTGCGGGGTGAGGCCTGGAACGGTGCTGGGTGACGCCATCGCCAACCACCTCCACACCAGCAGCAATGCAGAGTCCTCGAACCTCCGTCAGGGGCCCTTCGTGCTCCTCGACTTGTCCGTCGAGTAGAACGCCACAGATGAGGACGCGCTCGGGGCCGTGGTTCGTTTGGTAGGGGCTGCTTTCGTTCATGGAATCAATTCGTTCGCGGGCGTCGTCGTCACATATAGTCCCGTGATGCGGCCCGCTTCGATGGTCGGAGTCAGCTCGCTGTGCGCTTGTCTATCGGGGTCTGGAGCGGGGAAGTCCGTCCGGAAGTGGACACCGCGGCTCTCTTTGCGGGCTAGGGCACCTTGGGCCACAAGCCGCGCGACAGTCAGCATGTTCAGCAGCTCGAGGGAGCGGACTCCCGGGGCCGTCAGATCCTGGACGGCGCGAGTCCAGAGCTCGATCTTGGCGATAGCATCGACCATGCTCGCCTCGTCCCTCTCAATGCCAAGCTGGCGCCACATCAGGGATTTGAGGGAGTAAGTGACATCCTCGAGGTTGATCCCGATGTAGTGGGGATCGAGTCCCAAGTCCTTGGGGCCCGAGCTGTCGAGGCTTGGGATCGGTGCACCCGAAGCCGCGGCCAAGAGGCCCGAGCGACGACCGAGAACGATGCCCTCGAGCAGTGAGTTCGAGCCCATCCGGTTCGCGCCGTGCAAGCCGGAGCTCGCGCACTCGCCCACAGCCAGCAGGCCCGGCACCGAGGTCCGCCCGTCCACGTCCACCTTCAGGCCACCCACCATGTAATGGGCACCGGGACGAACCGGCACGGGGTCGGTCGCGATGTCGATCCCAAACAGGTTGCAGGTCCTTGCGACCGCGGGGAAGAGCTTGTGGGGATCTCCCTCGACCTCGGAAAGGTCAAGGTAGACACTGGTGTCTTCGGTCGCGACCATGCGCGCGAAGCACGCGCGGCTGACCACATCCCGGGGAGCGAGCTCTGCGTCCTTGTGGGCATCGGGCATGAAGCGCCGGCCGTCCTTGTCCACGAGCAGTCCGCCCGCACCGCGAACGACCTCGCTGATGAGCACCCGCGCCGCACCGGCAATGTAGAGGCACGTGGGATGGAACTGAAAGAATTCCATGTCGCGCACGACAGCACCGGCCCGAAGGCCAAGGGCCACACCGTCGCCGGTGGCGATCTCGGGGTTGGTCGTCTCGCGGTACAGCTGCCCTGCACCGCCCGTAGCGAGGAGCACATGGCCAGCGGCAAAGGCCACATGGGGTGGCGGCTTGGCCGGGTCAAAGCGGCGCCCGGTCCCCTCCCTCAGGGCGAGGATCCCGTCTACGCGGCCCGTCGAACCACGCAGCAGATCCACGGCGAAGTGATTGGGGAAGACGGTGACCCCTGGGTGGGACTCTAGGGTCTCCGCGAGGCTCTTCTGGATCACGAGCCCTGTGGCGTCACCGGCGTGAAAGATACGCGGTCGCGAGTGACCGCCTTCGCGGCTGAGGTGGAGGTCACCGGCGGAATTGACATCGAACTCGGCGCCATAGCTATGCAACATGTCTACCGCTGCGGGTCCCCCGCGGACCACAGCTTCGACCACTCCAGCATCCGAAAGCCCACAGCCCACTTCGAGGGTGTCCGCGGTGTGCAACTCAAAGGAGTCGTTCTTGGCAAGAACAGCCGCCATGCCCCCCTTGGCCTCATTTGTGTTGGTCGAGCGCAGGTCGGTCTTGACCAGGACAGCCACGGACAACCCCTGCTCCGCGGCCGCTAGGGCAGCAGATGCACCCCCGGCGCCGGCGCCCACCACGACTAGGTCAAAGCGGAACACGGGCACCTTGCGGGGGTCAAAGCCCTGCAGGCGCTCCTGAAGGGGCGAGGCGAATGAAGCGAAGGAAGAGTCAGTCAAGTTGCCGTCATTGTAGGTCCGCCCCCCCTTTAGAGAGGGATGGATGGCTGAAAATACCCCCTAGAGACACGATTATGACCGATCTTCGAGCAGCCAGCGCGCTCCCCCGTCTAGCCTGGCCCTAAAACTGCACGAACAAAGGCGTTAGGGCTGAACCCTAACAAAGACCAACTTTTGGCCTAGCGGACCCTAACACCTGCCGACTAAGATTAGGGGGTCGTTAGGTTTTTCGCCTAGCGCATTGGACATCACCTCAACCCCACGCCAATATGAAGCAAGTCATCCGATCCGCTGGTCCCGAAGCACTCTCATTCGTCTTCTTTGGACTGCTTGTCGCTACCACATTCATCGTCTAGCCCCTTATAGCCATGACACGTGTCCCACTCACCCGTCGCCAACGAGACATCCTCGAGTTCATCAGTAAGTTCGTCGAGGACAACAACATCAGCCCGACCCTCGAAGAGATTGCGCGCAACTACGGCGTCAGCAAGGTGACCATTCACGGACACATCACGGAACTTGTAAAGAAGGGCGTTCTCGAGAAAGCCGCCCCGGGCATTAGCCGCGGAATCATACTACCGGCGGCTAAGGCGATCGACGACGTCCGCACTAACAGCTCGGAGCCCAGCCTTCCGATCATGGGATCCATTGCGGCTGGCAACCCCATCGAAGTCCTTAACACCCCCGAGAACTTCCAGTTTAGCGATATGCTTCCACCAGGCGCCGACCTCTACATGCTCAGGGTCGAAGGCAACTCTATGATCGAAGATTCGATCTGCAACGGGGACATGGTTATTGTCGAGGACTGCAAGAGTGCCCACAACGGACAAGTTGTGGTGGCTGTTCTCAATGACAACGAGACGACGCTTAAGCGATTCTATAAGGAAGAGAACCGCGTCCGCTTGCAGCCGGCCAACTCCGCCATGGAGCCGATCTACGTCGAGAATGTCGAGATCCGAGGTGTCGTAGTTGGCGTTCTACGCAAGGTGCAGTAGCGCACCGAAGGGAGGATGCCAAGCTGGGCTTGGCTTAATCAGTGTAGCCAAGGGCATCTAGCCCGTCCTTCATGTCGTCCGTGACCTCCGCGGCGGCACCCTGTGGGCCATGGGCGATGTTATACATCCGATGGTCCAACTCTTCGGCCATCTCACTCGCTAGCTCCCTGTTCGAGTCGATGATGTCCTTCTTCTCGCCGGGGTCGTCTTCTAAGTTATAGAGGGCCAAGACGCCAGAATCGACCTTCTGGATCAGCTTGTACGGCCAGACGATCGCCATGCGCTTTTCGGGGCCATAAAGAGTACCCGCGGCGACGATCATTCGGTCCACATTGCCCGCTTCGCCGTCATCCAACTGGGGCCATAGAGTCTGGCCGAATCCATTGCCAATGTCGTCAAAACCCAGGGCATCTAGGATCGTTGGGGCAGCATCGGCAATCGAGACAGGCGTCCTCTCGACACCGGGCTCAATCCCTGTACCCCAAACCATAAAGGGAACGCGAACAACTTCTTCGTGCATGCTATGGCCATGCTCGAAGCCGCCGTGGTCAAAGAACTCTTCGCCGTGATCGGAAGTCAGAATAATCAGAGTCTCCTGATCTAGGCCGCGCTCTTTGAGCCCCTCTAGAAAGCGACCAATCTGTTGGTCGGTAAACAAGATCTCCTCATCATAAGCAGCTGCGACAAACTGCTTTTGCACCTCTGAGTAGGTGGCGTAATCCCGGCGTAGGTTGCCGATATTGGCTACGGGAAGGCTAAGTCCGGCATCAATTGAGTCGGTGAATGTACCTGTGGCAGGCTCCGGCGCATCGTAGGTCAAGTGCGGGTCGATCAAGTGCAGGAACAGGAAGAACGGATCCTGCTTCTCGTCATCCAGCATCTTAAAGGCCAAGTCCACAGACTCACTCGCACGACGCCGGCCATCAGAGACGTTCTCATAGGAGTCAAAGCCACGATCGAAGCCATAGGCCCCAGCAAGGTTTGGCGATTGGGCAACGGCAAAGGTCTGGAACCCCTCGCCCTGTAGCCGCTCGGCCAAGGTGCGCACCGATGGATCCATGATCGTGCGGTCTCGCAGGCCAACACGCTCTTCATCCCAATCTCGCTCGCCGGTGTGGCGCAACATGATCCCCGCACCGTGCTCGGCGGGATCTAACCCAGTCAGGAGCGAGGCAAATGCCGGCAAGGTCCAAGACGCTGTCGAATAAGCCTGGTTGTAAACTCGAGATTCGCTCGCGAAGCGGTCTAGGGTTGGCGAAGTATCATGCAGATTGCCCCCAAACCCGAGATGATCGGGCCGAAGCGTGTCCACGCCAATGATGACCACATTCTTATACCGAGACTCGGGCTGGTTCTCGGTGCTGCACCCTAAAAGTCCAAGGGCGAGGAGACTGAGGAAGAGGGTCTTCGTTGGCATCGTTAGAGATCTAAAGGGTGGACACGGGGACGGAAGCAAACATCGGTCGATGCGAGATCTCCACTATAGTCTCAAAATAGAATTGGTCGAGGGGCAAAGGACCAATGGCTGCGCCTGGAGATCCCAAGCTAAGGGAAGTTTGTACTCCTTTGATCCGGGGCATAAGCGGACCTCCTGGAACTCTCGGAGGTCACCCGAAGGGGTCACGCAAGCAAACCGAAACTCTGGACTCAAAAGACCGCCGGAGGACGTCAGCAAACACGAGAAGCCTTGGGGCTGGCTTCAGTTTTTGATGTGCTGGCCCCAACCTCGTTTCCGAAGAATAGTAGGATGGTTTGTATGATTCGCAACGCAAACCAAAAGCGCCAACTAGCCCTGAGCCTCCCCCTGGCAGCACTCTGCACCTTGAGCGCTTGTACCTCAGAGCCCGAGCTCCCCAAACCCGACGTGGTGTTCATGATCACCCTGGACACACTAAGGGCTGACCACCTTGGCTCCTATGGGTACATGCGTGACACGAGCCCGAACCTTGATGCGTTTGCGAAGGAGTCCGTCTTCTTCGAGAACGCCATCACGACGATGTCGACGACGTTGCCTGCCCACGTCTCGCTGTTTACGGGGACACACACGATCCACCACGGTGTCGAATCGAACTTCAACATGTCCTTCAACGGGTTTGAGGCGCGCGATGATCTGAACTCCATGGTTCCTGTGTTCCAGCGAGAGGGTTACCAAACCGCGGCCTTCGTGAGTACGGTTCCGCTCATGAAGAACACTGGAATCCACCTGGGCTTCGACGAGTTCTTCGAACCCGACCTCGAGAAAGAGGAGTACTTCCTATCGGCTGAGGTTATCAATGAAAAGGTCTACTCATGGCTTGAGACACGGCCCGAGGGACCGGCCTTCGTTTGGATCCACTACTCTGATCCCCACTCTCCCTATGTACCGCCGAAAGGTTTCAACACCTTCCGCGAGGACCCTGAACTCAACAAGGTAATCGCTACCCGCATGGGGAAACAGCCCAACAAGCAGGTCATCGATCTGTACAACGCCTATGACGGCGAGGTCCGGTACTTGGATCACGAACTGGGAGAGCTGTTCAAGGCAATCCGCAAGCATGGCCTTTATGACAACTCCGTGATCACCATCGTCGGGGACCACGGTGAAGGCCTCGAGCAGCATGGGTGGATTGCCCACGGCCCGATCTATGATGAGCAGATTCTAGTTCCCCTAATGATCAAGTTCCCCAAGGGAAGCCCCCTTAACGGGACCCGGTACGAGAGCGTGACTTCCATTATCGACATCCCCAACATCATGGATGGCGGAGCAGACTTGCCGTTCCACGATGACGACCGAAAGCTCTGGCAGGGCTTTGACGTGCTCAATGAGTTCGATCGCCATGGCGTCTTCTCTGCCCGGGTTATCCGTGGCGATCGAGACCACATTTTCAAGTCAGGTCGCCGTTTCTCACTTACCGAAGATCGCTGGAAGTACTTCTACCTCACGGAACACGAAGACGAACTCTTTGATCGCATCAACGACCCCCACGAGCTGGTCAATGTAATCGATCAATATCCAGATGTAGCGGCACGCATGAAGGCCAACGTCTCTGGGCTTATGGAGCGTTATTGGAACAAGACCAATGACGGCGAGAGCCAACCACCACTACCGGCCGGTGTCGAAAAAGGCCTGGAAGCGCTCGGCTATACCGATTAGCGCAGGTCTACACCTGGTGAGTACGAGCAAGGTTGGGGCACTAAGCTCACCCTGCGTTGCTATAGACCTTTCTTCTTAGCGCCGGCGATCAGTTCGTCGATGCGGAAGAGCGCGCAGCGCTCACCCCACGAATTTGCGCCGTATACCACAGGCTGGGTGGAGAAGAAGCTGGCCCACGCCTTGTAGTCCCCATCCTTATCGGGGAGCGTATAGATGACGTGGCTCACGCCGTCATCTTTGAGCTTCTGCCATTCACCAGCCAAGTCCATGCTCTTAGCTACAAACGTAGGTGGCGGATAGGTGTTGAATGCCTTGAGTAATGGCGACGCCTTAATGTAGTCGTAAGCGGAGCCAGGCTCCCGGGCAACCATGCCGGAGATAAGCTTGCGGCCGTGCATGGTCTGGGCAAACATCGGTCGCTTGGCATGTTGCCGACTGAGGGGAACCTCGAGCAGGACTCCCTGTTGCTCTTCCTCTAGGAGTGCGGCCCGGGGCGCGGCAAGCGCGGCATCCATCGTCAAGTAAGGAATCTGCAGGTACTCGAAGCCAACCAACAACCCTACGATGCCCAGGGCCCATGGCGCCTGCCGCTTGAAGATCTTGGTGTAGCCCAAGGCAAGCACGACAGGAAGTACCAAGCAGATCATCAGGTTGAAACGATCGGCCGAACGGATGGCCTGCACAGCTGGGAACCAACTCACCAGATCAAATGGCATCGGCAAGTCATAGAGCTTGCCCCCGATTTGTAGAGCGCCACCGAGGGCAAGCAGGAAGTAAAGAACAAGCAGAACACTGTACGGTGCGATCCGCCTCTGCTTGACGCTGGCCCAAATGCCTACGAAGCCCAAGAACATAGGGACAAACCCGATGTAGGCATGCCAGTGGAAACTCTGGCGGAAGCTCTGGTAGGCCGGCTTAACGAAATCCCCAAAGACTGTGTGGTACTTGCTAGGGGTCACAAAGGCCAACAGGTCAGTCTGGCCCCTTGCGCCCTCAACCGCCAGCGCCGTTCCAAACTCATCGGAGTTAGCACCGAGGTACTGGAACAAGAAGGGGGCGCAAAATGCGACACACGCCGCGGCGCCCCACAAGCTGACGTTCCAGAAGCGCTCTTGCCTAAAGCCACCAAAACCAACCCGGAACAGCCAAAGGGCCAAAATCCCCGAGCAGCTCATGATGAAAATGTGGATCCCCGTGACCAAGAGGGCGGCCAGGCAAGCACCCGTCCACAGTGCCCACTTTCGCCTTTTGGTCTCCAGCGCAAGGTCGAAGCACAACAACAGCAGGGGCATGAACATCAGACTGCCTAGGTTGGGATGCGCTGATGCTTGCGTTAGGCGGTAGGGTGAAAATGCGAACACAAAACCCGCCAAGAGCGCCGCATCGGTCCTGCCGACCAAGCGCCTCACCAGCAGAAACATGGCAAAGCCACTAGCTGCCGTCTGCAACAAGAAGAACAAGTTGTATCCGGCCACGGGACCAAACACCGCCCGCAAGGGCAACGCAAAGAAGGCGCTACTCCAACTCGTGCTGTGGTAAGCCAAGCTCACCCCTTCCGGATAGAACAGATAGTCCGTGTACAAGGCGGACTCTCCCTCAAACACAAATCGCTCGACCCACTTCATGTCCCACAGAGAGACGCACAGATCATAGCCTTCCCCGGCATATGCAGTCGTCATCGTCCCGACTACCGGCCATGTCATAAGGACGGTAAGCGCCAGGTAGGCTAATGCGATCAGGCCGAGGCTACGCCTTGGCAACGGTTCGGGGTGGGCGTTCATGGCGTCAGCAGTAAGTGGAGAGCAGCCAACCCCAGCAGGCGGCGGCGGATGTCTGCGTTCGTCAGTATAACCGAGCTCACTTGCATACAATCGGCCGAACTTCCGTGCCCCGTTCCTGAAAACCTAGATCTGGCAAGCGCATGCCAAGTAGCTGAGTGATGGCCCTTTGAGGTCAATTTACCGAGCTGGGTTCGGAGCCCCGCGCTTGGAGCAGCAGCCGTACTAGAGCCCTTGCCAGCTCGGTTTGTGCTCAAATGTATACTTGTGATACTCGCGCAGGGCCAACTTGCATGCAGCTGGTT
>JAQXEK010000010.1 GCA_029250885.1 Planctomycetota bacterium
ATCGACCGCTTGATCGAGAGTGTGAACTACAACGCCGAGCTCGAGCGCGCCTACCCCGACCCGGTTCCCCGTGAGCGGCGCGCACGCAGCATCGAAGACATCAAGCGCTGGGCCGAGGCCCACTTCCAGCGACGCAAGAAGCCGACCCTAGGCACGTTTCTCAGCAACCTTGCTCTGAACGCGGGCGAGTCCCCGGACCGCAAGAAAGACGAGTCGCACCTCGACCAGGTCACCCTAATGACCCTGCACGCAGCCAAGGGCTTGGAGTTTCCTGGGGTGTACCTGATTGGCATCGAAGAGGGCCTGCTTCCCCACGGCCGCGCGGCGAAGGAAGGCAACACAGAAGAGGAGCGCCGACTCATGTACGTGGGCATTACGCGGGCCAAAATGGCTTTGGTGCTCAGCCACACTCGCGAGCGCAACAAGTTTGGCACGCGCATACCGTCGATGCCCTCGCGCTTCCTCTACGAGCTCAAGGGTACGCCCCCTCCAGAGGACTGGATTCCCGCGGGACTAGAGCCGGAAGAGAAGGCCAAGAAGAAGCGCGCAGCGAAGCGCAAACGCAAGCCTAAGTCCTAGAAGGCCGTTGTCGGGCCCATCCGAGGACGCCGCCTTGTAAAGTGCGCTCTAGTCCTGTGTTCGAAGAAGTTTAGAATCGCGAGTAGGCCGTGACCTTGCCGTGAGAATTCTGGACGATACTAGGGTGGAGAGCCGAGCCCAGATCCCTGGAAGCACGGCCAGCGACAGGACCAATACAGCTATGACTAACGCACGTACCGCATTTTTTCTCTTGCTCGCCGGCGCCGTAGGCCTGACAGCGACAGCATTCCAGGGCGACTCGCGTCCGACCTCTCGGCCGCTGAACTCGCAAGGGCGCTTGACCCTCGAGCACAAGGCCGGCTGGAAGGGCCCCGACGAGACCATGAAGAGCGCCATCTTTGCCGGTGGATGTTTCTGGTGCATCGAGAGCGTCTTCGAGACGGTCCCCGGTGTCGTCGAAGCCGTCTCCGGGTATACCGACGGAGACACAGACAACCCGACCTACAAAGAGGTCGGCCGGGGCACCACCGGCCACACGGAAGCTGTGGAAGTCTTTTACTACCCCGATGTGGTCTCGTACTCAACCTTGGTGGAGTTCTTCTGGCGCCAGTTCGATCCCACGGATGCTGGCGGCTCCTTCAACGACCGCGGCACCCAATACCGAAGTGGGATCTTTGTCGCTGACGCCGAGCAACTGAAGGTGGCCCAGGCGTCCAAGGCGGCCTTGGCAGCCAGCGACATCTTTTCCGAGCCCATCGTTACGCCGATCTCTCCGGTCTCCCAGTTCTACGACGCCGAGGAGTACCATCAGGACTACTACCTCAAAAAGCCGGACCACTACTACCGCTACCGCAAGGGCTCCGGTCGCGACAAGTTCTGCGACAAGGCCTGGGGCGCTGCGCGCTTGATCGACTTTGGTCCCCTACTCATTAGCGACAAGGCGCGCTACATCAGACCTTCCAAGGACGAGCTTAAGAAGCGCCTATCGTCGATCGCCTACAAGGTCACCCAAGAAGATGGCACCGAGCGCGCTTTCCAAAACGAATTCTGGGACAACAAGCGCGATGGGATCTATGTGGACGTAGTAAGCGGGGAGCCCCTGTTTAGCTCCAAGCACAAGTACAAGTCCGGTACCGGGTGGCCCTCGTTTTGGCAGCCCTTGATCGAGTCGAACATCCTCAAAGACGTGGACAACAAGCTTGGGTATCCCCGGGATGAAGTGCGCTCGACCCATGCGAATAGCCACCTGGGACATGTGTTCCGGGATGGACCTGAGCCTACGGGGCTACGGTACTGCATCAACTCGGCGGCGCTGCGGTTCATTGCTGCGGAGGATCTGGTGGAGCGTGGGTACGAGCGCTTTGCCTCTCCATTCGCCAAGAAGCCGGAGTAGCCCCCCCTAAGAATGCGCGCGTCCCCGCTTTCCGGCGGCGCGCGCTTCTCTCGTTTCTATCCAACAGGGCGTTGAGAAAAGGCCATGCACTTGGACCTAGGGGCATGTAGGATGGCTGGGTGTCATCGCTCGATATCAGTCCGTTTCCTCCCCCCAAAGGACTACCGCGAATCCTCAGTGTTTCGGGATCGACCCCAGATCGTGTAGCCGATGGTGTGCCCGGCTTTGCCGCCGATGAGCACGAGGCCAAGTTTGCTTTCGACGAGCGCATTTCCTCCCGCGTGCTAGGCACCTTGCGTGCGCGATGCCAGCCCGACGGCAAGTACGCCGTGGGGCAGGTTCGAAGCATTTACTACGACACCCATCGCTGGCAGGCCGTTCATGAGAAGCTAAACAGCGACTTCCTTAAGACCAAGGTTCGGCTGCGGCACTATGGCGCACTTCCCGGCGGCGAGCCCGTGGGCAATGCCTTCCTTGAGGCCAAGTTCAAGCTTGGCTCCTGCCGCCGCAAGCTGCGGGTAGAGACGGATTGGACTGCCAAGAGCGTCCGCGAGCTGGACCTAGGCGGTCCTGAATTGATGCGTGTGCCTGAGCTCTTCCTACAAGAGGTTTGCGACTACCACGGCGAGCCTCCGGGGCCTCTATTGCCCGTCTTCGAGGTCACCTACCACCGATTTCGATTCGTGGAGCCACGCTCTGGCGCCCGCCTGAGCATCGACACGCAGATCCGCGTAAGCCGGGTCAATCACTCCCGACTTCCGACTCCGCGCAAGCTGCCTATTGGACGCGCCGTGCTTGAAGTCAAGGGAGAGCACCAGGCCCTTCCCCAGTCCCTTGCGGACCTCAATCAGCTTGGCTGCAAGCGGGAGGCCTTCTCCAAGTTTGGCGTCTGCTACAACTGGCTTCGCTACGCCTCCCACTGAGCCAAGCTCACCCACCGTAACTATGAGAGAATTCCTCAAACAACTTTCCGAGTTCGGCTCCGCTAGCATGGAGGAGGTCGGGCTTTCCATGTTCTTGGTGGCCATGGCATTCTCCCTAGCCACTTCCTTCTTCATCTCGTACTTGTACGTGGTCTTCTTCCGTAGTCGGACCACGGGCAGCCAGATTCATCGCGCGTTCCCCTTGCTTGGGGTTGCCATAACAGGGGTGTTCATCACCATTCAATTCTCTTTGCCGCTCTCCTTGGGATTGCTGGGCGCGCTCTCCATCGTGCGCTTTCGTACACCGATCAAGGAACCGGAAGAGATCTCCTTTGTCATGATCGTCGTCGCGACTTCCTTGTGTTGCGCGACATTCAACATCTTGTTCTTAGGGGTCATCCTCAGCGCAGCTGTGATTGCGTTGTTGACCATGAGGCGTATCTACGGCTTCCGTATTGGCGCCTCTGGCCACGGTCTATTGGTGGTGTCCATGGGGAGTGACTCCTACCGTAAACATGGCGAGCCCGTCATTGGATACCTCACGAGCACCTTGGACGGAGGAGCACTCGACAGCATCACCGAAGGCCCCGAGGGCGCGTCGATTTCTTTCCACTTCGTCGCCGTCCAACCTCAAGAGACCCAAGCCATATCCGCAGGCCTCAAGCAGCTGACCGCCGACGCGGCCACGAACTTCTACTTCGACCGCGACGGGGCCTAGACCTTGGCTTCATCGCCGCAACTTATCATCCCCACCGCCCTAGCATTGTTGCTGGGAGCTGGCTGGTGGATCGAGAGCTCTGATAGCTTCGACAGTACACGAGAGCTCATGCGCAACGACAAGGTGCCGGGCGCAGCCCTTGCTACTGGCCCTCTAGCAAAGGCCCTCCGGACCAACGGCATGTTCCAGGCGGCCGTAGACGAAGCGGGCAACTTTGTGTACAGGCTACGCGATGAGCCCTTGCCGATCACCGACAGTGCCGCTGCCGCCCAGCCGTTTCTTCGCGGGGGTTGGGCTGCTGTCTCGGTCACGGTGAACCCAGAGGACCTGCACGATCCCGACACAGGCATCTTCGCAAACTATGAGCAACGCTGGGAGGTACCTGCCCAGCTCTCGTACTTTGACGGCAAAGAGCTCATTCGTAAGATGGACGTTGGTATGCGGCTCCACGGAAACTCGACGCGCCGCCCCGAGGTGCGGGCGAAGTACGGCGCTAGTGTGCGACTCTACACCAGGGCAAACTATGGCGGTGGCGAGCTGCCCCTGCAGAGCATCTTCGATGGCCAGGCCACGGCGGCATCCCGGCTTGTCATTCGCGGTGAGTCCGCACTGAGCTCGGCACTCTCCTTTGATATTGTGCGCGAAGTCGGCGGAGATGCACCCCGAATGCGGCCAGCCCTCTATGTACTCAATGGCGAGCTCCAGGGCGTGTTCTCTCTCTCCGAGCACCTAACGAAAGACTATTGGACCGAACACCTGGGACACAGTGACTTCAGCTTCTACCGATATCGGGGCAACAACTCAAAAGCCGACTCCAGCAACTATGAGGATTTGCACGCATGGGTAGCGCGCCTTAAACCCGGTGAAGTCACCATGGCCAAGGTCTCGGAGAATGTCGATCTCGAGAGCTACATTCGGCACATGTTTCCGTTTCTATGGTGTGGAACGGACGACTGGGCCCAAGGCGCGGCCTACCTGAATCGCGGACCGCAGCATCAACTTTGGCGCTGGGTTAACTGGGACATGGACCGAAGCTTCCGCTTCAGCAACGAGCAGGACCCAGAGAACACAGAAGTTTGGAACAAGATGTGCTTCGACCTCATCCTTGCAGACCTGTCCAATGATCCCAGGGCCCCCCAGGAGCTGAAGGAGGCGAACCGGGTACAGCGCGAAGATGTTCGCAGTCTAGTTTTCGCCGGTCTCGTCCGTGACGACCCCATGTTTAGGAAGCTCTTTGCCGAACGCGCTATGGGGTTTATGAACCACGAACTCAACAAGGGCTTTCTAAAACGGCGCTTTGCCTATTATCGGCAGTTTGGTGGCGAGGGTGGAATCTCCAAGAGGGCTCTTCAAAATGCGGAGCTCTTCTTGCGCAAGCGAGCCGATTTTTTCCGTGAGGACATGGCCCGGGTGTTTGGCCTAGACGAAAGCTTTCCGGTTCGAGTTGCAGCTGGTGCTACAAGTGAAGAACAAGAGCTCATTATTGATGGCCGCTTGGAAGCGCTGCCGTATCTGGGTTACTACTTCCCGGGGCAGACGATTTCGGTTGAGGCTAAAGCCGTTGGAGAAAAAGGAGCAACACGGGTTTGGCGTATGGCAGGCGCGAGGGTCGAGAGTCCGCTACTCGAGCTTGAGGTCCAGGAGGAGTTGGAGATTCGGGTGTTACGTCATTCCCAAAGAGAGTGAAATTGCACCCCAAGGGGGTGCGCAAGAACCTCAAAAGCGCCTTAGCCCGTGAGCGGACCAAATCCACAAGCGTCGCAGTTCGCAAGCGTGACAAATCCGTCAACCCAGGGGCTCTTTTCTCCTAGGGAGCGCCAGAGTGCCCTTAGGCCTTGTTCGCACGAGAGATTGTGAGAGACGGGATGCTTGGGGTTCTCCTACGCACTCTTTTGGAGTGCGACTTCACTTCGCTTGATAGAGGCCCTTCTTTAATCTTCGCCGACCCTGCGCTGTTTCGTCACTCCCTTTGGGAATGACGTTACTCCCACTCAATCGTAGCCGGCGGCTTAGAGCTGATATCCAATACCACGCGATTGATGCCCCGCACCTCGTTAATGATCCGACTAGAGATTGTCTGCAACAGCTCATGGGGCAGATAAGCCCAGTCCGCAGTCATGGCATCTTCGCTGGAGACAACCCGCAGGCAGCAGGTGTTCTCATAGGTTCGCTGGTCACCCATCACGCCCACGGACTTCGTCGGCAGCAGGACGCCGAAGTATTGCCAGAGGTCCTTGTCCTCGCCGCTTTTTTCAATCTCGGAGGTGATGATATGGTCGGCGCGGCGCAGCAGGTCGCACTTGGCTTCGGTGATGTCACCCAGGATACGGACGGCTAGACCGGGACCGGGGAAGGGTTGGCGGTCGACGACGGCCGAAGCTAGGCCTAGGTGGCGGCCGATCTCGCGGACTTCGTCTTTAAAGAGCTCGCGCAGGGGTTCAACCAACTCCATGTCGAGGTCTTCGGGCAGGCCGCCTACATTGTGGTGGGACTTGATGACGTGAGTCGCTCCGCCGTGGGCAGGGATGGACTCGATCACGTCGGGGTAGAGTGTGCCTTGGCCCAAGAACTTCGCGTTGGAGAAGCGGGTGGCTTCGCGGCGGAAGACGTCGACAAAGACCTTACCGATGACCTTGCGCTTTTGCTCGGGATCGGAGATTCCAGCAAGAGCGCCAAGAAATTCCTCCCTTGCGTCCACTACCGTCAGGTCCATGTGAAAGTGCCCGCCAAAGAGGTCCTCCACCGCTTGGCGCTCGCCGTGGCGCAGCAGCCCGTTATCCACGAAGACACAGTGCAGACGCTCGCCGACTGCCTTTTGCAGGATCACAGCGGCGACGCTCGAGTCAACGCCGCCGGACAGGCCAAGGACTATCTCACCTGTCTCGCCCACTAGAGTGTGCACCTTCTCGATCTCGCGCTCGACGATAGAGCCGGGGCGCCAATCGGCGGGGGCTTCGCAGACGCGGCTCAGGAAGTTCTCGATGATCTCGCGGCCACGCACGCTGTGAGTAACCTCGGGGTGAAACTGCAGGCCGAAGAAGCCGCGACTCTCGTCGCCGACCACGGCAAAGGGGCAGCTCTCGGTGGAGGCGTAGGTCTCAAAACCTTCGGGGACCTTGGCGACCGAGTCGCCATGGCTCATCCAGACAACGGTGCTGCCGTCGATCGAGTCGAGAACGCCCGCGGCCTTCTGGACCTGGATTGAAGCGCGCCCAAATTCCCGGGCGTCTGCAGCGTCAACTTGGCCACCTAGGTGCTGACACATCCACTGCATGCCGTAGCAGATGCCTAGCACGGGAACGCCCAGCGCCAGGATCTCCTCTGGGATGTCCGGGGCGTCGTCGCCATAAACCGAAGCGGGTCCGCCTGACAGGATGACTCCGCAAAGGTTCATCGCCTCGGCGCGCTCCATGGCCAGGTGTGGCGGCGCAATCTCGCACCAGACACGGGCCTCGCGAACGCGTCGCGCGATCAGCTGGGCGTACTGGGTGCCTAGGTCGACGATCAGGATCCCGCGGGGGATGTCGTTCGTTTGGGTCATGGTCGAGGCGCCTGTGATTTCGGGCTGTTGTGTGGAGGAACTCATTCGTGGTTGTAGTTCGGCGCTTCCTTGGTGATCTGAACGTCGTGGGGGTGGCTCTCTTTCATGCCAGCAGCGGTCACCCGAACAAATCGGTGGTTCGTCCAAAAGTCAGGGATCGTCTTTGACCCGGAGTAGCCCATGCCACTGCGGATGCCGCCGACCAGTTGATAGATGACCGTTGAGATCGGGCCCTTATACGGAACCATGCCTTCGATGCCCTCGGGTACGAGCTTCTGTTTCTCGTTCACGTCGCCCTGCCGATAGCGCTCCTTGCCGCCCTCGACCATCGCGCCTAGGCTTCCCATGCCGCGAACGGCCTTGAAGGTACGACCGCGGTAGAGGATCTGCTCGGACGGGCTCTCGTCCGTTCCGGCCAAGAGACTGCCGGCCATGACGCAAGATGCTCCCGCGGCCAGGGCCTTCGCCATGTCGCCGGAGTAGCGCAGACCGCCGTCAGCAATGACGGGCACATCGCTACCCGCGATCGCCTTGCATACGTCCGAGATAGCCGTCAACTGGGGAACGCCCACACCGGCAACAATTCGCGTAGTGCAGATGGAGCCAGGCCCAATCCCTACTTTTACCGCATCGGCGCCAGCCTCGACAAGGGCGACTGCTGCCTCTGCGGTGGCGATGTTGCCCGCGACGATGTCCACGTCCTTGTGGATGGCCTTGAGCTTGCGCACGGTGTCGATGACGTTGTCGCTGTGACCGTGGGCGGTATCCACCACAAGTACATCGACTCCGGCTCCGACTAGACCCGCAGCGCGCTCGTAATCGTGGACACCGATGCCAGCACCAACCCTAAGACGGCCGCGGTCATCGGTAGCCGAGTTCGGGAAGGCGTCGAGCATGTCGAGGTCCTTCATGGTGATCAAGCCAGCGAGCTTGCCGCACTGGCCCTCGCCGGGCTCGACGATCAGCAGCTTCTCGATCTTGTTGCGGTAGAGCAGGTCCCGAGCCTCCTCGAGCGAGGTGCCTGGGGATGCTGAGATCAGCCCCTCCTTGGTCATCATCTCCGAGACCTTGGTGCCGACAGCGGTCTCAAAGCGGCAATCACGGTTCGTCAGGATGCCGACGACGCAGCGGTTGTCATCGACGATCGGTAGACCGCTGATGTTGTGCTTCTTCATTAGGCCGCGCGCCTCGCCCATGCTGGCAGTGGGCGGAAGTGTCACTGGATCAAGAATGATTCCGTTGGCCGAGCGCTTGACCTTGTCCACCTCGGCGATCTGGCCTTCGATAGAGAAGTTGCGGTGGATGATTCCGATGCCGCCCTCGCGCGCAATGGCCACGGCCAAGCGCCACTCGGTCACGGTGTCCATGGCAGCCGACGCAATCGGTGCATTCAATGGGACGCGTCTGGAGAAGCGCGTGGACACGTTGACCTCGGTCGGGATGAGATCCGAGTGCCGCGGTACAAGCAGCACATCATCAAAGGTCAGGCCTTCGGGAATGTTGAGCGTCATGTGGATTGATGGGGATGAGGGCGCGCCTCGGCCTTGTCCGGAGTTTCACCGCATACAAGGCATGCCCACTTGCGCTCAAGTGAGGCTCCGCCTTGGTTTTTAGCGGAGAAGTTGAAGGCGACGATTTTAGAAAGGTCGCAAACCAAGGCCAAGGCCGGGCAAGGGAATGCGAGGTAGTTCTTAGGGCGCGAGCTGAATTCCCGGTTCTTGCCCCCATTTCAGCCAAGGCATACCCGCCTTGCGGCTCTTCCCGGGTACGCGGGATCCACGAAAAAGGGTCCGAGACAACACCGGAGTGTCGAAACGGACCCAAGAGAGGAGGAGACTAATCCTCTCGACCCCCCCATGCGAAACGTTGAGCACATTCGCAAAATCCCGGGACGAAAATCGGGTCAGGGGCCCGCTTCCCACACCTGGTCAATTTATTCCACGCAGATTCTGCACGCAAACATTGCAAGTTCGTTGAGCCACGGGTTGCTCTTGTCGAAAAAGGTTTCCCGTCGGAACCTGCTCCTAATTGCAGGTCCGCAGCCTATGCTCCCCGCCTCCCCAAACTTCACCTGAAGTCCCACGCTCGAAAGCGCGCTCCACCCAATGGCTAACCATAGCTCCCAGTCTCCCCTCCGCGTCGCCGTTGTCGGCGCCGGTTTTATCGCCGACTTCCACCTCGAAGTTCTCAAGAACACGCCTGAGGTCGAGCTTGTCGCCGTCTGCGATGCCGTACTCGAAAAGGCCGAAGCCAAGGCCAAGCAGTTCGCGATCCCCCACGCCGTGGCCTCCATTAGCGAGCTAAAGGACCTCGGCGTTAACATGGCCAGCTTGCTGCTACCGCCGCCACTGCACTCAAGCTTGATCCGCGAGACTTTGGAAGCGGGCATCGGCGTCATGGTCGAGAAGCCTATGGTGCTTTCCAGTGAAGACGCCCGCGAGCTTGGTGCCTTGGCCAACTCCAAGGGCCTGCCCCTGGCGGTCAATCACAACGCGGTCACCCACCCCAGCTTCGCAGCTTTGTGCAAGCGCATCGAAGATGGCGAGATCGGCCGCGTGGAGCATGTGCGCGTAACCTTGAGCGTGCCCCTTCGCCAGCTCGACGCCGGCGACTTCTCTCACTGGATGTTCCGCACCCCTGCGAACATCGTTTTCGAACAAGGCCCCCACCCCTGCGCCCAGGTCCACGCCCTGGTTGGCTCGGTCAAGACCGCAACAACCACGGTCCTCAAGAGCCGCGAGCTACACCCTGGCCAGCAGTTCAATAACCGCTGGCTGATCGCAGCCGAGGCCGAGCGTGGCACCGTCGAGATGTACTTCGCCTTTGGCGAGGACTTCACGCGCTCGACCATCGAAGTGCTCGGTACCGATGGCAGCATCGAAGCGGACCTATTCAACGACCACATAGCTGGCGAGACCAAGACCATGTACTTGGACTTCTGGAACAGCTACAAGGCTGGTGCGAACCGCAGCAAAGAGCTCAAACAGAGCGCCTCAAAGGTGCTAAAAGACTATCTTAGGTTCACCATTGGCATGGGCCCCCGGGAGGACGCGTTCTTCGCCGGCATGCGCGACTCGATTCGCGGCACCTACCAGGCCCTTGCACGGGGCGACGCGCCCCTAGCCACAGCCGAAGATGGCGCCCAGGTCCTGGAGTGGTGCGAGGCGATCACCAAGGATGTCTCCAACGAGTCCGGAGCCGCCGAAGTGACGCTCTCCGATGCGCCGGCTCGCCCGGGCGAGGTAGTTCTACTTGGTGGCACGGGCTTCATCGGTAAGCGCGTCATCGCCAAGTTACTGGAGCGCAATATCCCGATCACGTTGATCGTTCGGCGCACCCACTCGATGCCTGCCATCGTCGTGGAGAATGCCGCTAATGGCAAGATACGGCTCGTCATGGGCACTCTTGAGGATGGCGCCTCCATGCGCGCTGCCCTTGAGGGCGCCCGCTCCGTCGTGCAGCTTGCCACTGGTGGCGGCGACACCTGGGAGGCCGTCGAGAAGGCCATGATTGGCGGTAGCGTCGGCTTTGCTCAGGCGGCCATGGACGCCGGCGCAGAGCGCTATGTCTACATCTCAAGTGTGGCTTCCCTCTACTGTGGTCTCGACTGCGGAGTGGGCATCATCCCCGACTCCATGCCCACGGATCCCCAGCCCTTGCTGCGCCCCCTGTACTCCCGCGGCAAGGCGGCCACGGAGGACGCGCTGATCAAGATGCAGAAAGACAAGGGGCTACCCCTGGTCATCCTGCGTCCGGGCGTTGTGCTCGGCGAAGGGACACCGATGCAGCACTCCGGTGTTGGCCTGTGGGCGCGCGACAACCACTGTGTTGGCTGGGGACTTGGGGACACGCCACTGCCCCTGGTTTGGGTCGACGACGTGGCCGACGCCATCGTCGAGTCCGCGCTCTTCAACGGTGATGCCATTCACGGCCTGACCATGAACCTGTGTGCAAAGATCGACCTCAATGCGGCCCAGGTGGTCGAGGCTATGCGCAAGGCTACTGGCCGCGCCCTGCATTTCCACCCGCGCTCATTGTCCACCAGCCAGACCATGGAGATCGGCAAGTGGATCGTCAAGCGAGTTGGTGGACGCAAGGTAGACTTCCCCGCCTACCGCGACCTAAAGGCGCGCGGGCTCTCGGTTCCCTTCGCCAGTGACGGTGCCCGCGAGCACCTAAACTGGAAACCCGTGGAGGACCCCGAGGAGTTCCTCGACAAGGCCATCCGCATCTACGGCGCCTAGCGCTTCCCATGGCAGTAACCACCAACAAGCCGCTCCACGTTCTGCACGTGTTTGCGACCTTCGTGCCCGCGGGTCCCCAGACCCGGACCGCGGGGGTGCTGGCTGCCCTGGGAACCAACTGGCGACACACGATCGTCGCCATGGACAACTGCACGACAGCTGCGGAGATCTTGTCGGACGAGCTGGACATCACGATCCGCGATGCGCCCCCGAAAGCCGGACTCTTTAAGACGCTGCGCGCCCTGCGGGGGATGATCGAAGAGCTGCAGCCGAACTTAATCTGCACCTACAACTGGGGTTCGATCGAGACGGTAATGGCCGTGCGCTCCCTTACCGGAGTGCCGCTGATTCACCACGAGGAGGGCTTCGGCCCGGAAGAGGCATCGTCCTTCTTCAAGCGGCGCATCTGGATGCGGCGCTTTCTATTAAAGCGCGTGCCGGCTTTAGTCGTGCCTTCCGCCAACCTGGGGGCAATCGCCACGAAGCTCTGGAAGGTGCCGGGGCGCCAGTTGCACGTCGTGGCCAATGGCGTCGACATGTCGCGATTCGGTCCCGACGGTAGCAACCTGCGGGACGAGCTAGGGATTCCGCACGCGGCCGTCGTTGTTGGCTCCGTGGGGCACCTGCGGCCTGAGAAGAACTACGCAAGGCTGATCGAGGCCTTCGCCCAGGCGAAGCAGGCATGCAACGAGGACCTGCATCTCGTGCTCGTGGGTGACGGCGTGTGCAAGGACGAGCTGGTACAGCTCGGCCGGGACCTAGGTGTAGCCACTAGCCTGCACTTCGCCGGGCACCGCGAGGATACGGCGGACAGCTACCGAACCATGGACATCTTCTGCCTGTCTTCAGACACGGAACAGATGCCCATTAGCCTGGTGGAGGCCATGGCCACCGGGGTTGCGGCCGCGAGCACCGACGTGGGCGACATCAAGCTCATGGTGCCCGAGCAGAGCAGCATGGACGTCGTCCCCCTATTGGACTGTCCAAGCGCCCTGGCTGAGCGCATTGCGGCCCTCGCCGCCGATCCTGAGGCTCGCATCCAAAAGGGCCGTGCGGCTCAAGCGAAGGCCGTCCAGGAGTACAGCTTCGAATCCATGCTAGAGGTCTACAAGGGCCTCTACGAAGGGCTGATCTTTTAGAGCATACGGATCTTCGGTATGGACCGGGTGTACGGCCAATCAAGACGGGATTTCCCAGCGCAAAAGCGCTAGAATCTTCCCCTCAAAATTGTCCCAAACCGCGTGGGCATCCCCGCGCACCGAAGCCTGCCATGTCCATCGATCCCGACACACACGCCCAGCAACGCGCCACCCTGCTCGAGTCCATTACCCAGCGCGCATTCGCCTACATGAATGCGATGATCTGGCAGGCCAACAACCGCAAGGACAAGGAACCCGGTGACCCCAAGGTTGGTGGTCATCCCGCCTCCTGTGCAAGCTCCCTTCATATCCTTGGCGCACTTCACCTGGTGGCTCGGGACGCCCACGACTTCATCTGCTGCAAGCCCCACGCGGCGCCGATGGATCACGCCTTTTCGCACGTGCTCGGACTCTTTCGCCACGACAACGGAGACCTGTTTACCGAGGCCGAGTCCAAGGGCGTCATGTCGCGCCTGCGCCAGTTTCCCCAGGAGCCGGGACAGCCCGTATTCCAGAGCTACCACGCACTCAAAGATCCGGACTCGTTCCATTTCCTGCCGTCGGGCTCCGTGGGCATTCCGCCGGTGGCTTCGGGCTACCTTGCCCTGGCCCATCGCTACGGTCGCGACCACGGCTACGATTTTGCGGACCGCGCCCACTACTGGAGCTTGATCGGCGACTCGGAGTTTCGCGAGGGGTCCTTGCTCGAGGCAATGCCGGACGTGGCCGAGCGTAAGCTGGGCAACGTGACATGGATCATTGATTACAACCGCCAGAACTTGGACGGCACGCGGATCCCAAACACCAAGAGCCACGACACCCGGGACTGCGATCGCATCGAGGCTATGGCCAAGGCGAACGACTGGCAGGTTATCCAGCTGCGCCACGGCTCCTACCGTCAGGAGCTGTTTGATGGCCCTGGTGGCGCGGCGCTAAAGCACTGGATCGAGGACGTGCTACCGGACTACGACTACCAGTTGCTGCTGTTTGGACGCAACGCCGAGGCCATTCGCGACTCCGCTAGGCGTGACCACGAGGGTGCCTACAAGATTCTGGCAGACCTCTCCGACGAGGCCATATTGCGCTTCTTTTGTGACGTAGGCGGTCACGACATCATGGCCATCGCCAAGGCCATGGAAGAGGCGCGCCTCGACCCCAAGACCCCCACGATCATGATCGTCCACACGGTTAAGGGCTACGGGCTCGAGTGCTACGCCGACCCGTCTAACCACTCGGCCCTGCCCTCGAAGAAGGAGCTTGCCTCGATCCTAGAGAGCAACAACCTGACCGAGGAGGACCCCTTTGGTCTGTTCCCCGAGGGCACCGACGAGGCTGCATTCCTGCGCCACCGTGGCAGTGAACTACTCGAGGGCATGCAGGCCGTACGCGACCTGGCCCTAAAGAACAAGGAGGAGTGGCGTGCGCGCTTCCGGGAACAGGGCGGCGTGCCCGACAGTCTGGACATCGATCTGTCCCTTTACCCGATGGTAAACACCCAATGGATGTGGGGGCAGCTCGCGTCTAAGTTGATTCGTATCGGCACCCGCGACCAGGGTGGCCCAATGATGCCCGGGGCGGACAAGGAGCTGACTGCCGACGAGCAGCGCTGGAAAATGGCTGCCGAGATGGTCGTAACCATGTCCCCCGACGTGGGCACCAGCACGAACCTTTCACCAGGAATGGACAGCCGAATCTACGGTCCCGACGACTGCGAGGGCGACGCCTGCCCCGTGCCCGGCACGGGCCGCCAGTTTGACGCTCGCCACCCGGAGCTCTTTACCGGCCAAGACGCCTGGACGCGCCACATCCGGTTTGAGATTGCTGAGGCCAACGCCATGAGTGCTGTGGGCTCCTTCGGCAAGATGGGGCTTTTCACGGGAACGCCCTTCTTCCCGATCATGACGGTCTATGACTTCTTCATTAAGCGCGCCCTCGACCAGTTGTACTACAACCTGTACTGGGACGCCGAGTTTGTGATCCTAGGCACGCCCAGCGGCGTGACGCTGTCCTCTGAAGGTGCTCAGCACAGCTGGAAGAGCGACATCCAGATCCCGAACTTGGTCACCTGGGAGCCCTTCTACGCTCAGGAGCTGGACTGGATCGTCTGCGACGCTATCCAACGCCATATGAGCGGCGACAACGTGGGCCGCAAGGGTGTGCTAATCCGGGCGGTGACCCGCGGCACGCGCCAGAAGGTCCTGCTCGAGAGTCTTCGCAAGCACGCCGCCTATAAGGCCGAACTGCCGGCAGGTGCGCAGCTCAAGCCCGCAGGCGACGACGGCCACGGCACAGACGAGTCTAGTCTGGCCCCCATGGCGGACGTAGACATCAACGCACGTCTACGCGAAGACGTACTCGAGGGCGCCTACTACCTGGTCGACTGGCGCGGATACGAAGGCTACGAGCCCGGTGACAACGTGGTTCACATTTTTGCCCTCGGCTCCCTTGTCACCGAAGCTCTCGGCGCGTCCAAGCGACTCTTCGAACTGGGCATCATGGCCAACGTGATCGTAATCACCAGCCAAGACATGCTGCTCGGTATTCAAGGCCACGGGGACGGCTACCGCCACCTCACGGAGGGCCTTGGCATCAACGCCGACCTGCACGCGGTTCCAGCTACGGGTATCAGCTCCACCGACGTGGTCTCCCTGGCCGCGCGCCGCGTCCCCATCATCGCTGTGTGCGACGGCGAAGCCGGGCTGGTGGACAACATCGGCTCGATCATCGGCGTCAAGCAGCGCACCCTTGCCGTGCGCAAGTTTTCGAAGTGCGGCCGCCCCAGCGAGGTCTACAGCCTGCAGGAGATTGACGCTGCCGCCATCGTCGACGCCTGTGGCCAGGCCCTGTCGGAGACGGCGCTCGAGGACCTGCAGCTCTCACCTGCACTTCTGCAGCAGCTCGCCGGTAAGCCGGCGGCCGCGAAAGAGGACTGGCGAGCCCTCTGGCCCCAGAGCTAGCCTCGATGCCAAGCGAGTCCAACCGCGGATCGGATCCAAGCGCCGCCCAAGGCGATCTGCCCCAGTTCCCACCCTACCCTGTGGCCAGCACGTCTCGGGTGTACGACTCGGAATGGTGCGCCCTTGATCGCGACGAGATTCAGCTCCCAAACGGCAAGCTCGGCGAGTACCACATCTTCCGCATCCCAAACGCGGTGGCCGTAGTTCCAGTCACGAAGGACGGCGACGTGATCATGGTCTGGCAGCACCGCCACCCCCACGGTAAAACCCATTGGGAGATTCCTGCGGGTCGGTGCGAACCCGACGAGACGCCCGAAGAGTCCGCCCTGCGCGAACTAGAAGAGGAGACCGGTCATCGCGCTGGCCAGCTGATCAAGCTGCCGGACTTTTACCCGGTCAACGGTATCAGCGACCACATGGCCCATGTCTACCTAGCCGTGGACTGCGAGCCCAACGGCACGCTGAACCTAGATGATGGCGAGCGCTTGATCGTCGCCACCAGACCCGTGGCCGAGGTCCGTGCGGAGCTTACCGGGGGTGACTTCGCCGACGGCTTCACGGCCATCGCCTTGTTCTACGCCTTCTCGAAGCTCGACAGCAATTTGAGCGCGCAGAGCGACTAAGCTCAGAGCCCGAGCACTTCCCGGGTCGCTCGGGTGCCCTCGTCTATCAGAGCATCCCCTAGGTGGAAATCGAACAGTCCGACGCCCTCGAGGTTCGGCTCGATCAGCATCGCCGGGGGCATGGCTTGAAACTGCGAGCGAGCTAGGTGGTGCTGCAACAGCACCACGGAGTTGTACAGCGAGTCGATCATGCCAGGACTGCGGCTGCCATCTCGAGTGCGGAACATGCCCAGCCACCTCGAGATAGACCATGAGCTGCTGATCTCTTCGGTCTCTTTAGACGAGCGTGACTCGCGGATTCCGCCCAAAAAATCCCGGGCAGCCTTGGGCACGCGCTCGTCGCCCAAAAAATTCTCCATGCGCGACTCGGACTTGGGCTTGCTGTTGCGCTTGCGAAGAACCTGGGGACGGTCAAAGCCCTTGTTGACGTTTACAGCGACCACCGGCAAGTCCATGAGCCCCCTGGCTGCCCCGATCGGCACTGGACTGGCCACGCCTCCGTCCACCATCCATTGCTCGACGCCGTCGATGATCAACCGCTTGGGCGCAAATAGCCCCGGGATGCCGAAGCTTGCTCGTATCGCGTCGACCAGGGCGCAGTCGACTAGTCGCACCTCGTCGCCACCCGCCACGTCTACCGCCACAGCGACAAAGGGCACGTCAAGATCCGCGATACGCTTAGCCCCGACAAAGCCAGAGATCATCTCCTCCAGGCGCACGCCCGCAAAAAGTCCAGCTCGGGGCAGGATAGGATCGAGGAACCGGAACACGGTGCGGCGATCCACGGTGCCCAGAAACTCGCTGAACGGCTCAAGCTCGCCGGCGCAGTACATACCCCCGATCACCGCACCGATGCTAGTTCCAGCGACGCCGCGGATTCGAAAGCCCGCCTCCTCTAAGGTCCGAATAACCCCGACGTGGGCAACGCCTCGAGCGGCGCCGCCACCTAAGGCTAGTACGATCTCAGCACCTGGCTCCAGACCACACTCGCCCAAGGGCGCCACCTGACTGTCCTTTTCCATGCCTTGAGAATACCCAGATCCGCGGCATCATCCCAAGCACCCTTGAAAGATCTGTTTACCGATCAAATCGACGTCCACCACAGCTAGGCAAGTTAAACGCACCAGGGGCGCGGAATGGCTCCGCGCCCCTGGCTCTGATTGCTGGAGAGAGTCGCTTGCGCTACTCGGCGAAGGCCGCTTCGACCTTCTTCTGCAGCTCGCCACTCTGGAAGAGCTCTTCCACGATGTCGCTGCCGCCAATCATCTCGCCGCCGACGAAGACCTGGGGCGTTGTCGGCCAACCACTGTGGGCCACGAGGGCCGGGCGGATGGACTCGTCGTCGAAGATATTCACGACGGTGAACGGCTTCTGTAGCTGGTTGACCCAGTGGAAAGCGTTCTGGGAGAAGCCACACATGGGCTGAAAGAGGGTGCCTTTGGCGAAAACAACGATCTGGTTGTTCTCAACGATTTCTTTGACGTCTTCAGGAGTCATAGCTTGATTTGGGGTCAGGGAGTTTCGGTTTTGATCTTAAGTGCGTGAATCGCGCCGCCCATGTGCTCTTTGCACGCGGCGTGGATCAGCTTGTGTTGCTCGATGAGGGATAGGCCGTTGAATCGCTCGGAGATGACGTGCACGTCAAAGTGATCGGAGGTGCCGGTCATGTCCTGGACTTCGATGTCGTCGCCCGGAAAATGGGCTTCGAGCATGTTGTGGAGGTCGTCGGTGGAGATCATGGAATGGTCAGGGGTTGATGTGGGCCAAGACTCTAACGCCTACGGAAGGTTTGGGGAAGACTCCCCACGAAACTTGGCCCCTAGGAGCCCTGGATGATGCTGCTAAGGATCGTAAGGACGTTGGTAAGGAAGCGACCGCCCGCCTCGCTATCGACGAGTCCGACCCAGGGCTTGCCGTCGTCGCGCATCCATGCCCCACTGCGCACATATTGACGGGTGCGGTCGCCCCCATTGGATTGCGTGCGCTGCATAAGCCCCTCGTTGGCCCCCAAAATGATGACGATGGGCTCAAAGGCGCCCTCGACCTTGGGCTTGCCAGACAGGGTGACGCGGACCTCTTCACCGTCGAATCCCATGGCCTGCGCATCAAAGAACGTAGTGCTGATGTCGGCCAGCACCAGGTTAGAAGCCTCACCGATCAGCTGTTCGATCGGGATACGCGGGGCCTCTAGGTTCTTGGCGGTGTCGCGCCAGATGCCCTTGTCGTTGGACTTCAGCACCACCGAGACCCCCGCTATATCCAGCTCGATCTGGGTAACAAGCGTGGCGTCGAAGTCTACGAGACTGGGAGCGATCCACGAGCGCGGATCGGAGGTCACTGCGCCCAAACCATTGGCCCCATAGACCCGCTGCTCGCCGCCGGCACGCAGGTAGGTCCGGGTCCCCCCTGCGCCCCGGGCCAGATCCCCTAGCACGAAGCTCCAGGCCAAGCCGCCGGGGGCCTCTAGGCCCAGCTTCGTGCCGGTCTCGTCGGTCACACCAAAGAGCTTATGACTGCTAGACTCCTCCGAGACCAGGGAGTCCTCGCGCAGGTTGGCCAGCACGCGCAGCATGTTGTCTACGGGGTAAGCCAAGGCCGGAAAGTCGCCGCGAGCCTCCACTAGCCAAGGAGCGTTCTTCGCCGCGCGCTTCAGGACTAGGGGGATGCCGTCGACAGGATCCTCGACGGTCAAGCGCAGGATCTGATCTGGATTGAACGCGCCGAAGGCCGCTTGGTTTCCGGAGTTGGTGACTTGGGTCTTTGCACCGAAAAAGCGCAGCACGAAGAGTGCGGCGACTAGCAGTAGCAGGCCCAGATTTGCTCGCGTGAGTGCCATGATCTAGAGAACCTCTTTGGACGGCGTCTCGCCTTCGGGCACTTCAAACAGCGATCGCTTACGGGAGCGCAGGAGCCCGGGTAAACCGACCAACAGAAGGGCCGCCAAGAGCGAGCCGCCGGTGGCCGCAGCCATGACCGAAGCGCGCCGCATGGAAGCTGCTGCTTCGGCCTCGTCTTCGGCCTTGGTGCGCATCTCGGCCTCGTCGAAGTTGACCGAGGTCGAGAGCTCCGTCAGCTCGCGCTCCATGCGCTCCTCCTCGAGGAAGTTTGTCAAGGGCCGCTCGATCGCGGTGCGCGAACGCAGGGCGACCAGATCCTCCTCAAGCAGCATCCAATCAACGATGTTGCCCAAGAACGAGGCGCTGTAGCTGCCGAGCCCGCGGGGGTCCGGGTCGAAGAAATACCCGCTCTGGCCATCGCGCAGCCAATCCGAGTCTCCGATCACGATCACATGGGTGTCCTTACCCAGGCTGACCACGTCCTCGTCGGTCACGCTGCCATCCCACGTGGAGACCCCCATTTCCGCGTCAAAGAATTCCAAGGGCGTGGGAGCACCGGGGTACTGACCGCCCTCCACAAAGGGCGACGGTAGCTTGCCCGTGACCGAGCTAGCCATGGCGAAGGAGCTGCTGTCCGCAGCGGCGTTGAGTTCGATGGACTGGCTGCGCGTCAGGCTCGGATCTAGGACCCAGAGCGCCGGCGCATCCACGATGAAGGAACCCTCGGAGCTCTTCACCAGGTCGACACGCTCGGCCGTCTCCGGGAGGTCGCCGGGAATGATCGCCTGGGCCCAATATAAGATCAGGCCGCCGAGGCGCGCCGTAACCGGGACCGCTTCCGAGAAGCCTTCGGGCCCGATGTCAGGCCAGAAGGTGTAGTCCACATCCGTGCGCACCTTTGTACTGGTCCCGTCGGCGGCGGGCACAGACTGAGTAATCCCGATGGAGAGGCACTTTGGATCCCAGGCGATGCCGCTCGACAGGGGAACACCCCAGGCGGCAAGGAGCATCTCAAGGCCCGTGACCCTGTGGGTTGCCTCGGTGGTCTGGTCGAGGGGGTAGATGTGGTTGTCCAAGGCAAAGATCGCGCGGCCGCCACTCTGTAGGTATTGATCGATGGCAAATGCCGCCCGTGGGTGAAGACCCTGGGGCCGCACCACCATCAACAGGTCGATGTCCTCGGGCACACCCTCGAACGTCGCGAGGCTGCCCATGTCCACCAGCTCGCCGGCAAGCTGCAGGGCGCGACGCGCATTCTGGAAGGTCGCCTGGCCAGGTTCGGGCGTGGCGCTCACCTTGGGACCGAACCAGCCAATCTTGGGCGTGTGCCCACGCATGAGCCGGAAGAGCTCGGATGCGAAGGCGTACTCCAAGGTCAATGGCATCACCATGGGAAGGCTGCGCTCGGAGCCGCGGTACTTGAGTGAGACTCCCAACCAAACGTCCTGGGGCCGGCTGCCGCTGCCCGCCCGCCCGGGAACCTGTACGGGTGAGATACCCAGGCGGATCGCCTCGAGCTTCGCTTCGCTGGAAGTGCTGGGGTCTACAAACTCCAGGCGAATGCGACCGCCCGACATGTCCTCGTAATCGCGCAGCTGGGAGACAAGCTGGCTCTTGGCGATCTGCACCTTGCCCTGCTCGGGCGAGGCCGTAAAGAAGGCGCGCACGACCAGCACATCGTCCAGCTGGGAAAGGCGCCTCTCGAGCTCGGGCGAGGCCGCGTAGAGCTGGTCCTCGGATAGGTCGCGCTTGAACGAGACGTGGCGCCGAGCCGCGTCGTTGACCAGTACAACCGCCAGGGCCAGCAGAAGAATCGAGAGTGTAGCGTTCAGCCTCTGGCTGCGCCGGCGCATAGGAGCTTGACTCATGACCAGCGCCTCCCTTCCACAACCAGGGCGTTGCACCACAGGCCCGCCGCCATCAGAGAGACATGGTAGATCAGGTCCTTCAGCTCAAACACGCCCCGGGCGGCGCTATCGAAGAAGTGCGCGTAGGGCGAGGCGTAGTTTACGGCGTCAGCCAGACCCGCGGGCAGCGCGTGAACCAGCAGCCCTGCACTCCAGAGCAGGCCAAGCAACAGGGCCGAGGAAAGAAACGCCGACAGCTGTTCGCTAAACAATGCGGACAAAAACAGGGACAGGGAGATGCACGCGCCCGCCAGGAAGAAGGCGCCGATAAAGCCACCGAAGACCGTGCCCCAATCCAGGTTGCCCAGGCTGGCCGTCACAAGCCCGAGGGGCAGAATCACGATGGCTAGGGCGAGCCCAAGAAAGGCCCAAACCGCGAAGAACTTACCCAGCACCGATGCGCGGCTCGACAGGGGCCAAGTGAACAGGAGCTCGTCCGTACCGGCCGCTCGCTCGTCGGCCCAGGCACCCATGGTCAGGGCTGGGATTAGGCCGACGAAGAGCAGCGGCAACCACGCGAAGACCACCTGCAGAGAAGCCACGCCGCCGGCCCAAAAACTCGGCAGCTGGAGGTCCCCCACCGGGTGGCCGAGGAAGAAGAACAAGCCGTGGGCCACCAGGGCAAACACGACCGTGACGGTTAGGGCCGATGCCGAGTCGAAGCGCGCTCCGAACTCGCGCCGAAAGACCCAGGCCAGGGTTCCAAGTTCGGCTCTCATGTGGTCTCTCCCTCGTTCTGCTCGGTTTCGTCTTTACCCTGTGGGTCACCTGGTTGCGCAGCCTTAGCGGTGGCCTCGCGGTGGGCCCTGGCCCGGTGGTCCAGGTGCTCGGGATCTGTGATCTCGAGGAAGGCCGCCTCGAAGCTGTCTCCTTGCCAGGTGAGCTCTGATAGCTTCCAGCCGCGCTTGGCCAAAGTGTCCGCCACCAGCTCGGCCACGGGCTCGCCGCTTAGGGCCACGGACCCCGGGGCCCGGTTGACGTCAAGCACTAGCCTTGCGGTTCCGCCTCCGCAGTCCACGGCGGAGACCAGCCGCGCGACGCCCGGAACATGGGCGAAGTCTCGGCCGATGGACTTGGCGTCAAAGTCGGCCAGATCCTCGTCCGGAACCCGCAGCACGACTGTCATCTCGGCAGCCCTCGATCGCGCGATCTCTAATGGCGTTGCGTCGGCTACCAGCTGCCCACCGGCGATAACAATCACGCGGCTGCAGGTCGCTTCGACCTCGGACAAGATGTGGGTCGAGAGCAGCACGGTCTTTTCTTGGCCAAGCTCAAGGATCAGGTCGCGCATGCGCACGACCTCACGTGGATCCAGCCCGCTGGTGGGCTCGTCCAAGATCAAAACATCAGGATCTCCGATTAGTGCCTGGGCCAGGCCCACGCGCTGGCGGAAGCCCTTGGACAGCCAGCCAATGCGGCGGCCCGCGTGGCGACCGAGGCGGCAGGCATCGATGACACGGCCCACGGACGCTTTGCGCTCGGCGCGCTCTTGACCGTGCAGGCCCGCTACAAAGTCGAGGTAGCGATCGACGCGCATGTCACGATACAAGGGGGTCGACTCGGGCAGGTATCCCACGGCGCGGCGACTAGCGGGTTCACCGGGCAGCACCTGCTGGCCGGCCACCTCACAGCTGCCGCCGTCGGGGATCAGGAACCCCGTTAAAATCTTCATCGTGGTCGACTTGCCTGCGCCGTTCGGCCCTAGGAATCCGACGATCTCCCCACGGCTCACATCAAACGAGACCCCGCGAAGAGCCCGAAGATCCCCGTAGTGCTTCTCGAGTCCATGCACGTGAATCATATCTATCATCTCCAAATCGACCTTGGGCCGCCCCAGACTCTAAGGCAATCCTAAAACAAGCCCAAGGGCTAAGCTCGCCGTCTAGGCGTCGGCGGCCACTTCAAAGCGCTTGAGGAAGTCAGCGTTTGTAGGCACGTCGTCCAGCTTGGTCACCAGCAAGTCCATGGCTTCTGCAAAGTGCATGCTGGTGAGCACCCTGCGCAGGATGTGCATCTGGCGCAGCTTGGCACTGGAGAAGAGTCTTTCTTCCTTGCGCGTCCCCGAGCGCTCCACATCAATCGCTGGAAAGATCCGGCGGTCTGCCAGCTTGCGGGAGAGCACCAACTCCATGTTACCTGTGCCCTTAAACTCCTCGAAGATCACCTTGTCCATGGCGGACCCGGTCTCGATCAGGGCGGTGCCCAGGATCGTCAAGCTGCCGGCTTGCTCGGTGTTGCGGGCCAAGCCGAAGAACTGCTTTGGGATCTCTAGAGCGCGGCTGTCGATACCACCGGACATGGTCTTACCACTGTTGCCCTTGACGTTGTTGTAGGCACGGCCCATGCGGGTCAGCGAGTCCACCAACAGCACGACCTCTTCACCCATTTCCACCAGCCGCTTGGCGCGCTTGAAGACTGCCTCGCATAGCTGCGTGTGCTTCTTGGCCGTCTCGTCATTGGTCGAGACGAAGACCTTCTCGGGGCTGATTGTGCGCTTCCACTCCGTAGCCTCTTCGGGCCGCTCATCCACCAGTAGCACCATTAGGTGCATGTCGGGGAAGTGCTGCTCAATGGCCTTGGCGAATGAGTGCAGGATCATCGTCTTGCCCGAGCGCGGCGGCGCGACTAATAGGCCGCGGGTACCGCGCCCAACGGGGCAAAGTAGATCAATCACGCGCAGTGAGAGGTCGCTCGAAACATCCCCCACGTTGTAGTGAAAGTCCGGAGCGATGGTCGTGCACGCTTTGAATGGGCGGAACTTTGGCAACTTGCCGGGCTCGAATCCATCGATGGTCTCCACGTCGAGCAGGTCGAACTTGTGGGAGCCACGGGACTTGACATAGGGGCCGGTCACTACCGAGCCTTCGTAGAGTTTGTACTTCTGCACAAGCTTGGGCGCCACGTGCACATCCTGGTTCGTCTTGAGCCATCCGTTGTCGTTGGCACGTAGAGTTCCGTGGCGCTGCTTGTCGATCAAAATCAGGCCTGCGGCTGTGCCGAGCACCTCGCTCTTCTTGGGTTGATCTTGGCCGCGCTCCCCCTTCGGCGCGCGCTCGCGCCCCTGGCCCTTGGACTCGCCCTGCCTTCTGGGTTTGCGCTCTTGGCGTCCACCGCCGCGGCGCTCCTGCTTGGGCTTGGCGTCCTTGGCATCAGGTTGCCGCTCACCCTCTTCTGGCTTACTCTCGGCCTTGGGCTTGCTGCGCCTTGGCCGGCGCTTGGACTCATCGCCGCCTTGCCCCGACTTTGCGCTCGCCTTGTTCTGGCGATTCTTGCGCCAGTCCTTCTTACCGCCATTAGAAGACTTGCCCGATGGCTTACCGGGGGGCTTGCCAGACTTGTCGGCAGACTTGCCTTGGCTACCCGAAGGTTCGGGACGGTCCATGGCTCCAAAGGGAGCGGAGTCGACATCAGAAGAGCGATCGGTCACAGAGCACCTCACAAATGGGCTCGGACAAGCCCCCGCGGCCAATGGGCCTACGAAGGCGGAGAGAAAAGAGCCCTGGAAAAATCCAGGGAACCGGCAAGGGAGTGATCCTTGGGCTGCGGCGAGCAGTCCGGCGATCAGGGCCCGCAGCGCGGGCAGCAGCAGCCAAAGGCTTCTGCGTTTTAGGAGTAGCGCAGGTGCGCTGGGAGGGCAACGCTGGTGCGGCATGACGATGCCAACCCAGGAAGGCCTTCCGTAGATTCTAGCGCCGTCCGTGGGCCCAAGGATACCCTGAGCAACCCGGGTCGGCGAAGAAAGAAGTGGTCGGGGTGAAAGGATTTGAACCTTCGACCTCTGCGTCCCGAACGCAGCGCTCTACCAAGCTGAGCCACACCCCGACTTTGAGGCCCGAGAGGGTAGACCGCCACGGGCAGAACGTCAAGGAATGGCACCCCCAGATGTGGAAAAGCGGCTGATTCCGTCGGATTACCGGCCGAGGTCCACGAACACGCCACCACTCTTTACGGCAAGCTGCTTCATGAATCCTTTCTGAAACTCACCAATCGCGATGGTATGTAGCACGACCTTGCGCAGTTCGTTGGCCTTGAGCACCTCCCTTAGGATGTCCTCGGTGTCCACAAACTTACCCGTGGACGGGCGGCCGTCCGACAGGAAGAAGATCGTGTCGACAGCGACGTCGTATTCCTTGTCGCGGAGCCCGTTGCCAGCCACATTCAGCGCCCACATCAGGGAGCCAAAGGTGTTGGTTTTACCCGCGGACATGTTGGCCGAGCTAGTCAATCCCACGCTGGCGAGGTCCGAGTTCGACGCCCCACCCAGGGCTTCCAAGCTAAGGCACCAATCCATGGCGCTGGACTTGTTCAAGACATTCGCCTTGACGAGCTTTTTCTTCCACGGCTCCATGTCCGTGGCGAAGGACAATATGTTGAATTTCACGTAGGGCTCAAGCCCTTCGATTGTCCGGGCAAGCTCGGTCTTCACGATATCCATGCGCGCAAAGGATGGATATTCGCCGTCTTCAAAGCGCTCCTTCTCGATGACCTGGTTCTCCATGGAGCCGGACACGTCGATCACAAACAGGATCGATCGGCTCGGGGTAGAGATGCCGTGGTAGCTGACTGCGCCCGAGGGCGTGTAGGATTCCTGGGTCAGGGCGTTCGCCGCGCGCAGGGCTGCGATCGCCTCGTCCGTGGGCATCACGTAGCGGTCGGAGAAGGTCTCCCAGAAGCTCTTCCAGCCGTCCTTACGCTGGCCGTACTTCTTGCCGGTCAGCTCGCCGAGAGCTTCGCCGATGTCCACGATCAAGCGTCCCTCCTCGACCTGCATGCGCGCGATCAGGGGGCCGATCGACTCCTGGCGACGCACGCGTTTCAGGGCGTCAATGGCGCTGACGCGAACCTGCCAGATCGGATCTTCCAGAGCCGCAATCGACGGTGCGATTACCAGATCGGACTTCATGTTTGCAAGTCCCTCCATCGCCGCGCAGCGCACGGCCATCTCCTTGTCGGTGCAGAGAGGCGCGATGGCGGCCTCGGGGCTGGCCGGCCAATTCTTCGGGCGTCGCTTAGGCTTGGCACCCTCCTCTCGCAAGTCGATGCGACTCTCCGGTGCGCTACTCGCAGCGGCCACCAGAGCCTTAATGCCATTGCGGCGCACAGCCCAGCTCTTGTCGGACAACGCCTCGTAGAACATCTCCGGGTCCAAGCTGTAGGCCCCATGGGCAACAGCGCCAAGGATCCCCAAGCGCTGGTATTCGTCCTTCGTGTCCTCGAAGCCGGCCATCAATGCGCGGATTGGCTTGTTGCTCTTGAACCCGCCCAGCACGCGAATCACGGCCTGGCGAACCTCGGGGGTCTCGTCCTTTAGCACGGGCATGAGTGCCTTCACCACGGCCGGCGACTCCTCGCCCTCTAGGGCCAAAATCGCCTCGACTCGCGTCGGCGTGTCCTTGTACTTTTTAAAGTACTTCTTGAACTCCTTGACGATTTCATCGTCGTCAACCGACGCGCTCCAAGCAGCGGGCACGCTAGGGCCAGCCGTGGCAAAGTTGGGCGCAATCTGGGCCAAGACAAAGAGAGCAAACAGGACGAGAGGCAGTCTTAGGAAGCACTTCATAACCCTATCCTAGTGCGGATTGAGCCCCGTGTTGCCAAAAGAAAAGCCAGCCCATGGGATTCGCGCCAGCCTTATAGCTAAGGGGCGAGGGCCCCGGCGCAACTGCCAGGACCATCGCCCCTTGTTTTAGCTGCCACAGCGGGCGGCTCATGCGATCTAAGGCACGATGACTCGGGTCTTGGAGTCACCTAAGCGCTCCACATCGGTCGACTCCAGGGTCATGCGGATGCCGTCGTTGGTCTCGATGAGCAGCGAGTCTCCCTTTGTGGAGACTAGACGGCCCTCGACGAAGCCCGAGGCCAGCTTGACTCGCACGAAGTGACCAGCCTGGAGGCCTTCAACTTCGGCGCCAAGTCCAGGCTTCAGCAGGCGCTCCACATGGGAGACCAGGGTGTGCTTGACCGAGAAGCGGCCGAGGTCGCCATCGATCCAGTAGAGTCCCTTACCCACTGCGTACAGGATGCCCTCGACATAGTCGCCGGACGCCAACACAATGCGGACTCGCCCCACACTGGGCGTCTGGATGTCTACTTTGCTGCCCACATGGTGGCTGGGAACTTCCTCGTCCCACCAGAGCCAGCCAAGGCTGGGCTCTTCAGCCAGCTTCTTGGTCTCCTCGTCGGAGAGCACGGGGCCAGCGGCCGCGAGGCGCTCGCCGTCAGGCAAGTCCAAATCCTTGGCAGCAGGGGGCAAATAAGCCATGGCTTGGTTGGCAGTCTTCTCCACCATAGACGCCCCAAGTGCGAGGTTCCCAAGGAAGCCGCTAGGGTCCAAGGCGAAGAGCGGGCCAGCCATGGCGCGGGACGCGATGGGCACCTCCTCCAGGAAGGCCATCGAGCGTGCGATCGGCGCGAGGGTCGGCTCGATTACGGGCTCGAAACTGGGCTGCATCATTGTGGCGACGACGTCACTTAGGCCAACAGGGACCTGCTCAAGCTCTTGAAACTCAGAGTCAAGCTCTTCCCCTTCGGCAACCATGCTCGGCTCAGCTTTGGAAGTCTCCGCATCCCTTTCCACACCGTCAAGTCTCTTGGGATTCGAAGAGGCAAGCGCCTCAGAGCTTGGGGGTTCCAGATCTGGCGCGACGGCCAACTGTGTGTCCTCAACCACCTTGGTGTGATCCATATTGGGATCGAACACCGCTTCGAAGTCGGAGTACGACTTGGGCTGACCCGCAAGCACTTTGTCCACTGCCGTCTCCGTCGGCTCCTCAGTTTTGATGCTTTCGGGCCAAGTCACGTCGAACTTGGTCATGGGACCATCTTCCTCAAGCTGCTCTTCCACAGCCACCACGGGAGTGATGTCGGAACCAAAGGTCTCACCGGAAACCTGGGCGATGATGCCCGTGGACTTCTCAAGGTCCCGCTCTATCTCGACAGGAGCAGCCTCGCCGTCCAAAGCCAGGGCAACGGCACCGTCTTGGGCGGTTTCGATGGGAGTTTCGACGTCGAGGACAGCGGCGAGCTCCGCTTCAGCGGCAAGAGCGGCGACAGCGAGTTTGGTGGCAGCAAGCTCGGCGGCGGCAAGTTCCGCAGCGGCAAGTTCCGCAGCGGCAAGTTCCGCAGCGGCAAGTTCGGCAGCGGCAAGCTCCGCAGCGGCAAGCTCTGCAGCGGCAAGTTTTGCAGCGGCAAGTTCTGCAGCGGCAAGTTTTGCAGCGGCAAGTTTTGCAGCGGCAAGTTTTGCAGCGGCAAGTTTTGCGGCGGCAAGTTCGGCAGCGGCAAGTCTGGCAACAGCGGCTTCAAGTTCGCTTAGAACCCGCTGCTCTTCGGCAACCTCGGCAGCGGAACCGCCTGCACGCTCTTGCCAGGCGGGGCTTAGCAGAAGGCTCTGCAGATCGCGTTGGACGTTGCTCTTCGGCTCATCGACCTCGACCACGCTGTTGGGGTCTGGCCTATAGGCTGGGGGCGCCGACAAGGTCACTGCGGCAACCTGCTGTTCGGGAGTCAGCTCGACCTCGGGCTGGGCCGGGGCGGGTACCTCGGCCGCTATCACGACCTCGGGCTCATTGACCTGGGGCTCATTGACCTGGGGCTCCCTGACCACAGGAGCATCGCCGGGGGCCACATTTGCGACCGCGGCGGGCTTGCCCATGGTCGTATCGTAGGCAGTCCCAGCCTTTGCATCGCCCTGGACAGGAGCGACCACAGGCGCAGCTAGCTGGAACTCGGGAGCCGACTCGGGGGCCGTATCGGGGGTCGAGCCACAGGACCCGAAGGCCACTAGGGCAGCCCATGCAGGCAGAAAATAGGCCTGATCCAGGCCCAGGAAGCGATTCTTTTGTACTTGTTCCTTCATCTCTCCGTCCGGTAGCTCAGCAGGGGTAGTGCTCTGCGCTAGGATCCTTGGCGCAGGCTCCTAGTGCTGCTTGAGTCTTTCCTATCGGAACCCCAACTCCGCCCACCGGAGCCCGATCCCGAACAATCTCCCCCGACCTCCCTTAAAGTTCGCGTCCCATGAAAGCCCCCCTCACCCTCAGCCTGATCGCCCTGCTCGGCGCAGCATCCTTTTCTACGAGTCAGGATAGCGCCCCCGTCGGCGGCGCCTACGATCCGTCGGTCATGCTGCCCGCCCCCGCCGGTACACCCGCACCATGGCTCGCCCTGCTCGGCGGCGTGGACGAGATACGCCTCCAGAAGGCCGTGCACAGCCTGTGCGAGTTTGGCCCCCGCATGGGCGGCACTGAGTCCGGCGACAAAGCCGCAGCCTGGCTCAAGAAGAGCTTTGAAGAGGCCGGCCTCGCGACACAAGTCCACGCGGACCCCGAGACCTGGTGCCACAGTGAAGAGAGCTGGAGCCTGTCCTACACCACCTCGTCTGCACCGGACAAGCCGGTCCAACTCATGCGCGCCTGGCCCTATGGATTCTCTCCTAGTGCCAGCGGCCAAGTAGACCTGTCCCTGGACGTGGTCGAGGGTGCCGCAACCTTGGCCGGACGCATGCCCCGAAGCCGCAGGAACTCCCCCACTCCTGCAATCGGCATTGTCGACGGCAACGTGACGCTGGATGGTGAGTACGCTCGCGTCAACCACCTGCGCTCCGGCAACTCGAACAAGTACCCTGTCTTTGGCATCAACAAGCCTGAAGGCGACGAGCTGCGCCGCCTTCTTGCTGCCGGCGAAACGATCACCCTAGACTACGCCCTCAAGGCCACCATCCAAGAGGCCCAACCCCTGACCGTAGTTGCCAGTATCCCGGCCCGTGAAGGCGCGCCTAAGGGCTTCCTCTTGTACTGCGCCCACGGCGACTCCGACGCCGGTGGCCCCGGGGCCGACGACAACGCCAGCGGAGCGGCCGTCGTTCTTGAGATAGCCCGCTCCTGGTCCGCCGCGATCAAAGCCGGCACCATCGAGGCCCCGCCCCGGGAGTTGCGCTTTGCCGTCTGGGGCAAGGAAATCCACTCGACCTCTTACTACATGAAGGGCCTCGATCCTGAGACCGACGGCCCCCTGCTTGGCGTCATCAACTACGACCAAGCCGGCTACGGCAGCGGCGCCGACCAGTTGAACATTGAACCCGACGACCTGCCCGCTAACAAGCAGATGATCCACACCATTTTAGGTGTGCTCGCCGAGTTCGAAGGCAAGGCTGGCTTGCCCGCCCACTGGGCCACGAATAAGAGCCTAGGCGGAACCGACTCCTACGTTTTTAGCCGCTCCAAGCTCTTCAAGGAAGGCAAGCGCCCCTCCCTGACTTTGTTCACCAGCGCCTGGGACAAGCCCGACGTCCAAAAACGAACCGACGGCATGCCAGGCGAGAGCTGGAACGACGGCGACGAGGTCAACGTCGACTACGACAACTACTACCACTCTGCCGGCGACACCCCCGAAAACACTACCGACAAGGAACCCTGGAACATGGGCTGGTGCGCCCGCGTAGGCTTGATCGGCGGCTTGGCGTGGCTGGATATGATGGACTTACCCGACACGCCCGATAGTGGAAACGAGTAAACACAAACCGGGTTTGATTCTAGCGCCGCTTGAGGATGCGAGTGCCGGCGCTACGGGCGGTTAGGCCTTGGAGATCGAAGTGCTCGAGTAGGGGGATCAGGTACTTGCGAGTGGTGCCTAGGGCGTCGCGGAGTTCGGGGATGTTGAGTTCGGTGTTCTTGGTGCAGTTCTCGATGATCGAGGACTCGGCTTGGTCTAGGCTGGCTTGGCTCAGTACGAATTCGCCGATGGTACGAGCCTCGTTTTGGTCTTGGCAGTACTCGACGATGACCTGGAAGTCGGAATCGCTGGTGCCGATGGCGGTGGCAAGGTCGGCGCAGATGGGCGGTTGGAATCCGGCTTTCGCCAAGGCCTGGAGTAAGGCCTCGCGCTTAGGCTCTAGATCTTCGGATAGGCTTGACTCGTGGTCGCAGGAGCGCAGCCAGCCGCCGCCTAAGATCTCCACCAGGCCGTTATCCTGTGCGTCGCTTAGTAGCGCCGCTAGGTGCTTCTTGTCGGCGCCAAGCTCCTTGCGCAGGTCGCGCACGTCCATGCGCGAGCGGTGCGGGTTAGTGCCGAAGTAGCGATCCAAGGCCAAAGTCAGGTCCGCGAACTCCCCCTCGAGGGCTTCGGCGTGGATCCACTGATCGCTCTTGCCGGGGGAGGCCACGCGGCCCTCTTTGCGGAGCTCCTCTAGGATCTCCAGAACCTCGGCATTGGGCATTTTGAGGGCCATGGCAAGGGTCTCGATGTCGGCGCCGGAGCCACCGAGGCGCGCGAGCATGGACTCCAGTAGTTGGCTCTTTGATTCGAGGCTCTCCTCCTGGCGGCTAAGCTCGTCAATGACGAAAGCCTTGAAGCGCTTGAGGCGGTGGCGGCTCTCTTCGAGCACGGTGCCGCCGCCCAAGGTGATGACCGGCGAGAGTAGGCGCACAACAAATCTGTCGCCGGGCGCCGTGATGACAGGCTCGTCCATGCGCACCTGAACGAGCCCCTCTTGGCCCGGCCGAATCTCGTCCTTGTCCAGCAGCACCAGCTCGCCCCGGGAGTCGCTCGTACCCGTGTGCACGCGCACGATCATGCGGTTGGTAATTGACCGATCCAAGGTCGACAGGGCCTGCAGCTTGGCGGCGATCATCTTGACCGGGCGGAAGTAACCTGGGGTTGCAATCACGGCGCCGCGCACCACAGACTGGTGATCTACGTCGGTCAGGTTGAGTGCGCTGGAGTGGCCTGCGCGAGCCGACTTGGACTCCTTGCCGTAAGCGTGGATGCCGCGCACCTTGGCGAGCTTGCCACCGGGCAAGATCTCGACCATCTCGCCGATCTTGATCTCCCCTGACAAGGGGATACCGGTGGTCACAGTGCCAAATCCCTTTAGGGTAAAAACGCGCTGAACCGGCATGCGGAAGATGCCTTCACTGGGGCGCGGCTCGGCGCTCAGGGCCATCTTCTCCAGGGTCGCCTTTAGCTTGTCCATGCCCTCGCCCGTGATGGCAGAGACATGGTGGACCTCGGCGCCTTCCAGGAACGTACCCTCGACAAATTCGAGCACGTCTTCGGCTGCCATCTCCACTAGCTCCGCCTCCACCATGTCCACCTTAGTGAGCACGATGAGGCCGCGCTTGACGCCGACCATCTCCAGGATCGCCAGATGCTCGCGGGTCTGGGGCATGACGCCGTCGTCCGCGGCAACCACCAAGGCGACAAGGTCGATTCCCGTGGCGCCGGCCACCATGTTACGGATGAATTTCTCGTGGCCCGGCACATCCACCAGCCCAACAGTTCGCCCATCGGACAGGCTCATGGGCGCGAATCCCAGGTCGATGGTCATCCCGCGCTCCTTCTCCTCCTTTAGGCGATCCGGGTCCACGCCGGTCAGGGCGCGCACTAGAGTCGACTTTCCGTGGTCAATGTGCCCCGCCGTGCCGATCACCACGGGCCTGATACCTTTGCCTTGTGCCATAGGCCCGGCATCTTAGCGAACCCTTCGCGCCATGCCACGTTATGATCCCCCCATGTCCGCCGCCAACACCCTACCTTTCCGTACCTTTGCGCCCTGGTTGCGCGAGACCTTCGGGCGCCCGATGTACCGCGTCGCCCTAGACGCGGGCTCGACCTGCCCCAACCGGGACGGCTCCCGGGGCTTTGGAGGCTGCGTCTACTGCGACGTCGAGGGATCTGGCACCGGAGCCCTGCGCACCGGCAAAGAGATTGCACGCCAGCTCGAGACGGGCCTTAAGCGCATCGCACGCCGGGACGACGACTGCGGCTGCATCGCATACCTGCAGTCGTACTCAAACACCTACGTCGAGGCCTCCCGCCTGGAAGAGGTCCTAGCCCCTATAGAGATCGCCATCGACGAAGGCCAGGTAGGCATCGTTTCCATCGCCACTCGCCCGGACACCCTGCCCGACTGGTCCCTGGACCGACTCTCCAAGCTGGCCGAGCGCGTGCCCGTCTGGGTCGAACTCGGCCTAGAGTCCGCGAATGACGAGGTGCTGGAGAAGATTAAGCGCTACCACACCGCCGCCGAGTTCATGGAGGGCGTCGAGCGCTGCCACGCCGCCGGCCTCAAGACCGTCGGCCACGCGATCTTGGGCCTGCCGGGCGACGGCCGCGATGGCGCGCGCAAGTCCGCCGAGCTGCTAGCTGCCGCCGGCTGCGAGGGCGTCAAGGTCCACAACCTGATGGTGCTGCGCAAGACCGAGCTCGCCAAGTGGTGGCGCGACGGTGATGTCGAAGTGCTTGACCCCGAGACCTACGTCTCCTGGCTGGCCGACTTCACCGAGCGGCTGCTGCCGGACCAGGTCCTGCACCGCATAACCGGCGACGCTCCCTTGGAAGAGAGGCTCGCGCCGAGGTGGGACCTGTACAAGAACGCGATCCGCGAGATGCTCGCCGCCGAGCTAGGCAAGCGCGGCACGGTCCAGGGCAGCCTGCACGTCTAGGCTCCTTGGGCTGGAGCACTCTGCGCTTCTAGTATTCGAAGTCAACCCACTTGTAGCACTCGACGCAAGGACACGGCACAAGCTTGAAGACGTCCCCCGTGCACGCCTTTACGGCATAGACGTAAACCATGGCTACCCAGCGTCTTGCCATCGCCGTACTCGAGATCACCGAAACGCCGACCCTAGGTGTCCATGTGTCGTTACAGACGACGAGAAGGGCAGCCTTTCCAGGCAGAACCTAAGTGCAGTCCGCCCACGAAAAAGGCTCCTACAGAATGCAGGAGCCCTTGGGGCCAGTTGGCTTGTGCGGCGCTAGTTGTACGTGGCCGAGTACAGGATGCGGTCGCAGCTAGGACAGGTCACCAGGTCGACGCCACGGGCGATGCGGACGGACAGGTTGGCGGGCACTTCCATCCAGCAGCACTGGCAGGTGCGGCCGTCTAGGTTGGCGAGGGCGATGCCTTCGCGGCTAATAAGCAGGCGCTCGTAGACGGAGACGATGTTGGGATCTAGGTCGCCCTTCATCTTTGCCGCGCGCTCGGCTTCGAGCTTGGCAAGGGCCGCCTCGGCTTCCACCACTTCCTTCTTCATGTTCTCTTGGAACTCGAGAAAGACCAGCTCCTCTGCTTCCACCTCGGCGGTGATCGCGTCGCACTTCTCCCTGAAGCCGTCGGACTGGGTCACAAAATCGAGGCCCTCTTCTTCCGCCTGGCTAACGTCACGCTTGAGGCTGCGCAGCTCGTGCTGGTACGCCATGACCAATGACTGGTCGCCGGTCTCCTCCATGCCCTTCTCGAGTTTACGCATGCGCTGGCGACTGATGGTCGTGTCCATATCGATCTCTTTCACGCGCAGGGCAAGCTGCTGGATTGCTCCATCGAGCTCGTCTCTGGTCACGATGCGACCGTCGATGGCAGCGCGGCGCTTCTCACGCTCCTTGGGGAGCCGCTTGAGCTCACCCTTGAGGGAGTGGATCTTGGTGTCGAGCTCTTGGAGGCTCAGAAGGACTTGAATCGTTTCCTGCATAGTCTTGGTTCCCGCTTTTGGATAGGGGGCAAGAGTCTAAGGATACTGGACCCGTTTGGCCCCCCAAAAGAGACCAGAATGGGGATCTCTATGTCCTGGAGCTGGCTTTGACGCAAAAAAGTGCCCGGCGATCTCGAAGCCGCCGGGCACTTGTCTGATTTGGGTTCCCCGGGGCCCGCACTAAGGCGAGACCCAGAGACCCTAGTCCTCGGTCAGCCTACTCGGCCGCCGACTCCTCGTCGTCCTCGACCTTGATGTTGTCGAGGAAGCTCGCCAAGCGGCGGGCGCGGACAGGGTGGCGCAGTTTCCGTACAGCCTTGGCTTCGATTTGACGTACACGCTCACGGGTCACGCGGAAGATGCGGCCAACCTCTTCAAGGGTATAGGTATAACCGTCGCCGATACCATAGCGCAGCTTCACGATCTCGCGTTCGCGGAAGGTCAGACTGGAGAGCACCTCGCCGATGCGCTCGCGCAGCATCTCGCGGCCGGCGGCCTCCATGGGACTCTCGGCGCTGTTATCCTCGATAAAGTCACCGAAGTAGCTGTCCTCGGAGTCACCGATCGGACGGTCAAGGCTGATGGGATGCTTACTAATCTTCATCACGCGCTTCGCTTCGTCCACCGTGATCTCACTGGCTTCCGCGATCTCCTCGACACTGGGCTCGCGGCCCTTGGCCTGGAGTAGCTTCTTGGAGGCGTTGCGCAGCTTGCTCATGGTCTCAATCATGTGCACTGGGATACGAATCGTCCGGGCCTGATCCGCGATCGAGCGCGTAATCGCCTGGCGAATCCACCAAGTGGCATAGGTCGAGAACTTGTAGCCGCGGCGGTACTCGTACTTCTCCACTGCCTTCATCAGGCCGGTGTTGCCCTCCTGAATGAGGTCGAGAAAAGAGAGTCCGCGGTTGCGGTACTTCTTCGCAATGGACACGACCAAGCGCAGGTTACCGCTGGAGAGGTCGCGCTTGGCCTGCTCGTACTCAACGTGGTGCAGACGAATCTGATCCAGGCGACGACGCAGGCGATGCGTAGGCTCCCCGGCGGCCCACTCAAGTTCAGCAAGGCGCTGCTCGAGCTCTTGGCCCTGGGGCGAAGTGCGCTTGGGCCCGCGCAGTTGGGCCAGGCGGCGCTCGACCGAGCGCATCTCGCGGTAGTGGTCCTCGATCAGCTCAAGGTAAGGGCGAACCTTCTTGATCTGTAGGTGGCACTCTTCGATCAGAATAACCAGCTTACGGCGGATCTTCTGGACCTTGGCCAGCTGCTCCGAGCGCTTGGCCTTGGTCATCTTCGCGCCTTCCAACAGAGGAGCATTCTCCTCGCGGAACTGGTTATAGAGGTACTTGATCGTGTCGAGGTTTACGGGCAGGCGCTTCTGCATGAAGGGCTTGCCTAGGGTCTCGACGATCTTGGGATCATCGTCCGGCTTGGGGTTCGGGTTGACCTTGAGGGTGCGGTCGAAGGCCAGCTTCTTGTCGGCCACCAACTGTAGGGTCTGAATCGACTCCTCCATGCATAGAGCCGAGCCTTGGCACTTCTTTCGGAAGCGCTTGCGGGTGACTTCGATGGCCTTGGCGAGGCGGATCTCCTCGGGGCGGGTCAGCAGAGGAATCTCACCCATCTGGGTGAGGTACATGCGCACGGGGTCGTCGATACGCTCGCTGAGGGAGGCCTTGGCGGCGTTCTTCTCGGCGCGCTTGACGGCCTCTTCCTCGGCGCGACGTGCAGGTGCATTGGCACCGTCCACATCACCCACCGTGAGCGGTGCGTCGCCGTCCTCGTCATCCTCAACAAGGGCGATCCCCTTGTCTTCGAACAGGTCGAAGAGGCGCTCGAGATGGTCAGGCGGTACGTGATTGTCATCGAACGCAGAGTTGATCTCGGTGTAAGTCAGGGCGCCCTTGGAGACGCCAAGCTTTACGAGCTCGGTGATGATGGACTCGATTTGGTCAGACATATTTGGTTGAGGTCCGAATCGGTTCAGTGTTTAGGTTGCAGGGTATGGAGCTTTTGAATGGCCTCGCTTAGCTCAACGAGTAGGCGCGCACGCTCATCCTCGTTCTGGGCTTGGGCCATGTTCAAGCGCACCGTTTCGACAGTGCGCCTGTGATCTTGTTCTTGGATGTACTTCAGCGAGTCTCGTGCGAGTTCAGCGGCATCACCAAAGTCGGCGAGGGCTTCCAGTTCAGCGGGCAGGGCCTGGTCCGCCGTGTCGGGCAGACTGGCCGCAATGGCTGGGGCATCGATGTCTGTGTCGTCGGGACCTTCGTAATAGAGGGTCCTAACGGCCTGCACGACATCAAGTAGCACGGATTCAGGGCAATTTACGAAGGTCTCATCCTCGGTGGCAGGTAGGTAAATAGGTATCAGGCCGTTGTCTCGAAGCATGGCTCCAAGCAGCTGCTTGTAGGCGAGGCGCTCGTTTTGCTCGCGCCTCAACTTAAATGTATCCTGCCCCGATTGGGCCGGAGACGTTATTTGGTACGGAATCCCCTCAGTTTCACCACTTGGAAAGGATGGATATTCTTGTTCGCCCCCATATTCTCCACCGCCTCCGGGCTCACCCGCGGGGAAATAGGGCTCGTCAGAGAATCCCCCGGGGCTTCTCTCCGGGGAGGCAGCGGCAAAGGAAGAGCCACTGAGACGTGCTGAGCTGGCTTGGTGTTCCCTTTTGCGGGGTGCCCGCTTGCGCTTGAGTTCGTCGTATTGGCTGCGTACGTCTTCTTCAGGCAACCCCAATCCATTGGCGATGGGCCGGATCAATGCGGAAGCGTGTACGGGCTTGGGGATCACGAACAACACCTCGAGCAGCTCGTTGACGGCCTCGGAGAGCTGCTTGGGGTCTAGATCCTTCATCCGGCCCAACAGGAATTCCAGCCAGCCCACGGGCTCGGCCACCAGCTTTTCGAAGGGCTTTCCCCCATCGCGGACCAGGAGGTCACAGGGATCTTCCCCGGCCGACGGGGCGGCCACGTCGATGTCGATCTCTAGGGGCAACAGGCCGATCAGCGCCTTACGGGTGGCGCGGGCGCCGGCTTCGTCGCCGTCAAAGACCAGAGTCGCGCGGCGGGCGCCACTGCGCCGAATCAGGGCCGCGTGGTCCGAGGTTGTCGCCGTTCCGAGCACGGCGCAGACCGTGCGGTGTCCAGCCTGGTGAGCGGCCATGACATCGGTGTAACCCTCGACCAAGATCACGCGCTTCTCCTTGCGGATCGCGGGCTTGGCCAGGTCGTATCCGTAGATCAAGCGCCCCTTGTGGAAGAGCGGCGTCTCCGGGGTGTTCACGTACTTCGGACCCTTAGGCTTACCGCCGAGGTCATCGAGTGCGCGTGCTCCAAATCCAACCGTGCGACCCTTGGCGTCGCGGATCGGAATCATGATGCGGTTGTAGAAGAAGTCGTAGCAGCCGCCATCGTCACGGCGCCGCACTAGGCCCGCGTCCATCAACAGGTTCTCGGGGATGCCCGCCTGGCGCGCCTTGTCGAACAGGGGACTTCCGCCACCCGGAGCCCAACCAACGCCAAAGACACTGGCCGTCTCCGCGCCGAGTCCGCGCTCTTCCAAGTACTGGCGCGCGCGCTGGCCCTCGGGACCGAGCAAGTAGCTCTTGTAGACCTTCTCCGCTCGCTCGAGCACGTCGTAGATCTTCTGGAAGCGAGCGTCCTCCTTCTTGTTGCCCTTGCGGCCAAAGCCGTTCTCAGGCCAGGGCACGCCGGCGATCTCGGCCGTGGACTTTAAGGCCTCCATGAACTCGGCGTTGTCCGTCTTCATGATGAAGGAGATCGAGTCACCACCCTCGCCGCAAGCACCGTAGCAGCGCCACGATCCCCGGGACGGATCCACCTTAAACGACGGCGTCTTCTCGTCGTGGAAAGGACAGCACGCAACCCACAGATGCCCCGCCCGCTTCAGCGAAGTGACGCGCGTACGCACGACCTCTTCGATGGCGGCACCGAGCTTCACGCGCTCGATAAAGTCTTTAAACTCGTGGTCTTGCAAGATGGATGGGTAGATACGAAGTGAGCCCAAGAATTCATCCAAGGCTGCCTGGAGAGGCGTCGATTTTTTCTCAAAAAATCGAAGGGGAATGCGAGGGATGCTTACCTAGCATCAAGGGTGCGAGCTTCGTATCAGCTGCCGAAATTGCATTCCACTTGGCTCCCTCGAAGAAGGAGTTCGGAGGGCTACATTTTAATAACCTGGTCGAGTTCTGTCCACCGCAGGTGGCAGAAGTCTAAAGGAAACCAGGTCTAAGCCCGGCTTGGCCCCCACTGCTCAGCCCTGCCGAACCGCCGCCGCCAAGGCCTTCAGGGCGTCCAGGTCGAGGGTCTCGGCCCTTGCGCCCGGATCGATGCCGATGGCCTCCATCGCCGTTGCAGCCGCCTCCTTAGAGTCCATGAGCCGCCCTACCACTGCACGAAGGGTCTTGCGCCGGGCCTGGAACAGGGCCTCGATTAGGCGATCCGTAGCCTCCAGGGCATCGGGCTCAGGGCGCTTTGGCTTGAGATCGAGGCGCACCACCGCACTCTCGACCTTGGGTGGCGGCCAGAAGAGCCCGGCTCCCACACGCCGTGTCAACCGGGCCTCGTAGAGAAGCCCTAGCTTCGCGGTCAGACCTCCCCAGGCAGAATCTCCGGGACTTGCGACGATGCGCTCGGCCACCTCAGTCTGGATTAGAGCGGTCATCACCCGGGGCGGGTTCGGCAGCCTGGACAGTGAGACCATAATCGGCGAAGCCACGGAGTAGGGCAGGTTGCTGACTAGGGTCCAGTTGCTGTCCTTGGGGATGCGCTCCAAAATCTCCGGCGCGATCGCGCGCTTCTTAGCCAGGGCGTCGGCGCGCACAAGCTCCAGGGAACCGCCGGGTGAGTCTGCAGCCAAGGGCTCCAGGAATTCGGCCGCGATACCAAAGAGACGGCGGTCGATCTCGATCCCCAGTAAACAAGCGCCCGCGCCAAGGAGCTGCACGCTAAGGAACCCGCACCCGACGCCGACCTCAAGGACAAAGTCCCCAGCGCCAATGCCCGCGTCCGCCACAATAGCGGCCGCCGTGTTCTCGTCGAGCAGGAAGTTCTGGCCAAAGCGCTTGGAAGGATGAAAGCTTTCGGCCGCAAGGGCTTCCTTAAACTGCTTCCAGGGAGGTCTTCGGAAGGTCACGGCCGCGCTCCAAAGAGAAGGTGGTCGAGGCCCGTGCCCTTTCCGTGCTCGCCCACCAGTCCCTCTAACAGAACGACCAGGTCGCTCTCGCCGGTGGAAAACCAGCGCTGACCGAGGGCAACTAGCCGCTGCTGGCTCTGCTTGTCCTTGGGCAGGGCGGCAGCAATCGAGGACAAGTAGGCCTTCGCGTCGGCCACGCACCTGGCACCAACGTCCTGGGCCCTGTGCTCGGGAGTCAAGGTCTTGGCAAAGAAGCTGAGGGGCACATCGGCAATCCCGCCCTCCACGAAGAGGGGCCGTTGACGCGCGGTGTATGAGCCGCCCATGGCCGAGAGGTAAGGGTTGTCTTGTGCATTTTGCGAGTTGATATCCAGACCCGCGCCCACGCCGATTGGATCGCCAATGCCCGGTACCCAACCGCTGGTCCACTCCCAGACATTGCCAAGCTGGTCGTAGGTCCCAAATGGGCCACGTCCAGCCTCAAACGTCCCCACCGCAAGCACGCGCTCCATCCCAAGGTCCAGGGTGTTGGCTACGGACTCCTGTGGGTTGTAACCCCAGGGATAGCGGTGGCCAGGGCTGCCCGACGCAATGTAGAGCCACTCACTGGGGGTCGGCAGGCGCATGCCTCGGGACTCTGCGTAGGTGACGGCTTCGTCATAGCCCAAGCTGACCGGCCACGAGTTAGAGCCTACCGGTTGGGGCCCTTCGTCGCGCTCCAGTCCAACGCGCTCGAGGTCACCGCGAGTGACCTCAAAGCGATCGACAAACAGCGGCGCCACTGCACGAGCCGTGAAGTCTTCGCGCAAGAAGACTCCCTTGCGCACTTGCCCACTGGGTACGAAGGCCAAGCGCTCAAGCTCGCCCAAAAGCTCTTGGTCGTCCTTGGCTGCGTCATTACAGCCCACGACTCCAAGCAAGCCTACGGCTAGGACGCGGGCCCACGGGCGCTGTGCTGGGTGCTTGTCCAAGTGGAGCCGGTCCCGAGGTCTCGGGGAAGGTGCTATTTTGCTGCGGGAGAGTCTTCGATGATGAAGAGCTCGACGCGTCGATTCGAGCTCTTGCCCTCAGGGGTATCGTTTGACGCCACCGGCATGCTCGAACCAAGGCCAGCGATTGCCATCTTGGACATAGGCAGTCCGCCGCGGTTCGCGAGCAGGGCCGCAACCTCAAGGGCACGGTCCGACGAGAGCTGCAGGTTGCCATGGGGAAACCGCTCCAGGGTGCTGGGCTTGGTGACCTTGTCGCTGTCGCTGTGGCCGCGAATCCAGATGCGCTGGAAGTCGCCCTGGGCGATGGAGCCGGCCAAATTGATCAGAAGGGCCTGGCCGTCGGTGGAGATCGCGGCCGAGCCTGAAGTGAACAGCACGGAGTCACTCACGCTAAAGCCGTAGCCGCCCTCGACGTCAAGTACAGTCACTTGGTCCGAACCGCGCCCCATTCCGTGGAGCAGTCCCTGTAGCGAGGCGAGGCGCTCGTCAATGTCGGCCGTGTAAGCGGCGTCGATCACACCCTCTTCCATGGCCGGGCGCTGCTCCATGCTCGTGCGCAGGCCGGCGTTCTCGGCCTGGAGTTGTGCGATGTACTCCGAGCTGTCGTGGGCTTGGCGCTGGTACAGCTGAGCAGTATCCACGGCCTCGTCGTACTTTGCTTGGGAGATGCAGGAGGTTGCCGCAAGGCAGGCAACTAGAGTTCCGATGAGGCGAATTGGGCGCATAATTTTGAGTGAGGCAGGCGGTGGATTGAGGCGTGGGAGCGCTGTTCAGTGGTTCCATCCTACGAATCCCAAAGGCCAGACGGAATGCAGATCCCTAGGAAGCTTGGCGGCTTCCGACGATTTGCAAATCCGGCCGGGACAGGGTCCACGAAAAAGCGCCCCCACCCAGCGGAGCATACCGCGGGTAAAGGCGCCTTGGCCCCCTATTGGGGGGACATGAACTTACTTGAGGTCTTCGAAGAAGATGCCGCCGATTCCACGTGCGATGCCACCGGTCTTGCCGGTCGCAATGGAGATCACAAGGGGCAAGCCCATGATGAGAATCACCGAAGTGGCCATCATCAGGATGCGCATGCCCATGCCTTCGAACTCTTCCTCGAGCTCGACTACGGGGGCCGCTTCGATAATCTCTTCTTCTTCGACTTCGTCGATGTCTTCGATCACGTCGATGTCTTCGACGTCGTCGATCTCGTCAATCAATGTGTCCGCCTCGGAGATCTCTTCGGTAGCCATGCCGGCGTCCTCGAAGTCATCGTCTTCAAAGGCAATGTCCTCGCCAAGCTCTGAGCGCAGACCTTCAATGTCGGTGCGGCGAAGACGCATGTCGTCGCCGTCGCGGAAAGCGCGAATCTCGCCTTCCGAGACAAGCTTGCGCAGCTCATCTTCCTCAAGGTGCAGTTCTTTGAGAGCTTCCTGGAAGCTGAATGTGTCGTCGTTGGCCACGGTAAGTCGTCGGTGATCGAGGGTTTACTTGGGGGGGGGAGGTGCGAAGGCGTGGAGTCTACTCGTCCGCCTCTAGATTGCCGAATTGCTTTTCCAGATCACGATAAGAGTACTCGGACTTGTCGTTGAAGCCAAACAGCTGCAGGTCAAGGTCGAGACGCCTAGCGCCAATCAGCTTTAGGCCTGTGCTGGACGATGTGCCGCCCGAGGCCTGATAAACAGCAAGCTGCTTCGCTTGGGTATCCACGAGGTACAGCACCGAAGCTCCGGTGCGGTCCACACCCGTCACGGCGATCATCTGGGAGTTGGAATCCGAGGTGGCGCCATAGGGGACCTGCAGGACAGCAGGAGAGCCAGTCGATCCATCTTGAAGAGCTTCGGACGGCGTGGCAATCATGCCAATACCGACCATGGCTAGGGCTCCAAGGCAGAAGGGCGCGGCCCCAGAGGGGATGGTGATCGTGATACTCATGGGGAAATCTGTGAAGTTGTTCTAGGCCCGAGGCCTACAACAACCGCCCTATCCTACAAGCAGGACGCAGTTGCTCCAAGTATCAGAAGAAATGCGCAGACAATTCCCTACCATCCGGCCAAGTCGCCTGAGATTCGCTCGGCGAGGTCCTTCAAGCTTACGAGGCCCAATGGAGCGGCCGGATCCCCCACCAAGGCAGCCCTGCGGCCACCCTTGCGCAGGCTCCCTAGGGCCGCCTGGACGGATACCGTGGGAGCTAAGCAGTCGAGGTGGTGGAGCATTCCGGGGAAATCCCAGAGCTGCCCGGGGCCGTTTTTGCCCTCGCGGGCGTTGCCAAGGGCCTCGAGCTGATGGATATAGCCCAAAACGATGCCGTCCTGAACCACCGGCAGGCGGGAGTGCTCCGCCTGGGCGGCGGCCTGCTCAGCCACACGTTGGGCATCCGGTTCGGAGACGCCGTCCTGAGTCAGCCCCAGATCTAGGTGCTCCACAGACTCCCAGGGGGTCATCACGGCGCCCACGGAAATGTTCGCCAAGGACAGAGCATTGCGGGCCATGGTCTTTGAGTGCACCGTCAAGGCGCCGGAGCGAGAGCTCTCCTCTAGCATCTCGAAGACCTCCTCGCGACCACGGGTGCGCAGCAGGGCTCCCTCCTGGACGCGGAAGAGCTTCTGCACGCCTTTGGTGAAAAGCCTCAGTACGAACATCAAGGGCCAGAAGAGAACGTAGAAGACCGCCACGGGCCAGACCGTCCACGAGAGCAACGCATAGGGCCGGCGACGAAAGAGATCCTTGGGCAGCAGCTCCGCGAAGAAGAACAGAACTGGCGTCAGGAGCAAGGTCACAGTTAGGTTCAGCCAAGCATCGCTAATCAGATCGAGCCCGTGGAGGTAGTGCTCGAACAGCAGGGTCACCAGCTCGATAGCCAGGTTGTTGCCGATCAAGATCGTGATCAGAAGTCCGGTCTCGTCCCTTAATAGGCCGCGGATGTAGATCGACGGCCGGTGGCCGTTCTGGGCGTCGGCCTCGATACGCATGCGCGACACACAATAGAAGCCCGTCTCACTGCCGGAGTAGATCGCCGAGAGCAGGATCAGAATACCAATGGCTAAGAAGGTCAACAGTAGGAGTATCACTTGCGCACCCCACGGTGTTGAAGGTCTTCACCTTCGTGCACGCTCATATCGACGGTCTGCACGCGCCGGCCGCGTACGTCGTGGACTTCCAGCACCAGGTCGCCCCAGCGCACCTCGTCGCCGGCCCGGGGAATGCGGCCAAGGAGAGCCGTCACGAACCCGCCCACGGTCTCGTACTCTTTTGGCACGACCTGGAAGCCAAACACGTCGTTCCAGTCGTGCATCGAGAGGGAGCCCGCAACCCGATAGTTGCCCTCGCCGAGGGGCACGACGCTGATCTCACGACTCTCGCCCTCCACGCGCAGGTCACCCACGAGTTCTTCGAAGATGTCCTCGATGTTCACGATTCCCGCGGTGCCTCCCCACTCGTCCACCACTACCGCTTCAGCGGCTTGCAGGTTGCGCAGGCTGTGCAACAAGTCTAGCGTGCTGGCCACCTCGGGAACAAAGCGAACGGGCATCACAAGGGACTTGGGCTCGCGATCGGGATGAATAAGTAGGTCCCGCACGCGGACCTGACCTACGATCTTGTCGGGCTGCCCGTCGATGACCGGCAGTCGGGCAAGGCGCTTTTTGATGGCCGCGTTCTCGACCTCCTTCCTATTGGAGCCGTCAAGCTCAAGGAATAGCGCGTCGACCCTTGGCGTCATGATCTGGCGCACGTTGATCAGCTCAAGCTCGGCGATCTCTACGAGCAGTTCCGCTTCGGAGTAGAGCAAGTGCCCGTGCTCGGCGCTCTGCTCGAAGAGCTTGCTGAGGTCACCGGGTCGCAGGTGTGGCTCGGCGACACCGTGCTCGCCGAGCATCCCGCCGGTCCACTCTAGAAGTTGCCCCATGACCGATCGAACAGGGCTTGTGATTGCGATCACCCCCATTAGGGGGAGGGCGGTTAGCCTAGAGATGGTAACCGACGCTGAGAGTCCAATTGTCTTGGGTAAGATCTCTCCGAAGATGAGCAGTGCAACCAGCGCTCCCACGGCTGCAATTACTTTGCCCTTATCATCCTTGCCCAGCTGAGCGGCAGTCAGGAAGTACAGCAGGTTGACCACGAGGTTTGAGAACAAGACCGCGATCAAGAGGTCCCTTGGGTTCTCCATGACCTGGCGCGCGCGCTCACCTGCTCGCTTCTCCTTAGCCTTTGTCAGGCTAAAGAGCGCAGTCTCGGAGGAGCTAAAGAAAGCCGACAGGCAGAGGAGAAATCCAAGCAGTCCCCAGGTAAAGAGAGAGCCGTAAATCACGACGAAGCATCCGGATCTTGGGGGCCATCTTGGGCGGCCTTCGGGCCGTGGCTCGGTCGAAAGGCAGCAGCCTTTTGCTCACCGGGATCGCGAGCCAGCAGACTAGCGGCATGCCCGGCGGCACTTGGAAACTCTAGGCGCACATGAAAGCCCATGCCGGGCTCGCTGTCGATCAAGACGCGCCCTTCATGGGCATCCACAATCCTGTGAACAATCGAGAGCCCGAGCCCGGTGCCACGCCCTACCTCCTTGGTCGTGAAGAACATATCGGCCACACGCTCAAGCTCCTCACGGGTGACACCTGGACCGTTGTCCGAAACCACTACGGAGGGCGCTGCGCCCTCGGACAGGGAGAGCCGCAGCTCAATGCGGCCCTGCTTTGATGGCCTGGCTCCCCTGGACTGGGCCTCCTCCAAAGCATCGATGGCATTGCCAAGCAGGTTGATCATGGCTTGGCCAAGCTCGTTGCGCGCGCCAAAGACAACAACACGCGCCAAGGCCGGCTCCGCCTGGCCGGGGTCCACCGGCTTGCCTTCCATCAGGAGGACGACCTCGATACCAAGTCCGGCAGCGCGGTGATTAACCAAGGCGATCGAATCCAAGGCGACCTCGGCAAGGTCTACTTGTACGGCTGCGGTCTCCCGGGGAGTAAACCGGAGCAGCTGCCCCACCGTGTCGCGGATGCGCTCGAGTCCGCCATGGAGAAGGGCCACATATCGGCTCTGCTTCTCCGGCGGAGTCTCTGGCTTGCCGATCACCTCGACGGCATTCAGCAAGCCGCCCAGTGGATTGTTGATCTCGTGTGCAATACCCGCGGCAAACTCGCCCATGGCGGCCAACCTGCGCTGGGTCATGGCCGCCTGCTCTGCCGTTCGCGCAGCTGACGTAGCAACCCGAACCTCATCGGCGAGACGCGCATTAAAGCCCTCGACTTCGGTGGCCATGGCGTTGAAGCCCTGGCTCAGATCCTCCAGCTCGGCCGAGCCACCGGCTTGGGTGACACGGCTGGTAAGGTCCCCGTCTGCGATGCGCCGGACCGCCTTGGCCAGTCGGTCCACGGGTCCAAGTACTAAGCTCGAGAGGGCGATGAAGGTGCCGCCCGTTAGAAGGACGGTGGACACCAGAAGCCAGCCGATCAGCGTCATCTCGATCGCTGAGTTGTCCACCAGAACCTCGGGTAGGCGATACCAAAAGGCACCCCAGGTACCGCGCTTGTCCTCGATCAGCACGACCAACCCACCGGCGGCCTCGACCCTCTTGCCCGTCTTCGTGGCCTTGAGCATGGCGCGCAGGATCTCCTGGTCACCGTCCCCGCCACGACCGGCGCGCCCGAGTGGGTTGATGGCGACCCCGTGGGTCAGGACCTCGCCGCGCACCTCCTCGAGGTTGTCGCTGACGATCATCGCGTCCGCCACCAGCTTCCACTGTGGATCGAGCAGGATCTGTTTGACGTCCAGGTCGTCCCCGGCTTCGATGTTGCCGGCGATGCTAAACATCAACTGATCAAAGAGCCGCCTAGACGTCTCGCCTTGGATCTCACCAAAGCCCTTTCCCAGCCACACGCCACCGGCAACGAAGACCAACACATTGATCGTCGCCGTTAAAAGCACCACCCGCAAACGCAGGCTCAGCCTGCGCGATTTGCCGGTGGTCGGGATAGGGCTAGGTTCCGGGTCTGGATCCATTTGGGATTAGATGTCGCCCATGCTGTTCATGATCTCGAGCAGTGGCATGAAGAGCGCAACCACAACGAAACCGACAAACACGGCCATGACGATCAACAGTGCAGGCTCGAGGATCTTAAACAAGGCGTCGAGCTTACGGTCGACTTGGACTTCATAGGCCTCCGCCACCTTGAGCAGCATGCCGTCAAGCTCGCCGGTCTCTTCGCCAACCTCGACCATGTTGCAAACCAGATCATCAAAGACTCCGGACTCGGTCATTGGTGTGGAGATGCCCTCGCCCTCGCGCACGGTCAAGCGCACCTCTTCGATGGCCTGGTGCATCACGTCGTTGGGCGTCGTGTCGCGGGTAATGGCAAGGGCGTCGAGGTGCGGAACGCCGGCTTGGATCAGGGTGCCAAAGGTCCGTGAGAAGCCGGCCGTGTAGCCTTGGCGAAGAACGAGTCCCACCATCGGAATCTTGAGCTGCAGGCCGTGGATAAAGAAGCGGTACTTTCCCCCGGCAGACATGAGGGCCACGTGGATAATCGCCAAGAGGATCGGTAGACCGAAGACCACGTAGAAGTATTGGGTCGCGTACTTGGCGGTGTTGAGCAGCAGCAGGGTAATGCCCGGAAGCTCGACATCGAAGGTATCGAAGATCTCCTGGAAGCGAGGGATCACAAACAAGATCACGATGCTAATCACGACGGACGCGACCACGACGATCACGGCGGGGTAGATCATGGCGCCTTTGATCTTCGCGCCGATGTCCGCTGCCCGCTCCCGAAGAATGGCCAAGCGTTCCAAGATCGTGTCCAGAAGACCGCCGCTCTCGCCGGCCTTCACCATGGACGCGTACAAGGGGTCGAAGCAGCGGCTGTGCTTGCCCATTGCCTCCGACAGGGGCGTGCCCGAGGCGACGTCCTCCGTAACCTCAGAGAGCACCTCTTTAAAGGGTCCGTTTGGTGTCTGGCCATGGAGCACGGACAGAGCGCGTACGATAGGAATGCCTGCCGAGGTCAAGGTAGCAAGCTGCAGGGTGAAGTCCGTGACCGCCTGGCTAGCCACGCGCTTGCCGCGCTTCTTCTTCTCGGGCCGGGAGCCCTCGGAGGAAGCGGAGCGGTTCGCCTCTTTCGTGGCGTTCGTGCCGCCAGTCATCTTGCGTTGGATCTTCTTAGCCATGTCTTATCGCGGGGTCTGTTCTTTGGGGAGAGGTTGGCAGGTCTTCCCACCAGTTACAAGTGCGAGCTTAGTGCCCCATGGTCTCGCGAATCACTTCTTCGATTGTGGTCTTACCTTCGAGCACCCTGTGGATGCCGGCCTGGCGCAGAGTGCGCATGCCCGCTGAAACGGCCAGTCGCCGCAGCTCCGCGGTGGATGCGTTCGCGCCGATGGCCTCGCGCAAGGGGCGGTCGAGCTTCATGATCTCATAGATGGCCGTTCGCCCGCGGTATCCGGTATGGAAGCACTCCGCGCAGCCCTTCCCGAAGGGCAGCTGGGCGCCCTGGAGTTCGCTTGAGTCGGCCCCGAGCTCACGCAGCAGGTCCTCGTCCGGCTCATAGGTGTCCTTGCAAGAGGGGCAGACCGACCGCACCAAGCGCTGAGCAATGACTGCCTCGAGGGTCGCCGTGATCAAGAAGGGCTCCACGCCCATATCCACCATCCGCGTGACGGCGCTTGGCGCGTCATTGGTGTGGACTGTGGCAAAAACTGTGTGGCCCGTCAGGCTAGCCTCGACGGCCGTGCCAGCTGTGTCCTCGTCACGGATCTCACCAATGAGAATCTTGTCGGGGTCCTGGCGCAGCACGGTGCGAAGAACGCCCGCGTAGCCCACGCCGATGTCCTCGTTGATTGGCACCTGCACCAAGCCATCGATGTCGTACTCGACTGGGTCTTCGACGGTGATGATCTTTGTGCCAGGGTCGTTAATGTCCGACAGGATCGCATAGAGCGTCGTGGTCTTACCGCTCCCGGTTGGACCGGTGACCAGGACAATGCCGTGGGGAAGATCGCACAACTCGCGGATGTCGTTGGCGTCCCGGGTCTCCAGGCCCAGGGAGGAGAGCTCCAGGGACACGGCGGATCGGTCAAGGATTCGCAGTACGGCACCCTCGCCGGCAATACCGGGCAAGGTAGCCACACGCAGGTCCACGGGCCTGCCGTCGATCGCCAGGGAGATGCGCCCATCCTGGGGCAGCTGGACCTCGGCGATGTCCAGGTCGCTCATGATCTTGATACGCGCCATCAGCGCGCCGGCCAGGTGAGCGGGCGGCGCTTCGATCTCATACAGCGAGCCGTCCACCCGATAGCGAATGCGCAGCTCGTTCGGGAAGACCTCGAAGTGGATGTCGCTGGCGCGGTCGCGAATCGCGCGATGCAGAATTGAGTTCAAGAGGCGCACAACCGGCGCGCTGGCCGCGGCGTCCTCGGGGTTATCTTCGCCCGCGGCCCGGGCCGCATCGGCGATGGCATCCTTGAGGGAGGCCTCCTCGCCGTAGCTCTCCGTGACCAGCTTGCGCAGCAGCTCGGCGTCGCCTAGGACACCGCGCACGTCGCCGCCGGTGGTGAAGCGCAGGTCTTCGAGAACCGCCACATTCATTGGGTCTGCGATCGCCACAATCAGGGTGTCCCCCTCCATGCGAATTGGCAGGACACCAAAGGCGTGGGCCGTGCCCGAATCTAGGCGCTCAAGGGCCTCTTCCGATGGCTTCAGGGTCGAGAGGTCAACCGCCTCGAGCCCCGCCTGCTTGGCGAGTCCAAGGTTCAGGTCCTCGGCCTTGACCGAGCCCAGAGCCAACAGGTGCTGGCCGATCAGGCCGCCGTGCTTGCGCTGGGCGCCAAGGGCCTCCTGGATCTGGCCCTCGCCGATGAGGCCCTGGCCCTTCAGCACCTGGCCGATCAGCTCTCGGGGTGAATTGTTCGCACTCATTTACAGCCTGCTGGCAAGGTCGTCGCGGTTCTGGGCTGCCTCAAGGGCGACCTCGCCGGTCACCACCCCGCTGCGCACGAGGTCGAGCAGGTAGTCGTCCAAGGTCACCATGCCAAAGCGCTTGGAGGTCTGGATCGTGCTCTGGATCTTGTGGGTCTCACCCTTGCGAATCAGGTTGCCGATGGCGGCGTTCATGAGCATCACCTCGAAGGCGGCGACACGGCCGTTGCCGTCGGCTCGGGGCAGCAGCACCTGGCTGATGACCGCCTCGATCGAGGTCGACAGCTGGGCGCGAATCTGGGGCTGTTGGTTCGCGGGGAAGGCATCGATGATGCGGTCCATGGTACGCGCGCTACCCGTGGTGTGCAGGGTGCCGAAGACCAGGTGGCCCGTCTCTGCGGCAGTGATAGCCGCGCTGATGGTCTCGAGGTCGCGCATCTCACCGACCAGGATCACGTCCGGGTCCTGGCGCAGGGCCCGGCGCAGGGCCTCGGCAAAGTTGGGCACGTCCACGCCCACCTCGCGCTGGGTCACGATGCTCTTCTTGTGGGTGTGGTAGTACTCGATCGGATCTTCGATTGTGATGATGTGCCGGTCGCGGTTGATGTTGATCCAGTCCAACATCGCAGCCAGGCTGGTGGTCTTACCCGAGCCGGTCGGTCCCGTGACAAGCACAAGGCCACGGGGTTTTGTCAAGAGGTCGAGGCTAGCCTCGGGTAGCCCGAGCTCGTGGACGTCGTACAACTTCTGGGGAATCACGCGCAGCACGGCACCGTAGAAGCCCTTCTGGCGCAGAATGCTGACCCGGAAGCGATTGCCGGAGTCATGGGCCATGCCGAAGTCCGAGCTGCCGCCCTCCTGCACCTCCTTCCACTGGATGTCACTGCAGAGGTCTCGACAAAGTTGCTCGGCACTGGCCGCATCGATTACGTCGCAGTCGTTGAGGTGCGTAAGCCCGCCGTCCGTACGGATGGCCGGGGGCGCGCCTACAGCGAGGTGCAGGTCCGAGGCGCCTTGGGTTAGGGCAGCCTTCATCAGTTCTTGGATGTTTTGCATGTTCGTTTAGTAAGTCTCGACTTCGACTTCTTCCACGCCTGCGCGGCAGACGCGCAGGACTTCGGTGAATGTGGTGGCGCCATCGAGCACCTTAGACGCGCCGTCTTCGAGAAGCGGCAAGAGCTTGCCGCTAGAGTGGGCGGCGGAGCGCAGCTCGTCTTGGCTGCAGCCCTCGAAGAAGCGTTCGCGTAGATCGTGGTCGAGCTCGAGGAACTCGAAGAGACCAAGGCGTCCGCGGAAGCCAGAGCCCTCGCAGGAGTAGCAGCCACGGGGCATGCGGAACTTCATGCCGTCCCGCGGCGTGAGCCCAAGGGCTTGCACCTCAGCGGCCGGTGGATCGTACTCTTCGGAGCACTCGGCGCAGAGCTTACGCACCAAACGCTGGGCCAGGATTGCCTGGACTGCGGTGCTGCAGAGAAAGGGCGGCACGCCCATGTCTACAAGGCGCGTCAAGGCGCTGGGTGCGTCGTTCGTATGCAACGTCGAGAAGACCAGGTGCCCGGTCAAGGCGGCCTGGATCGCCGTCTCGGCCGTCTCCTGGTCGCGGATCTCACCCACCAGGATCACATTCGGCGCGCAGCGCAGCATGGCCCGCAGGATGCGCGAGAAGCTCAGGCCAACTCGATCGTTCACCTGGACCTGGTTAATACCAGAGATGTGGTACTCGACCGGATCCTCGGCCGTGATGATCTTGACGTCGGGGCGGTTAAGTTCCTTTAGCGCGGCATATAAAGTGGTGGTCTTACCAGAGCCCGTAGGCCCTGTCACCAACACAATACCACCGGAGCGGTCGAGCATCCGGTCCATGCGCCGCCGGCCCTCGCCCACAAGCCCGAGCTCGCCCAAGGAGATCAAGTTTGCGCTGCGATCAAGCAGGCGCATAACGATGGTCTCTCCGTGGTTCGTGGGCAGGATCGAGATACGAACGTCGATGTCGCGGGTGCCGAGTTTCACGCCGATGCGCCCATCCTGGGGCTTGCGCTTCTCGGCAATGTCCATCCGGCCCATGATCTTGAGGCGACTCACCAGGGGCGCAGCCAGATGCGCCGGGTGGCGTGCGGCCTCTTTTAAGACGCCGTCGATGCGGTAGCGAACCACCAGGCCGTCGCCGGCTGGTTCAATGTGGATGTCGCTCGAACGCTGATCCATGGCCTCTTGGAACATGCGCGTGACTAGGCGAATGATCGGCGCGTCGCCGTCCTCTTCCCCACCCGCCTCGGCCAGGCCAGCGGCGATACCCTGCTCGGCGCCGGAGCTGCCGTAGTACTTCTCCAGCACGATGCCCAGGGCGCTGGGTGCAGCGATCGCACAGACGATCTCGCAGCTCAGCATGAAACGCAGTTGGTCGGCCACCATGCTGCGCGCGGGATCGTCGACGGCAACCACAAGCTTGCCGCCCTTCTCGGCCACGGGCACCAAGCGCTGCTCGACGGCAAACTCCTCGGGAATACGCTCGACCAATCGATCGGGGACGCGCCCCTTCGAGAGGTCCACAAACGGCATACGCGAAGCCTTCGCCACCTGGCGGTAGATCGTCGCCTCGTCGGCGAGCCCCATCTCCAAGACAGCTTCGGCGAGGGACCTTCCGCGGTTGCGCTGAAAGGCCTGGGCCTCGCGCAACTTGGCATCGTCCAAGATGCCCGCCTCTATCAGCAATCGCTCAATTTCGCCGCTCAAGTCTAGCTGTCCGCCTATCCACAGGGTTCCGTTTGCCACCCATGCCAACTTAGGAGTCCCAACCGCATAACCTGGGGGGACCCGCGCGCGCGTGCACGCCAAGGACTAGCTGCAGCATCCTACGGCCTCAAACGGCTCCGGTCACGGTTTCCGGTGGCCGGAAGTCGGATTCCCCGAGGATCGAGCCGGGTCTAGGCGGTCCAGCCAGCCTTCTGGAGCAACTTGAGGGTAAGTGCGACAGGCAAGCCGACCACATTGTCGAAGCCGCCACCGTCTAACTGGTCCACAAACTGGTCCGCGGACTCCTGGATCGCGTAGCCACCCGCCTTGCCACGCCACTCACCGGAGTCCACGTAGGCGCGCTGCTCGGGCTCGGTGATCTCGCGCATGGTGACGTGGGTCACCTCCGCGGAGCTGACGACGGTCGTGTTTTCGGGCGACTCGCCGCGGCGGACCACAGCGACGCCGGTCACGACCCGGTGGGTTGTGCCCGAGAGGCGTGCGAGCATGGAGAGGGCTTCGCGCTCGTCCAGGGGCTTGCCAAGATAAGTCGGCAGGCGACCGGGCGCCTTTGATGTGGGGTCATCCCCGAGCACTACCAAGGTGTCACTGCCGATCACCCAGGGCGACTCGTCCGGCAGGTCCAAAGCAGCCAGCAGGCTGGCCGCATTCGCCTTGCGCTCGGCGAGCATGACCGCCGCGACCTCGGCGGCCAGGGCAGGATCGAAGGACTCGTCCACATCAGCGGGTAGGACAAGGAAGTCTAGCCCCGCCTTTGCGAGCAGGGTCTTGCGCCGCGGCGATGCCGACCCCAAGACCAGCCTTGTTGGACGGTTTGCCATCGCGCGGGTCTTGAGCGAAGTTGAAGAGCAGCCAGGGATGGCTACTTCTTGCCCTTCTTCTTGGTCGCCTTCTTCTTGGTCGCCTTCTTCTTAGTCGGCTTCTTCTTATTGACCTTCTTCTTCGGCGCTGCCTTTTTGGGCGCCGCCTTCTTCACCGGTGCTTTCTTCGCCGCCTTCTTGGCAGCTTTCTTAGCCGGAGCCTTCTTGGCGGCCTTCTTGGCCGACTTTTTCGCAGGAGCCTTCTTGGCTGCCTTCTTTGCGGCCTTCTTGGCCGATTTTTTCGCAGGTGCTTTCTTGGCTGCTTTCTTGGCTGCCTTCTTGGCTGCCTTCTTAGCTGTCTTCTTAGCTGCCTTCTTAGCTGTTTTCTTGGCAGCCGGCTTCTTCGCTGCTTTCTTAGCCGCCTTCTTCTTAGCGGCGGCTGCCTTCTCGGCGTCCTTCTTTGCCTTGGCCTTGGCCTTTTCCGCAGCCACGCGCTTGGCGGCCGCTTCGGCCTCCTTGGCCTTCCGCGCAAGGATGCGTTTTTTGTCGGCTTGCTTCTTCTTGGCGGCCAGGGCCCCGGCCTTGGCCTCGCGGGCTAGGCGACGCTTCTCTTTCTTGGCCTCGACCTCCAAGCGCTTACGTTCGCGCTCCTCTTCCTTGGCGCGCTGCACAGCAAGGCGCTCTTGGGAGACGACCCAATCCGCCCGAACCTTTGCGCCATAACCACACTCTTCCACAAGCGGGCACTCCTGGCAGACGGGCTTGCGGGAGTCACACCAAGCTTGGGCGACCCGACCGAAGGAGAGGGCAAAGGAGAGTGCCTTGGCACCCTTACCGGTGGAGAGCTTGGCCAGAGCGTCGTATCCCTTTTTATAGGACTGGGTTCGATCCATTAGACCCAAGCGGTCGAACACGCGCACGAAGCCCGCGGTCACGGGCAAGGCACCGTCGCCGGCGACCCACTGCAGGTAGTGTACGCCGTCCACGCCGAGGGTCTCGACCGTGCAGAGCAGCTTGCCACCGCCGGCGAGGTCTTCCTTCAGAAACTCAAGGTCAAAGCTATGGTTGTGCTGGAAGACATCCTGGAGGTAGTCCTTTACCAGCCTTGCTGCGCTCCACTTGACATCTTGGCTCTTGCTCTTGATGCCCTCGGAGATCTCCTGGACCTGGGAGACACGGACTTCGTTCCAATCAAAGTGCTTGATCCTTAGGGATCGTACGGAAGCCTCGGCCTGCTTGGCACTCAGCTCCTTTTGTAGCACGTAGACCAGGCTGTGCTCGATTAGATCGAGGTCCTTCAGCACGCCGGGCGCTGTGGGTTCGCAGCCAGCCTTGGCAAGTGCCTTCAACAGGGCGGGGACTTTGGGGCGCTTCTTACTCACGATTCGAAATCTCTTAGGAGTGCTGGGGAGAGGGGCACGAAATCACGACACAACCCAGCCATAGGCTGGGTCGCGATCTGGCGCCGCCAAGTCTGGAGAGGCCAGGGATCAGGGCGCAATGATGCGCCCCGAGATTACTCTTCGCCTTCGGCGGCGCCAGCAGCAGCAAGGGCAGCCTTCTTGGCCGAGGTGCGCGCATCGCGGCGCGCAGCCTTAGCTTCAAGGCGTCCCGCCTTTGCGGCGATTCGTGAAGACTTCGTCTTGGTCACAGCGTTACGACCCGTGCGCTTGCGAGGAGCCTTGGGCACGCGGCCTTCGTAGACACCTTGGCGGCGGAAGATCGAGTTGACCGTATCGCTGGGCGTAGCACCCACGGAGAGCCAGTACTTCGCACGCTCGTTGTCGAGGGTGAGACGCAGCTCTTCCTTCGGAGTCACGGGGTCGTAGACGCCGAGAGTCTCAAGGGTTGCCCCATCGCGCTTATCGCGCGAGTCAAGGACGGAAATGCGGTAGCAGGGGCGCTTGGAGCGACCGGTGCGCTTAAGTCGGATGACGACGGCCATCTTCTTGTTCTTGGTGAAGAGTTTGGAAATCTCGAGCCGATGTGTGCAGCCCCGTTGCAAACGTACAAAGGGGCCAGACTCGAAAATGGGCCGAACAGTCTAGCTCAAGCGCTTCCGTGGTGTGAGGACAAAAACCCGGCCTAACGACGCTTTTTCTTCTGCTTGCGCTTCTTGCGGGCCCTTTCCTTCTTCTTCTGGGCGCTAGAGCGGGTACTGGAAGTGCCCATAGGCCTAGCTCCGCCGGGCATCATGTTCTGGAGATCGTCCATCGAGGGGGCCTCGCCCCCCTTGCCTCCGCCGAACATCCCACCGAGCATATCCCCGGCCCCGCCTAGCATTCCGCCCAGGCCTCCGCCACCTAGGCCGGCGCCCGTGCCGCCCATGCCCTCTAAGGCCGCGCGCTTCTGCTTGGCGCCCATCTTCGCGCCCATCCCCATCTTGCCCATCTGCTTCATCATCTTCTGCATGGCCTTAAAGCCTTTTAGAAGCTCATTTACAGCGCCGACGTCCTGGCCCGCGCCACGGGCGATGCGACGCCTGCGGGACACATCGATGCTCTCCGGGTGGATACGCTCTTTCGGTGTCATTGAGTCGTACAGCGCGTGCTGGCGATCGAAGACGCTCTCGTCGATGTTGGCCGCCTCGGCAAGGCCGCCCATGCCGGGCATCATGCCCAAGAGCTTCTTCATCGAGCCCATCTTCCGGATCATGCGCAGTTGGGCGAACATGTCCTCGAGGGTGAAGGACCCCATTACCATCTTATTATAGGAGGCCTCGGCCTCCTCCTCGGAGATGGTCTCCTGGGCCTTCTCAACCAGACCGACCACATCGCCCATGCCGAGGATTCGGCCGGCCATGCGCTCGGGGCTGAAGGCGTCTAGGTCTGTGGGCTTCTCGCCGGTTCCGACGAACAGCACCGGGCACCCAGTAATCGCCTTTAGGCTAACCACGGCGCCGCCGCGAGCGTCGCCATCGGTCTTCGTCAAGATCACGCCGGTCAGCTCGAGGCGCTCGTGGAAGGCACCCGCCGAACGCACCGCGTCTTGGCCGGTCATGCCGTCCACCACCAGAACCTGGTTGTGGGGTTTCGTGCGCTTGGCGATGTCGGCGACCTCGCCCATCAACTCGTCGTCCACGTGCAGGCGTCCCGCGGTGTCCAAGATCACCACGTCGTGGCCCTTCTGCTTCGCGAACTCCACACCGGCGGCACAGACCTCCGGGGGCGTCATGCCTTCTTGGTGGAAGACCGGCAGGTCGAGCTGCCTGCCCAAGACCCGCAGCTGCTCCACGGCCGCCGGGCGCTTGATATCCGCCGCCACGAGCAGGGGCTGCTTCTGGTGCTTCTCGCGCAGATACTTGCCCAGCTTACCGCAGGTGGTCGTCTTACCGGCACCTTGTAGGCCGGCCATCAGGATCACCGTCGGCCCGGACTTCGCCACGTTAAGGGTAGAGTCCTCGGGCCCCATGAGCTCGGTGAGCTCTTGGTTGACGGCGTGCACAAACTGCTGGGAGGGATCCACGCCCTTGACCAACTCGGTGCCAAGCACGCGCTCGCGGACCTTGTCGGTCAGGTCTCGGGCGACCTTGAAGTGAACGTCGGCCTCGAGCAGGGCGGCGCGCACGGCGGCCAGCCCCTCGTCAATGTTGTCGCTGGTCAGCTCCTTGGTGCCACGCAGGCTGGAGAAGGCGGAGGACAGGCGGTTGGTGAGGGTTTCGAACACGGTGAAGTCAGCAGAGAGAGAAGAAGCTTATTAGGGAAGCGGCGCAGTATAGCCAGATGGAGCCGTTTAGGAGGACCTATTCGACGAGTCGCTCGATACGACCACCAAGCTCGGCCACGCGCTCGTCGATGCGCTGATAGCCCCGGTCGATGTGGTAGACCCGGTGCACCTTCGTGGTGCCCTTGGCCACAAGACCGGCCATGACCAGCGCCGCCGAGGCGCGCAGATCCGAGGCTGTGACCGGCGCGCCGGACAGGCTGGAGACGCCCTCGATGATTGCGCTCGAGCCCTGTCGACGGATGCGCGCCCCAAGGCGCAGTAGCTCGGCCAGATGCATGTATCGATCCGGGTAGATGCGATCTGTGATGACGCTGGTGCCTTCGGCCAGGACCATCAACGCCATCATCTGGGCCTGCAGGTCCGTGGGGAAGCCCGGGTAGGGCTGGGTGGTCACGTCCACGGGCAGGGGACGCTCGCGGCGCGGCGCAATCTCAATCCAGTCCTCGCCGATTTCGAAATGGTAACCCGCGGACTGCAGTGCGTCCATGGGCGCTGATAGGTGGCTGGGGATGCAGCTCTCGACCCGAACGCGTCCCCCGGTGATGGCGCCCGCCATGAGATAGGTACCCGCCTCGATGCGATCGGGGATCACCGCATGGGTCGCGCCGTGCAGCTTCTCCACGCCCTCAATGACAAGGGTTGGCGAGCCAGCACCCGTGATGCGAGCCCCCATGGAGTTCAGGCAGGCCACTAGGTCTCCCACTTCGGGTTCACAAGCGGCGCCATGAATGACCGAGCGTCCTTCGGCAAGGGTCGCAGCCATGAGTACGTTCATCGTGCCGGTGACTGTGGGCCCAGCGGGCGTGCCCAGGAAGACCTCGCCGCCGGGCAGGCGCGCGCCGTCTTCCCAGCCGGGAACCTGGGCTTCGATAAAGCCCTCTTCCAAGGTGATCTCTGCGCCTAGGGCGGCGAGTCCCTTAATGTGCATGTCGATGGGCCGCACACCGAAGACGCAGCCACCGGGCAGGCTGACCTTGGCGCGACCGAAGCGACCGACAAGAGGCCCGAGCACGCAGATAGATGCGCGCATCTGGCGTACCTGATCCCAGGTGGCCTCCCAAACAATTTCTCCATCAGCTTGCACGGTTGCGGCGCCATCGTCACCGCGCTCGACGCGGCAGCCCATGGCCTCGAGCAGGCCGAGGATTGTCTTCACGTCCGAGAGCTGGGGCGCATTCGGAATGTGGAGGGCCTCGTCCGTAAGCAGGCCCGCGGAGAGGATGGGCAGCACGGCGTTCTTGGCGCCACGGATACGCACGCTGCCGCGCAAGGGGTCGCCGCCGTTGATCGAAAAGTAGTCCAAGTTAGTCCTGTTGAAGCATAGGGCCGAGCGGATGACCGCCGACGACGTGGAGATGAAGGTGAGGGACCTCTTGGCCCCCGTGCTTGCGGATATTGGTGATCACGCGGTAGCCCGCACCAAGGCCTTGCGAACGGCCGACCTCGGCGGCTGCAAGCAGCAGGGCGCCGGCAAGTTCGCGGTCTTCGAGCTCCCAGAGGGAAGCCACGTGGGCTCGGGGCACCACCAGAACGTGCTTGGGGGCCTGGGGGCGGATATCCTGGAAGGCCACGACGTGCTCGTCCGAATAGAGCAGATCCGTGGCGATCTTACCGGATGCGATTTGGCAGAAGATGCAGGTCATTTGGCTAGTTTTTCGACCTAACGGGGCTATTGGGCCACCTAGGCTGGGGATTGAGAGGCGGGGATGCGGGAACAATCGCCGGCCCCAAGTTACCGCCTAGCCGCCCAAGACCAAAGCTCCTCGAGCAGGTTCCCGTGAAGGAGTTCAGGTGATTTGACTTTGCCCCACTTCCGACTTAGAATCTTCGCCCTTTAACTCCGCCCATAAACTGCGCAGAACGGAAGAGCAAACTTGGCCCGGCGCGACCGGCCACCATCGCTCCTCTTCCCTCATCAATGCGAAGTTTCTATCCAACCCGACGACAGAGCAGCCGCCAAGGCCAAACATGTCCAACGAGACCCCCGAAATCCCCCCGGTTGCAGACAACCAGGAAGCCGATTCCACAACTTCGATGAACGAGGCCATGCCCGAGGCTTTCCAGCCCGAAGCCGCCGACATTCCCGTAGTGGAAGCTGAAGAGCAGCCGCCTGCCATGATGGACTCCTTCAGCTCCGAAGACCTCGGCATCCCCGAGGAGATCTACGAGCCGGAACCGGAAGTGGAAGTCGACATCGCATCCTTCGACCTGCTCGGCATTGCCAACCCAAACTTCCCCCAGCTCGACATGGGGCGCGCGGAAGTCTACGCCAGCACTTCGACCCTGCGTACGTTCACGAAGCTCGTCGACGGGCTTGAGACCAGCGGCGACGTGGGGATGCGCAAGGGCCTTGGCCTCTGGATGACCGCACGCCACGAGGAGGCCGCCGAGCAGCTTGCTTCGTTTATCTCCGACGATGTGGCCGCATTCACCATGGCACGCGCACTCGGCTCCCTGGGCCGTTGGGAAGAAGCCCACAAGATCTACGTAGGCCTGACGGACAAGTATCCCGAAGAGCGACGCCCGCGACTCGGCATGCTTGAGACCAAGCTCGAGATTGACCTCGCTGCTGACGACACCGAGGCTGCTGTAGGCGCCCTGCAAGCGGCCATCGAAGCCGCACCGGCGAGCTTTCACGACGGCCCCGAGCACCACTACCTGACGGGCCGTAGCAACGAGCTGCAGCGCAACTGGGAAGAGGCGCTGGAGGGCTACGCGGATGCTCGCGATCAGGATCCCGCCAACCGCGAGAACCTGTTCCGCTTTGCGCACCTCGCCGAGCGCTTCGGCCTCGACCACGCCGCTCTCGAAGCCTACGAGAACCTGGCCGCCATGCTCCCCATCGAGACCACGGTTCTGCTGAACCTGGGCGTTCTCTACGAGGACCTCGGTCGAGATCAAGATGCCGCCGCCTGCTACGAGACGGTCACGCGCCACGATCCGATGAACACGCGCGCCCTGCGCTACCTGCTCGATGCCCGCGCGGCCATCGACATGTACTACGACGAAGATCAAGAGCGCATGGAGGACCGCCTTAACCAGGTCCTGCGTATCCCGATTACGGACTTCGAGCTTTCGGTTCGCGCACGCAACTGCCTGAACCGCATGAACATCAACACCATTGGTGACCTGGTGGGACGCACGGAGCAGGAGCTGCTCTCCTACAAGAACTTCGGCGAGACGAGCCTCAAGGAGATCAAGGAGATCCTAACCAGCAAGGGCCTGCGCCTTGGCATGAGCCACGACGAAGCCGTCAGCTCGGTGGAGAGCACGACCGAAGTGGTCGCGCCCGTCTCCACGGATCCCGACGACATCAACAACCGCTCCCTGGCTGAGCTCAACCTCTCGATCCGCGCGCGCCGCACCGTCGAGACCCTGGGCTGCCTGACCTTTGGCGACGTGCTCAAGCACAGCTCGGACGAGCTCTTGGGCATGCCGAACTTCGGCGTGACCTCGCTCAACGAACTGAAGGCCAAGCTGAAGGAAGTCGGCCTCGGACTCCGCGGCGACAACTAGCCAAAGGCAAGACAAGTACACATGTACGAGTACTTAGAAGGGCGGCCGTCAAGCAAGACGGCCGCCCGTCTCATTTTAGACGTGGGCGGGATCGGCTATGACCTTGCCGTGCCCCTGGGCCTGAACTTTCCGGGAACGGAAGAGCCGGGCCCCAAGGCGAAGCCCCTGCGCGTCTGGGTGCACCTCGTAGTGCGCGAAGACGCGCACACGCTCTATGGTTTTCCAGACCTGGGCGGAAGGGATCTCTTCCGCGTGCTTTTAAAGGTGCGCGGTGTCGGTCCGTCCCTAGCCCTTGCCGTGCTCTCGTCACTGCCCGTTGCCGAGTTCCTCGTTGCCCTGCGAGACGGGGATCGCGCCCGACTCCAGGCCATCAAGGGCGTCGGCAAGAAGACCGCCGAGCAGATCCTGCTGGACCTGCGCGAGAAGCTCACTGCACCCGGTGCCGTTGTGCCCGGAGCCGAGGCTGCCGGTGCCACTCCCCCCACTACGGCCAGCGGCAACATCGAGGACGCGGTGCAAGCGCTTACCTCCATTGGCTTCAAGGAGAACGATGCCCGCAAGGCCGTCAAGCGCGCGGCGGAGTCTGTCGACGCAGACGACCTAGAGCTTCTCGTGCGGACCGCGCTGCGGCCCTAGCCGGTCGCCTAGCTTTAGCTTCCCGGCACGCTGATCAAGACGGCCTCCAGCACTTCTCGGTCCACAGGCCGAGGCGCCAGGGCCATGGGCTTGGGCCCGCCTACTCTGCCGAGCGCTTGGAAGGGCTGCTTAGTCGGCTCAACCAAGAACTCGGATACCTGGTGTACGGGTGCCGGCTTTCGTGCCCGCAAGCGCTTGGCCACGGACATGGCGATCCATAAGCAGACACCGACGGCAAGGCCGGTGCCAAGCCAGAGGGCGGAGAGCCAGAGAAGTTTAATCAGCATAAGGAGCGACGCAGAAGGCGCGGCTCCAATGGAATCGACCCCTGGAGATCTGGGGGTAAAGCCAAAGCTGTATTTCCTTGGGGCCCCTACTCCTTCTTCTGCACCAACCCCTGCTCGTCGGCCAGGCGGAGACTTGCCCAACGAAGCTGCTCGGGGTCGATTTGGTGCAGCTGCCAGCGCAGATAACGGTTGGGAGCCAGGCTCTGGATCTGGCCTGGATTCTGGTCCAGCTGGGTGTCCACCAAGGCCAGCAGGTCACCAAGCAGGTCCCGATAGGCAGATGCGTGGGGCGTAACGCCATCGTTGCCAAGCCGCGCCTCCAGCTGCTCCACTTGACTCAAAATATCGAAGAGCACCAGACGTGGATCCTTGGTCTCGCATAGGGCGACAAGCTGGGCTCGGTACTCAAGGCGCTTCATGACGCCGAAAGGCGAGAAGTTACACGCGGCCAAGAAGCGCAGGGCCTCGAAGAGGTGGTCGCCAAGGGGAACGAAGCGCTGGCGATCGCAGAGATGCCCCTCTTCGTGTACGGAGACTGCGGCCAGGAACTCGTCCAAGTCGACGGGGTCTTCCGCCCGATCGGCAAACATGCGAATGGCCAAGCGCTGGGCTTCACCAAGCAGCGGCACACGTTGGCCGCGCTCGTGGGGCGCGCACTGCGGCGCGGGCTCCAGGGGGTAGACCATGGCGCCCCTGGTCTCGGTCTGCTCACGGTAGAAGCGCTCGCGCAGGACCTGCCATCCCTGCCAGTTGGTGCGCACCGCCTCGATATCGATCCAATAGCCTTCGTGCAGGGCTGCGCCGGCGATGCCCGCGCCAAGTCGTTCGAAGCGGCTCGGGATGTCGACGCCCTGGCACCAGAAGACCGTGCCCTCGAAGGGTGCACCTAGGTGGTCGCCCTCGATCCACTGCCAGCCGAGAATGGGCCGAACAACAACGTCCGGATTGCCAAATTGAGCGCCGAAGATGCCCATACGCCCTAGGCCTGCCAGCAGCTTGGCGAGTCCCGGCACCCCGGCGCCATCGGCCGTGCCCGTGGGCCTGGGCCCAGTGCCGAGATAGAGCGGCCCGGGGTGCACGACCTCGGCGATGGGGCCATAGGTGAGGCGCGGCGAGTCCGTTAGCGGCAGGTCCTCGTCCCCCACCAGACCGTGAATGCGGGCGAGCTCATCGACCTGAACCAGAACATCGGCTAGGTCCATCTCGGAGTCCTCGGCGATGGCTTTGTCAGACAGGTAGCGCAGCTCGCTTAGGAAGGAGCGCGATCGCAGGGCGCGGGTACGCAACTCAGCGGTGCTCGCGTCATCCGAGTCCTGCATCAGGAGCAGGGCCTCAGCCTCGGCGAACCAGCCGGCGTCGACTAGGGCGTGCGCCGCATGGGCTCTTGACGTTTGGGAGGACCTCTCGAGCGTTTTGGCTTCGAGGATCAGCTTGGTCAGCGGCAGGGGAAGGTTAAACTCGCCGCGACCGAGCCTGTCGCTCGCTTCCCGGTCGGCCCCAACGGGAACTTCGTTCACTGCAGTGCTTTGTCCAAGATAGGTCGAGCGGTAGGCGGCCTGAAGGAAAGCCGGCAGCCCCTGCCACCAGGTGCTGAGCCAAGGCTGCACATCGCCACCCACCAGGGCAATCGCCGCTTGGGCCTGCTCGCCAGTGAGGGGCCCAGACCCGCTGCCCAGGGAATCAATGACTGCGCCGAGCTCCCGCAGCCTCAGCTCTTGGCGCAGCTGCTGGGCAAGCTCGGGCGCATCCTCGCGAACCTCGAGCTCCCCGATTACGGCCCGCAGGCGTTCGGCTCTCGAGCGTCCGACGAAGCTCGCACTGACGATGTCACGGGCGAGCTGCTCCAGGGCCGGACCGACCAGACCCGACCCGTCGCGCAGCAGGGCCAGGGCCCTGATGTAGGCAGTACCCGAGGCCTCATTGCCTCCGGCGACCAGGTCGCCCACGGTAATCGACATGTTGCGAAGCTGCGATCCGAAAACCCAGGCCTTAAGCTCGGCGCGCTCTGCCGGTAGCAAATCCGGGTGTTTGCTCAGGCTGAGCAGGCGCCGCTCGGCCTGGACGCGCTTGCCAGCGGCGACCTCGCCGATGGCAGCGGCACGCTCGAAATAGATCGTCTCGGCCAGGCTAGCAGCAAGCTCGATAGCTTGTAACTCCAAGGCCACGCCGCGCTCAGGCTGCCCCGTCCGAGTTTGAGTCCACGCGTAGCCATGGCGTACCCAGGCCAGGTTGGGGTCTAGCTTGTGAGCTCGCTCAAGCAGGTCCCTACTGCGTTCGCCGCTTTCCAGCCGTCCCAGCAGGTAGGCCTCCCGCGCGCCTCCGGTTGCGTCGTATTCCGAGCTGCGCGCCAGCCAGGCTTGCGGCCCACGGAGATCCTCTCGGGCCAGATCGTCCCGCAGGCGCTGGGGCGCGATCCATTCTGTTTTCGGGTGGAAGTCGAACTCGAACCTGGATCGCCAGGAGCTATCCCCGCCGAGCTGAATCACAGGCTTCTCCCCCTCGGCGAGCACACCCGCAAAGAAGTCTCGTTGGTCTAGGTTCGGCCTCCCCAGCAGCGCTTGGCGGAAGCTGTAATCGAAATAGGGGTCGATGGAATAGCCGCTGCCCATGGCCTCGAAGTCCCTGGGGGCAAGGGCGGAATCCGTACTCGAACATGCAGCTAGCCCAGCGGCGCCAAGAGCAGCCCAAAGAACAACCCGGCCCGCTCCAGGACGGAGTGGAGCCGGGCGGCTTCGGCTGGCAGATTTGGCGCAAGGATTTGGGAAGCCCATGGCCTTATTGAACCACACGGCGTGGGAAGTCCGTGTGGTTCTTCGGTCACTTACTCCATGCCGACAATTTCCCCGTTCACCACATCGATGGAGTGGGCAAGCGGTTTGCGGGGCAGGCCCGGCATGCGCATGATGTTTCCTGTCAAGACGACCAGGAACCCGGCCCCGGAGTTGATCACGATGTTGCGCACGCCGACCTCAAAGTCGCGGGGACGACCGCGCAGAGCGGGATCGTCGGACAGCGAGCTCGGGGCCTTCGCAATGCAGATCGGCAAGTTGTTGTAGCCCAGCTTTTCGATCAGCTTAAGGTCCTTCTCTGCGGCCTTCGTGAAGGCCACATCACGAGCGCCGTACATCGCACGCGCGACCTTCTTGATCTTCTCGACCACAGGCTCTTCAAGGTCATACAGGGGGCGCAGTCCAGCCGTCTCGAGAGACTCTTCGCCGCCGAAGGACTCCATCACAGCCTTAGCTAGCTCGATGGCACCCTTGCCGCCTTTGCCGTGGTGATCGCTCTCGGCGAAGGATGCACCGAGCTGCTCGCAGCGCGTGCGGATCACGGCGATCTCCTCTTCCGTATCTGTGGCGAAGCGGTTGAGTGCAACGACCACGGGCTTGCCGAACTTCTGCACGCTCTCAATGTGCTTCTCGAGGTTCGGCAGTCCGCCCTCGACCGCGCCAGCATCGGGATCGGCCAGGTTCGCCTTGTCCTTGCCGCCGTGCATCTTCAAAGCGCGTACGGTTGCAACCAAAACGACGCCGTCGGGATCCAGATCGGCCATGCGGCACTTGATGTCAAAGAACTTCTCCGCGCCTAGATCGAAACCGAAGCCGGCCTCGGTCAGAGTCCACTCAGCCATGTGCATGGCGAGCTTAGTGGCCACCACCGAGTTGCAGCCGTGGGCGATGTTCGCGAAGGGACCGCCGTGGACCAGTACCGGGGTGCCCTCGAAGGTCTGCACCAGGTTCGGGTTGAGGGCGTCGCGCAACAGGGCCATCATGGCGCCAGTGCCATTTAGCGACTCGGCGAAGACAGGCTCGCCAGTGTACGTGTAGGCCACCAAAGTGCGGTTGATGCGGGCGCGCAGGTCGTCCATGTCCGACGCGAGGCACAGCATGGCCATGACCTCGGACGCCGCCGTAATATCGAAACCGCCTTCGCGTGGCGTACCCTGGAACTTACCGCCAAGTCCCAGCACGATGTTCCGCAGGGAGCGATCGTTAAGGTCCATAACGCGGCGCCACAGGACGCTCCTCGGATCGATGCCAAGGTCATTGCCGAAGTAGATGTGATTGTCGATCAGCGAAGCCAAAAGGTTGTTCGCGCTCGTGATGGCGTGGAAGTCGCCGGTCAAGTGCAGGTTGATGCGATCCATGGGCATGACCTGGCTGTACCCACCACCGGCCGCGCCGCCCTTTACCCCCATACACGGTCCGAGGCTCGGCTCGCGCAGGGCCAGGCAGACGCTCTTATCGAGCTGGGTGAACGCCTGGCCGAGACCAACGGTTGTAGTGGTCTTACCTTCTCCCGCCGGCGTCGGCGTAATCGCGCTGACTAGGACCAGCTTGCGCCGGGCCTTGTTCGCGCTGGGCCTGTCCAAGGCGGATAGGCTGACCTTGGCCAGGTCGCGTCCATAGGGCAAGAGATCCTCTTCGTGAACGCCAAGGGTGGCTGCGATTTCCTGGATGGGGCGCGGGGTAAATTCTGCCGCGATCTCTACGTCTGTTTTCATAGTGCGGAAGTTTAAGGCTCCCGCACCAAAATCGAACCAGCTTCCTTTGATTCAATCAGAATGTTGCCTGGCCCAGAAAGCCTCCCTAGAGCCAGATGCTTCCTAGTCCTCGGGAATGTAGTCCTGAAGTGCGCCTGCTTCGAGAAGGGGATCGGCGGCCATCTCCAGGGCTCGCCGCATGACGTTTTTCTGCAGCTCGGGCTCGCCAGGTTTGTGCAAGGGATAGCCATGGGCAAAGGGCACCCACAGGCCCCGGGGCGGCTTGACGGCTTCGGCAATGGAGCGAAGCAGCTGTAGGGTCACCGTTGGGATGCCCTTGCGCTCAAGCTCTGCTGCGATCAGACCCACGGTCTGATTGCACATGGGTCAGACAGGTACGAGCAGAGCTAGGTCGACCTGGTCTTCGATCAAGACAGCTGCGCCAGCGGGTGCAGACTCGCGCATCAGGTGCTCTGGTGCGGTGATGGACCCCATGTAGGAGAGGTGCCGCGGTGCGACCTCACCCAAAAAACCCTCGTCCGCCAGCTCGCGGATTCGGGTCAATGGAAAGGCCAAGTCCGGGTCAGCCTCCATGGCGGTGTGGTCGAAGGACTCCGAGCGATGGCTGTCGGACAGTTCTCCCGGCTCCGTATTTCTGGGGACCACCCGAAAGGTCGAATCGCCGCCGCGTACGCTCTCGTCGAACTTGGCCTGGCCGGGGGGGACGAACCCAGCACTAGAGACCAGAGCTACCCGGCAGTCTGCTAGAGGCTTCGCAAGCGGCGTCCATGGAATCGGGCTGTTCTCGCGCCAGCGGTAGGCCTTTAAGAACAGGCGCACAGTCATCTTGAGCTCTTTCGTCGTTGCCATACGGACAGGTTAGCAAGGTCTGTGGAGAAGGGGCTGGGAAAGGTGGCAGGGACTAGATTAGGGCGAGCTGCAGCCACAAATCTTCCTATCCAAAGAGGTATTGATAGATGACCTGATAAGGACGCACTTTTGCCATGACCTAGACCGCACCCCACCGGGTTGCCCGTTAATATCTCTAAGGCGGGGGCCATGCCCAGCTTGCCCCTGGTGCGATGCTTCTTTGGCTCCTGCGTCCCCGCTTCCTTCGCCGGATTCCTCAGGCATCCCCCAGTAAGATTGCGCGGAACAGCAGCGGGAAGCACGCAGTGGACCAGCTGCGGTATTGGGGCCGAAAGCCGAACAAGTGCACCCTGCCCTCGCCGTGAGCTGCGCGAATCCACGCGGCCCTGTTTGCGATGACCTCGGAATCTTGAATCCAACCCGAGAGAAGGACCCGGGTTGGTGCATACCGCAACAGCACATCAAGCTGATCGGCCTTGTCGTCGTCCTTGTCGATTTCCCAGGCGGCTGCCCGGGAGAAGAACATGGGGATTGAAGCCGGCAGGCCGGCCGCCAGTGCGCCGCCCTCGGCCGGAGTGGGCACGGCGCGCAGGACGCTGCCGGGGCAGGAAAAGTCACCGGACTTCGGTCCATTGGTCACGTCCTCTAGGGGGAGGTCGAACAGGTCGATTGCCCAAGTTGCCGAGCTCTGCATGGCGATCAAATTACCGCCGCCCCGTACAAACTCCTCGATGGCCACTGCACCCTCGGGGTCGAGCCCAAGCGTGTACTCGGAAGCGACCGAACCGGGAGAGCGCCCCTGGTCGAGCTGCCAGCCACCAACGCTGGGTAGGATCAGCACGTCGAGGAAGTCCTCGAGCTTTCCGGCGCGTACCATCTCGTTGCGGACTTCGACATAGGGAATGCCGTAGGTGTCCATGACCCAGCGCAGCCAGCCCTCGTTCATGGAGCCCGACCAGGGCGAGTAGACCCCGATGCGCGGAAGCTTGTCGAGGGTAATATCCCGGGGCTCGGGCAGGTCCTTGCTTGCGCCGGACTCAACGTCCTGAAATCCACCGTTCACAGCGAAGCTTCCCGCCCCGGGGCCTTCAGCGCGCCAGACCACGGGCCCAACGCCGTCTACTAGGTCGAAGACCTGCTCCCAATCGTCTCCATTGATTCCGCGCAGGACACTCGCATTTCCAGGGACCTCCCAGCCGAGATCGGACATCGCCCCGGGAACCTCGGCGACGGGGGCAAGGTCCGCCTCAAAGTCTTGGATGACCTCGACGCGGCGAAGCCCAAACAGCATCGGTAAGGTCCATCCGGCCACGTCGTAAGGCGCCTTGCCGTCGGGATATCGCTGGACCTCGAACAGGTCCTTCACGTGGCTCCCATAGGGTTGGTTGCGGCTCACGACTAAGGTTCCCATGGGGTAGTCGCGCCCATCGGCTTGGAAGTCCGCCTGGGCAACCTGCACCTCAACACCGCCCAGAATTAGGATGTCGAGCAGGCGCTTCACACCGCGCAGGTTTTCGTTGTCTGGGGGCAAGAGCCAGGCCTTGGGAGAAGAGGTGACTCCAGCTTGAATCGCCCGTTCGGCCGCTTCGATGGCGTTGGCGAGGTAGAGCTCGCGGTCGCGGCTCACGCTGCCCAATAGTGACTTTGCGAATTCCATCTCGTAGTCGATGATGTCGGATAAGCGCCACCAGCCACCGGGCCAAGGGTCGGGAAACTGGTTCGAAGGTTGGTATCCGGGCAGGTCGCCCGGGGCGCGCAGGTCCGAGCGCTCTAGGAAGATCGGCGAGGCGATGTTCACGCTGGCTGCCTCAGTAAGCAAGCCAATGATGTTGTGTCGAACAGGCACGTTGCGGTTGCCGCCGTTCCACCACATGTCATAGGACACGCCTGTGGAAATGCCTTGCTTGCCCGCGCGGGTCATGTCCCACAATGCGCGCGAGCCCAGATTGTCGATGCCGGTAATGATGCCCGGATCCAAGTTAGGGTTCAGGGGGTCGCGGAACGGCGGCACGAAAAAGCGCTCGCTGGTGCTTCCCTGTTGGTGAACATCCCAATAGACCTGGGGCCGCCAAACGGAATAGATTTGCTTGGTGACATGACGCGTCTCCACTTGAGACAGGCCGAACCAATCGCGGTTGTTGTCGTGGCCGACATAGTGCTGGTAGAGCCGTAGCAAAGAGGTGCCCTCGAAGGGACCACCTACGTTTTCACGGTACCAGTGCACGACCTCATCCAGGCCATCCGGGTTGAGCGTGGGAATGAGCACCACCACCAGCTCGTCACGGGAGGCGGCATAGGGCTGCTCATCGGAGGTCGCCAGGGTGTAAGCGAGCTGCATGCCAAACTCGGTGGCTGCGGTCTCGGTCGAGTGCATCGAGCAGGAGACAAACACCACAGCAGGGCTATTGGCGATCAAGTCCGCACGCTCGGCCTCGGTAAGCCCTCGCGGGTCGGCGATGCGCGCGGTCATGGCCCGGATCTCGTCGAGTCGCCCCATGTTGGACTCGCTGGAGATCGTAGTCACCAAGAAGTCACGCCCGAGGGTCGACTCGCCGACCTTCTCCACATGAACCCTTGGGCTGCTAGCCGCGAGCTTGTGATAGTAGCTTGAGACCTCGTCCCAATCGGCAAGCTCGAAGTCGGTGCCCACGGGACGGCCGAGGTGGGACTGCGGCGTCGGAACCCCAGTCGAGCTGCCCTGGGGAGGCGCAGCCAAGGTCGGGGTCGCACAGGAGAATAAGAGCAGGGACGTCAGCAGCAGGTGGGAGATTCGCATGCCCCTAGCCTAGCGACTATCGGACCAGCTTTCTGTCTCGGCTTGGTGAACTTCCGGGCCAGGGCCCTGGCTCTTAGCGGAAGTACTCGAGCACCCCGTCGGGGCCGCACTCGCGATGCAGCCGCGCTTTGGGTCGACCGCCCGCTAGCAAGCTTGCCAGGGAAGTGCCTCGTCCACCGGACACGTCGCCGGAGTAAACCCGGACCTGATCCACCAGGTTGTGCTCCATGAAGGATTTGACCAGGGTCGGTCCCGACTCGAGTAGGGAGCGGCGAACGCCACGTTGCCAGAGCCACTCGGATGCGGCCCAGAGAGAAAGGCAGCCATCGTCATCTGGAGGCAGGGCAACGATTTCCGCGCCCTTTGCCATGAGCTCACGCGTACGCACGGGCTCGGGGCCGGGGCGCGTGAAGATCACAACAGGGCCCGCTGCCTCTTGGCCCGCGTCTAGGGCCGAGGGGGCCACGGGCTCGAGCATGCGAGCTTCCGGGGACATGTGCAAGTAAGAGTCGAAGACCACGCGCATGGGCGGTTTCGATACATCGCCAGGAGCGCGAACGCTAAGGCGCGGGTCGTCAGTCTTGACGGTGCCGATGCCGGTCACGATGGCATCCACGCGACCGCGAAGCACCTGGACTTCCGCTAGGGAATCAGGACCGGAGATCCAGCGACCCTCCCCAATGTCTTCCGGCGGGGTCAGCTGGCCTGTTCGCGTTTGGGCCCACTTCGCGATGTTCCAAGGACGCGGTCGGCGCAGGCGCTCGACCTGATTCCAATCGAGGAAGTGCTGGGCAAGGTCCGGCAAGCCCCACGGGTAGTTTGGTCCAAGACCGGGATTCAGAACGGTCACCTCGACGCCCGCTGATTCGAGCAACTCCACGGCCCGTCCACGGTGGCGAGGGTCGGGGTCTAGGGAGCCAAGGACCACGTGCTTGATTCCGGACTCGAGGACCGCGTCTACACAGGGTGGAGTCTTTCCCGTACTCGAGCAAGGCTCCAAAGTGACCACCATCGTGTCCCATTCGCCCATCGGCGTCGAGCTCGACGCCGCCTGCTTCAGGGCCTCGACTTCAGCATGGGGGCCGCCCCAATAGTGATGGATGCCCCGGCCGACGATCTGCCCACGAGACAGCACCGCGGCTCCAACACAGGGGTTGGGAGCCACATTGAAGCGCGCCTGGAAAGCCAGCTCGGCCAGTTCCCGAAGGATCTGGCCTAGGGCCTCATCGTTGAGCTTTTGGACTTGGATCAAATGGTTCATCGCGGGGTGTTCTCTAGCAATCGCGCCAGCCTAATCATACGGACGGTCCGGTGCTCTCGTTTGTGCCCCTCGATTTTTAGAACGAGGCTTCCCCGTGTACTTCCTCGGCAAACTGGGGGTCCACCTTGACCTCCGTTGGAGCACAGCTGTCCAAAGCGGCTGTTCTAGGCAAATGCCGCGCCTCTAAAGCCGGAAAAGTCGCTCCCGTAGCTCCAATCGATGCCCGCCACGATAAACTGCTGCCCACAAGCGCTAGCTGCGCCCCACTATCCTTCACCTTTTATTAACTCAAAGCGGGCCCCGCGGCTGAAAAAGTCAGCCCCCGGCGCCCCCTCCGGAGAATCATCATGACCAAGGCTCCCATCCGCGTGGCCATCACAGGTGCCGCTGGCCAGATCGGCTACGCCCTGCTGCCCCGTATCGCCAGTGGCGCAATGTTCGGCCCCGACCAACCCGTCATCCTGCAGCTCATCGAGATCCCCGTCGAGGCCGCGATGAACGCCCTCAAGGGTGTCGCGATGGAGCTCGATGACTGTGCCTTCCCGCTGCTGCAGGGCATGGTCCTGACCAGCGATGTCAACGAGGGCTTTAAGGACGTCAACTACGCCCTGCTAGTGGGGTCGAAGCCCCGCGGTCCGGGCATGGAGCGCGGTGACTTGATCAAGGAGAACGGACCGATCTTCACCGGCCAAGGTCGCGCCATCAACGACCACGCCGCCCGGGACTGCCGCACGGTCGTCGTCGGTAACCCCTGCAACACCAATGCGCTCATCGCCATGCACTCGGCTCCGGACCTTCCGGACAACCAGTTCAGCGCGATGACTCGCCTCGACCAGAACCGCGCCATGGCGCAGCTGGCCACCAAGGCGGGCGTGCACTCTAGCGAGGTCACCGACGCAATCATCTGGGGCAACCACTCGGCCACCCAGGTGCCGGACTACAAGAACACCAAGATCGGCGGCAAATCAGCCCAAGAGGTTATCGGAGACATGGATTGGCTCCAGGGCGAGTTCTTCACCACCGTGCAGAAGCGCGGTGCTGCGATCATCGCGGCCCGGGGCTTGTCCTCGGCTATGAGCGCCGCCAATGGACTCGTGGACCACGTGCGCGATCTCTACATGGGTTGCGAGGGTATTCGCTCCATGTGTGTTCCCTCGGACGGCAGCTACGGCGTCACTGAAGGCTTGATCTCATCGTTCCCCGTGCACTGCACCGGCAACAACAACTACGAGATCGTCCAGGGCCTGGAACTCGACGACTTCCTTAAGGCTCGCATCGAATCCACTGTGGCAGAGCTTGCGGGTGAGAAAGAGGTCGTCGCCGACCTCCTTGGTGCCAGCGCCTGAGCTCTCGACTCCCGATCAGCGGAGGGCGGCTTACAGGCCTCACCTCGACCAAGCAGCCGAATGGGCCGATCTCCGTTGGAGCCCGGCCCATTCGGCGCTTTCGTATCGCCCTTACAACAGCCTAGTTCGGCCCTTGGCATCAGACAGCACGCTGGGCTACAGTTCTTGGGAACTCGGCGCCGCCCCCGGCGCCAACCACTCCACCAAAACACGATGAATCACCTCGCTCTACTCGTCTGCCTCTCACTTACCGCCGCAACCACCCCCCAGGACGACTCCCCGAGACCGAGCGACCTGATTGAGGCCTACCTTGACGTCCAAGGCGACCCACTCGTTGTTGCTAAGGAGCGCAGTGCCCTGCTTGAGAGAATGCGCGGACTTGGCGATGATGACGAACTCACTGCGGTTCAGGCCAAAGACTTGGCGCGTCAGTTCGGGAAGGCACAGAAGGGCATGCTCAAGGTCGACCCCAAGGGGCCCCGAATCCAGTCGCTCTACGAGCCCGAACTCGGTGCGGACGGCAAGGGGCGCTACATGATTGGAGGCGACACAAACAAGCCGAAGTCCCTGCTCATCTCCCTGCACGGGTCGGGCTCCTACGGAGATAAATTTGCCAAGTCCTCATCGCCCCTCTTTAGGCCCGCCCAGGGTCGGCGGCAGCTCGTCGTTCTTCCCAACATCGTCGATCGCAAGACCTTCTGGAGCGCGCCGGCACCAGCCCAGCATGTCATCGACCTGATCGACGCCTCGCTCCGGACCTTCCCGAGTATCGACCCCAACCAAGTCACCGTTACGGGATTCTCCGGTGGCAGCCTGGGCTCCTGGGTCCTTGGCGCATGGCACGCCGACCGCTTCGGTATGGTGGCCCCCGCCGGCGGCGGCCCCTTTGAGTCCACGAGTAACCTAGGCATGATCCCCAACCTGCGCAACACACCGATGAAGATCCACCAATACGAGATCGACGGCCGCATGCCGTCCGATCACGTCAAGGAGGCGATCACGTTGATGGAAGAGGCTCGCAAAAAGTGGGGTGGCTATGACTTCGAGTACATCGAGCATCCAGGCTCGGGCCACAACCCCCCACCGGGTGGAATGAAGAAGTGGGTGGAGGGCCTGCCCCAAGCATCCCGCACGCCGCGACCGACCAAGCTCTGCTGGCAACCCCACATCGCCGACAAGAGACAGTTCGCATGGCTCTACTACGACGGGCCCCTACCCGGCCCCGTCATCGTGGCCGAGCTCGACGCTAAGAAGAACTCCATCCGACTTGAGATTGAAGGCGAAGCCAAGGGGCTGTCGGTCCTGCTGGACAAGGACCTGGTCAAGTTCAGCAAGACCTTGACCATCACTGTAAACGGGGAAAATGTGTTCGAGGGCAAGCCGACCCACAGCCTCTCCACCATCGCTGCCACCCACCTAACTCCCGACCCGGCCCTACACTTCACCTCCCAGATCGACCTTGATTGACCCAGCCGCGCACACTCCCCCCGACCCAAAGTGCATCACTAGCCCCTAGATCGCCATCAATGCGATAACCTATACATGCCGCCCAAATCCCGAGCACCCCTCCCCCGCTCGGCCAACCTACGATCAGCCACGTCGCCGCTAAAACAATGAAGCTCCTCTTCCCAAGTCTGCTCCTGCTCCCCGCCCTTGCTAGCGCCCAAACTCCGCACCTCTCCCAAACCGGAGGCTCCACCACAGCCACGACGACCTGGTCCATCGAAGCTGCCCCCAACCAGGTCTATGGCGTTCTCTTGGCCCTAACCGAGAACCCCTCGGAGCCGTTCCCCGGGGTCTTCCTGGATATCCCCCTGGACCTCTTGCCACTTACGTTCAACCTCCCGGGCTTCCTTGGAACGACGAGTCCCACGGGCAACGCATCGGCCTCGTTCACGATCGCCGAGCCCGCCCTTGCGGGCCTCACGATCTCCGCCCAGGCCTTGACCGGGCCAAGCTTCGACGACCCCTCGAACCTGATCCGAGTCACCCTTGCCAATGAGGGCACCTTCGCTCCCACCCTTGGCAACCCGATCCTGCCAATCGCCGGCGGCGCGGCAGCTCCCGACGCCAATGGCGACTTGATCTTTGCCGGCGGCAGTGGCCCCCTAGCCCAGCGCTACCTCTCTGACCTCGAGGAGTTCGAGGACGCCGGCGTGACCTTTGGTACCGGGCTGCTGGCCCAGGCGACGGGGCTTGACGATGGACGTATTCTGTTCACGGGCGGCTTCGACACTGCAGGCTCTCCCACGGCAGATAGTGCCGTCTACGACCCCGCCACCGAGATCACAACGACCTTGGCCATGGGTCAAAAGCGAGCCGGCCACCAGGCGACCTTGATGAGCGACGGCCGCGTCATGATCACCGGTGGCTTTGCCAACCTTAGCTTCGATCTGCAGGCTATCCTCGCGGACCCCCTACAGATCATCTCGGTGTTCCAGGGGCTACTCAATACGACCGAGTTCTTTGATCCGAGCACGGACAGCTTCGCCCCGGGTCCCAACATGCTTGAGCCCCGTGCCCTGCACACGTCGACGGCCATGAACAACGGTAAAGTTCTTGTGGCCGGTGGACTCTCCCTAATTCCCATCGTCAACCTGCCGAACATCTCCAGCACCGCCTACGCCTACGACCCCAACAGTGGGTCCTTCGGATTCCCGACCTTCTTTAGTGGGCCGCGGCTGATGCACTCGGCGATCCTCCAACCCGACGGCTCAGTGCTCATGGCCGGTGGGCTTACCGTCGACCTTACAGGCTTCCTAAGCTCGGGTGACCCCCTGAGCATTACGATTGGCTCCCTCGACGACATCCAGCGCTACACGGCGACCTTCTTTGGCGGTTCCTTTAGCGGCGCAGGCACGATGTCCGAGAGCCGTGCGGCAGCGGGCATGGGCCTCACGTCGAAGGGCGACGTCCTGATTGCTGGCGGTCTGCGCGTGACACTTGGGGCAAGCTTGACCAACCTGGACTTCGCATTGACTGCGAAATCGGAAGTCTACACCCAAGGATCTGGAGTCATGGTGACGGGCTCTATGGCGAACCCCCGCGTCTTCCCCGTTCTCGTTCCGCTAGCGGACGGAACAACGATGATTGTCGGTGGCGGTCCTGTGGAGGCCGAGGTCTACCAGCCTTAGCCTAATAGTCTAGGCCGGGCCCTTGTGGCCTTAGGCGAGCCAGGTCCGCGCGTCCGATTCCGGACGCGCGGACCTATATCCTGGCTAGGAGGCCGAGGTCGCGCTTAGCTGGCGCTAAGACTCTCGGTCACCAACTCGCCCGCCAAGTTGTAAGGCGAAGCCTGCTGCACCTTTACGCGGACCATCTTGCCGATCAGCTCGGGCGAACCCTCAAAGGAGATCGAGAAGTAGTGGGCTGTTCGTCCCACGACCAGCTCCGGGTTGCGGTCGCCCTGCTTCTCCACGAAGACATCGACCTCCTGATTGAGAAAGCGCTCAGTCCGCTTCAAGCCCGACTGTTCAGCCGCCTTAAGCAGTCGCTGGTTGCGCGCCTTCTTGATTGGCGTCGCGACGCAATCCTCGCGGTCGTCGGACACGGTGCCCGGGCGGGGGTCGTACTTAAAGACGTAGTTTTGTGCGAAGCCGACGTCGGCCAGCAGACGTTCCGAGGCGTCAAAATCCTCATCGCTCTCAGTGGGAAAACCCACGATCCAGTCCGAGCCGAGCTCTATGTCGGGCACGGCATCGCGCAGGATTTGAACGCGCTTCTTAAAGAGCTCCACATTGTAGCCGCGCTTCATGTCGCGCAGCACCGAGTCCGATCCGGACTGCACGGGCAGGGGCAAGAAACGGTCGACCTTGTCGCAGTCGGCGATGGCCTTGGCGAAGCTGGGTGTGACATAGGAGGGATGCAAGGTGATCATGCGTATGCGCTCGAGACCTTCAAGCTCTTGCATGGCATATAGCAGGTCGGCCAGGGCCGGGCGCCCCTTACGGCCCGAGTACTGGGGCTCGCCTTCAGCGGGTGCGGCCATGTCCTCGCCGTAGCTGTTCACGGTCTGGCCAAGCAGGGTTACAACCTTCGCGCCGCCCTCAATCATCCAACGCGCCTCGTCAAGCAGCTGATCGATCGGACGGCTCTGGACGCGTCCGCGAGTCCGGGGAACGATGCAGTAGGTGCAGTTCAGGTCGCAGCCGCGCATGACGGCCAGGTATCCGACCAATCCGCCCGTGTAGGGCTCCTTGCTGCGGTCTATGCGCCAGTCCGGGCGGGCCTCGCCGGTCTCAAGTACCCGCGCGTCCTTTGGTCTCTCACCATCGGTGCGCCGACGGCGGACCTCGTCGACCATCTCGGGGAGATAGGGGAAACGCCGCGTTCCGCAGACGATGTCAACGTGCCCTGCGCGGCGAAAGACATCGTCCTCGCGGCGCTGAGCCATGCACCCCATGACGCCGATGACGAGCTCGGGCCGCGTCTCCTTCTCGTGCTTCAGTTCGCCAAGCCAAGACAGCGTCCGCTCCTCGGCGTGGTCCCGGACCGAACAGGTGTTGAAGAGGATCACCGAGGCGTCCTCCATCGTCTCCGCAATCCGGTAGCCGCTCTCGCGGAAGCGCCCCTCCACGAGTAATGAGTCGTACTTGTTCATCTGGCAACCAAAGGTCACCACATGCAATCCAAGCGCCGGAGCGTCATCTGAAGACGACTGGGTCCGATCGGACGAAGCAGGCACTCCCCTAAGGGACTTTGAGGTAGTTCGTGTAGTCGACATGTTTTTGCAGTTCCAAGCTGATCGCCCATTCTAACCAACCTCACTCGCTCCAAGCCGCCTCCCCGACAAAACACCCCCAGAATCCAGATCCAAACCAGGTGATTTCGATCCCACTCCCCTCTAAACTGCAGCCATCATTTCCTCCCCCCAGATCGTCGTGCCTCTCGAGGTGCCTTTTACGGTCGATAGGTAAAGAGGTACTAGGTCGCTCTCTACGTGTGATCCCGCCTTGCAGGAAGCCCCCCCCTGACCAACCCATGAGCCCCCTGCTCCTCCTACTCTCCAACCCCGACACCCCCACCAACCCGCTACTCACCCTAGCCGTGGTGATTGTATCGGGAATGGCCCTCGGCCTCTTGGCCAAGCGGCTCCACCTGCCAAGCGTCACCGGCCAGATCATCGCCGGCGTCATCATTGGCAAGGTCGGCTTTGACCTCTTCACCGAAGCTGAGCTCAACGAGCTGCAACCCCTTACGCACTTCGCCTTGAGCCTGATGGCGGTCACCATCGGTGCGCACCTAAACATCCGCCGGCTTCGCAACGCCGGCCGCCGCCTGTTCCTGCTCTTGATTACAGAGGCCACGATTACTCCGGTGATTGTGTTTAGCTGCCTCTACTTCCTCGTCAACCGCAGCGCGACGGAGTCCGCCCTGTATGCGACCCTCGCCATCTCAACGGCGCCGGCCACCATCGTCGCCGTTGTCAAGGAGTCGCGCTCCAAGGGTGTCTTCGTCAAGACCCTTGTTGCAGCCGTCGCCCTTAACAACCTCGCCTGCGTCTTTCTGTTTGAGCTCGCTCGTGCCTTCGCCACGGCAAACGACGGTGCGGAGGGTGCTGTTGCCTTCTCCATAGCGACCCTAAAGGACCCCGCTCTTCAGCTGGTTAACGCGGCCCTAATTGGTGGCGGAGTCGCCTTGCTGATGGAGGCCATCTCCCGCTTTGTCGCTCGTAAGGATCTACTTACGACTGCGTCGGTCATCTGCCTGCTGTTTGCCTCGGGCGCAGCCACATCCATCGGCGTCTCGCCCCTGCTCTGCTGCCTCTTCCTTGGCTTCGTACAGACCAACCTCTCCTCGGCGCGCAACCGCCTCGTAGACTCCGTTTTCTCCGAGTTCGAGCCCGTCATCCTCGCGATCTTCTTCACCCTCGCGGGAATGCACCTCTCTCTGGATCAGGTCACCGCATCCGTCGCAATTGTTGCCGGCACCCTGTTTGCCGCCCGCGCCGTGGGCAAGTACCTCTCGGCCGACATCGCCATGCGCTTCTCTGGCGTCACGAAGAAAGTGCGCCAGAATCTAGGCATAGCCCTTATGCCCCAGGCTGGCGTGGCCATTGGCTTGGTCATCCTTGTGCAGGAGGATCCAGCCCTAGCCGACTTCGCCAGTGTCTTTGCCGCCGTCGTTCTGACCGTGGTCACGATCAACGAGCTCACCGGCCCTGTGCTTACCAAGCTGGCCCTGTCTCGCTCGGGCGAGGCCGGCATGGAGCGCGTGCGCCTGCTGGACTTTATCCACGAGGAGAACATCAAGGTCAACTTTACCGCACCAGACATGGAGAATGCCATCGATCAGCTGGTGCGCCTCCTGATCTCGAGCCATCACCTCACCGACGTCTCTCCCGAGGAGCTCAAGGCATCTGTTCTCGATCGCGAAGCTCAGATGTCCACCTGCCTAGGCGGCGGGCTGGCCGTTCCCCACGGCATCCTTCCCGAGCATGTGCCCATGGTCGGCGTGATGGCGCTTTCAAAGACCGGATTGGACTTTGGCGCACCGGACGGCAAGCCCGTTCGCTGCCTGGTGCTACTCGCCACGCCCCCGGGCGAGCGAAAGCGCCACCTGGAGGTACTCGCAACCCTGGCCAAGATCATTGGCATCGACCCGCTGATTGGCGAGCGCCTGATCAACGCCAAGAGCCCGGCCCACGCCTACGAAATTCTTCACGGCGAAGAGACCGAAGACTTCAACTACTTTCTTGAGTAGACCCTAGACGTCCGCGTGCCAGTGGCAGACGCCGCGCTGGCCCAGGGTCTCTTCGACGCTGACCTTCATGCCAAGCAGTGGCGTGTCCGGGAACTTACCCATAAAACGTTCGATCAACTGGTCTGCAATCCACGATGCGAGGTTCTCCACGCTCACGTTGTTGACAGGCAAGACGATGATCTCCGCGGCCGGGGCAAGGTAGCGGCGCTTGCGGTAGGCGACCTCGTATTCGCCGCCTTCTTGGGCGCCGTCGGCCTCGGACTTGTGCACACAGGTGAGCTCTGGGTGCTCGCCTGGGATCAGCCAGTGCTCGTCGAGCTCGTCCACCAAGGTCTTAACCAACGGCTTGATCTGGTTGAAGTCAATCACCAGACCGAACTCCGAGAGGGCGCACTCGACGGTGACGAAGACTCGATAATTGTGCCCGTGCAGCCTCTCGGCCGAGCCATCGGGAAAAATGAGGAAATGTGCGCCAGAGAACCGGAAAGCTTCCTTGGCGAGATCGATGGACCACGTTTTCATAGGAGGGACCCTAGCGGTCGCCCCTGTTCAGCGCCAGCCCCCTCGCCGCGAAATCCTCCCTCCCCCTTAGGTTCCCCATGAGTCTGCTTCTTCTAGCCGCCATCGCTCCGCTTGCGGCTGCTCCGACCGACCCACTGCCCTTCCCCGTAGAGCTGGTGGCCGAGGAGACCTTCACGTCGATGGAAGGGGATCGGGCAATGACAAGGCTCTATGACCTGGACACCGAGGTCCTTGGTCAGCTCCAGGATCGCACAACGGTAACGCTGCTGCACTGTCCCCTTCCCGGTGGCGAGTTCGTCGATCTCGAGTTGACTAGACTGCCGATCACAACCGAGCCAACGCTGCTCTTCGTCAACGGTGTCGTCACTCAGCGAGAGATCGGCGAGGGCATCACGCTCTGGTCGGGCAGGGTTCAAGGCGTCGAGGACTCCGACGCATTCTTTGCCTTCTCCGAAGCGGGCACCCGCGGCTGGCTGCGAACCCAGGAGCAAGGCCCAACCCTTACTCACTGGATTGCCGAGCGCGGCCCCAGTGGCGGATGGGAAGACAGCCGCGTGCGCATGGTCGCCCAGGACGTTTTGGGCTTGCCGGCTACACCCGTCTGCAAGATCGACGACCTGCCCGGTGGGGGCTTGATTGGGGAAGCGCCCCTCGCTCTGCCCCAGCCCCCCCCTAGCCCTGCACCTCGCGCCCAGGTTCCCGCGGCCCCCGGCCAAAAAGCCGGTAGCGCACCGCCCCTTCGCAACCTGACGATCGCACTCGAGACCGACTACAACTTCTTCCAGAAGTTCGGCAGCATCCTTGCTGCCGAGGCCTATGCGGTCAGCCTTATGGGTGCCGTGTCCGCTCGCTACCGTGAGCAGCTCGACCTGGTCATCACCTTGCCCTATCTTGGGCTCTACTCCAGCTCTGCGGATCCTTGGCTAGCCCAAGACCAAGGTGGAACGAGCCTCGATGTGCTGTACGAGTTTCAAGGAGCATGGGCCACCAACATGCCGACCGATGCCGCCTTGGGCCACTTCCTGTCGGGAGCTTCCCTGGGCGGTGGGATCGCCTTTGCGGACGTCATCTGCACGCCGGAGTTTCGCTTTGGCGTAAGCGGCAACCTAGCCGGATCTACGCCCTTCCCCGCGATCCAAGGTCCACTCAACTGGGACTTTATTGTTGTGTCCCACGAGATCGGCCACAACCTGGGAACGCTACACACCCACGACTACTGCCCGCCTATTGATGAGTGCGCGCCGTCAGGCTATTGGGGTGCTTGCCAGAACAGCACCGACTGTGTGACTAATGGCACGCTCATGAGCTACTGCCACCTGTGCTTTGATGGCGTCGCCAACATCAATCCCTACTTTCACCCCACGGTGGTTCAGAGGCTCGCCGGCCGGATCCAAAACTCCTGCTTGCTTCCCTTCGAGGGCATCTTCAACGAGCCCCTTGCCGGGGGGCTCATTGGGTCAAGCGGACTTCCGAAGGTAATGCCAAGCTACAATGCGAGCACCCACGAGCTGCAGGTCCGCTTCTCGAACCTTTCCTCTCCAAGTATGGGCTACGTCGTCGCGGGGACGAACGCGATCAACTTCCCCTTACTCGGCGCGCTTGTGGTCCCGAGGCCTGACATTTTCATGGGCTTTCCCGTTCAAGCAAGCGCGATCACCTTGCCACCGTTGAGCTTCGCCAACCTACCCCTGCCCACTGGGCTCCCCCTCTACATCCAAGGCTGGTTCACCGACGCTTTCAGTCCCAAGGGTTTTTCCGCCACCAATGCCGTGCTAACGGAGGTTGTAGTCCCCGACCCGCCCGCACCCCTAGCCTGGTTCACCCACCCCAGAAACGGGAAGGAATATGCGCTGACTCCGCCGGGCACCTGGCACAAGGCCGAGGGTGTGGCCATCGAACACGGCGGCCACCTCGTAAGCATCGCTAACGCAGCAGAAGACACCTGGCTTGAAACCACGTTCTTCGCCTCCGGCCTGGCCTCGGGCCCTGTCTACATCGGCTACACCGATGAGCAGTTCGAGGGTTTCTTCCAGTGGAGCTCCGGGGCCTTCCTGACTTTTGCTGACTGGGGCGCGGGTCAGCCCAATAATCAGGGCAACTTTGAAGACTACACGACCTGGGATGGTTCCACCTGGCGGGACGAAGCCGGCTTCGAAAACCTTCCGGGGCTCATCCAGCGCCCGTGATTTCTTTAAGTTGGCGGGGGCATCCTGCCGAATGGGCTCAGTGGCGGCATCAAAAGGTGCGTTGCCTATCATGGAGAGGAATAAACAAAGACGCCACGGGGCAGCCCAGGCAGTTATTGGGCTGCTTGGAATCGGCCTTGCATTCCTGATCGCGGCGGTTCCCCAGATCCAGGCCGCAGGCTCTGCCACCAGCCGCGACCAAGCCCGGGTCAGCAGCCTGTACCGCATTCACCATGCGATAACGAGCTTTCATAAGGATCATGGCGAGCTGCCCTGGCACATCCCAGACCCCATGCTTGGGGGTTGGGAGTCTTCCCTCGACGGTAAGTTCCTCATGGAGCTTGTCCAGGCCGGCTACCTGACCTCCGTTCCCGAGGATCCTGTCAATGATGACCAGTTTCACTTCCGCTTTTGCGTCTATGGAGAAGGAAGTTGGGGCCAAAACGAACGCCCTTTCTTTGTCTTGGCGGCCACGGCTTTTGAAGACCCCGCCAAACCCTCTGGGCCAAAAGGCCTCTTCCAGCGAGGAGGGCGCAGCTGGAACGACGAATTTGACTTTGTCCTGAGCGGCCCATGAGCCGGGGAAACCACGAAGCTGTGGATTGGATCTGCGCCTGATTCCCCTATGATGCCCCCCATGGACTTTAGCCCCAAGACTGTTCGGGTCCCCACCCTGGGTCCCTCCGGCATGGACTTCGACGTCCTCGCCGACGACACGATCATCGGTCCCTCCATCGCCAACGGCGCCTGGGAAGACCACGAAACGCGCCTCTTCCTGGCCCACCTGCGCCCCGGTGCCAAGGTGCTGGACCTGGGCGCCAATGTGGGCTGGTTCGCGGTGCAAGCGATCCTCGCCGGCGCCGAAGTACACGCCTTCGAGCCTGTGCCGGGGATCGCCGACCTCACCGAGCGCAACATGAAGCGCGCCATGGAGATCGGTCCCGGCAAGGGGATCCTGCATCGCGCCGCTGCCGCAGACGCTAAGGGCACTGCCGAGATTGTCCTGAGCGAAGGTAACCACGGCGACAACCGAGTCATCGACGAGGCCGCACCCGCGGACATGGCGGATGCCCAGCGCATCGAGATCAAGCTCGAGCGCGTGGACGACCTGGTCCAAGGCCCCATCGACTTCCTCAAGGTCGACACCCAGGGCTCGGAGTGGCTGGCGCTCCAGGGCGCTACGGAGGTTCTCAAAGCGAGCCCAAAGCTTGGTCTCTTGATCGAGTTCTGGCCCTACGCATTGCGTGGTTGCGAGCCCGGCGATCTGCTTGACCTGCTGATGGATATGGGCTTTACCTTAGGCAAGGCCACCACCGCGCCCTATCCCATGACCAAGCAGCGCATTCTCGAGCAAACGCTTGCGCGGGATGAGGTCAAGGGAGGCCTAGACCTGTATGGGACACGCGGCCTTCCGTTCTATGTGGATGGCCTTAAGGGAAAGCTCCACGGCGCCTGGCGCAGCATGCGCGAGGCGTAGCGCGCTTCATGGGTAACGTTCAGGGGCTCATCGATTTTCGCGGCCACTTCTTCGGCCAGACACCGGCCCAAGGTGGCTCTGGGGCCGACCTGAGTCAGAAGCTAGAAGCCTGGAAGACCGAGCTCGATGACGGCGGTGTTGACCACATGGTCGCACTCGCGTCGCGTCCCGGCGAGGCTGCACCCGTCTCGGCCGCGGCTCGCGAATCCGAAGGACGCCTGATTCCATTTGCCTATGTGGATCCGACCGCATGCGAGTCGGGACCACGGGCCGAAGAGCTCATCGGCCGCTACAACTACCGCGGGTTGCTGCTCTTCCCCGCGGCCCATGGGTTCTCCATGGACGGCTCGGAAGTGGACGGCCTACTAGAGATCGCTAGCGCAACCGGTACGCCGGTCGTCGTCCACTGCGGCCTCTTAGCCGCCTCTCAGCGCGACGAGCTCGCCTTGACGCCAACCCTCGACATCAACCTTGGCAATCCCCTGTCTATTCTCCCTGCGGCTGTCCGGCACCCCAAGGTCAGCTTTGTGATCCCGCACTTTGGCGCGGGCTTCTTTCGGGAGACCCTCATGGCCGGCGAGATGTGCGAGAACGTCTACGTGGACACCTCCTCGGGCAACAGTTGGATTCGAACCCAACCCTCGGATCTAAGGCTAGAAGATGTGTTCGAGCGCACCCTCAGTGTCTTTGGCCCCAAGCGCATCCTGTTTGGCACGGACAGCCAACCCTCCGCTCCAGGTTGGCGGCGGGATCTCCTGACCCTACAGCGCGAAGCCCTCGGTGCCCTCGAGGTCTCGGCCCAAGATCAGATGATGATCTTTCGCGACAACGCTCGCCGCCTGCTCACCCTCTAACGGAGTCCCGCTCTTTGGGCACGAGCCTTGCTTTATTTGGCTCCACCCCATCGATCAAGCCGCAGCCATGCGGGGTTGGCTAAGCTCAGGGGAACTCCCGGGCTGGTTCGGCCCCTGTTGATCGAGACCCGGAAGAGGGTGCACAGGCAAGGGCGTTTTGGATCTGCTCTAACGGCGCGGCTACCAGCGCTCGAGAATGAGGAAGCGGCCCGGACCAAAGCCGCCTTCCTCAGGCAGGGGGAAGAGTTCTACCTTTGGGTTCTCGGCGATCTGGGCGATGCCGCCCTTGGAGGCGCCGGGCCAGCTGAGCTTGGCGCTCCGCCAGGTAGGCTCGAATCGATCGAAGAACGACGGATCCACCATGCGATCGTGGCCGGGGGTACTGCGGGATGTAGCCGGCGTCGAGGCCTCGAGCACTTCCTTGTTGGTCAACCCGTAGAGATCGTAGATCTTCATTCCGGAGTAGTAGCCCACGGCGCCGATAGGCCCCAGGGTAATTGACTCTTCGGAGCTTCGATGGAGCGCGAGCCCCTTGCCGATGAGAGACCACTCATTGCTACGCCGGCGCATGCCCTCCCAGAACTTGAGCTCGCTGGTGTAGTTGCCACTGGACCAGCGGAAAGCGAGGGACTCGCGAAGGGATGCGGGCGAGAAGTAGACGTCGGCCGCAGGGGCCACGTTGGAGGCGACTAGGATAGCGGCGGCGACAAGACCGACGTTCTTGGACGCGGCCTGTATGCGCTGGACCATCGCTCCGAAGAGCAGAGCGAGGAAGGGGATCGCCGGCAGGAAGAAGCGGCCCATGGCCATGAAGTCGCCGCCGACGATAATCGAATAGCAGAAGGTCGCCGCGGCCATGAGGAAGGCCGCGCCCATGGCGTCGATGCGCCCCCTGCGCCAAAGACTTGCCAAAAGGTAAACCAGACCATAGCCAAAGGTAATCAGGGCTGCGGGCAGCACCGCCCAATAGTGCAGTAGGTACTTGGCACCGCGCTCTAAAGAAAGGGCGGACATACCTACCTTGGCCCGGGCCGTATTGGGCAGGTAGTCGCCATAGGTGTTTATGCGCCAGGCGATAAAGATTGCCCCCGCAGCAATCAACACCAGGCAGGCCCGCAGAAAGGCCGGGAAGAAGACCGCTGCACTCCGCTCTGGACTCTGGACACTGCGCCTTGCCAGGAGCTGCGCCACCAGGGCGACGAAGAGCAGTACGACGATCCAAAAGGGACCGTCGGCGCGGAAGAGGCACGTGGCTGTCCCCCAGAAGCCCGCACTCCAGCCGCGGGGCTTAGACGGGTCGTCGAAGAGTGCTCGGAAGCAGAGGAAGATGGACAGGGCGAAGAGGCTCGAAGAGAGCCCACCGGTGGTCCAGACTCCCACGGTGGGATTGGTCCCCAAGAAGAGCCCTGCGGCAACCAGCCCGGCACGGCCCAGACCAAGCTTGTCTGCTCCAAAAGCCAGCATATGGAAGAGCAGACCAAGGGAGCCCACGATCGTTAAAAGGCGCGCCCAAAACGTAATCTCCAAGCCCAGCTTTTCGACACCTCCGAGAAGCACGGCCCACAGAAATTCCGAATAGCCCTCCACAGGAGGGTTGGTTCCCGGGTTGTAGACAAGCCCTAGCCCTTCTGCGAAGTTCTTGGAGTAGCGAAACAAGATGAACGCATCATCGGAGACAAAGTTGAAGCGAGCCACCAAGGCTCCGAGCACAACGGATGTCCCCAGGAAGATCCAGAGCAGCTCGCGCCTTGGGACAAGTGCGGAAGAAATCGATGATCTGTTCACGGGGCTACCCTATCATGTGAGGTTCATGAAGCACTCGAACGATCTCAAGAGACTCAAGCCTAACCCTAGCCCACTAGGCATCTTGGCGCGCCCGGCCGTGGTGGGACTCGCCCTGCTAGGAAGCCTCGCCTGCTCGACCGAGCCTGCGGGCCCCGTCGGTCCGAAACCTAACATTCTCTTGATCGCCGTGGACACCCTGCGGGCCGACCACCTTAGCGCCTTCGGCTACGAGCGCAACACGACGCCGAACATCGATAAGCTCGCGGAGAAGAGCCTTGCCTTCCGCCGCGCCTATGCGCCGTCCCCTTGGACCAAACCCTCGGTCGCATCGATTCACACCGGGCTCTACCCCACGGCACACACGGTAGAGCGCCCACCGTCGGCCCTGCCTAGCGAAGTGGTCACCCTGGCAGAGATCCTTAAGGGCGGCGGCTGGAGGACGGCCTCGGTGACGAGCAACAAGCTGTTGGACGAGCGCTATGGCTTTGGCCAGGGGTTTGACAGCTACGACTCCGGCGAGGCCCAGGGCCATCGCTACGTCTCGACTCCGGGGATCACCACCAAGGCCAAACAGCACCTCGCGGACTTCGCGACCACAGACGAGCCATTCTTTCTTTCACTCTTGTACTTCGATCCCCATTACGACTGGCGCAACCACGGACTGGGCATCGCGGAGAAGTCGGCAGGTCGCCTGAATGGCCTAGAGACTATCAAAGAGATGCGCGAGATGGCGGCCACGGCACCTGGCATGACCGAGGAAGAGATCGGTCACATTCGCGACCGCTACGATGAGGAGATCCAGTTTACGGACGCCGGAATTGGCGAGGTTCTCGCGGAGCTCAACCGGCTTGGGTTTGGGGACAACACCATCGTGGTGTTCACCGCCGACCACGGGGAAGAGTTTCTTGAGCATGGCTGGCTTGGCCACACGCGTTTCCTGTACGAGGGCATGATCCACGTCCCCCTATTGATTTTCGATCCGCGCAAAGATGCGCCACCGGCCCAGCCGCTCGAGACTCCCGTCTCTAACGTCTCGGTCACCCCCACCATCGTAGATCTTGCAGGATTTGATCACGAGAAGTACGCCTTCGGAGCGCCGTCCTTGGCTCCGCTCTTCGACAATGCCCCGGACTTTCCCTTTGGCCCTGTCTTTAGCGAAGTCAACTTTGTTGCGGGCACCAAGGTGAACGCCGAAAAGGAGTCCCACTTGATGGGAGTCATCGACGGAGACATCAAGTTCATCCGGGAGACCAACAAGCCCATCTATGAGGCGTTCAACACGCGCTCAGATCCCCTTGAGACCCAAAACCTACTTCACAACCCAGAAGGGCCGGCCCTCATGGAACGCTACAAGCCCATGATCCGCCAGTGGAAAAAGCAACAGGTCAAGCGCGGCTACGATCCACGCAAGCTGCCGTACACGAAGAATGATCTAGAGGACCTGCGCGCCCTAGGTTACCTAGACGACGGGCACTAGACGACGCCGGCGCCCTCATCGACCCGGGGAGTTTGGCCCCGCAGAATCGTCGTGTCACCAAACATCTGGGTCTGGTCGACGACCTGATCTCTGTTAAGGCTGTCCACGTCGATCTCGCCAGACTGACCATAGGCCTCCATGGCATTGCTCCAGCAGGTCTTCTCGATCCACGCGGCGTCGATGCCGCGGCGCTCCATCAAGCCCGCTGTCTTGGGGACCGACAGATGGTCCGAGATGCCCCAGTCGGCGGATGAGTTCACGATGATGCGATCGGGACCGTTGGCCTCGACAATGTCCACCATGCGGACGGAGTCCATCTTGGTGTGAGGGTAGATCGTAAAGCCCGCCCAGCAGCCGCGGTCGAGAACGGCCCGGAAGGTCTCTTCGTTGTTGTGATCGACGATCAGCTTCTCCATGTCGAGGCCAACTTCTGCCGCCACGTCCATGGAGCGCAGTATGCCGTTGTGCTTGTCCCGGTGCGGGCTGTGCACCATGACGACCATGTCGTGCTCGACCGCAAACTCGAGCTGAGCAATGTAGGCCTTCTCCTCGGCGGAAGTGATCTCGTCATAGCCGATCTCACCAATGGCGACCACACCTTCCTTCAATGCGAAGCGCGGTAGAATCTCGATGACCTCTTTCGCTAGGCCTTCGTCGTTGGCCTCCTTCGAGTTCAGGCCGATGGTGCAAAAGTGCTGGATCCCGAACTGGCTAGCCCGAAAGCGCTCGAATCCAATTAAGCTGGAGAAGTAATCGATGAATGAGCCGACGTTAGTTCGCGGCTGACCCAGCCAGAAGGCGGGCTCGATGACGGCGCGGATCCCGGCCTCGGCCATCTCCTGATAGCAGATCGTCGTGCGACTGCTCATGTGAATGTGGGGATCGAAAAAACGCTTCGTTGTAGGCATGATAATTCTCTAGCACAGGGTCGGAGCCACAAAGCGGCTCCATGAATGTTGCATGGCTTCGCCGCCCAGGGCGAGCTCTGCTTCAGGCGCAAGACTGGAATCGCCCGACGCAATGATCTCGCGCAGCCTCTGGGTCGCGCCTGCTCGTCCAAGGGCTAATACCGCGGCCCGGGGTCCAAAGAGGGCCTCCTCATCAGAGAGTCTAGGTGCCCGGGCGATCTCCAACTCTAGGGCCGCAAGGCCGCGCTCGCCGGAGAAGGTCCCAAGGCAGAGCCAGAGGTCCGGAGAGATCTCACGGCCCGCGCTACGGCGCTCGTCAGCTAAGTCGAGGGCCATCCGGGCCAGGTCGGCCGACAGGCGCCTGTCTAGACTCCAGAGGCGGTGCAGGGGCACGCCAACAAAGAGCGCCTTGATCACAGCCTGATTGAAGGCTACGGCGTCGAAGTGCTCGGCCGGGTAGGGCGTGTCGAGCACATCAGCCGCGAAGACCGAGACCATGTTCGTGCGGCAGCCTTCGGCGGCACGCCACACAAAGCGCTTGCCCCCGGGTAGATGGGCTAGGCTGCGGTAGAGCGCGCAGAGCTCTCCCTCGTCGGCAAAGCGGAAGGCGCTCTCGATGGCCTGGGCACCGGACTCGAGCTCGAGATCCATGCGCGACAGGATAAGGTGGACCCGGGCCGCCTCGAGGGCGGTCCAATGGGTTGGGTTCCAACCTTCGCGGAGGATGCCTGCAGAGTCGACTTCAGACTTAGAAAGGGACCAGCTACGCTTTGCACTATGGCCTAGCTTGCGAGAAGCCAGGGACAGCAGCACACCGAAGCGGGTGTCTTCCATGCCTTCGAGGCCACAGCCGGTGATCTCGTCGGAGGCGGCATCTAGCCAGTCCAGTCCCCCGTCCTTAATCATTGCGGCCTGGCTTTCGAGGAAGCTACGAAGGATTACTTTGGTGCTCATGGGTCGCCTAGAAGGATATCGCCGGTGGGAGGACTTGTGCGCCGCCTAGGCCAAAAACAGTGCAAGCCCCAGGGCGCATTTAGGCGCTTTGGGGCTTGCTGCTGGGGAAGCCCCAGGGGCAAGGCATCAAGTTCCGTCCCCTAGAGGCCGGACTCCAAGGCCAAGACCGTGTAGGCCGTGCTCGCGACGCGCAGGTAGCCCGTGCCTAGGAAGTCTGTCAGGCTGCCATCGGCGCGCTGGGTCTTAATTAGGTGCGGACGCAGCTTCGCGTGCCACGCCTCGCGCTCTTCCTCCGGAAGCAGCTCGATGGCCATGGCCGCGTAGTAATGACCGAAGTGGTAGAAGTAGCCTGCGTTCGCGTAGTAGGCCTCGTGAGGAATCGGCCGCATGAAGGCCACGTCCAGGAACTTGTGCTCGCGGAAGAAGGCCTCGAGCCCCTTGCGCAGAACATCGTCCGTCACCCGCTCGTCTCCGCACTCGCGGCGCGCCCAGTTGCAGACCTGGATCCGACCTAGGCTTCCCTTTACGTTGGAGATGCTCTCGCCGGCTACCCGCGGCACCGAACTAAGCGAATACTCATAGGCATTATTGGGAAGGGCACAGCGCTGAACATACTTGAGTGCACGATCGTAGGCCTGGATGGCGTCCGGCTCTTCGCTCCAACCCATCTCAAGGGCTCTCTTGTAGGCCGGCAAGACAAGTGCCGTGCAGAAGCTTGTGCCCCACTTGGGACGCTGGGTAAACGGGGGATCGTCGTAGTAAGCCCAGCCGCCGTGGAAGGCCTGGTTGCGCTCGAGCAGGTCCACATAGTCCGAACCGCGTTTAGCGATTCGGGCCTGCATCTTGGGATCCTGGAAGCGCGGGTCATCCTGGAGATCAACCAGGGCGACGAGATCGCAAAGCATGGTCCAGACGTAGTCTACATCCCAGCCTTCGCCGCGCTTGGGTAGGCGCGTGGTGAGAAACCACTCGACGGCCTTATCGAGCACCGCCCGGCGCTCGGGCGTCTCCTCGACGGCCAACATGGCCTGGATGCCGAGGCCCTGGGCGGCCAACTGCCAGGCGTAGAAGGTCTCGACGTTAAAGCCGAGCTCGAAGGTCGACTCCAACACAGGACTCGCCCAGCTGCCGTCTTCGTTTTGATTGCTCGCAAACCATGCAACCGCATCGTCAATGGAGAGCTGCGCGGCCTCCGGAGGCATAATGGCCGGCACCTCTTCCTGCGGAGCCTCATCGTCCGCGGGCCCGGGTACTTGGGCCCCCAAGGCAGGGCTTGGCCAGAGGCAGAGGACCCCGACCAGTACGATTTGCTGGGTAATCAACATGAGGCCTAGTTCGCCTCGTTGGCCGCATCGTCGAGCTTCTTGATGGCCTTCTGCAGCTTGTTTTCCGCGCGCATCAACTTCACCTTGCCGTCCATCTCCGCCGTTGCGATGGCATCGACCCTAAGCTTGAGACTGCGCTCCGCTTCAGACACCTTGAACACAAGGCTGTCGCGCTTGCGCCCCATCTCGAATGCTTGCTTGTCCTCGGCGCGTCGCTGCGCAAGTTCTAGCGAGCGCTCGCTCTGCTCCACGCCGCGCTTACCACGGGTCAGCACCAGCTCCTTTGTGCTCTCGGCAAACTCCTCGGCTCCGTACATGTCCACGAGCTGCTGCAGCTCTGCCTTGGAGTCATCCAACCGGCCACGGGTGCGGTCCATGGAGAGGTCGCTCTCGGCAGCGGCAAGGGGCATGGCCACGTTTTCAAAGTGGGCCAGCTCATCCTTGGCTAGGGCGAGGCCTCGCTCGGCGGAAAAGACCCCGTGCTGGGCGCTCTCCATAGCCCGGGCTTGGGAAGCTTGGGCGGACTGAAGTTCAAGCTCGGCCATCATCAAATCGAACTCCAGGGCACCGAGGTCAACCTCCTTGGCAGGCTTCTTCTCTGCCATCGCAGGCGCATTGTCTTCGGCGGAAACCGCGGCAATTTGCTGCTCGTCGTGCTCGGCCATCATCTCCTCATGCCCATAATCGGTAGCGGTCTCTCCATCCGCCGTTGTCCCAACGGCAAAAACACAAGAGGACAGGAAGAGCGAGGACAGGAGTACGGCGGCTTGGAAGCTGGACTTCATGGGATTGGAGCAATCGGGGTGTAGATGAGGAAGTTTCACGCTCCGGAAGCGAGGTCTAGTGCACAACCCGGGGCGCTATGAGATATCCTGCCGCTTCGTGAGCGCTGAGGGCAAGCGTCCCTCTGATCTTCGTAGGAAGAAACGAGGCAATCGAACCTGCCCCAAACGTGCTAAACGTCCCCAAGAGCTGACTTCTACTACCCCGACCTAGCCATGACCCACGGCAATTTCAACGTCCCTCCCCCCGTCAACGAGCCGGTCCGTAGCTATGCGCCCGGCTCTCCGGAGCGCGCTTCCATCGAAGCCGAGCTCAAGCGCCAGTCCAACATTGAGCTCGACGTCCCCCTGTTGATCGGTGGCGAAGAGATTCGCACCGGCGACACGGCGCCCATGGTCGTGCCCCACAACCACAAGCACGTCACAGGGCACTTCCATATGGCCGGCGAAAAAGAAGTCGCCGCCGCTATGGACGCCTGCGAAGACGCGGCCCGTGGCTGGGAGGCCATGCCTTGGAACGAGCGCGTCGCGATCTTTTTAAAGGCTGCCGACCTGCTCGAGGGGCCCTATCGCGATCGCGTCAACGCCTCGACCATGCTCGGCCAATCGAAGACCGTCCACCAGGCCGAAATCGACGCCGCCTGTGAGCTAATCGACTTCTTCCGCTTCAACTGCAGCTACGCCGAACAGCTCTACAAAGAGCAGCCCGAGTCCGCCCCCGGTATGTGGAACCGGCTTGAGCACCGTCCCCTCGAGGGTCACGTGCTGGCCTTGACACCGTTCAACTTCTCATCCATCGCGGCCAACCTTCCGGCCGCGCCCGCTCTGATGGGCAACACGACCATCTGGAAGCCGTCCGAGACATCAGTCCTGTCGAACTGGTACCTGGTGGAGCTGCTGCAGGAAGCCGGCGTGCCCGCGGGCGTGATCAACTTCGTGCCGGGCCCCGCACCGGAGATCGCCGGCCAAGTGATTAAGGACAGCCGCTTTGCCGGTGTGCACTTCACCGGATCGACCCGGGTGTTCAATGGTATCTGGAAGATCATTGGCAACAACATGGACAGCTACAAGACCTACCCCCGCGTGGTCGGCGAGACCGGCGGTAAGGACTTCATCATGGCCCACCCGAGCACCGACCCGCGCGTACTCGCTATTGCCATGCTGCGCGGCGCCTTCGAGTTCCAGGGTCAGAAGTGCTCGGCCGCATCCCGCGCTTACGTGCCTCGCAGCCTATGGAATGCCGTCAAGGACGTGCTTGCCGAGGAGCTGCCCCAGGTCAAGATGGGCGACGTGGCGGACCTCTCCAACTTCATGGGGGCCGTTATCAACCAGACCGCCTTTGATCGCAATAAGGGCGCCATCGACCGCGCCCGGGAATCGAAGGACGCCGAGATCGTCTTCGGCGGCACCTGCGATGACTCCGTGGGCTACTTCATCGAGCCCACCATCATCGAGGCCAAGACCCCGAAGTACGAGACCATGGAGTCCGAGCTCTTTGGCCCCGTGCTCACCGTCTACGTCTACGAGGACGACAAGTTCAAGGAGACCCTGTCCCTGGTGGACAGCACCTCGCCCTACGCATTGACCGGCGCGATCTTCTCCCAGGACCGTGCGGCCGTGGCCCAGGCCACAGAGGCACTGCGCTTCTCGGCCGGCAACTTCTACGTGAACGACAAGCCCACGGGCGCAGTCGTTGGCCAGCAGCCCTTCGGCGGCGGCCGTGCATCGGGCACCAACGACAAGGCGGGTTCGATCTTGAACCTGCTGCGGTGGGTCAGCCCGCGCACGATCAAGGAGACCTTTGTCCCGCCGACGGACTGGCGCTATCCCTTCTTGGGCTAAACCCGCAGACATTTGGGGTCCTCGCGCCTATGCCGCCAGGGCTCAATTCAAAAGCTCGGGGGCTCCGCATGATTTGCGGAGCCCCCGAGCTTTGTGTGTACCCAAGCCAAAAATGGCCTAGCTCGCCCTCACCTTGGTGCGCCAGTCGCCGGTCTCGATGCGCGGATAGAAGGCCGCTTGATGAGCAGTTAGCAGATAGACATCTACAAGACTTCCGTCCTTGAGTTGGACTGGTGTGCGCCGGTAGAAGCTAGGGTGGTCCTCGATCTCGTCGAGGATCTCGAGGATGGAGTGATCGACAGCGTAGATCTCGCCATAGATGCTGCAGCCTTGCGAGTCTTCGTCTGCGGGAATCATGGCGGGGAAATCACCTAGATCGACGAGTTCGAAGTCGCGCGTCGTGTAGCCATCGCCAATGAAGCGGGAGCCAAACAGCAGGCTGTGGTTGCGTTCGCCGCGCAGCAGAGTGCCATAGACGAAGACTAGGGTCTCGCGGACGGGATTGAAGGGGGTCTCGGGCATGTCGCACTCCATTGGGCTGGGTGGACTGAGGGGATGCCGTAACCTTGGGGACCAAAGTTAGGGCGACAGGTGGGACGCGGGGGGCCGCCTCGCGCTCCTCCTCACCTATCGTTCCACGCTATGGGTCCAACTGGAATCGCGCTGGAGGAAATTGCGAATTCCATGGGAATAGCGCCTGAAGATGGCGGATCTGGAGGTCCGCAAATGGGGTATTCTTTACTAATTAGAGCAGGGCCGAGACGAAACAAAGCGGGAACCATGTGGCTCCCGCTCTGCTAGATAGGTCCGAGGCGCGCTTAGATCAGCTCGCGGTCTTGCGCTGTGCCGAAGCGTTCCAGATGCGGAGGGCAAGGAACAGGCCCAAAGCGGTAACCGGAAGCATGGCGACGGGCCAGGCCATCCACTTCTCGGGGTCGCCAGTCTGGTCGATCAAGGCACCGGTCAGCTCATCCTTCTCCACCTTGGGCAAGATGATCGAATAGGTCAGAGCCATCAGGCCCGTTCCCAAGTAGACGAAGCCGTCGATGATGCCGACTGCAACGCCGACGTTCTTCGAGCCACCAAAGTCCATGCTGGCCGTACCGGACAGCATGCCGTGGACTCCGATGACGGCCATGGACATGAAGACCACGACCCAGCCCACCGCGCTCGTCTGATACGTGAAGCAGAGCACAATGCCGCCGAGCAGCATCATACCGTAGAGCACTGCCGCCACGGGGCCGCGCCGACTCTTGAAGACGTGGTCCGAGATCGTGCCTGCAAAGACACCGCCCAGGATTCCTGCGCAGCAGAGCAACAAGCCCCAGTTCTTCATCACGAAGCCGTCGTAATGGAAGAGGGCCTCATTCGTCTGCTTAGCGAAGATTGGGTAGTACTGCATGATCGCCTGGCGCAAGAAGCCTGAGCAGAACTCGACTCCAGCGATCGTCAAGATGACCGGGTTCCGCAACATCGCGCTGAAGATCTCCTTGACCGACTTACGCTCGCCATCGTCGTCGGCAGACGCATCGTCCAAATCGAAGTCCTCTACGCCAGCTTCGCCCGGAGTGTTGCGAACCTGGAACAGGTCAATGATCCAGAACAACGTGAGCAGTGCGGCTGGCATGAAGAAGACCCAAGCCAATCCCAAGGTCTCAGAGTCGCGGATCATGGCCCCGATGTCGTAGGCGAAATAAACCCCGAGGGAGATGAGGATTCCAAAGATTGCTCCAAAGACACCGCGCTCGCGGATGTGGAACCATGAGGCATTGACCTTCACAATAGCGACGGCGCCAAAACTCTGGAAGTACATGTTCATGGCGTACAGGACGGTAAACACGAGCACAAAGTTGTTGGCAATCGCCTGGTAGCCCCAGCCATGATTGAGCAGGGAATACGTGGCGAGTCCCATGAAGAGGTTTGCGACGACAGCTCCTCCAGCTCCCATTAAGATCGCAAACTTACCCCCGAGTCGGTCGGTCAAAGGCCCGTTGATGAGGAACGATAAGCCGTAGACCACCGTTCCGATCCCGAAGATGCTGCCGAAGTCCGCGTTGCCCATCATAGGCAGACCGCTGGAATCCAGCATCTCCCCGAACTTGCCCTTGCTCACGGTCAGGTTGTACCTGCCCATGTACAGGAATGCGTAGGTTAGCCCCAGCGGGAGCCAGTTCATGACGCGGCGTGACCGGAAGGCACTGGAGTGCTTGTGCTCGCCAAGGTCCACCCTCGGCAGGCGCGCAATCACGAAGGTTACGACTACAAGAAGAATCAGAATCGGCGAGAAGCGCTCGAAGAGACTGGTCTCTTCCGAAGCCGCACCGAGGAAGAGCGCAAGGGTGGAATGCATAGGAACTGAGTGGCTTAGGGTAAGACTAGGAGAGGCGTGCTTCGCAGAGGTCGCACAGATCGTTGAGGCTATCGACCACGTGGTCAATGGCACCACCTGCGCGGCTGCCTGCGACCCACTCGGGGGTGTAATCGTGGCGGCGCAAGACAAGCTCGCGGGGCGCGAAAGACTCGCCGGCCTCGCGCAGCTTGTGCGGTAGGGCCAGGTCGAGGCTGAAGACATCGCCGATCACGAAGTCGGCGTTTTCGATCTCGAGCACGGCGTGGTACTTGGGGCGGTCCACGAAGATGTCGCGACCGCTCACGGTGATCGACTCACTGCCATCGCCAAGGGCGAATTTGGCGGCGGAACCCCGCACCCGGAAGCATGGCTCACCCGACGGCCGCGACTCGTCGTGTACGGAGTAGGCGGGAATGTCCGCGTCCCGCAGCCAGTTCAAGATCTTGTCCTCGCCCGAGTTCGAGACCACGACCACGTCCGCGCCCATGGTGAGGAAGCGCTCGGCGATGGCCTTGGCTCCCGGGACGAGGGCCGGGGGATGGTCCCGCAGGAAGGCGGCGGTGGCCTCGAGGAAGCAGTGGTCCGCGAAGGCCGAGGGGTTCTCGAAACCCCGGGCGGCAATCACACCGGCGTAGACTGCTGCGCGCGGCAACAGGGAGCCGTCCACCGAGCCAAGGGCACAGCCCGCCAGGGGCAACTCCCCGGACGCCAGGCCGCCCAGCACGCCCGCCATGGAGTTGCCCAGGCAGAAGGGGTCCTCGTCCACATAGGCGGTGATGCGGCCGTCAGGGGCCCAGCCATGGGCGCCGGGGGTACCCAGGGCGATCTCACCGAAGACCTTGAAGTCTCCGGCGACGATCTCACGGTCGATGCCGCTCAGGCGAGCGGTTTCGGCAATCATGAGCGCTTGCACCCCAGCGGCTTCGTCGCCGGGGTTAGTCCAAACGCCATCAAAATCAGACAGGATCTTAAAGGTCATAGCTTTCCTCGTGTGTGCGAAGCTTACGCTATCGGGACCCAAGATTCCTTACCATCTTGGGAGCGCCGGAAACCCTGCTCCGGCAAACCTCCCCAACCCTTTGCTTGCCCCCCCGGGCGCGAGAAAATCGGCTATGGCCTCCCCCACATCCTTAACAGGCTCTACGGGCCTCCTACTCCAACCCGACCTGCCCCTTTGCCAGACCGAGCTGCCCCTCGATTGGTATCAGGAAGAGTTCAAGCCCTACGCGGAGGAGTTCCAGGCGCTTCCAGACCGCCTGCCGGGGACGATATTCCCCTGGCTCGACAGCTACGTGACGCCGGCCATGGACCACTTCGGCGACTCGCTATTGTTGCTGGCCCACTTTTACATGGGCGGCGAGATCGTGAAGCTCGTCGAGCGCTATGGCGGCAGTGTCAGTGATTCCTACGCCTTGGCGTTGAAGGCGCGCGAGGCCCCCGAAAAGAAGGTCATCGTAGAGTCCGCCGTGCACTTCATGGCCGAGTCCATCGCTTTGCTGGCCAACGACGACCAGGACGTTTGGATCACCAACCCCAAGGCTGGCTGCACTATGGAGATGCTGGCCAAGGACCACATGGTGCTGCCCGTCTTCGACCAACTCGAGGAGCGCTTTGGCGACGACCTCGTAGCGATCTCCTACATGAACACCAGCGGCCGCATCAAGGCCATCGCGGGTCGCACGGGCGGCGCGGTCTGCACCAGCTCGAATGCGCACCTCGTGGTGGACTGGGCGCGCAAACAGGGCAAGAAGATTGTCTTCATCCCCGACCAACACCTTGGCCGAAACACCGCCGCTAAGCTGGGCATGGACCTAGACAAGCTGCACCTACTTCCGGACCCTCAAGGGGGCGCCATTCACCTGGAGAACGCCGAACTCGATCGCATCGCAGATTCCGAGATGGTGCTCTGGGCTTCGTCCTGTGGGGTGCACACGATCTTCTCCGGCGACATGGTGCGCTGGTGGCAGGAGCGCGGCTGGACCGTGCTGATCCACCCGGAGTCCCCCTTAGATGCGGTCAGTGCAGCCGACGGCGCGGGCTCCACAGATTATCTCTGGAAGGCCGTGCAAAACGCTAAGCCCGGCACCAAGCTGGCCATCGGAACCGAGGGCCACTTTGTGCGCAACGCCGCCGAGCTCGGCAAGCAGAACGGCGTCGAGATCGTGCACATCGCGGACCTTCCCCGGGACGCCGTAGACTCGAATGGCAAGCCCTTCGCCTCGGCGGGTTGCGGCTGTGCGACCATGAGCCGCAATGACCCGCCCCACCTAGCCGGGATGCTGGACCTCTTGCGCAAGGGCGAGGCACCGGACATCAACCGCGTGCTCGCCGGCGACAGCGTGGACGAGATCACCATGCGCCGCGAACGCTTAGACGATGACGAGCGCAGTGAGCTCACGGACTACGCGCGCGTGAGCCTCGAGCGCATGATCGACATTGTGAACGCCGCCAAGTAGCCCTAGCGGCCCAGAAATAGTCACAAGACAAGGCCCATGCCTACGAAACAGAGCGTCCCGCAACTTCAAATCGAAGCTGCGGGACGCTCTGCTTTGATCGCAGGGCGAGCAGGTCCTAGCCCTTCTCGATCTCCCAGCAGTCCGTGCCGAAGTGGTCCCAGGGCAGGCGCCCTTCGTCACAGGTGTCGTCGATCGCAAACTGCACATCGACGAAGTAGATGATTGCACTGGGTGCAGCCGGGCGCAGATTGCGGCATCCGTGGGCGACGCCAGGGGGAATGCGCACTAGGCGTGAGTTGCCGTCGCCAAGGACGATGCGGCGCACCTGGCCCTCGGTGGGCGATCCCTCGCGCACGTCCGCTAGGACAAGGAGCATCTTGTCCCCGGGCGGCACGTACCAGACGTCCGTCTGGCGCTTGTGCAGATGGAATGCCTTCACAGCGCCGGGCTCGACAACGCTGTAATTCATCTGGCGAGCCTCGAAGCCCTCCATGCCTGCCAGCATGCCGCCATCGAAGCGGCCGAGCTCGGTCATGGCCCCGCCATCGTCGTTGAAGCGCCGCAGATTGACGATCTCAACGCCCTCGATCATGGGCACGGGGGAGTAATCCTGGACAGAGTAGGCGGCGGCGGCCTTGGCGTTAAACGAAGTCATAGTGGGAATCGAGGGGGATGAGAAGCGGCGTCTGGGCAGCCGAATCGTAGGAATCGCTCCTAAGAACGGACCATAGGTTCGTCGATCTTAGGGAAAACCGCAAGCCCCACTACCGAGGTCTGGCCTTTGCCACCTAAAATGGAGTGCGAACCTAGGCCCACAGCGAGCCCCTTCGCAAGCGGCTGCTCCCCAACGCGGCCGACACCAAGATTCCGCAAATCCCTGATTCGATATGCCAGACACGAACAACGATATGCCCTCCGAAGACGCCGCCCCAGAAGAGGAGCTCGCTCCATACTTGATCGAGGCCGCCCGCTCTTCCCGCTCCAAGTGCCGCACCTGCAAGCGCAAGATCGACAAGGACTTGCTGCGCATCGGTATCTTGCTCGAGGGCCCCTACGGAACCGGCTACCTCTGGCACCACCTGACCTGTGCCGCCCGCCGCCGCTTTGAAGACGTCGAGGCCGCCTACGAAGACGTGTCCTGGGACGAAGGCCTCGAGGTGCCCCAGCTTGCCGAACTAAAGAAGCTGCAAGAGGCTGCCGAGAAGAAGAAAGCTGACAAAAAGGAAGCTCCCTGGGCCGAACGCGCCAAGAGTGGGCGCAGCAAGTGCAAGCACTGCGAAGAGCCCATCGCCAAGGACAGCTGGCGCATTATCCTGGATCGCGAGGTCGAGTTCTTTGGCCAGGTGCGCACAGCCCAGGTCAACATCCACCCCGCGTGTGTCGCGGCCGAGCTGGCTTCGGACGACTGCGCCACGGAGATCGACGGCTTCGCAGACCTGCTGCGCGACAACAGCAAGGTTCTAAGCGAGGATGACGTAACGGAGATCCTCGAGCTGATCGGCGAACTCTACTAGTCCAAACCCAGCAGGATTGCGAAGAGGCCGGAGCTGAGTGGCTCCGGCCTCTTCCATTGGTAGCGGCCTAGGAGGGGTGAGACTTCCCGAGGCGCGCCGCGAGCCGCTCCTTAGTTACACGCCGGCCAACAAGCCCATCGTAGGTACCCCGCGCCTTGGCAATCACGCCGGGTAGACGACCCGTTAAAAGCCCGACCAAAAATAGAGGTAGCAGCGTGGCCACGTCGAATACGAAGAAGCCAAGCCAACGCCCAGCCGTTCCGTGGCGGCGTAGGAACCAGACCGTGTTCACCCCCATCATGTACTTTCGGCCTGGGCCGTAGACGCCACCAGTGGAGTGGTGTGGTGCGTGCAGGGCATGCACGTCTCCGGCAAGCTTGACTCCAAATCCCGCCTGTTTAGCGGACAGGCAAAAGTCCACATCCTCGTGGTAGGCAAAGTAATCGCCGTCAAAGAGCCCGGCCTTCGCGAAGACCTCGCGGCGCACGAGCATCGCACAGCCCGCCACATAGTCTACGTCCTGTAGGCCCTGCCACTCGGGGCCGTCGGGTTTGCCGTGGCCCAACAAGACCGACAGGTTCTGCCGGTAGGTCATCTTGCCACCGGCGCACCAGACACGGCTCAAATCCTGGCGGTAGAGCACCCTCGGCCCCGTAATCCCAACCGTTGGATCCTGGTCGAAGACCTGGATTAGATGATCGACCACCCCCTTCGGTAGCACCACATCGTTATTAACAAGCAGCACACAGTCCGTCTCGGGAAGATCAAGGGCGCGCTGAATTCCCACGTTAACCCCATCGCCAAACCCGATATTGCTTCCGTTCTGAATCGAATGAATCCCTGGATAAGCCTCGACAACGAGTTCATAGGAGCCGTCAGTCGACGCGTTGTCCACGAAGATAATCTCTCCAGGCTCGAGCCCCTGGTCCAAGAGCGAGCCCATGCAGTCAAGGTTCAGCTCGCCCCCGTTCCAATTGAGCACTACAGCGACGACCTTCAAGAGCCTTGCCTCACGAGGCATCTCCTTCCGAGCGGGCCTGCACAACTTCCGTGACCTGGGAGACAACCTGACCGGCGGCTAAGCGCGTCTCGATCGAGTCCCCCACAGCCACCTGAACTGCATCCTGGAGGGCCTGGCCGCCATTAGTAGTTGTGATCGAATAGCCGCGCCCCAGAACCCGCAGAGGCGAGACCGCATCCAAGCTACGCGCAAGGAACTGCATGCGGCGCTCGGCCTTCTCCGGCAGCAAGCCCGCCTGGCGGAGCAGCCTCTTGCCCAGGCTCTGTACGCGCTGGGAGTCGATGGTGAGCCGAGTCAGAGGACTTGCCCGATCGATGCGCGCCTCGAGGCTTGAGACTGCTAACGATGCGCGCTGGATGTACCCATCGGCCGCTAGGTTGGACCGGCGCAGCAGCGCGCCGAGGGAGCGCTCGCGGTCCCCAAGGATCCAGCTCGGGTTGACTAGTACCCTGGAAGTTGCGCAGGAATCCAACCTGCGCTCGCGCCTCTCAAGATGGTCCTCGACCGCGCGGTCTAGGTATCCCGCTACGCGCTCGATGCGCTCGGTGAGGGCGGCGCGATCCGGGAAGACGATCTGCGCGGCGTCCGTGGGCGTGTGGGCGCGCCGGTCCCCTACAAAGTCCGCCAAGGTTGTATCGCTTTCGTGGCCAACGCCAACGACCACAGGCACAGGGGAGCGCCAGATCGCCTCGGCCACCACGCGCTCATTAAAGCACCAAAGGTCTTCGAGAGATCCCCCGCCACGGGTCACCACGACCACATCGACGCCGCTACTCGAGAGGGCATCTATCGCCTGCGCGATCTGCTTCGCAGCAGCGGGCCCTTGCACAGGGGTGTGGCAGAGCCGTACCGGGTAGCCCGCCCAGCGCAGGGTCCGGGTGCGTAAGAAGTCGCGCAGGGCAGCTGCATCGCGACTCGTCACGACGCCAATGCTGTTGGGCATGGCGGGGATCTCGCGGCGCCGGTCGAACCAGCCCTTCTCCTTGAGCTCAGCCTTTAGCTTCTCCAGCTTCAGCAGCTCCTGTCCAATGCCGACGGGTTCAATCGAATCCACGATCAAGCTGTATCCGCCCCGGGGCGCATACACATCTAACTTGCCGCGCACGATGATCTTGTCGCCCTCCTTCGGTCGCAGCCCCTTGGTCGCGGACTCGACCTTGCCCTTCCAGAGGATGCAAGAGATGCTGGCGCCGGAGTCCTTCAAGGTGAAGTAAATGTGGCCCGATGCCGCCTTCGTGGCACGGGTCATCTCCCCCTCCACGGCCATGCCGCCGACGCCGGTCAAGGCAGACTTAATGCGGGCGGTCGCCTCGGTCACGGACAGGGTACTCGCCTTGGCAGGCTTCTCTGTCTTGGGTGCCTCTCCCGCGAGCATCTGGTCAAAGAGCCCGGGTGAGGCCGGTTTCGGGTCCTTGGCCATGCCCTGTTATCGCCGCCTTGTCGCGCCGGGTCAATGGCCCGTGCGCTTCAATCGCAGATCAAGCCGCAAATACTGGTGCCGCAACCTTACTCGGCGGCTTCGCTGAGTCCCGGCAGGGGCTTGGCCTTCCACTGATCTTGATCCGCCTTGGGCAGGTAGATCTGGAATCGTCCACGCAGGAAGGCAGTCTTCTCGTCACCTCGCATGCTGGCTCCGTCCTCTAAAAGAATAGTAGCCCCGCGGTCCCCTAAGCTGATCGTCCCCGTGTCCGCAAAGATGTGCCGCGTGGAGAGCCCGGCGGGCGAGTACTCCACCAGGTGCAGGCCCCGCAGCTTGCTCTTAAGGACGCCATCAATGTGCTTAATCTTGTAGTACCCATTGATCGAATCCTGGCGCAGCAGTTTATTGAGTCGTTCTCGCAGGGGCTCGAGCTCCCAGTTGCCATCGTCGATGCCACTCGGGGTGGCCTGGCCGGCTTGGAAGTCCGGGAAGAGGCCGGGCATCGCCTCGATCCAAGGCCATGGGTCCACAAAGTTAAACGGTATGCGCCGCAGGTCAAAGGGCGTGCCAAAGCCGCCGTGGGTCTCACGGCCGTCGATCAGAATCATGGTCACCGTGCGCGCGGTCACACTCGCTTCCATATGAATACTCTTCGCAGAGATGGAGCCAACTAAACGCCCCCGATCGTCAAGCATGCGGAAGACCACGGGGCCCATCCGGCCAGCCTGCATGCGCCCGGCTTCCAGAAGGTCTAGGCTGTGGATTCCCTCGGCCACCATAAGATTGTTGAGGCTGACGCCAAGCTCGCTAGCCTGGAGGGCCAACGGATCCGGAGCAGGGGGCATCTCGGTCGCATCCTGCTCGGGATCGATCTTATCCAGCAATCCCGCAGCGCGAAGTACGCCCTGGGGGTCTAGGCCCGAGATTACATTCTGCCAAAGTACGAACTCCTGCTCCTGTGCAAAACGCCGCTCCTCTGAGACCGTCAGTTCGTATTCGAGGTTTGCGACGCGCTTGGAGAGGGCCGCGTTCTCTTGGGTCAAAAGATCGTTCTGAAGATGGACCTCTTGGCTCTGCCATGCTGAGGACATCTGGGTGGGCGCGCTCTGCATTTGAACGATGCTCACACCTGCAGCCAGGCTGATTCCAAGGGACAGGCTACCGAGACCCAGTCGATATAGGAGTGCGCGCTTCATGGTCTTAGTTGCCGGAGTTCTGGAGCATGGCCACGTGCTTGGGCAGGGCTTGGCCGTTGTAGCGAGCAGAGGTCAAGGAAAGGCTTGTGGCGCCAAGGGAGAGCTGCAGGTCACTGGCTTCCTCGGGGAGCTCGCCCCAGAGCACGAGCTGCTTGGGTGCGGCGCCTAGGCTGCTGGGAATGTGGAACAGGGCATCTAGGCTGGGCACGTGACTTGTGGCAACCGCCAGCAGCGCCTCGGCGTGGGCGGCCTCCTCGCCTGTGATCGTGACGAGTCCCGCATCCTTCGAGAGCAGCTCGCGCACCTCTTCAAACGCGCTCGACTGCTCGAAGTCGTCGCCGAACTGAACTTGTAAACGGAAGGGTGCTCCTGCTGGCAAGCCAAGCTTGGCGCCCAGGGCGTGGGCGTCGAAGGCCTGGCGCTCGGCGTCGCCGTGGAGTGGCGTCAGGCGTAACTGGAAGCCCTTGGCCTCCAGCTCTGCGGGACCGCGCCAGCCAGCCACAATGTCCTGGTGCGGCTCGGGGAAGGCGACCTCGTCAACGGCAGGCTCCGCCCTGGAAGGTCTCTTGATCAGAGCTTGGGCGATAAGCCCACCAAAAACGAGCAAGAAGACAGCAAGAAAGAGTCCCTTGCCCGCTCGTGGGGATGAGCTGGAGTGGAGGAGGCTTGCTCTCAATCTTCCTCTTCGTCCCAGTCGTTGCGCTTGTTCTTATTCCACCATTGCTGCCACTCCTGGAAGTCGCGGATCTTCTGATCCGTGAGCTTTTGCAGGGTCGTGATGGTCGGAGGACCAATCACGTCGTAGCGCTCACGGGCGATGATATCTTCCGAGTCGCTGTCCACCGTCGACTTGATCGGCATGATGATCTTGATCAAACGCTCGCAGACCTCCTTGCGTTCCTTTTGATCAATGGCCCGGAAGCGGCCCAAAGACTCGATTGCGGCACCTTGAATCTTCGCGTCCTTGCTAGAGGTCAGCTTCAGTAGAGTGTCGACGGCCGACTCGTCTTCCGTCTTCCCTAAGGACAAGATCACCTGGCGGTGAACTGCGGGGTCGCTGGTCACCTTCTTGTCAAAGCAAAGCTTATTTAGAGACTTGACGCTCTCGGGTGCCATCTTTGAGAGGCATACAGCCGAAGCCATGGCCACAGTGTTAGCAGCCGTACCGTCGCGGTTTTCTTTGCGCTTTAGACCAAAGCCCTTCTGCAGGGACTTAACGATGTCGGCCTTGTCCTTCGGTCCGCAACCTTCGTATTCCTTTAGAAGCATGTCCAACACCGCGATGGCATCAGGATCTTCCTTGCCCTTCTTGGTCAGGTGCCCCTCGAAGGTCTTGCGCATGTCTTTAATGTCGTCGCGCTTGTCGGGCACCTCATCTTCGTCTTCTAGAGCCGCTAGAAGCGCTGCGTTGACGGGATCGACCACAGCCTCCAAGTTCGCACTGGGTGCGCCGGTCGCTGCACCACACAGCGCGGCGAAGGTCAAGCAGGCAAGGGATCGTTTCAGCGTCTTCATAAGGGCTCCGGAATGGGTCTCGCGTCGGTCTTCCGATCAGGAAGGCGTGCAGTTCTACCTCAACTATCGCAGCAGGCTGCACGCTGTTACTAGTTTTACGGCACACAGGCCCCGTTCCTAGGTTTCTTGACGCCCAAACCCCCATAAACCCACCGGGAAAACGGGATCTTTGCCCAATCCCGGCGACAGACCTCCCGGTAAAAAAGATTCTAGGGGCCTACCCAGTAAACTTTTTCAAGCACCTCTTCCCTAGTGCGCTAGGCGATAGTGCCCCTCGAGAACGCCGATTCGCTTAGCGATAGCGCGGGTGACCGAGCCAGCCTGCCCCGCCAGTTGCCCGGAGCTCCCAAGCACGTTCTTTACGGGAATAACCCGCTGGGTCGTGTTCGTCAAGAACAGCTCGGTCGCGGCCTCGAGCGCACCGCGGGACAGCCGCCCGACCTCAAGTTGAACTGGCATCCCGTCCACCTCCAGGGGCTCATCACGTATGGCGCCGATGACCAAGCTGCGAACGATGCCACCGAGGCAGCCGCGCTGCTCATCAGCCGTCACAAGTCGCAGCTTCCCTTCGCCCGGCACAACAGCAAAGAGGTTCGAGATCGTGCCCTCTGAGATGTCGCCTTCCGTTGTTGCAAAAAGGACCTCCCACGCACCCAGCTTTCGGCCTGCTTCCCGGGCCAGCACATTACGCAGGCGGTTCGTAGACTTGATCATCTCGACTGGATCGCCAATGGCCTTATGCTCGCCAGCAAGGGCAACAGTCACGCCGCCTGCTGGCAAGGCATCGCACTCGCGCACGGTTACCGCTAAGCTGGCCCCGCGGCCGGGCACGCCGCGGGTCGCGGTTAGGCGCAACATAAGCGCTTTGGGCAGCTGTCCCCCGAAGCGCCTCTGCAGTTCCAATATCAGCTCGTCTACGGCGGCCCGGGGCTCCCACGGGAGCGGCCATTGGATTCCAAGCTGGCGGATACCACTCTCGAAGCGCTCCATGTGCTGCTCGAAAAACAGTACGCAGCCCTCGTCCCACAGGAGTGAGTCAAAGATGGAGAGGCCCAATAGGAGTCCCTCATCAGCTACGTCAAATGATGGCGCACCCGGCTCAAAGAGCTGGCCACAGACCCATGCTGGATACGGCGTGATTCCCATAAGCGCATTGTCCCCAGCGGCAGGCCCCAAAGCAACCCCAGATCACGGCGCGTCCCGCAGCTCGCTAACTCCGAGGGCCGAGAGAAGCGACGCGGCCTTGTGCAGGGTCTCCTCGTCTTCGAGCTTGGGCTCACTGGCCCAAGTAATCCCGCCGCCAACGGCCATGGCAACTTCCGCCTCCCGCTCGCCAGTCTGCGTCTGGTCCTTATCCCGCCAGAGAATCGTGCGGATCAGAATGTTGAAGCAGGCCGAACCCCGGGAGTCTATAAAGCCAAGGCCGCCGCAAAAGAAGCCGCGCTCGCAGGCCTCGAGTTCGGCGATCAACTCCATGCTGGCGAGCTTCGGGGCACCAGTGATCGAGCCGCCGGGAAAGACCGACGCCAACAGGGAGTAAGCCGTCTCGCCGGGCCGTAAGGTGGCCGTCACATCGGCCACGAGGTGATGCACGGCGGCGAAGGTCTCGAGCCGCGGGAACTGCCCCACCGAGACACAGCCGGCCTTAGCCACCCGGCCCAGGTCATTGCGCTCGAGGTCCACGATCATGGCCAGCTCGGCGCGGTCCTTCGCACTGGCCAGCAGCTGGCCGGCCAGGGCCCGATCCTCCGAGGGAGTCGAGCCGCGCGGTGCCGTTCCCTTGATTGGCCTGGTGGTCACTATCAAGTCCCCGGCGCTGTCCCTCGCAAGGTCGAGCAAGAGCTCGGGCGAGGCCGAGAGCAATGCGCCACCTGGCCAGCTGACAAAGCCCATGTACGGCGCGGTGTTTACCGTGGCGAGAGCGCGGTAGGCGTCCACCGCATCGCCGGTCACACGCCCACGAATCCAATGAGCTAGGTTGGCCTGATAGAGTTCGCCTCGGCGGATAGCCTGGCGTGTGGCTTCGACGCGCTGCTCGTGAACAGCCGCCGCTGTGTCCCGGAGGAATACCGGGTCTGCTTGGAACCCGGGCGTTTCTGCACCGGTGTCCCCGGACAGCTCCCCCATCACGGTGCGCAGTCGCAAGTCGAAGCCGGGGCGACTCTGGTTCAAGACCAAGTGGATGGACTGGGTCTTGTGGTCCCAAACCACAAAGTCCGTAAAGACGCCGCCGACGATCTTCGGCTGCCCAAGAGACTCGGGCGCAAGGTCGGCCGGTAGTTTTAAGTCTAGGTTAGCGGCGCCGAAGTCGTAGGAGAGGGCCCCAAGGAATCCCCCCGCGAAGGGACCTGGAACCGGGCCGGCGCAGTGGACCTTGGTCGCAGCTCGTAGCTGTTCGAATGTAGTGACCTCGATGGGGTCCCCGGGGTGGCGGTCTAGGGCCACCACGGGATCAAAACCAAGCAGGCTGAACCGCCTGGGCACACCCCCGGCGCTGTGTAGCAGCACCAGCCGGTCGTGCCCTCGCAGCAGACACAACGCTGCCTCTGGCGCAAGGTCTCCCCTACCCGAAAGCTCCACTTTCAGGTCCACCGCATAGGGCTCAAAAGGAGTCGGTTTGGAGGATTTTTGCATGGGGTTGGCTAAGTTGTGGGACGACTTGCCAAGGGATGGGCTGTCGGGAGTTCCCATCGGGGCCTGGGCACCGTACAAGAGGAGTCCATGGACACCAACTCACAAGCGGCAGACTCAGGCAAGCGCTCCATTCTAGGACTTGTTTTCCTGACGGTCTTCCTCGACATCGTCGGCTTCTCGATCATCTTCCCGCTCTTTCCCGACCTGCTGGATCACTATCTAGCACTGAGCGGAGAAGGCTCCTTCCTCGCCAACCTTGTGGCGAAACTTGAGGAGATCTCCGGCGGCGAAAAGACCGCTGTGGTGACGCTCTTTGGCGGCCTGCTCGGATCGGTCTATGGCTTGCTGCAGTTCCTCTTTGCTACGGTCTGGGGAGGTCTCTCGGACCGCATCGGTCGCAGGCCGACGCTGCTAGTGACCCTGGTTGGTACCGCCCTCTCCTATGTGCTCTGGATCTTCGCGGGGAGCTTCGCCGTCTTGATCGCGGCGCGCGTGCTCGGCGGAATCATGGCCGGCAACATCTCCACGGCCTCAGCGGCCGTCGCCGATACGACCACGGCGGCCGACCGGGCCAAGGGCATGGGCATCGTTGGCATGGCGATTGGCCTTGGCTTCATCCTTGGCCCCGCGATCGGCGGCCTGACCATGGGACTCGAGCTCTTTGATGTGGACACGGCCACTGGGTCCATGTTCGCTCTAAACCCCTTCTCGGTGCCGGCGTTCTTCTCGCTAATCTTGGCCCTGCTTAACCTCCTGTGGGTTGCCACCAAGTTCCAGGAGACTCTGCCCAAATCCACGAAGGCCAAGACCGAGAGCAGCCGCTCCCTCAACCCCTTCGGTCGACTCAAGACGCTTAACTTCCCCGGCGTCGTGCGCATCAACTTCATCTACCTGCTGTACCTGATCGCCTTCGCTGCCATCGAGTTCACCCTAACCTTCCTGGCTAAGGAGCGCTTTGACTACAAGCCCATGGACATGGCCAAGATGTTCATCTTCGTGGGCTTTATCATCGCCCTGGTCCAGGGCGGGTTCGTGCGGCGTCTCGCGCCGAAGTACGGCGAGCGCCTCGTGGCGCGCATCGGCATGCTGTGCACCGTGCCCGGCTTCCTATTGATCGGCGGAGCGGACACCACCGGTATCCTTTACGCGGGCCTCGCCTTCATGGCTGTGGGCAGCGCCCTCGTGATGCCCTGCCTCTCCGCCCTCGTGTCGCGCTACACGCCGCCCGACCGCCAGGGCCTTGCCCTTGGCGCTTTCCGCTCGATGGGCTCCCTGTCCCGTGCCGCGGGGCCCATACTCGGCGCACTGGTGTACTGGAAATTCGACTCCGAGTCCGCCTACCGCGCCGGCGCCCTGCTGTTGCTCGTGCCGATCTTCCTTGCCTTCGGCCTGCCCGCCGTCCAGAAGGAAGAGCCCACCGAAGCGGAGTAGTGCAAGCGCCCGCAAAGCTTCGCTCGGCTACACGCCGCGTGCCCCTGGGCGAGCTGCGCGTGCTCGAACCCGCCTGCGGTCCCGGAATCTACCTGAGCCACTTCGGCCCCGGCTCGGTGGGGCTTGATTCGAATCAAGAGGCCTGCTCGGGCGCCGAGGCGAAGGGCCTGGACATCCGCGGCTGCGATCTGGACAAAGAAGGCTGGAGCGCGGCCGTCGATGGCGATCCGCCTTGGCAGGCCGCCTGGCTCTGCGATGTGCTGATGCACGTGGCAGATCCCGCTGCATTCTTGGCCGAGCTGACCCCCACGCTCGCCCCTGGCGCGCCCGTGCTCTGCGTCGAGTGGTGCCTGCCCAACCCCGGGCTCTTCGCCGGTCTGCGCCGCTTCCTCTGTATGCGCATGCCTGGTATGTCCGCCATCCTGAGCGAGCCCACCCACCTGCGCACCTATCACCTAGGGGAGATCGAGGCATTGTTGCAATGCGCCGGGTTGCGAGTCGAGGCGACCTGGCTCCACAGCTTTGAGGGCAAGCCCCTGGCCCGCATCGCGGAATTCCTGACGCGCAGCTTCTGGCCCGTCCGAACGATCCTTGCACGCAAAGCCTAAGGGGCGCCGCTAAGGCCTTGCCCCGGGACCCGCGTCCCTTAGGATGGCTCATCATGCGCGCCGACGTCCAACGCTTCTTGACCACCCTCTCCGCTACTCGGGGGGCATCGCCCCACACGCTGCGAGCCTACGGTCGCGACCTAGAGGAGCTGTGTCTCTTCCTGGAGCAGCGCGGCATCGAGTCCGCTGACGGCATTGGACCGCGCACCCTGCGCGGGTTCCTGGTCCGTCTCGACGACCGCAATCTGGCCCGGGCGACCATCCACCGCAAGCTCTCGGCGGCGCGCTCGTTCTTTCGCCAAATGATGCGCGAAGGGCGTCTCGAGGTCGACCCCACCACCGGCCTACGCCAAGCGCGCATGGCCCGCAGCTTGCCGACCTGTCTAAGCACCGAGGAGATTGAGCAGCTGTTAAGAGCGCCGGACACCAAGACCACCAGCGGGCGCCGCGACCTCGCGCTACTTGAGCTCAGCTACTCGGCTGGAACACGCGCTGCCGAGACGGTCGGTGTCAACCGGATGGACCTCGACTTCCAGAGCGAGGTCGTGCGCGTGCGCGGCAAGGGCAAGAAGGAGCGCTTGGCTGCCCTCGGCAGCCACGCTACCACAGCCCTGCGCGACTACCTCGGTGACCCGGGTCGCCCGGCACCCCAGACTCCCGCCGACCGCGATGCGGTCTTTCTGAACGAGCGTGGGGGCAGGCTGACAACACGCAGCTTGGGGCGAATCGTTGAGAAAGCTGCGCTCGAGGCCGGGCTCTTGCGTCGCGCGACGCCCCATACCCTGCGCCACAGCTTCGCCACGCACCTGCTCGATGCGGGCGCCGACCTGCGCTCGGTCCAAGAGCTGCTCGGCCACGCGCACCTCGTCACCACACAGATTTACACCCACGTCTCGGTGGAGCACCTGCGAAAGATCTACGAAAAGGCGCACCCGCGTGCCGGGGGCGATCGCCTTGTCTAAAGCGCCAAAGCAGCGGCCCGCCATCGGTGCTGTACTCGCGCTCTTATCCGCCTTTCTCTTTGGCATCTCGACGCCAATCGCCAAGGTGCTGCTCGACTCCGTGCCCCCCTTTACTTTAGCGGGACTCTTCTACCTTGGCGCGGCCCTGTTGCTTTTGCCCGCAGTCTTGGGCAGCAGTCGTGCACAGGTGCAATCGGATGTGCCGCACTCCCAGGACCAAGCGCGTTCAGGTCTCACCGCCTTGGGCCTGCCTAAGGATGCCAAGAACCTGCGCTACCTCGGCGGAGCGGTGCTCTTTGGCGGAGTGCTTGGCCCCCTTGCGCTGCTGTTCGGACTGCGCCACGCCGCGGCGAGCTCCGTTTCGATGCTGCTGAACCTAGAGACAGTCGCCACGGCGTTGCTCGGCGTAATTCTATTTCGAGAGCACCTCGGTAAGTTGACCGTGGTCGCCAATCTAGGTGTGCTGACCGCGGGTGTCCTGCTCAGTCTCGAAGGTGGTGCGCCCGGCCTGCTCGGCGGCCTGCTCGTCGCCGCGGCCGCTCTCGCCTGGGGGTTCGACAACCACTTTACCGCCTTGATCGACGGCATCCGCCCCGCCGAGAGCACGTTTTGGAAGGGACTCGTCGCGGGTACCATGAACCTGGCCATCGGACTTGCCACTTCCGAAGACTCGGCCCTGCCCCCCAACGTCTGGCTGGCTGCCCTGGCCGTTGGCGGGCTCTCCTATGGCCTGTCGATTACTCTTTACGTCTCGAGCGCCCAGAGCCTCGGCGCCGTGCGCGCCCAGATGATCTTCGCCGCCGCGCCAGTCTTCGGCGTGATTGGCGCAGTGGTGTATCTGGAAGAGCCCTTCACTGCAATCCAATCCGTCGCTGCTCTTTTGATTGTAGGGGCGATTTGGATGCTCTTCCAAGACGACCACAGCCACACCCACCAGCACACGGCTACGACCCACACCCACGCACACCGCCACGACGACGACCACCACGGACACCCCCACGAAGGCATAGCTCCAGGCCAGAGTCACACCCACGAACACACCCACGAGCCCGTGGTCCACAACCACGCCCATTGGCCTGATCTGCACCACCGGCACGATCACAAAGAGCCACACGAGCCTGGTCACATGGCCTAGCCCAACCAAAACGGGGTGCCTGCCCAACTCCCCGAAGTCGCTTTTGCATTTATCGCGGCCGAGTCTGTGTTCGGTACCGCTGCTCCGTAGAAGGAGCTAGATGCGACACCAGTAGTCCAAATAGCTGGCCACACCAAACATAAGTTTTAGCGGGCGGCTGCCCAGACAGCAGGCCCCTCTTTGCCATTTTGAGGCAGCGCAAGCGCCCGCAAAAGGGCTTGGTCATCCCCCCATGCCGCAAGTGGGGCTATGCAAGCAGGCCTCCTTTGGCATGCGGGAATGACAATTCTTGCATCCATCTTCGCGCCAAGGGCGAACCCTTGTGTGAGCAAAGAGATTGATGCTGAGTCGTGTCTGAGCTCTTTGCCAATCCGCCAGTGCCCTCCCCCGCTGCCTAATCAGATGCGGGTAGAACCCGATGGGTCCCGATATCGCTTGTATTTTCGAGCTGAAAAGCCGCATCTCCCGACTACTCCCCTTATCCCACCATGCTTATAAGTACTCTCCAAGTCGTTCTCGCCCTAGGACTGCTGAACGTCTGGCTGCTCCGATCCCTCAAGCCCACTCGGTATCGCGGCGGCGATTCAGTCACTCTGAAGCAGGAGTTTAGCGCCTATGGACTCCCGACCTGGTTTTTCTATCTAGTCGGCACTCTCAAGATTGGCTCAGCACTGATGCTGCTCTTGGGCTTCTGGTTCCCGGCCTTGATACAACCCGCAGCCCTCACGATCTTGGGCTTGATGGTCGGTGCACTGGCCATGCACATCCGGGTCAAGGATCCCCTGCTTCGATCAGTACCCGCCCTCTCCATGCTGATCATGTGCACGGTCTTGGTCACACTCAATTTGACCGGATGAACCGATGGCCGAACTGATTTTTGAAGCGTCGCGCATCCTTTCGATAGTGGCGTTTCTGTTCTACGGCTGGCTCTGCCTAGCTTCGGATCACATGATCCCCGAGTTCGAGCGCTATGGACTCGCGAAGTTTCGGAAACTGACGGGAGCCCTCGAGTTGATGGGAGCCGTCGGACTTCTCGTTAGCTATGCACTCCAGCCGCTCGTGGCCATCTCTGCAGGTGGCATTTCCCTGCTGATGATATTGGCTGTCAACACTAGGGTTAGGATCCACGATCCTCTCCTCCAAATCCTCCCTGCCTTGTTGCTGGGCGCGCTGAACGCATACATTTTTCTCTACGCAATCTATTGGGCCGCGACTTAGCCCTGCGGACAGGTGTGGATCGCAAGCCTATGTAGAAATCCATAGAGCTGATCGACGAGCGTTTTAAAAAAAGGCTTCGCGATCTACATCATGTGCCTCGCTCCGTGAGACTTGGCCCCGCAAGCCAGGCGCACAAACAAAAAAGCAGCCAGCTGAACTCGTGGCTCTGCTGGCTGCTCTAAAAGTGGTGACCCCGCGGGGATTTGAACCCCGGTCGCCAGGATGAAAACCTGGTGTCCTAGGCCCGACTAGACGACGGGGCCACCTTGGACGATTACGTGAAATGCTGCGGCTTGTGTGCCAAGTGGCTGCTTCTCACTTGAGTTGTTCAACGCGCAGGACGCGTCTTGAGGCGGAAAAGATACGGAGGTTCGGAGGTTGAGTCAACGCCCCAAGGCCTTCTTTTTGAAGTTGTGGCCAAGTCTCTGTATTGCGGGGGCGATGGGTTTCGGCGAGGGCCCCTAGACCGGCGTCCAACCAAGTTCGCGAAGCAGGGCGATCACGTGGCGATACTCGGCCTCGATGCCGCGGATCGTGGCCGTGATCCTATCCGAGGGTTCCCGCCCCGCGCTGTCCTTGTACAGGGTGGGCAGGGCCCAAGTATAGGTCTCGATCTCCACGTGCAGCTCAGGGACTCCCCAGGCGTCGGGGTTAGCGGTCACACGGGTCAAGAGGTCGTCGGCAAAGGAGCGCGTCGTGCCCAGTCCGGCGGTTGTATCGAGGTCCACGGGCACATGGAAGTGACAGCGCCACTCGTCGCAGTCCAACCACTGTTGCCAGGCCTCACCGCCCACGTCTCGCAGCGCTTTGAGCTCTGGCAGGTCGCCGGCGAAGCGCAGCTCACCCGCCCCATCGCGCCCGGTGGTCTGGTGCAGGTAGACGGCCTCGTCAAGCCCAAGCAGCGAGTCGACGCCGTCGGGATTCTCGCTGGGCTTCTCCAGACTGAGCGCACTGGAGAACTGCACCTTGGCCAGGGGGCGGCCGGAGGTTGGCCCTCTGCCATTGGCCTCGGTTGCCATTCCCAAGGCGCGCTCCAATGCGGCGCCCGGATGCTCGAACTCAACGGCGGCGTGACATGTGTCTAGACACACGCCTAGCACCTCGTCCGCACCCTTGGACTGTCCCAGCTCGCTCCAGATCTCGCTGAGCTCACGGGTGTCCCCCGCCAGAGAGCGCGGCTCGGGTTCTAAGCCTAGCTTGACGGGTGTACGCGCGCTGCTGCCCAGACGACCTAGGCCGTTCGCAATAGCTTGTAGGCTTGCGATGCAACGGGTGCGAAAGTCCGCGATGAGGGTGTCGGCTTTCTCTCCGGCGGCGTCGCCAACGACGGTGGCGCGGTGCCCCCCGGTGTGGGTGCTAATTGACAGGTGCCTTGGAACGGCGGCGTTGCGCCAGTTTTGCGTCTCGGCAATGGAGAGCCCGAACTCGGCGACGGCGCGCGTGTAGAAGCCGCGCTCGGGATTTGTCCAGTCCGGTTCGAAGACGCCGCGTTTGAGGCCGGCCTGATGGAAGCCGCCGAAGGGAAAGGCGTTAAAGGTGAAGGCGTCAAGGCCCTCTTCCGTCAGGAACTCCCGCAGCTCAGACGCAGCGAACGGGTCCGCCTCGAGGGCAAAGGCAGCGGCCGCTGGCAACCAGAGGCCGACGCCAAATCCGTCGCCGTACTCGCCTCCCGGAACCAGGTCGCGAAGGGCGTCCCGCAGGGGCAGGCTCACCTGGGCGAGGCCCGCCTGCACGCCGGCGGGATCCTCCGCAGGCCACAGGTTCATACAAGTCGCTAGCCGCAAGCTGCGACCGGGATGGGCGGGATGGCGAAACAGCATGACGTGTGTGCCAGCTAGATCGGGATACCGGCCTGGATCAGCAAGACGGGGATCGACTCTCGGATTGGGTAGACGATCTTGCCGTCTTCCCGGACCAGGCCGCCATCGACCGCTTCGGTCACTGGCTCACCCCCCACATTCGTCATCTTGCCCGCGCCAATGTTAGCGTTCAGCACCTTGACCGTGGCCTCGTCTGCAAGAGAGAGGGGCTGGTGGGTTTCGGGGCAGGCGAGGATCTCAAGTAGTTCCTTATCAATCACGGAGGGTCTTAGAGGCTAGGGTCAAAGGGGTGCGCCTAGAGCGCTCGCTGGAAGGATGCACTCTACCAAGGCCTCCGGTGCTCGCCCTGTGACAAATACTGTAGAAGTGCCCTGGTGCCCGAAACTCAGGGCCTCGTGCTGGGTATCCTGTGAGCCTATGATGTTGCTCCCGACCCTACTCTTGCTCGCCCTGCCCGCCACACCTCCGGCTATTGCCCCAGCGGTGATCCGCCCCCAAGAGAGCCTAGATGCGGGGCAGGCGCTGAACCTCAAGGGCAGCTTTCCACCGGGTGCCATCGGCGATCTATTCGGGGATCTTACGGCGGACGCGGGCCTGCAGGTTACGCTGCCCGGCAGGGCCGAAAGACCCTGGCCCCGCTGGGCGGACACCGAAGCCTGGAGCCAGTCGACACCCTGGGATGCCTGGGTGGCCGACGTGCAACTCCTGTCGAGCAAAAACAAGCTGGCTGCGAGTCAAGCCCACCGCAGGCTTGCGATCCTCGCCCACAGCCAGAACCGCCCCGAGGATACCTGGGCCCATGTCCAACAGCTTTCCAAAGGAGACGCTGCTTCGCTGCTGCCCCTTCTCGTAGCCGGCATGGACAGCACCCAGCCCCCCGACCTTATCGAGCCCATCTTGCCGCCGGTGCCATCCTATGACCTGTCCACCTGGACCGAGCTGCCGCCCTTGCGCGAGTACCGATTGGAGGGCCTGCGCATCGGCGAGACGACCTTCACTCTAGCCGTGCAGGTTCCTGCCGAGGGCGTCGAGGTGCGGTTCGTGCACGAGTCCGGGCCAGCCCTAGACCTGCGCGTTCGCATTCCCGCGCCTATGGATCGCACCAAGCGCATCGAATACGTGGACTGGACCCGGATGGAGACCGACGAGGGCGTCAATCCGATCCACAACATCACCCTGGTCCCCGGCTCCGACGATCTGGTGCTCTGGGCCCGTTGCATGCGCCGGCGACTTCCCTGGCCGAAGGTCCAGGCGGCCTCAGCCTTTCCCAAGGACCGCAACATCGAGCTTCGCACGATAGCCTCAGACCCCGAGCTTCCGCGCCTAGAGGCCTTCACTGAAGCCGCAGCCAAGCTGCTGGGAGTCTCGGTGAAGACGTCGACAACAGCGGTGATTCACGGCTCCAAGTCGGGCCCCACGCCTCTGCGTATCGACCTTGCACCGGGCGAGTTTCAGGGCCCCAAGTTCGCCTCGATCATCTCCCAGATCGCATCCCAGAGCGCCCCTAAACCCGTCCTCGCCGGGCCCGGTAAATAGCCGCAAACCGCCTCAAATTCGCTAGTTCCGTGGGACGAGCGTTCAGCGGAAATCCGTCTCAGTTTTGTACTTTGCCCCTAGGCCCGCCTGTCCAAGGCGCCCGAAGAGCGGTAGAGTCTGTTCACTCCAAAACAAGCCCCAAGAAGCTCGTTCCCTGGTCCTAATACCCGCCTCCCGACACGTTCCTCCATCGACCATGTATTCCGAACACCGCGAGACCTTCCTGGAAGTCCTAGCCGAGCGCGACGCTGCCTCCATCGTCTTCTCTGGTACGCACCAGACCCGCAACAACGACTGCGACTACCGCTTCCGCCCCGACAGCGACTTCGTATACGTGACGGGTTTCAATGAACCCGAATGCGCACTGGTACTGCTTCCCCACGGCAAAGGTACCGAGGAGAGCCCCCGCACGATTCTGTTCTTGCGCGAGCGCGATCCTCTGATGGAGACCTGGAACGGGAGGCGCCTTGGCATCGACCGAGCGCCAGAGGCCCTGGGCGTTGACCTGGCCCTGCCCATCGGCGATCTGTGGGACTGCCTTACAGACCTGCTGATCGGCTACAGCACAATCATCGCCCCTACGGGGCTCGACGAAGCCCGGGACCGGAAGCTCCTGGACGTCCTGTCCAGCCTGCGCAATAAGGTGCGCGGCGGGACCCGTGCGCCGGCTTCGATTGAACATCCCCGGGACACCCTGCACGAGCTGCGCCTCTACAAGAACCAAAACGAGGTCGACCTGATCGCGAAGGCAAATTCGATCACCCTGCAGGCCCACCACGCTGCCATGGCCTTGGCCGCGGATGGGCGCAACGAGTGCGAACTCGACGGCGAGATCGTGGGCACGTTTATTAAAAGCGGTGGCACGGGCGAGTCCTACAACAACATTGTCGCATCGGGCAACAACGGCACGATCCTGCACTATGGCGAGAACAACCAGGTTATGCACGACGGTCAGATGGTGCTGATCGACGCGGGCTGTGAGTGGAAGTACTACGCATCAGACGTGACGCGTACATTCCCCGTCAGCGGCAAGTTCACTGAGCCCCAGCGCGCGATCTACCAGCTCGTGCTCGATGCCATGATGGCATCGATCGACGAGGTCCGCCCCGGCGTGCCCTTTAACGTGTTTCACGACACCGCAACCCGGGTCCTAGCCCAGGGTCTAATTGACCTTGGCATCGTGTCGGGCACCCTCGAAGAGGTCCTAGAGAACCGGGACTTCGCTAAGTACACAATCCACAAGACGGGCCACTGGCTAGGGCTGGACGTCCACGACATGGGTAGCTACGCAGGCAACGAAGGCCCGCGCGCCTTTGAGCCTGGAATGATCACGACGGTCGAGCCGGGCCTGTACTTTACGGAAGACGACGTAGACATCGACCCTAAGTGGCGCGGCATCGCCGTCCGCATCGAAGACAACATCCTGGTCACCACCGACGGCAACCGCAACCTCTCGGAAGGTATCGCCAAGACCATCGAAGATGTCGAGTCCGTGTGCGCAGGCCACACCGCCGCCTGCGTCTAGCCCACACCGTCTAGGGTCTGGGTCAAAAGAAGAAGCCCCCGCGGTCCAGATGGACTGCGGGGGCTTCATGCAAGATGGTGAGCGCGCCAGGGGTCGAACCTGGGACCTACTGGTTAAAAGCCAGTTGCTCTACCGACTGAGCTACGCGCCCACCTTGTTTTGATGTTCTATCTGCGTCGCTTCCAAGGGAGCGATGCCCCCAAGTTGTCGCGACCACTTGGGGGCGGAAACTATAGCGTTTAGATGCCCCGCCGAGAAGCGGCGACCAAGTTCTACGACACAAAAATGTGCGAAGGGCAAAAAAAAATCGCTCGCGCCCAGTGCTTGTCCACGGGCTTCGCACCCCGTGCTCCGATCAAGAGCCCAATGCAAAGCGGGCTGACTCGGGACATGCTCGAGCCAACCCGCTTCGCCCTAGTCCAAAGGTAGGCCTTAGGGCAGACTGCCTAGGCGATTAGACCTCGAGCAGCTCCTTGCTCTTGGCTGCGAAGATCGTGTCGATCTTGCCTTCGTATTCCTTGAGGGTCGACTGGATCTCGTCGTGAAGGTCGTGGTTCTCGTCCTCGGTCAGGTTGCCTTCTTTCTTCTCGGCGTCGGCCATCTTGTTCGCATCGCGGCGGCCGTTGCGCAGGGTCACTCGGGTGTCCTCGCAGACCTCCTTGACCTTAGAGGCCAGCTTCTTGCGCTGATCGCCCGAGAGCGCGGGCAGCTCGAGACGCAGCATCTTGCCGTCGTCCTGGGGAGCCGAACCGAGGTCAGCCTTGGCGATGGCGCGCCCCATCTCCTTAAGAATGCTAGCCTCGAAGGGCTTGATGAGGATCTGGCGTGCCTCGGGAATCGAGATCGCAGCTAGCTGACTGATCGGTGTCATGGTGCCGTAGTAATCTACGCGGATGTTCTCCACGAGGGCTGCCGATGCGCGACCAGTGCGAATGCCCTGGAGCTGCTGCTTAAGATGGTCGAGAGCTTTGTCGAAACGCTCTTTGGTTTCGTTGAGGATGGAGGTCTTCATGATAATGGGTTCCGAGTTCGGCGGCCGGCTGCCGCTAGTGAGTTGCGCTTAGTTGATCCGTGTGCCAAGGGACTCACCCTTAACAACGCGGCCGATATTGCCTTCGGTAAAGAGGTCGAAGACGATCACGGGCAGATCGTTTTCCATGCAAAGGGTGATCGCGGTCGAATCCATGACGGCGAGGCGCTTGCTCAGCACCTCCATGTACGTCAGGGCTTCGATGCGAGTAGCCGTGGGGTCCTTCTTTGGGTCGGCCGTGTAGACACCGTCGACCTTAGTTGCCTTCATTAGGACCTCGCAGCCGAGCTCCGTGGCGCGCAGGGCCGCAGCTGTGTCCGTCGTGAAGAATGGGTTGCCAGTTCCCGCGGCCAAGATGACCACTCGGCCCTTGCGCAGGTGCCGAAGGGCACGGCGCCGAACGAAAGGCTCGGCGGCGGCGCGCACATCGAAGGCAGTCATCACGCGGCTCTGGACCCCCATGTTCTCTACAGCATCCTGCAAGGCCAGGGCATTGATCACGGTCCCCAACATCCCCATGTAGTCGGCGCTTGCGCGGCTCGATCCCATGCCGGAGAACTCCGCTCCGCGCAAGATGTTGCCACCGCCACAGACGACGGCAACCTGGACACCTTGCTGGGCGATTTCAGCCACCTGCTTGGCGATCTTATTGACGGCGCCCGGGTCGATCCCGTGGCCAGAGTCTGGATGCCCGAGGGCCTCGCCGGAGAGCTTGAGCAGGATGCGGTTGTAGGACATGGGCGGGATTGTAAATGGAAGCGACCCGAGACTCCCGCATCTTGTGGGAGTCCCGGGCCGCTTCACGCCATTTTTAGTGATTTAGGCGATATCGAAGCGAGCAAAAGCCTCGATGGAAGCCCCTTCGCCAAGCTGTGACTTGAGCTGCTTGGTCACCGTGCTCTTGTCGTCCTTCACCCAGGGCTGCTCGGGCAGAACCACTTCGCCGTAGAACTTACTCATCATGCCGTCGACAATCTTCTCTTGCATGGCCTCGGGCTTGTCCTTGACCTTCTCAGAGAAGACCGCGCGCTCGCGGGTCACCTCGTCGGCGCTGACCTCATCGCGGGTCATGTAGGGCGGGTTGTGGAAGCCAATGTGGATGCAGAGGTCACGGCCAAAGGCTTCGGACTTCTCGACGCCAGCGTCCGTGGACACATTGACGAGGGCACCCATCTTGTCGTTGTGGTGGATGTAGCTGTCGATGCGACCGGCGTCATTCGAGTAGCGCTGAAGGCGCGTCACCTTGATGTTCTCACCAAGCTTGCCGATGACCTGCTTGACGTACTCTTCGACCGTAGCCTCTTCGCCGGCCCAAGCCTGGGCGTAGAATGCCTCGGTGTCGGCGGGGTTGTTCTCGGCAACGTGCTTGGCGAGTCCCGTCAGCATAGCCTCGAAGTCATCGGTGCGCGCAACGAAGTCCGTCTCGCAGGAGACAGCGATGAGTGCGCCCAACTTGTTGTCGTCGGAGATCCAAGCGAAGACACGGCCTTCGGAGGTCTCGCGTTCGGATTTCTTTGCAGCGGTCTTGAGACCCTGTGCGCGCAGGTGGTCCTTGGCCGCTTGGACGTCACCGTCGCATGCGGAAAGGGCCTTCTTGCAGTCCATCATGGCGGCGCCGGTTTCCGTGCGCAGCTCACGAACCATGGAAGCTGTGATCGTTGCCATCAGATTCAGTTGGGGTTGGGGGCTAGCGCCCCTGGAGTTTCAGTGATTGAGTTGCCGGGCTCGCCTGGAGACCGGGGTGATTGGTTTGAGGCCTTGGCCTCTTTGGAAAGGAGAGTCCCTGCCGCCAAGCGACAGGGACTCCCCCTCCGTGTTGTAGGCCTAGGGCCTTCAGTGCGTCCCTAAAAGCTAGGAAGCGGGGGCGTCGGTGGACGCGGGAGCTTCCGCGGCGGGTGCCGTGGGAGCGGGAGCTTCCTCGGTAGCCTCATCGGCAGCAGCGGCCACGGGGACCTCCTCAGCGCCGGCTTTAGCAGCGGGAGCGGCTTCGGGAAGCGACTCGCCCTGGCCAGGCAGCTTGTTGCCACGGGTCGGACGGACGTCGTCGCTGACACCACCTTCCCTACGCTCGGCAGACTCCGTCGCAAGGTTGCGGTCGCGGGCAGAGGCGGCACCTTCTTCCACGGCTTCGATTAGGTACTCGATCAAGAGGCGGACACTCTTCAGAGAGTCGTCGTTACCGGGGATGACGATGTCGACGGAGTCGGGATCGCAGTCGGTGTCGAGCAGACCGATGACGGGCACGCCCATCTTGCGCGCTTCGCGCACGGCGTTGTACTCGCGGCCAGGGTCCACGACGACCATCGCACCGGGCATGCCACCCATTTCGCGAATGCCGCCAAGGTTGCGGGTGATCTTGCGCTTCTCGCGACGAAGGGAGGCCTGCTCCTTCTTGCTGAGGGTCGCGAGCTGGCCGGTCTCTTCGCGTTTCTCAAGCTCTTCAAGGCGCTTCAGTCGGCTTCGGATCACGGAGTAGTTCGTCAGGGAGCCACCGATCCAACGCTCGACGACGACGGGCATGCCCGTGCGTTCGCCAGCCTCGAGAACGACACCCTTGATCTGACGCTTCGTACCCACGAAGAGGATCTGGTTGCCTTCCGAGGCGAGGCGCTGCAGGAAGTTGCGCGCGCGGAGAAGACCGCGGACGGTCTGGCGGATGTCGATGACGTGAATAGCGCTGCGGCGTCCATGGATGTAAGGAGCCATTTTCGGATTCCACCGCGAAACGCGGCATCCGAAGTGCACACCCGATTGGATGAGCTGCTTGGGGTCAATTTGGTTCATTCTTATGAAGTGAAGGACGTGCGAAGTGCGCGTCGATTTCGAGGGGTTGCCTTGGATGGGAAAGGGCCAAATGACCCAAATCACCCCCACCGAGGGCACACGCCATTAGGCGCGACTGGACCGGGTCTTGGTTGCTCGCAACCAGTCGCCAGGCCGATCCTCAAAAGCAAAACCTGTGGCCAAGGGGCCCTGTAGATCGTGTTTCGAGGCGAAAGAGTGTAGCGATCCGCCCCCAGAAGTCAATCGCTCCTAATCCCTTATAAGAGGATTAGTTTGACCCGCCGATCTATGGCCTAGAAGCCCACAGGCCGGTGATTGTTCCAAAAGACTGCAAGTTTGCGTGGGGAGCTTGGCCTGATTCGACGTAGATAGCCGTCGAGAGACCATGCCTGCAGACCTGCCACAGCACCCTAGGCCTTCTTACAGCCGGCCCCGCCACCATGCGGTCGGCCCCAAACAAATCGAGCAAAACCACCAAGGATCTAACCAAAGCGTCCCCAAAAGGGACCTTTCCGAACTCGAAGTTTGTGAAAGCCGTCTGCCCGTAGCCATCAAGGCGAGGGCGGGGTATCCTAATTGCGGATTCCTATCGCATATTTTCGCATCGCCTGAGCTCGCATCCCGGGTTTATGGCACCTAGTGTCTCGGGGATCCCGTCCTGCTTTTGAATACGACTCCGCTGCTACTTATTGCCGATCACCGCGGTGAGGGCCTCGAGCAACACCTCGAGACCCTTGCTCTGGAAGGGTTCCGCTGTCGGATCTCGACTAACCTGCGCAGCACCCTCTCGGCCATCGATCACGAGATCCCGGCCCTGATCATCATCGACCCCCTCGCACGTAAGGGCGCAGAGGAGCTCCGCAGCCTGGATGAGGCGCGCACTGGACACCCACCGGTTCCCCTTTTGGTGCTTACCTATGCCGAGCGCCGGGCCGACTTGATCGAAAGCATGGGCACCCTGCAAAACGGCCTGTGGGATCTGACCGAGCGGCGCGCCCCTCGGGAGGAGGTTACGATGCGTATTGGGCGCTTGCTCAACGAAGCCAGCCTGCACTCCGAGATGCGCGACCTGCGCCACCGGGCATCCCATGACGACCGCACAGACCTGCTGCGAGTAAATGCCTTCCAGCAGCGTCTGAGCGAGCACTTCTCCGCGGCCCAGCGGCACCACTTTGAGATGGCCCTCGTCCTAATTGACCTAGACAACTTTGGTGGAATCAACAAGCGTCACGACCATACCGTGGGCGACATCCTGATCTCCCAAGCGGGAGAGATTATCCGGCGCACCCTGCGCACGGAGGACATCGCAGGTCGGATCGGCGGAGACGAGTTTGCCGTCGTCCTGCCCTACACCCATAAGGTCGACACCGCCCGCGTGGTGAACCGGCTTGTGGAAGAGATCCACAAGCTCTCGGGGCGCCCCAAGGGAGCCAAGGAGGACATCGTCGTGGCCGCAAGCATTGGCTTTGAGACCTTCAACGGCCGTGACATTGCGACCCTAGAAGAGATGCGGACCCACGCCGAGCTTGCCCTGCGCGCGGCCAAAGTGGCTGGCGGAAATCGGGGGACCTACTTTCGCCAACTCGACTCCGTCGAAGAAGAGAGCGGCCACGCCTAAACGGCACCAGGGCACACTCCTTGGCCCAATAAGCCTCTTCACGGACGTGGTCAAAATCCGACTTTTGCCGCAACCACGGCCGACTTTCCCCTAGGCTCTGACCTGGCATCCACTCCCCAGTCAGACTACCCGTCCTATGAAAATTCTGCTCTTCGCCGCGCTCACCGGCGCCCTGGTCTCCCCAATCGCCGCCGACTTCCAAAGCACATTCACCCCCGGCGAGGTTCGCACGACCATCTTTAGCATCGACGAGTCCAGTAGCCTCGTCGAAGTCGAGGTCATCATGAATGGGGAAGAGAACCCCACGGATGGCGGGATGCAACAAGAGCGGACCGTCAGCACCGGCGGCACCTTTACAGACAAGATTCTGCGGGCAAAGGGCAGCGAGCTCAACACGTTTACGCGCACCTACAGTGACCTCATGGCTGATATGGCTATGGACATGGTTGACCCCTTGGGCGAGTCAAGAATGAGCGAGTCCTCAAGTGAGTCGGAGCTCGAAGATGTCACGGTGCTCTTCACCTTGGACGAAGGCGACTTTGTCGCCAGCTACCCCGAAGACGAGTCGGGCAGCGAAGAGCTGCTCGAGGGACTCCTAGGCCACCTGCCCTTTGCCGAGTTTCTTCCGGATGGCGATGCCAAAGTCGACGCCGAGTGGGAGATCGAGCCCACGCTCATCTGGGATGTGCTTAACCTCGGCGGAGAACTGTCCCTTGTCGACCCTGACTCCGAAGAGGATGATGCGGAGATCATGAAGGCCCTAAACGACGACGAGCTCGTCGAGATCGAGGGTGAGGTCGATGCGACCCTAGCCTCTATCGAGGACGACCTAGCGACCATAGCTCTTGCGATTGAGATGACCCAATACCGAGAGCTTACTGATGCCGTCAATGCCATGGGCGAGGCCCAGGGCGACAGCGAGGGCATGCCCCAGATGGATCTAATGGAGGATGAGAAGCGATACGAGGGCGAGGGTACGCTGGTTTGGAACCTACGCGCAGGCTATCTAGTCAGCCTAGAGCTCGAGCTCACCTACGAGGAAGTGCAGACCATGAACATGGTCCTTCCCTTTGGTCCCGACGGCATCACGCTGGAGCAGACCATGACCTCCGAGGGCACAGCCTCGATGACCATAGAGGTCGAGGTTAGCCGCGACTAGGGCTTGACGATGCGGACGTCGAGCCAGTTGGCCCGGTCTCCCACGAAGGAGTCCGAAGCCTCATCGACGCGCAGCTCAAGGGTCTTGGCCTTGCCGATCGGCAGGTTGGGCAGGACGATGGGCGTGTCCCCAGAGGTCATCTCCTCGCTCGACCAAATCACCTTACCGTCGAGCAGCACGTGGAAGATTACCGAGCCCTTGGCCGGCACGGAGAGCACCGAGTCATCCAACGCGACTCGGCCGCGCAAGAAGCCGCCATCGAGGGCGTCAAACTGCACCGAACTCGGAGCGTGCACACCGAGCCCACGGGCCCAGACCTTGCCGTCCGATCGCAGGCTCTCACCAAGGACGGAGCGGTCCGCCAGAGTGGGCCAGTGCATTCCAAAATCATCACCGAAAAGAGACAATGAGTCTTGTTCAAGCCACTTGCGGTCGGAGAGGTAGACCTGGCGCTGATCATCTAGAGAGATCTTCATGATCGAGTAAAGGTCCAGAAGAATGGTTTGCCCTCCGCCCCTTATGAGCTCGACATCTCCTAGTTTGATGCCGCCAAAGTGACCTCGTAATCGCGAGCCGTCGACAAAGTCCACGGCGATGGGCGGGCGCCCCTCATCATCCATGGCACGTCTCCCATTGGGTACCTCTTCCAAGGCCTCGATCCAGAGGCTGGCCACCTCGTCCCAAGTCGTCGTTCGCGTCCCGAGATCGCTCTCCATCGTGACGCCCTCCTTGCCAAACCCGATCAGGAAACCATCTAGTGGATCGAAGCCACCGGCCGTAATCCTCCACAGGCGGTCGCCGGACTCGGGCGCAGCAAGAGAGCTCTGGTCTTTGACATTCTCCAGGGCAATCAAGTGGTTGACCTCTTCGATCGAAAACGATGCAGGCACGGAGCCGATCAGCTCCATGCCAAGGCTCTCCTCGTCTCCACCGGCCACCTTACCCAGGACCCGATCGCCCGTATGCAGGGTGACCTCGAAGGCTCCAGCCCCCCAACGTCTCACCTGTCGAGGAGCCAAGCCCGTGTCAAGGAAGGCCGTACCCGATTGCCACGAGGCATCCTGCAGCCTGTCTGTCATGACCAGCTCCCGCGTACCATCGAGGGACTCGACCGTAGCGACCGGCCCCTCGCTTGGCAGGCCCAGGGCCGCGAGGGCAAGGAGTGGAATAAGGGCGAGGCCGGCGCGTGCGGAGCTGCGCATAGGAGTTAATGCTGAGGTCACCATGGGCAGATTCTAGGCCAGCCTCTTAAGAAAAAGAATCTCGGAGTCGCGTTCCTCCCCCACCACCATGCAACCCAAACCTTTCAGCGCTCTAAAGCACGCTCTGCCAAGTTGACAGCCGCCCCGGGGGGCGAGCAGGGCCCCTGCCAAAGCGGCAGCAGTTCACGGCGCCCATGGTGAAAAATCGAACCTGGGACCCTAAGAGGGGCCACTTTTCACTTCGGCACCCTTCTTGCATAACGGCCGTCTCCCTGTCTAGGAGCAGGTCCTAGCCCACGTGGTCCAGGCCCTGCGCTCCCCACCATATGACCTTGGCAGGCCCCATTCAATCCGAGCTGATCACGGCTCGGATCCCCCCAATCTCAACAACCCGTTATCTAACGAGGATCCCATGGCCAAGAAATTGGTGTTTGAAGCTGACGCGCGCGAAGCCCTTTTAAGCGGTGTGCAGAAGCTAGCTAAGGCTGTCACTAGTACCCTCGGTCCCCGTGGCCGCAACGCCGTGCTCGACAAGGGCTGGGGCGCACCCACGATCACTAAGGACGGCGTGACCGTCGCCGAGGAGATCACCCTGTCGGACCCCTATGAAGAGATGGGCGCAGCCCTGACCAAGGAAGTCGCCAGCAAGACCAGCGACGTGGCCGGTGACGGAACAACGACGGCGACCCTGCTTACGGAGTCCATCTTCAGCCACGGGCTGCGCGCCATTACGGCCGGCGCAGCGCCCGCGCGCCTTGCCGCCGCTCTTTCCGACGGCACCGCTAAGATTACGGCGGCCCTGGATGCAATGTCCACGCCGGTGAAGACCAATGCTGATATTAGGAACGTGGCCACGATCTCGGCAAACAACGACGCGGTTACCGGCAAGCTGATTGCCGACGCTATGCACAAAGTCGGCCAAGACGGCGTCATCACCGTTGAAGAGGGCAAGAGCCTGACCACCGATATCGACATCGTCGAGGGCATGCAGTTCGACCGCGGCTACCTCTCGCCGCACTTTGTCACAGACCAAGACGCCATGGAGTGCCGCTTTGAGAAGCCGCTGATCCTTGTGCACGAGGCGAAGATTGCAAACCTCCAGCAGCTTCTGCCCCTGCTTGAGCTTGTCAAGGAGGCCAAGAAAGAGCTGCTGATCGTGGCCGAAGACATCGACTCGGAAGCCCTCGCGACTCTGGTCGTAAACAACCTCCGCGGCATCGTGACCACCTGCTGTGTGAAGGCACCGGGCTACGGCGATCGCCGCAAGGCCATGCTGCTGGACATCGCCGCCGTTACGGGCGCCAACGCCGTCATGAAGGACGTCGGCACCGACCTCTCGGACGTCACGCTAAAGGACCTCGGCAGCGCGCGTCGAATCATCATCAACAACGACACCACCGTGGTCGTTGGCGGAGCGGGCAAGAAGGCTGGCGTGGCGAGCCGCGTCGACCAGATCCGCGCCGAGATCATCTCCACCGGTTCGGACTACGATCGCGAAAAGCTCCAAGAGCGCCTCGCAAAGCTCGTCGGCGGTATTGCCCAGATCAACGTTGGCGGCGCAACCGACACGGAAGTTAAGGAGCGCAAGGCGCTGATCGAAGACGCCCTTCACGCGACCCGCGCGGCCGTGGAAGAGGGTGTCCTGCCCGGCGGCGGCTGTGCACTTCTCCGCACCCGCGAGGTGCTGACAAAGCTTCGCAAGAAGGACGACGTGGACTACAACATGGGGCTTGACCTCCTTTATGACGCCCTTGCCGGTCCGATCAACATGATTGCCGACAACGCAGGCTACGAGGGCGCCATCGTCGTCCACCGTGTCCTGCGCGAGAAGAGCGTGGCCTGGGGCTTTGATGCGCTTCATGGTGAGTACGTCGATCTAGTCAAGAAGGGCATCCTCGACCCCTGCAAGGTGACGAAATCCGCTCTGCAGAACGCTGTTAGCGTCGCGACCCTGCTGCTGACGACCGATGCACTGATCGCCAGGATCCCCGAGCCGACTGTTGCTGTTGGCCCCGGTGGCGAAGGTGACATGGGCATGGGTGGCATGGGCGACATGGGAATGGGCGGCATGGGAGGAATGGGCATGGGCATGTAGCCCCTGACCAACCTCAACCACGACCGCGACTCCCCCACTCCTCCAAAACACAAACCAACAACAAACCACAACTCTCATGTCCAAGCAGATTCTCTTCGACGACAACGCCCGCGCCAAGATGCAGGCTGGTATCGAGAAGCTCGCCAAGACCGTTCGCGTGACCATGGGTCCCGCGGGCCGCAACGTCATCCTCTCCAAGAGCTTTGGCGCACCCGCCGTCACTAAGGACGGTGTCAGCGTCGCCAAGGAAATTGACCTCGAGGATCCCTTTGAGAATATGGGCGCCAAGCTCGTGCTCGAAGCCGCCAAGAAAACCAACGACGTCGCCGGTGACGGCACCACGTCGGCTACGGTTCTGGCCTCGGCTATCTATGCCGAGGGCCTGCGCCACCTCGCCACGGGTGTAAACCCGGTTGCCCTGCGCACCGGCATCGAGCGCGGCGTCGAAGCCGTGGTCGACTACATCGGCAAGGCATCCCGCCCGGTCAAGTCCAAGAAGGACAAGGCCGCCGTCGCTTCGATCTCTGCCAACAACGACTCGGAGATCGGCGACCTCCTCGCCGAGGCCTTCGGCCGCGTGGGCGACGAGGGTGTGATCACCATCGAAGAGAGCACCTCCCGCGAGACCGAGCTGGAAGTGGTCGAGGGCATGGAGTTCGACAAGGGCTACCTTTCCCCGTACTTCTCCACGGATCCCGCCAAGCTGATCGCTGAGATGAAGGATGCCTACATCCTGATTCACGAGTCCAAGATCACCGCAGCCGCGGACCTGATCCCGGTTCTTGAGAAGGTCCACGGCACTGGCCGTCCCCTGCTCATCATCGCCGAGGACATCGAGGGCGAAGCACTCACAACCCTTGTGATTAACCGTCTGCGTGGCGGCCTCAACGTCTGCGCTGTGAAGGCGCCGGGCTTTGGCGATCGCCGTAAGGCCTACCTTGGAGATATTGCCTGCCTCACCGGTGGCCAGGCCATCACCGAGGACCTCGGGCTTAGCCTGGACAACGTCACCGTAGCACAGCTTGGCCAAGCCAAGCTGGTACGCGTGGACAAGGACAGCACGACCATCATTGCCGGCGCCGGCAAGAAGAAGATGGTGAACGCGCGCTGCGCCCAGATCCGCACGATGATGGAAGCGACCAAGTCGAACTATGATCGCGAGAAGCTTGAAGAGCGCCTTGCGAAGCTGACTGGCGGCGTCGCTGTGATCAAGGTTGGTGGCGACACCGAAGCCGAGATGAAGGCCAAGAAGGACCTCGTCGAGGATGCCTTGAACGCAACCCGTGCGGCTATCGAAGAGGGCATCGTGCCCGGCGGTGGCACCTGCCTTCTGCGTGCGACGGCCGCTCTGGACAAGCTCAAGGTCAAGGGTGACATGCGCCACGGTGTGGACATTCTCCGTAAGGCCCTTGGCGCTCCGGTGCGCCAGATCGCCGAGAACGCTGGTGAAGATGGTTCAGTGATCGCAGAGATGATCCTGGAGAAGGGCGAAGGCATGGGCTTTGACTCCCTGACACTTCGCTATGTAGACATGTTCAAGGCCGGCATCATCGACCCCGCCAAGGTTGTGCGCGCCGGACTGCAGAACTCCTCTTCCATCGCTGCCCTGTTGCTGACCACCAACTCCATGGTGACGGATCTCAAGGATGACGACGCCATTGCCGGCGCAGTCAACTAGGGATTCCTAGCGACTCTCAAAGCGTGCGAGGTCGCGGGTTCCGACCTGCGACCTCGCGCCTAGCTTCCTACTGCACCACCAAGACATGAGCTCCAAGGCCGACTATTACGAGGTTCTCGGCGTCCCCAAGGACGCGGAAGAGAAGGCGATCAAGAGTGCTTATCGCAAGCTTGCGATGAAGCACCACCCTGATCGCAACCAAGGAGACGAGGCGGCGGAGGCTAAATTTAAGGAAGCCGCTGAAGCCTATGAGGTGCTTGGTGACAAGCAGAAGCGCGCCCAGTACGACCGCTTCGGGCACCAAGCATTCGCCGGTGGCGGTGGCGGTGGTGGCGGCCAGGGATTCTCCAGCATGGAGGACATCTTCAGTGCCTTCGGCGACATCTTTGGCGGAGGCGGTGGCGGAGGCGGAGGCTTCGGCGACATGTTCGGCGGCGGTCGCGGTCGCCAGCGCGGTCCGGCCCGCGGCCGAGACCTGCGGGTCTCCCTCGAGCTAACCCTCGAAGAGATCGACGAGGGTGTCGAGCGCCACATTGAGATGAACCGCAACGAACAGTGCAAGGCCTGTGACGGCTCCGGTGGAAAGGACGGCTCGAAGCCCGTCACCTGCACAGGCTGTGGTGGACGCGGCCAGGTCATGCGGCGCCAGGGATTCTTTAGCATGGCATCGCCCTGCCCCGACTGCTCGGGCTCCGGCGAAGTGCAGAAAAACCCCTGCACCGACTGCCGTGGCAATGGCCTGAGGGCCAAAAAGAGCGACGTGCAGATCGACATCCCCGCTGGCGTAGAGGACGGCATGCGTCTACGCGTAACCGGCGAAGGCGAGGCCGGTGCCAAGGGCGCAGTCCGCGGCGACCTCTACGTGGACATCCACGAGAAGGAGCACAAGATCTTCCAGCGCAGTGGACCCGACGTAATCACCGAGGTGCCCTTCTCCTTCGGCCAGCTCACTTTGGGTACCAAAGTCGAGATCCCAACCCTACGGGGTCGCGGCGAGATGACCATCCCCAAGGGGACCCAGACCGGCAAGGTCTTCCGCTTGCGCGGCCAGGGTTTGCCCCACGTCCAGAGCTCCGGCCGCGGCGACCAGCTGGTTCGCGTCTACGTGGACATCCCGACCAAGCTCACCCCGCGTCAGGAAGAGCTTCTTGACGAGTTTGAAAACATTGAAACCGAAAAGGGCGGCGAGAAGAGCTTCTTCGAGCGCCTTGTCGACAAGTTCAGCTAAGCCATGAGTACGGAAGAGAAACAGGTCGAAGTCGAAGACAACGACGACAACGGAACCACCCCTGAGAACCAAGCCGCCGAGTCCCAGGACGAGGCGAACCAGGAGCCCGCCGAGGAAACCCTCGAGAGCCTGCGTGCCGAGCGCGATGACTACATCGCGCGCTGGCAGCGCTCCCAGGCGGACTGTCACAACATCCGCCGCAGGGCCCACGGTGACCTCGAGGCGCGCGTACGCATGCGCATGCAGCCACTGCTCGAGTCGATCCTGCTGGTGATGGACAACTTGGACATGGCCCTTTTGAGCCCGGCCGAGAGCGTCGAGACCAAGAACCTTGCCCTAGGTGTTCGCATGACCCGGGACCAGCTCATCACGGCGATTGGCGCCGAGAACGTCAAGTCCATTGACACCGACGGCCCCTTTGATCCCGCCTTGCACCAGGCAATGGAGATCGTCGAGTCCGCGGACCACGAACCCGGCTCGATCGTGGCCTGTGTTCGCGACGGCTACACCTGGCAGGATGTCGTGCTTCGCTCGGCCCAAGTCAACGTCGCCAAGGGCGAAGACGAGACTGAGTAACCGTGCCGACCTACGACTACATCTGCGACGCCTGCGGTCACCACTTGGAGATCTTCCACTCCATGTCGGAGAAGGCGCGCAAAAAATGTCCCGCCTGCGGCAAGCTGAAGCTCGTGCGACAGATCGGCTCCGGTGGCGGAGTCATCTTTAAGGGCGCAGGGTTCTACGAAACGGAGTACCGTAGCGAGAGCTACAAGAAAGGCGAGTCCGCCGCGAAGTCCGCGAGCAAGCCATCCCCAAAAGGGGATAGTAGCTCAGCAGGCGAATAGCTGCTATCTCACCGGGGTTTTCCGGTGCCGGTGGATGCTTGCTAAGACGGCAAGGCGCGATCACATCAGCCCCCTAAGGTGGGGCAATGCGCGGATGTGCCATAGCCCCTTGCCCCATGGGCCCGGCACCCCTATTGTGAATCCTTGCCCAAGGTGAAGGACTCCACGGCTTCGCTCTGCAAGTAGGGCGTGAGAGGCTGTCATGCGCCCTCGCCTGGGCCTCCCGATTCCGCATCCTACCCTGGGCATCGCAATATGAACTTCGGCACCCGCTCCCGTATTCTTCCCGCTGTTCAGCGCGCCCTGAATCCCCAAGCCCTCGCCAAGCTACTGCTGCTCATCCTCGCTCCCTTGCACCTAAGCCAGCTCGCAAGGGCTATGCAAGAGCCCCAAGCCTCGCTCCTCCAAGAATCGGATGGCTTTGAATCGACCGTGCATCGGTACGAGGAGATCCTCGGCTGGCTGCCTCTACTTGAGCACACCCAGGCCCGGGAGATGCTGGCCCAGACCGGCGACTCGCGGGCCTTGCAGATCCTCATTAGTAGCTATAAGAATCCCCATCAGTTCGAGGTGCCCGCGCGCCACCTCATCGCTGGGATCTGCTTTCGCTTTCTGGGCAATGAGTCCTTCGCGGACCAGTGGGAAGCTTGGCGTTCCGAATGCGACGCGGATCGCGACGCATACCTTTGGTTCCGAGCGCTCACGGTGCAACAGCAGGCCAAGGGAGATGACTCCCTGATCGCGATCGTCAACTCCAAGGCGTCCCACTTCCAGAAGTCCGTGGCCCTGCAAGCTCTTGCTCTGGACAGGAGCCAAGCACTGCCCAGTCTAGTCAGCCAAATCTGTGGGGACCTACCGCGTAAGGACGACGCTCGCCTGGTGCTGCTCGGCGCTATGGGAGTCGCGCTCCGCTCCCAGCCGATCTCAAAGACCAACGATGCCCTCTGGGAAGCGGCCGAAGCCTATGCCTTGTTGCTCGGAGAGGAGCATAAGCTCTCCCATCGTGCGAAACTCACCATTGCCCGGCACCTGGGCTTGTACCTTGGCTCCAAGCGACTGTGGTTTGAGCCCAACTCATGGCTGAACAAGCTCAACGCAATCCGCGCCACGGGTTCGCTGCCGCGCTCGAGTGCAGGCGAGTCTACCCAAGGCGCCGCGACCTTCTTCGGGCTCGAGGGCACGGGCGAGCGCACGGCCTACGTGATCGACATGTCCGACTCCATGTGCACACCGATCGACAAGTCGATGCTGCCCAAGGGCCCAATCACAGGAGCGCCGACGCCCAAGCGAAAAAAAGGCGACCCGCCCACGACCGACGACATCAACTGGGGCCGAGTCCACACCCGCTTTGACCTAGCCCGCGAGCACCTCAAGGTCTCCCTGCGCAGGCTCGACCCCAACACCTACTTTACCATGGTCTACTTCGGCGATCAGGCCGACCTGTTCCGCTCCACGGACGGGATGATCAAGGCCACCCGCACCAACGTAAAGAAGGCCCTCGACGAGCTCGACTCAATCAAGATGGGGCCCCCTAGCCAAAGTCGCCCCGACGGAACCTTACGAGGCCTAACCAACCTGCACGGAGGCCTGCGAAGAGCCTTCCAAGTCCGCAAAAAAGGACTCGCTAAAGACGACGAATTTATCGACAAGAAGGCTCTCCTAGAAGGCGCCGACACGATCTTTCTCTTGTCCGACGGAAACCCGTCCTGGGACGACTGGGACATGCCCGACAAGAACCACCGCAACCGTGCCACCGGCGACCCCGAGACTCACGAGGCCACCCCCGACGCAGACAATATCCATTACCCAGGCCCCTACGTTATCCAAACCCACCTGCTCGACGACCTCACCCGACTCACCCTATTTCGCGACGTCGAGATCCACTGCGTCGGTATTGGCGAGGCAAACATGGGGTTGCTGAATCGAATCGCAGGTAAGGGGTTGGGTGGGAAGACTCATCGTTTTGGTGGGTAGGCACACTCCAAAGGAGTGTGCTACAGAGGTCTCAACCTCGAAGAACCAGACGAACCTCTCCTTCAAGCGAAGTGAAAGTGCACTCTGAAAGAATGCACAAGCCCCGCCCAATCGCCCCCATCCCCATCCCCAAGCCCAACTTCACCCCCCCCACACAAGAGACAAATCCCCCCCCCCAATGACAGAATGTGGTAAACCATCCTTATGACCACCCCCCCCGCACCTAAGTACCGCCGCGAATTATCCTCCTTCGTGGCACTCAACACTGCCCTCGCCCAACAAAAACTGGTCTGGGACTCCAAGCCGTACTTCTTGGAGTACTCCACGAACTCCTCCTGCAACCTGCGCTGCAAGATGTGCCCCCAGTCCGAGGAGTTGCCGATGGTTTCCACGCCTAGGGACAAACGTGAAGAGCTCCTGGACCAACTCCTGCCCCACGCGACGATCCTGACGCCCTCTGCGTTGAGCGAGCCCTTGCTCAACAACATGAAGACCTTGATCCCCAAGCTGCAGGAGCACCAGGTCTCGCTCAATCTCATTACCAACGGCGCTCTGATGACGCCCGAAGTGCTCGAGATGATGCTGCCCCACATCCACCAGCTCACCTTCTCCATCGACTCGCAGATCAAGGAGATCTTCGAGATGATGCGCTCCCCCGCTAACTTTGAAGAAGTCACCGAAAAGGCACGCCTAAGCGTAGCCCGCTGCAAGGAAGTCGCCCTACCTGTCACCATCCACATGGTGCTGGTAGCCGACAACGTGCCCCACCTCGAGGGCTTCGTGGACTACGTCGTTGACGACCTAGGTGCCCACGACATCACCGTACTCGAGCTGCTGGACTCCACCAACGACTTCGACCAACTCGACGCCTTTGGAGTCCACGGCGAGGAGGTCGTCGGCGCCGCCCTAGAGAAGATGCGCGCTCGCTGCGAAGAGCGTGGCGTCAACCTAAGGATCGAAGTCCACGCCCCCCACGGCCAAGAGTTCACCTACTACGACCAACCTGCCCGCATCAACTCTGCTGCCATCATGGACATCATGCACGTGGAGCTAGCCAAGTCCCACCTAGGCTTCTGTCCCCACGTCATGGGCTACCTCAAGGTAGAGCCCGACGGCGAGGCCTTCCCCTGCTGCCGCGGACCCAGAGAGCTTAGGCTGGGCAACGTGATCGAAGATGGCTTCGAGGCTGTATGGAATGGTGAGCCGATGCAGCGACTGCGGAAACAGATGTTCGAGGGGAATCTGCCGAAGGTCTGTCAGGGGTGTGCGGTACTGGAAGCTCCCAAGTGGTTTAAGTAGAGCCCAAAGCCGCGAAGCAGGCAATAACTCACTCCATCCCGCTCTTCACAAACCCACGCACAACCGACACCGGCAGCGCCAAGCTGCCCGAGCGCTCAAGTCGTGAAATATTCATCCCAACTACGCGGCCGTTCAAGTCGATCACGGGGCCGCCACACTCCCAAATCTCAAGGGGCATATCATGGCGGAAGGCCGCCGCAAAGCCGGCGCTGCGCCCACTAGAGACCGTGAAGTCTGCGGGGTGTGAGTTGTGCCCAAGCAGATCTTGGCTGCCCCGGTCGCTGGTCCCGAGCCTTAGGGTAACGTCTTTGGACTCGCCATCGCGCTCGATGGTCAAGTTGATCGTCTGGTACGGTTGGGTCTTCCGCAGAAGCTCGACCACCTCGCCATAAGTCGCCACGTCCTGGCCCATAATCGAGGTCACTAAGTCCCCCACGAGGATACCTGCGCCCTCAGCTGGCGCGCCACTGGACAGCTTGCGGATCTTTGCCCCACCTGCGCTTTGCTGCTGAAAGGTCACGCCCAAGAGGCCCCACTTTCGATTTGTAATCTTGCGCGGTTGCCCGCCCAGCACGCCAGCATAGATCGGATCGCCTAAGCGGCCAATCGACCCAACGAGAGTGCCGATTGGTCCTAGATCAGCGGCCCCAAGGTCCACGGCAGCCAGCCGCTTTGCGTCGACCCGCAGCAGGACAAGATCGAGAGAGGGGTCCCGTTGAATGACTCGAGCGGTCAAGACCTGCCCGCCCTGGATGTCGCAACGGATATCAAAGTCTCCTACGCGCGAAGATTTAGAAACGATCCACCCACCGCTACCGACCACTATGCCCAGGCATCCAAACAGGTCCTCGCCACGAACGCTGCGAACCCGCACGACGCTCGGGGCGACTTGGGTAGCTGCGGGACTAAAACCATCCCGAAGGGCGTCTAGCCCACCGGGTAGGAGAGTTCCCCGGTCGGTAGTCTCGCTCGGCTTTGGCGCGGGCGTGTGGCCACGATCCCGACTCTGCCGGCGACTTTCGCCTTCCCAGGCCTCACTGTCCACGAGTCGCTGCCAGTTCTTCGTGGCCGGCGCGACAGAGACGTGGAAGTTCTTATCCAAGGGAATCTCGATCTCCGAGTTGATGCCGACCACCTTGCCCTGAAGATTGAACAAAGGCCCTCCCGAATCACCGGGCATCATGATGCAGCTTGTTCGCAGCATGCCATTGTCCGCGTGGCCGGAATAGGTACCCAGGCGCGGCACCGAAGGGCGATCTTCCTTGTACCCATCAGGATGCCCGTACATGACGCAGACCTCGTCCGCCACGAGTTCGGCGGGATCGCCAATCTCAACGGCGGGCCACTCGCCCTCGTCCGTGATCTGCACAAGGCCATAGTCCGTTGAGGTCTCGTGACCGAGGGTCACTGCGTTGGCCGTCACACCATTGTCAAACCGGACCTTCAGCCTGATACCCGGTCGATCGAAGCAGTGCCCCGCCGTCAGAACCATGCCATCCGATGTCACCACCGTCCCGCTGCCCCCAACACTGTTTCGGTTGCCCGAGCCCGCGGGCAACAAGGCGACCACAGATGGCGAGACCATCTTGTGCAACTCCGTCAACCGTCCTTGGAGGGCCTCGTTGGCGCTGGCGGTTGACTCCACCGCAAGGACCGGATCGGATTGACGAGCCCAGGAGGGGATCGCCAGAGGTGACGAGAGCAATACAACCGCAAGAAGCAGACTGCGCTTTTTCATGACAATGGGGCGGAAAACGGTGAATCGGGGCCTAGATTTCACAGCATTGGCAGGCCACATAGCTCTACAAATGGGCTGCGCTCGAAATCACATCAGGAGACTTAGCATAGGGTCAAAGCCCTTGGCATGCCTCCCCTGCACAGTTTCCGAACACGAGTCTAGCTCCGGCAAAGCGACTAACGACAAGCCTCAAGGGCCGCGAGGCCCAAACGCACCGCTCCCTCCCCTAGACCAATCGGGACAAGGTCCAGACAAGTACCGGCATATTTAGGCCGGGAACAGCTCCTCGCAGAGCTCTGCGATCGTGTCCGAGTCGGCGTCGCCGATCGTACGATGGGCGTACTTGGCCGCAGCGGGCATAGCGTTCTGCATAGCAACGGCAAGGCCGGCGACTTCAAACATCGGGATGTCGTTGGTGGCGTCGCCGATGGCAACCACCTCTTCAGGTAGGATGCCGTGGGCCTCGTGTAAGTAGCGCAGAGCCTCGCCCTTGCCTCGGCATGGCGGCTGCACGTCAACGACCTGGTAGGGGCTCTCTGCGTGCTCGTAGAGGGCGCTAAGGGGGAAGTGGCTAAAGTAAGCTGGGCGATCCACGTGGGCTACGAGGGCTTCTTCAAGCTGGGCGGAGTCGGCAAAGTCCGTGGAATACAGCGTGATACGAATTAAGCGCTCCCTGGGCAAGTCCGCCTCGTCCACGATGTGTAGGTCTTCTAGGCCAACCAAGGCCGAGGCTTCGAGCTCGCTCTTTGGGGTGCGCGCAAACTTCGCACCAGCACGCATGACGACCTTCGGGATGTCGTGATTCTCGCTAAAAGAAAAGACACGCTCGATGGTCTTGTCCGCAAGGGTCCGCTCCTCGAGCAGCTTGTCCTTGACCGGACAGAAGAGCCCGGCGCCGTTAAACACGATGGCAGGGTTGTCGAAGCCAAGCTCCTTGAGCACGCCCCGCGTTCCGCCCTCGGACCGGCCCGTCGCTATCATTACGTGCACGCCGCGCCCGCGCATCTCGCGCAGGACCTCGGTCGTGCGGGGATGGGGCGAGCCACCGGGTCCGATCAGGGTGCCATCAAGGTCAAGCAGAACGGCGCGATAAGCGCCAGGAGTACCGGGGCGAGGAGTCATTCCCAGATTCTAGCTAAGCGACGACCGCACCACCCACGCCCTCTCCTAGATCTCGATCACAACCTCGGATTCTTGGCCAGCCTTGATCACAACCTCTATCGCCTCGCTCTCCTGGCTGTTGATTCCGGGGCCAGCGGACTCAGCCGAGACCGACCACCTGCCTGGCGTCATGGCCTTCATCTTGCCGTTGCGCGATTCCGCGATCTCCATCTTCGGCATCAGGCCTTCCGCGTCGAGGTAGGTCGCCGTGACCATAAAGTAGCCATCTTCTCCGCCACTGATCTTGAAGGCCATGGAGCCAGCCGGATCGAGAACTAGGTCGGTGCGTGTGCGAGTCTCCCCTTCGCCTACGGTAAAGATGTCGGTCTTGCCGGGTGAGCTCGAATCAGCGGAAGCGGTGACCTGGAGATCGGCACCCGTCTCCACTCCGCGAAGTGAGTAGAACCCATCGGCATTAGTGATACTGGGATCACTTCCACCACTGCCGATCTGGAGCTGCGTCGCCGTTTCCATAAGGACCATAAACCCAAACGGGTCTTCTTGGCTAGGCCGGCCGATCTCTACCTTGGCACCCTGGATAGGATTGCCCAGGGAATCAGTAATGTGTCCCTCCACGACTGCTATGGACAGGGTCGCATCGAAGTCATTCTCACCGGCCACAATTTCCACAGGAAAACTGCTGCTCATCACACGACCCGCATGCCTGATCTCAAGGTTATAGGAGCCGGGCTCGACACTGGAGAGACTGTACTTGCCACGGCCATCGGTGGTTCCGCTGCCAGGGCCAGCCGAGAAGCCGAAGTCGAAGGATCCCATCAAATCGTCTCCCGACTTAAGGCTCAACTCAGCCCCGGCCAAGCCGATGCCGTTCTCCCAGACCGTTCCCGATAAAATGCCTGTGGCTTCCTCTCGCAGGCTAAGTGTATGACGGCCCCCTTCAACGACTTCGGTCGGAATCCAGCTGTCCCTATCTTCACCCTCTGTCAATGTCGCCGACACGGATAATCCCATGTTGCCCTGGTCTTGGCCAATCTTAAACTCGTGTGTCCCCGGCTCTAGGTGGTAGAACGAGGCGACACCATTTGAATCGGCGACCGCAGAGCCGTCGCCGCCAGGTCCGCCAAAGGCTGCGACCATTCGACGTCGGCCGAATCCCCGACCACCCGAGTCCTGATTTTCTGTCCAACGTCGAGTCTCCACTCGCGCTCCAGGCTTCGGGTTGCCCATGGCGTCGGTTACCGTCACAAGAACTGTACCGCCGGCACCAAGGCGCACCTCGACGGCAACAGGAGCGGCGGCGGGCATGACGAAGCTCTCGTTACGCCAAGTCGTGTGGCTCCCATGGGTCACGGTCAGACGACCGGCCTGGCCTTCAAAACTGGAGAGCCGCGCGACTCCATCCGGACCGGTTTTCGACGAGCGGCTCTCGTTGTTGGGTTCGTCGAAGGGAGCACCCCAACCACCCAACTCAAAGCCGCCTTGTTGGCCGCCCACAGAGAGCCGGACCTCGGCGCCCTCGATCGGCATACCGGAGCTGGCGTCGAGTGCAGTCACCGTAACAATGGCCGCTGATTTCAGAGAGAAGATACGCGCATCGAGCTCCTCACCCGCGGTCACCTCGAGCTCGCGTTCGAAGGACTCGTACCCCGCCGCCTCGATGACGACCTTGAAGGGCCCCATGCGAAATCGTCCATTATCCGGCATGAGTCCAGTCAGCGACACCATGCCACTTGGGTGGTGCGTCACGACCTTGCCATCGCGCTGGTAGGGTTGTTGCCAGCCGCTACCGAAGGTCACTTTAAAGTCTTCGACAGGAGCGCCTGTCGACGCGGAGACGACCTGAAAATTGACACTGGTCGAGCCAATCCATGAAAGCGTGACTCCCGAATCTCCCGCATTGCTTTTAACCCGTTCGGTCACTGCGGGACTAGGCATGAATCGCCTTCTTGATTCGGCGACCTTGCTACCAGAGAGCTCATACTGCTCCCCTTCCCGACAGCCTCGAACGACGAAGGTACCGTCGGCGGCCACGTCTGCCTTTCGCTGCTCCGCACCGCCGCCAGGCCCAAAACGCATGACGCCTCCACCGGGCCGGGCAGAAACCTCGACTTCAGCTAGGTCCCTCTGCGAAGCCCCTTGGATTCGGCCAGCAATCGTGAGTCCGGGTTCAAGGCTAAATTCTAAGTTGACCTGTTGCTCACCTGGACGCTCGGTGCGTCCCTTGAAGGTTCGATCAGGGTGATCGTCGGACGTGACGAGGATCTTCCAGGGGCCCGCCGCTAGTGTGTCAATGCGAAAGTAGCCGTCCGGATCCGTCGTGGCCGCAGCTTCACTGCTGCCTCGGCCGAACCAGGCGAAATCCGCGTTCGGGTCTTGGATGTGCAGCTCTGCGCCGGCAATACCGCCTCCACCCTCGAGCCTGACGCGCCCCTCGAGAAGGACGCTTACATCCATAACCAAGTCACCTACATCTAGGCCGCCATCCATGGGCAGGACTAGGTTCGCGACCTCGGCGGGAACGAAGCCAGCTAGGTTCGCTTCGACGCGCAACTCACCCGGTTCAGGGCCGACAAGTTCGAAGCTGCCGTCGGTTCGCGTCACGGTTGACCAGCGCTTGGCGAATGAGCTGTTCGAGCCCAGATTCGATGCCAGGGGTAAGAAGTCCGGTCCGCCAAAAGTGACCCTTGCTCCACCAAGTCCGTTGCCTGCGGTGTTCACCACGCGGCCGGTCACACTATCTTGGGCCTTGGACGCGACTGCGGAGTCGGAGTCGCCGCTCAAGGATACCGCGGACCGCTTAGCCTCTCCGGTCGGGGCCGTGCCTAAAAGCGTCTCCTTGCCTCCCGCCATGGGCCCGCTGCTACGGGTGCTTCCTTCCTGCTTAGATGTCGTATCTGTCAGGGTCAGCTCCGACTCCTCTTGCTTGTTGCTGCCGCTGGAGCCGAGCAGGTAGACCCCACCTCCAATCAAGATGCCTAGGAGAAGGACAATAGGCAGGATAGGTGACTTCTGCATGCTTGGCGGAGAACTGAATGAAGTGGTGGAAGATACTGGATACCTCGTAAGGGGCATCAGAAGGAAGTCTTTGGTCTTACGAACGAAGTTTGGGCATTCATAGCAGAACTTTTCCAAGTCTTTGCAAGCTAGCAGCGTTTATGGCGTATGGAATGTGATGAGGGATCTATTTTACCGACCGCTTTACCCTCTAGATCTTTTCGCGGTCGGCTCTGCTTTCTAAGCGCCATTCTCCCGTCACCCCGAGACCCCTAATCCACACCGGTCTATGCACTGGAAGCAACTCCTCCTCGCACTACTCGCCTTCCTGACTCTCTGGTCGGGCCTGATGGCTCCCGCAGCCAATGCCCAGGCCCCCAAGATCGGCGACTACTTCGTCGACGACTCGGACCTTGGCTTCAAGATCAAGATGCCGAAGGACTGGTCCTTCATTCCGCCTAAGGTTGGCGAGAGCAACTTGCTGGGAAAGTACAACCCGAATAACCAGGTTGCCGTCCCCTCGGGACGTAATACCAGCATCTACTTGGAGTGTTGGATGGTCAAGTTCGACCGCCGCGCCAAGTCCAAGAGGACCCTCGACATCGAGGTCGACGGCGAGACGGTCGAGGAGATCGACATCACGGACATGTTCTCCGACGGAGACATCGTCGAGTGGATCGATGGAAACATACCCGGCAACTCCTGGCGCATCATCGACCAGGACGACAAGAAGATCAACAAGGTGGAGGCCACCGAATACATCTTCGAGGCCACGTCCAGAATGGACCCCAGCGGCAAGCTGAAGGCCTATGCCATGGTGTACAAGCTCCACCCGGATTGCGAAGTGGCCGTAGTCTTCAACGGCCCCGGCGACGATGACCGCAAGTGGAAACTTAAGTACGAGAAGATCTTTGCCAAGATGGCCAAGACCCTAAAGCCGATCGAGCTAAAGGAACTTAAGTTCAACGACAAGATCGAGCACGCGGACGACTCTCCCGTGCGTGCGAAGAAGCGCAAAGAGCTTGAGGACTACGTGCGCCGAACCCCAGGTTGGCAGCTGTACGAGACCGAGAACTACTTCATCATCTCCCACAACAACGACAAGTCTTTCATGAAGGACCTGATGGCTCGCCTCGAGGCGATCCGTGCGGTGTACATGGTGGACTACCCGCCCGAGAAGGCCCGGGCCAACCGGCCAAAAACAACGGATTCCAGCGAGGCAGATTCGGATGAGGAAGGCGGTGTTAAGGCCAAGGGATACGGCGAATCAGTGAGTGCAGTCGATCCCATGGAGCTTGCACGCACCAGTGTGGTGCGAGTCTGTGCCGACCAGAACGAGTACCACAGCTATGGCGGTCCCGTTGGATCGGCTGGCTATTGGTCCAGCTGGGACCAGGAGCTTGTGATCTACGACACGCGCCCCAGATCGGAAACATGGCTCGTTCTTAACCACGAGGCCTTCCACCAGTTCATCTACTACTTCTACGGAAGCATCTCGCCCCACAGTTGGTACAACGAGGGCACGGGCGACTTTTACAGCGGCTACAAGTACAAGAACAAGAAGTTCCAGATCAAAGAAGCCGAGTGGCGTAAGGACACGGCCGGCGAAATGATTAAGACGGGCGAGTATGTGCCCCTTAAGGAGATCGTGCGCTATACACAGCGCGAGTACTACGGCAGTAACAGCTACGGCTACAATGGTGGCCTGTTGTACGCCCAAGGCTGGTCCTTCGTCTACTTCCTGCGCACCGGCAAGAAGAAGAGCAAGGACTGGAACGACAGTTGGGACACGATCCTGGACACTTATCTTGAGACCCTGGCAAGCACCGGAGACCTGGACAAGGCCATCGATGTGGCCTTCGACGGCGTGGACTGGGACGAGCTCGAGACCGCCTGGAAGAAGGAAATGGGCTAGGCCCCTCACCTGGAAGGTGCTGCAAGACCAACCAGGCCATAGCAACACGGGGGCCGGGGAGCTATGCTCCACCGGCCCCCTTTATGTTTCGCCCCGTTCCGCATCCTGAACAGCAACATGCACCATCCCCGCTCCACGCGCCGCACCCTGCTCGCGGCCGCCCTTGGAATCATCGCTGCCTCCTGCGCCACCACCCGTGATTATGGAGACGCAACGGTCATCCTGCAGACAAGCGGCGGCTCCGAGCTTGGCGTCTCCACCCCCGGCGGCGTGGTCTTTCTAGGCAACACGGCCCGTTCCGGCGAAGTTGACATTAGCGTCTGGTTCGGCGACGGCCCCAGCATCGAGGCGTCGCTTATCGAGCCCATTGGCGACGGGCTCTACCTGGCAGAAGGCGAGATCCGATTTCCCACCATCGACGTGGCCTTCATCGAACCGGCCTCGGGCGATCGTATCTACGCCAAGGGCCGCTACGGCGCAGAGACTTGGGAAGTGGATCTCTTCCCCACCAAGGACCCCAGGGTGAGTGGCCTCTGCTTCCGATCGTCCGAAGACATCCCAAGAGACAACAGCCAGGTCGGCGCAGGGGTCTTCTGGGTTGATCCCCTTACAGATCGCCCAGCGTTGATTGGCCTGATCTCGGGCCGAGTAGTTCTCGACGACGGCTCCGAATACATCACCGCCGTAGGAAGTGAAGGCTTATGGCGCCTCATCGCCAACCGCCGCGACGTGAGCACCGAAGGCCGCTGGACTTACCGAGAAGACATCCTGTAACTAACGCCGGATCCATAGTAAGAGCAACGGCGGCCTGCCCTCTCAAAGAGTGCAGGCCGCTTTTCCGTACCCACTACCAATACTTGTGCGCCGCCCCCCAAAGAGATCGTCGCGAGCCCCCCCAAATAAATAGGGGGCTGTGCCATTTAGAGGGGCAAAAGGAATCCATCAGGGACGGCTCCCCCAAAAACTAGATGCGCCAAAACCGAGGCAAGAATAGGACGACGATGGCATAAAACTCAAGACGCCCAATTAGCATCAAGACACAGCAAAGCAGCTTGCCCAAATCGGGCATCCACCCAAAGCTCTGGGTCGGCCCAAGCATGTCCAGCCCCGGCCCAATGTTGTTTAGGGTAGCCAGCACACCCGTCATTGACGTCAATGGATCAATATCCATCGCTGTCAAGCAGAGGGTCGCCGACCCAAAGATCAGGAACCACATACCAAAATAGCCCACGATCCCCGAGACCATGTCTTCCCCCAGCGGCTCTCCATTCATGCGCACAAGTAGCTTGGCCCGGGGGCGCGCAAACTGCTGGAAGCTTCGCAAAGATGCCTTCGCAAGGATCATAAAGCGCACCACCTTCAGACCGCCGCCGGTCGAGCCCGCACAAGCGCCAATGAAAGCGAGCCCCATCAACAGCATGCGCGCAAAGTGGGGCCATTGGTCAAAGTCAGCCGTGCCATATCCCGTGCTCGTCTGGATGCTTGAGACCACAAAGCTCGAGTCCCGTAGCGCGGAAGTCACCCTCGAGTAGTCTGGAAGCTCTGAACCCGCCACGCCATTCGAGCCGCCCCAGAACCACAGCACGGCCGCAATCACTAGGGTCGCACCGCCCATCACCCCCGCATAGACGCGCACCTCGCTAGACTGGATCGCCATGCGCCAGCCGCGCTTAGGACCCGAGCGCAGGACCGTGTCGTAGATCGCGAAGTTGATACCCGCCGCAAACATGAACGCGATCGTGATGCCCTCAACTAGGGGCGAGTTGAAGTACGCTATGCTCTCGGAGTGGCTTGAGAAGCCACCCGTCGCCAACGTACCAAAGGCGTGAACCAGGGCCTCATAAAGGGGCAGGTCCGCCAGCATATACAGGGCGACCTGCACGATCGTCAGCCCCACATAGATGCGCATCAGGCCAACGCCACTGTCCCGAACGCGCTGGTGCACAGCCTCCCGGGAGACGCCGGGAACTTCCGAACGGAACAGGCTGCGACCACCCGCGGGGAAGAGAACAACGAACACCAGCACAATGCCGATACCGCCGAGCCAGTGGGTGAAGGAGCGCCAGAAGGCGATCGACTTGGACATGCCGTCGATGCCGTCGGCGCTCAGGATCGTCGAGCCCGTCGTGGTGAATCCGGAGACGGACTCGAAGAAGGCATCGACGACCTGGGGAATCGCGCCAGAGAAGAGGAAGGGCATTGCGCCGATGATTCCGGCGACCAACCAAGACAGCCCCACCACAGCAAGGCCCTCGCGACGATAGAACTCCTTCTGGTTGAGCTCGGCGCGCTTGCGGTCGTGGCGCAGTTGGTGCACCAGCGCCATCAGCGCGAGCAAGATCACACCGATCTGACCTCCAAGCAAGATTTGGTCTGACGAGGCGCTCCCAAAAGTAGGCAAGCTGCCAGCCAAGTCGAGAATATCGTCAGCCGATCCCCAGGGCAGGAACCCAATGACTACGGCGCAGCCCAAGGAGAAGGCCAGCAACAAGAGATTGCGCCGTGTGCCAAGGCTGCGCTTCTTGGGGCCGTACTCGGACTGATCGCCGATTTGGCGTGTCATCAGGTGCACGAGGCCCATCCCCATAGCGCCCGAGATGGCCGAAGAGCGCAGGCATGCACTCCATGCGCCGTGCTCTGTGTAGAAGAGCGCAACACAGGCCGGCACGAGTAGGAAGAGCGCCAACAGCAGCAGGACCTGCCCAAGCAGGTGATAGACCGCGTGGAGGTTCATTCGGCGACGTGGCTATCGGGTTCCAAGAAGATGGTCTCGACTTCGCGGATGTCGTCCGGAAGGGCAAAGATGATGATCTGGTCCCCGTCCTCGATCGTGCTCTCGCCGTTCGGAATAAAGACATCTTCCGAGCGAACGACCGCGCCAATTTTGGCACCGTCAGGGAGTCCAAGGTTCTTTACCTTGCGTTCTTTTTTCGTGCCGCGGAAGTGAGCCTCAAGCTCGAGTACCTCGGCGCGACCATCGGCGATGACGGCAATCGAGGACACGGACTCCGAGCGTACGAAGCGCAGGATGCGCTGGGCGCACTGCAGCCGCGGCGAGACCGCCACGTCGATGTTCATCAGGTTGTAGACGCTGCTGTAGGCGCGTTTATTTACTAGGGCCACGGTGCGCTCAACGCCCTGGGATTTCGCCAGTTGGCAGGCGATCATGTTGTCCTCGTCGTCGCGAGTCGAAGCGATAAAGACGTCGACCTCGCCAACCTGCTCCTCCATCAAGAAGTCGAGATCCGTCGCGTCGCCTTCCAGTACCAGCACGCGACTCGAGACCATCTCGGCCACACTTCGTGCGCGCTGGGGGTCGCGCTCGAAGAGCCGCACCGAGATGCCCGGGGTTGCATCCAAGCGCTGGGCAATGCTCACGCCGGCGGAGCCGCCACCCATGATCACTACCTTCCGACGCAGCTTGACGGGCTCTCCAGCCAGGGCCTCGAACTCGTCCAGGCTATCCCGTTTGCCCACGACATAGACATGGTCGTCCGCTTCCAGGGCAAACTGTCCGCCCGGGACGCTGACCTCGTGGTTCCGGATCACGGCTACCAGCATCACTCCTGCCGGCAGACGCAGCTTCATGAGAGCTGTACCCAAGAGCTCGGAGTCACTGCCAAGACGTAAGCGCCGCAACTGAACTTGGCCGCCGGCAAACGACTCGACCTCGAGGGCGTGGTTTGTGGCTACCGTGCGCAGGACCATCTCGGCCGCGAGCTCTTCGGTCGAGAGCAAAACGTCATAGCCGAGGCAGCCCTTGTAGAAAAAGCGGTACTCGTCTACGCGCTTTGTGTCTTTGATCCGCAGGATGATGCGCTTGGCTTTTAGGCTGCGGGCCAAGACACAAGCCAGCATGTTGACTTGATCGTTGTTGGTTGCGACTACCACAAGGTCAGCCTTGCGCACACCGGCCCGTGTCAGTACCTCGGCATAGGTCGCATCACCTTGAATCGCCTGCACATCCAGGGACTCCTGGAGCTCCCGAATCCGCACCGGATCTTTATCAATGACGCTGACGCGGTGCTCGCCCTTGGAGAGCATCTCGGCTAGGTGGTGCCCCACTTCGCCCGATCCGATGATTACGATGTGACTTGTCTCTCGATCCATAAACCGTACCCTACGACTCCTTTGCTCGTGAATCACGCCCCAGAGGCCATTGCCTCATAAGTTCTGCAGCTCCCCTACTCCCTACGACCTTGTTAGCTCTGCTCGACAACCGCGACTCGTTTACTTGGAACCTAGTCCAGGGCCTACAGGCCCTCGGCGCAAAGGTTCGTGTCTTCGAGGCCGGCACGGCCTCATTGCAGGATTTTACCGAACTCAATGCAGATCGCATCCTCGTGGGCCCCGGACCCGGGCACCCTAGGGATGCCAAGCTTAGCCTTGAGCTCTTCCAGGCCCTCCCACATACGCCGATTCTTGGGGTTTGCCTTGGTCACCAAGCCCTAGCCCTTGACGCAGGCGCCACCATCTGCGGAACGCCCGAACTCGCCCACGGGCAGCCTATCGCAGTCCACCACACCGGAACCGGGCTCTTTCGAGGTCTCAAAGCAAGCGTCCACATGGGGCGCTACCACTCGCTGACGGTAGCCCCCGACTCTATCCCCAAGAAACTCCAGGTCACGGCGACGTCGAGCCGGGGCGAGGTCTTGGCCATCGCCCACAAAACGCGCCCCCACAGTGGCGTACAGTTTCATCCCGAGTCGATCCTGAGTGAGGACGGCCAGGCGCTGCTGCGGAATTTCCTAGAGGAGTAGGCCCTACTTCTCGTAGTTAACTTCGACCACGGTCTCGATTCCCCCGCGCACCCAGAAGTCACCGATGACCGTCAACTTGCGCGGTGAGATTGCGGCAACGATGTCGTCGAGAATTTGGTTCGTGACCGCCTCGTGGAAGGCGCCTTCGTCGCGGTAGCTCCAGAGGTACAGCTTTAAGCTCTTGAGCTCGACGCACTGCTCGTCCGGCGTGTACGCGATCCGGATCGTCGCGAAGTCTGGCTGGCCCGTCAACGGGCACAGGCAGGTGAACTCGGGGCACTCGAAGCGAATCTCGAAGTCGCGGTGCGCGGCGGGGTTCTCAAAGGTCTCGAGGTTCTTGGTGGGGCTAGTTGCCATGTTGGGTCGGGGGGCGGTTCTGTCTTGTGGTCGATTAAGCTGAAATACAGGCGGAGGAATTTACTCCTGAACCCGGCCTCGGTGGCGCCAAATCGCAAGGCTATTCACCTGACGCTCCAAACTCCAAGCCAGATCAGTTGGGGCGAAGCTGTTTGCCGCACGGGCTGCGCCACGGAAGCGCAACTGGCCGCTCGTGGCCGACTCCGCTGTCAGGACCACATGGCGCAGATGCACGAGGTCCAACAGCTTGAGCACCCACTGGCTGTCTCCTTCAGCCTGGGTGTCCGCGGCTTCGCTCGGAAGGGCGAAGACCCAGTCATTGCCGTCGACCTCGTAATTCAAGAGCCCATCCCCACCAATCAGCTGGCCCGGAAGGTCCGCAAGCAGGTCACAGCGGTCCACGCGGGGCAGGCCCTCGGCAAGCCACATGCGACCAATCTGGCCCGCCAGCAGCCAGTTGAGGTCGGAAGACAGATCAAAGATCCCCAGGTCGCGATTGCGCCTCTGGATCCACATGCCACTCGTCTCGGATTGGCCCTGGCTTTCGGCAGCCGACTTAGGGCTCCAGGTCACGCTACTTGGGAATGGAGTCGAGCTGTCCAGGCGATCCGATGGCGCTTGCACGCGCAGTGCACCGATCGAGAAGGGGTCCAAGTTCAAAGACGGCGATCGAGGGTCGGATGTCCAGGGGGGCTGCTGTTCAAAAGCTCGTGGCTCGGGCAGCAAGATTCCCCGCCGGGGAGGGGCGGGCGCTCCCTCGACTGCTGGGCCCACCAGCTCGCCGGGCACGGGCAGCAGTAGAACGCCGTACTTGCGGAGTACATCAAACTCCGGCTCGCGGGCAAAGGTCAAGAGCGCCTCGCTGGTCAACCCTTTGGGGTCACGGCGCTGAGGATCCACGTTGCGCCCAGTCAGCGAAGGGTCTAATAGGTGCTCGATACCACCTTCAAACGGGGCGATGGCCCCCACAAGTGGAGCGGGGTCTAGGACTAGAATCTGGGCGCCTGGCTTGCCGCTCTCGCTAGCTTGGTCGAGACCGAGCAAGAGATCACGGCGTAGCTCAGTGGTCACTTGAATCGCATCCAAGTAGCCTCCGGTTTGTCCCAAGCTCAGCAATGCGTAGGTACCCGCCAAGGCAATCGGCAAGGCCAAGCGTCGGAAGCCCTGGACGCCCGTCGCCACGACGACCAGGCCACTGGTCACCACCGCGGTCGCGACCAAGAGCGTCTCGGCCCTGCTGAAGTCCATGGAGTCTACGCTAGCCCCTCCGAAGACGGCGAAGAGCACGCCGACAAACCACAGTCCCAGCATCCACCCCCAGAGCCGTGGCGCCGATCGAGCTGCACGCAGGGCGGGATGCATCATCAAAAGGAACGTGCAGACTGCCATGGCCATGGCCAGGCCAGGATTGACCGACCCGGCTCCGGGTACTGACACGACCAGCACCCCAAGACGCTCGAGGACGCCCGTCACCTGTAGCGAAGGGCTCGCCCCTCCCAAGGGCACGCCAAACCACAACCGCATGGCTAGGTCCGCCATGCCGCAGATCGCAAAGGGTAGCGCGATCAACCCCGCAGCTCGCCAGGAGTTGCGGTTTGGTCGGTAGCGCCTAGCGGAGACGAACTCGGCGATGCCGATGGCCAGTGCAAGCCCGAACCCGATCCCCCAGGAGAGGCTGGCAAACATGGCCAGCAACCCAGCAAACAGAATCTGGCTCGACCTGCGCTCCTGTCGACCGCGCAGGTAGAGCGCCGCCGCCCAGGCACTGAAAGCTAGGCCCAAGAGCTCGGTACGACCAGACAGATCCGCCACGGCGTGAACGGCGAGCGGGTGGAGAACAAGGGCCGCCGGCAGCGCTCGAGCTGCCGCCCGCCCGTGATCGGTTCCGGTCCAAGGTTGCAGCAGACGCCGCACGAAGTTGCCGAGCCCAAGCCCAGCCAAGATCAGCAGCAGCAGGTTCTCGAGCCGATAAAACTTCGCGCTGGAATCCGTAACACCCCAGAGCCTACGGGAGAGCGCTATGGAAGCGCCGCTTAGGACCGAGCCGCGCCCACCCGCATCCACGAAGGCCTTTAGGCTCATCTCCTGCATCGGCAGGGGCTCCACGGACGATGCCGAGTAAGTGCGCCCGCCTGCTGCATCGGCCAAGACCAGTAGGTCCTTACCAAGGAAGCCACCCGTAGCTTCGGAATTCGGACTACCCGCACCCCGCAAATAGGGTCCGTAGACGACGCCCAGCAGCAAAAACGCGCCGAGCAGTAAGAGGTGATTGAGCCAGCTAGGCATCGGCTTGTTCGGGCTCCTCTTCACGTTCGTCGGACTCCCAAGCGCCAAGCAACCACGGGGGAAGCTCTTCACAGCGCTGCACCACGGCCCGGGCCGGAGCGTAGGCATTCTGGGGGGAGAGCACGGCCCTCACGATGCCGCGATCAGACTGCACCACCACGGGCGCAACGAAGTCCGGCTCAGCGTGGAGGTCCTCCCGAGACCCGAGGTAGACCGGCACAAAGTAGCCTCGGCCGCCGCTGTGAATCTGAGGTGTGGCGAGACCGCGATGGACGGCCCAGCTGATCGCGCCAGCGATGGCCGCGCACTTGGCCACAGCGCTGGCGTCATCAAAACCGGGAAGGTGCACTCGCCGCTCGGGGTGATCGAGCTCGCAGGCTACGACGACCTCATGGCTCGTATCCAAACTGGCCCACGTTCCGAGATCCGGCGCCTCGGGGAGAGCTTGTGTGCTGGGCCTCTCACCGACCCAATTCACAACCCAGGGGTTTCCCTCGGGCTGCGCATTAGCCGAGATGCCAAGGTAGATCGGAGCCCCGGTCTTGGTGGTCAAGTCCCCAGCAGTCATCACGAGTTGGCCCTCATTCCAGAGGTAGCACCCCTGCTCGACCGACAAACGTAGGTGCACGGCTAGGTACTTCAAGAGAGCGAAGTCACGGGCTCCCCACTGCTCATCTACGGCTAGCTCTTTGAGGAAGGAGAGCCGCCCCGCGGGCAAATAGCAGAAGCGGAAGAGAGCTTGGATCGAGAGGTACTCGTCACCGAAGTCCGCGAGCAGTCGCTGCCGGGTTGGCGCTTCGCTGCCCTCGTGGACGGGCTGGCTGGGTTGATCGGTCGAGGTCATGTTTGCAGTCGCACAAGTAGAAATAGAAAAGGGGCGTATTTGCCGACTACGATTAGGTGCTGTGGGAGGCGGCAGTTCAAGGATCCTGTGCTATCGTCTTTTGCCTATTACCGACCACCCGCCCCACGGCTGCTAGCCAAGCGGCGTGCCCGCAGCCCCCTCCATTCTAAATATGCTGGATACTTTTCGCCCCCTACTCGACGCTGCCCGGGACCTTGATGTGTCCGACACCACTGCCGCAGAGGCGCTGCTAAACGAGCGTTTTGACCCCCAAAGCGAAGCTGGGCTCGCCCTCAGTGCCAAGCTGCTTGAGATGCTCGAAGCCGGTGAGATCGCCAACCGCGGCGAGCTACCCATGACCTTCGGTCGCGTGTCTAAGGCCTGCCCCGAGAGCGACAACTTTACCATCGACGTGGTACGCATGAATGGTGCGGGCCCCAAGCACCGGCATCCCAAGGGCGAGATCAATTACGCCGTGCGCATTGCCGGCGCCCCCAAGTTCGACGGCCGCGAGCCGGGCTGGATCGTCTTCGGCGAGGGCACGGAGCACGTGCCCACCACCACTGGAGGCGACATGCTAATCGTCTACCTGCTTCCCGAGGGCGCTTTTGAGTTCGTGAAGTAGCCCGTCGGGGAAAACAAGAGGTTTCGCGTCCCCATCGTGTATTTTATGGACAGCTAGGGGGTGCTAGCGCCGATTGCAGAGCAACTGCCCCTATGAATACGGACCTCTCCTCTCCCTTCCCATCGAGCCTAGACGCGGCCGCGCTAAACTCCGCGAGCTTGCATGTCTTGATCCCCCCGGGGGCCCGCAGCCGCGATCTCTGCACAACCTTGGCCGCGCTGAGCGCCTCCAAGGACCCAAGGCTCTCCATCACGGCCAGTACACCGCGTGATTGGGCCGAGACTCCTCAGGACATCCGCCTGGGCCTGCTCGACTCGTCCTGCACCCTGCTCGACGGCAAGTCCCTCCAGAACCCGACCGCCGGGCTCGGGCTCACCGAGGACTCCGTACTCTTCCTTCTGCAAGCAGGTGCCATCCCGCCCCGTGGCTGGCTCGAGACGCTGCTCGGTCACGGTCGCCTAGAGCTTGGCGCGCGGGCCGTCGCTGCTATGAACGACACGAGCGAGCTGGGTACCTGGGCCGATGTGGCCGAGCGCGCCCGCCGCAGCTGGTACAGACTGGCCGAGGATCGCTCCCGACTCGAGACTCCACTGCTTGCGCTCTTCCGTCCAACGGACTGTGAAGGCGAACTGCGTGACTGGTGGCGCGGTGGCGCCCATGGCTCACTGCAACTCCCCCCCAGCGGAAGGCTACTCTTGGCCAAGGACCTGATTGTGCGCGCCCCGCAATCGGGCAACGGCTCCTCGCCGAGTATCCAGGCCTGCCTGCGCGATCCTCGAATTGATCCGGATCGTTGGACCGACAGCGTGGAAGATGCCGATTGCCAGCGCATGCGCCTGCTCGAGGCCCTTGAAGATGGCCCGCACCCCGAGGCTAGCCTCTATCTCACACGCCTTGCCCTCGGACGCGGACGCCGCTCGGAAGCGGGCGGCCACGCCCGAGCCTGCCTGGACTCCTGGCCGAAATCCAGCGAAGCCAAGCTGCTTCTCGCACGCTCCCTGATCGGCCAGAATCGCATCGATGGCGCCCTCGCAATTCTCGAGGACCTGCAGCAAAGCGGCCCCATGACCGCGGATCTCCACGGCGGGCTGTTCGCATGCCTCGGCAGCATCTGGCTGCGCAAGTCCGATCCCCAGCAGGCCCGCCCTTGTATCGAGGAGGCCCTGACTCTCGAACCGGAGAATGTTGTTGCCCTCTACGGCCGCGCTCGCTTGCGCTTGGCCATGGGCGAGTTCGAGCTAGCCCTCGAAGACCTTCTTACCATCACGCGACTTGCGCCGCTAAATCCTGACCCTTGGTTCGAGCTTGGACGAGCCTATGTACTCGCGGGCGAATATACCGCCGGGCGGGTAGCCCTCCTGCACCTTCTCGAATTGGCTCCAGAGCATCAAGCGGCTCGGGCACTGCTCGAGCGCACGGACACGGATGTCTGCCCCCATCCTCAGTCGGATCTGCCCGATAGCGAAGGGCAGCTGTGGTCGAATCCCAAGTAGCGACGCCGAATAGGGCCACCTCACACGGGTCTAGCTTTAGATTCTTGGCGTGACAACCGAACTCGTACTTGCCGGATCCCGCCTCTTCGCGTATTCCTAATAGCAGTCATGCAAGCCCTACCAAGAGTAAACAGAAGCCCCTTAGGCGTGGAAGCGATGCGCCCGTGGTGCCTCGTGCTGTTGGTAGCCTTCGCCCTTTTCGCTCCCCTTGCGGGTGCTCTTGGAGCTGAGGTTTACCAGCCGATCGCGCCGAGTATGGGAGCAGGTGGTTGCTCGATGAGCGCTCTTCCAATGGGCAATGTTGCGATGGAAGACTGCTGCTGTGCAATACCTGTTGCGCTGGCTCCAACCGCCACGGGCACCTGTTGCACGGCCCCCGTGAAGCAGGTCCCCATTGAGGCCCCGCGCCTTGTGGATAACTGCAACTGCGAGAGTTCTCCCCAAGCTCCCCACTCTCCAAGATCAGGTGCGCGCACCCTTGCCACCCCGCCCGCTTCCGATCCAAGTTCGACCCTCGTCGAACTTATGGTAGCTGCCAGCCACCAACCCAGCTCGCCGCAGTATTGGACTTCCGCTCCATCGCCGGAAGTCTGCGGGAAGGCGCCGAGTCCAAACTCTCTTGCGCCCACTCGAATCGGAGATTTCTGCATCTCTGGCGTAAACAGGGTCGGCGTCCTGCGGGGTCAAGCCACGCGCCTAGCACTCCTCGCGACCCTGCGAATCTAGAAGCGACTACACGGCCTCTCCCATCGCGAGAGCGGTGGCCGAGACCTATCTGTGTAGCTTCTCCGGCCTTTGATTCTGAATGAGCGTAGCCATGCCCAGGCGCGCTATGAATCCCGGAGCTCTAAGACTTTGATTCGGGCATACATTCGTCAGGAGGTCCCTAATGGACCGTTCCCTTTCTCTACAGCGATGCGACAAGTCGAGGCCGCACCTACGACTTGGTGTCGCTTGGATTCTAGTCAGTCTCTGCGCCTGCCGCGGTCCAGCCGAAGAGCGCCTTGAGCGCGATCCCATCCTGCCCGCATTCCCTGAGTCTGGTCGCGATTCAGATTTATCTCGCGCGCTAGAACTCGATGCGGATTCGACCCAAGTTCTATCTGCTGAGCTGCTGTCCCTCGAGCAGCTCCTAGACTTCGCCCAAGGCCGTAATCCGGGACTCGCCGCCAAGCGACAAGCTGCACTCAGTCTTGAGCAGGCCGCCAGGGCAAGTGGCGCCATGCCGGAACCCACGGTGTCCTGGACCGAGTACTTCAGCGAGGTCGAGACCCGCGTCGGCCCCCAGGAGCGGCGCTTCGATGTCTCCCAGAAGCTGCCTTGGTTTGGTGCGCTCGAGGCCAAAATCGATGCGGCCGATGCCACGGCCCGGGCCGCCAAAGCCTCTATCGAGACCCATCGACGAGAGCTTGGCAGCCGCATCGAGTCCCTGCTTTGGAAACGCAGCTTGTACCGCCAAAGCGCCGAGCTTGAGCGCGAACGTGTGACCCTCTTCGAGTCCATTTCCGCGACCATCGATGGTCGCTACCGTACGGGCAAGGCCGAGTATGCGGACCTGCTTCGATCGCGTTCGGAGATCGAACGCGCCACGGAGCTGCGCGACTCCGCCCTCGACGAAGTCGAGCGAGCAGATGTCCTGCTTCGACGCGAGCTGGCCCTTCCACCGGGCACACAGGTCCCTAGAGTCGTGCTCCAGGTCACGGGGCCGAATCGCTTTGAGAGCGTGAACGAGCTGATTGACGCGGCGATGACAAGCCATCCGGATCTGCTGCGCATCGGGCACCTGGAGGAGGCTTCGAAGGAGAAGTTAAACCAGGTGGACTACGAGCGCAAACCCGACCTCACCCTGGGTGCCTTTCTCATCGATACAGGCCTGAGCGACGATCCATTGATGCCTAATAGCGGTAACGATGCCACGGGCATCAAGCTCTCCCTGACCCTGCCCATTCGCCAGGGCACGTACGACGCTATGGAGCGCAGCGCCCGACACGAAGTGCGCGCCCTTCGCAACCGACGCGAGGACCTACAGTTCGCGATTCAGGGCCAGGTGGCCTCGTCCCTTGAGGACTTCTTGGCGGCCCAGCGAAGACGCGACTTGATCGCTCAGAGCCTCTTGCCCAGGGCCCAAGAGGTGCTCGACACTACCCGAGCTGGCTACTCGTCGGACCGGACGACCTACCTCGACCTTGTGAATGCGGGGAACAGCCTTGTGGGGCTCGAGATCGAGCTACTGCAAGCCACGGTAGACCGGGAATTTGCACGCATCGCGATCGAGCTGCACCTCGGCCGCCACCTTACCCACTTGCCTCTTGATTCGATTCCAAAGGAGCAGCGCTAACCATGAAGTCAACCCAATCGATCCCGCGCTGGTTTCTCAGCGGTGCTGCCCCCGCACTCTTTGCTGTCCTGGCATTTGTCTTGGGCGCATACATGTTTGCTGCGCAAGAGACTCAAGCGCCAAGCCCTGTGGCTACGGACCAAGGGGCACACACCACTTGGACCTGCTCGATGCACCCCTCGGTGCAGCTAGTCGAGATGGGTAAGTGCCCGATCTGCCTCATGGACTTGATTCCGTTGGCCGAGCGCAAGAGCGGCGCGGGCCAGGTAGCTCTGCGACCCGCCGTAGCCGACCTGCTCGCCATCGAGACCAGGCCGGCCGTGCGCCAGGCTATCTCTCATGCCGTGTCCATGGTCGGCAGGCTTGCCATCGATGAGACGCGTACCTCAATGATCAGCGCCTGGGTTCCCGGGCGTATCGACCGCTTGTTCGTAGACTCCACGGGCATCTCGGTTCGCAAGGACGACCACCTCGCGGACCTCTACAGTCCGCCCCTTTATCAGGCCCAAGTCGAGCTTGCCCAGGCGGGCTCGGCCCTTGCCCGAGCCAGGGCCGGTCACAACGGACGCGTCGACGAGAGCCTTGTGTCCGCCGCCTTGTCAGGGCTCATCGCGGTGGAAGAGCGCATGCGTCTTTGGGGTTTGACCGAGCTGCAGATTCGTGAGCTTGCCGTCCTCGAGAAGCCCACGGATCAGATCACAATCTACGCGCCGGCTTCGGGAGTCGTGACTGAGAAGTTAGTGCACGAGGGTCACTACGTCGAGACCGGCACGCCGATCTATTCCATCGCCGATCTGTCTGGCCTGTGGCTCGAGCTCCAAGCCTTTGAATCGGACCTACCTTGGCTCTCCCTTGGACAAGAGGTTTACTTCCAGACGGACTCAGTCCCCGGCAAAACCTTCGACGGCAGGATCACCTTTATCGATCCCTGGATTGATCCTCGCACGCGCACAGCCAAGCTGCGTGTGGAGGTCCCAAACGAACAGGGGCAGCTTAAGCCCGAGATGTTTGTGCGCGCCAAGGTGAACGCCGAGGTCAATGCGAATGGTGAAGCGATCGCAGCTAACTTGGATGGCACCTACTCTTGCCCCATGCACCCAAACGTGAGCTCCCCTGACGCGGGGTCCTGCCCGATCTGCGAGATGCCCCTTGAGCCTTGGAGCACCCTCGCGGGCTCCTTTGGGGCCAAGTATCGAGATAGCGACGACGGCCTGCTGCCCTTGGTAATTCCGACGACCGCACCTCTAATCACCGGTCGCCGCGCCGTGGTCTACATTCAGACTTATAGCGATACTGGCGAGTTGGTCTACGAGGGCCGCGAGATCGAGCTTGGCCCCCGCGCCGGCAGCATGTTCGTCGTGCTCGATGGCTTGCAGGAAGGCGAGCTCGTGGTCACCCGCGGCAGCTTTAAGATCGACAGCGAGCTGGAGCTCACCGCCCAAACAAGCTGGATGAGCTCGGGGGTCTGGGAGGACGTGGACGGCGTTTCAACCGAGCAGGCCGAGCCCCGGTTCGAGGAGCTCAGTGGCCCGTTTGTGCAGCACGTCAACCGGCTCTGGGCGGCGTACCTCGGTGTCCAGAGCGCGCTTGCCGCAGATGACCTAGCTGGTCTTGGCCAAGCCCTAGTGGCCGCACGGGTTGCGCTCGAAGCAAAGTCCCAAGGAGAGCCCATGGATGGGAAAGCCAAGGCGTCCTGGGAGCGAGACCAGCTGCGCATGAAGTCCAGCCTAGAGCGAGCCTCCATGCCGGGACTCGACATGGGCGAGCGGCGAGCTCGCTTTGAGAGCTTCTCCGCCGCTGTCGACCTGGCGATCCAGCACTTCGGGTCTGCCCTAGAAGGCCCCGTGTACCGGGTCCACTGCCCCATGGCTTTCGACAATCGCGGAGCCGACTGGCTACAGGCCGACAAGACGGTCAACAACCCCTACTTTGGCGCCGCTATGCTGCGCTGCGGCAGCGTAACGGAGACCCTGATCAAGGGCGAGGAGCAAGAATGACTCCCCTCCATCCCATACGCCAGGGGCCCTTGGCTGCGAGCCTGCGCTTCGTCCTGGCGCGGCCCCTGGTCGCAATGATTGGCTTGCTTTTCGCCATTGCGGGCGGCCTATACACCGCGCCCTTTGCCATGGATTCCGGCGGTCTGCCCCGCAGTCCCGTGCCCGTGGATGCGATCCCAAACCTGGGTGAGAACCAGCAGATCGTCTTTACCCGCTGGCAGGGGCGCTCGCCCCAGGATGTGGACGATCAAGTCACCTATCCACTTACGGTCGCCCTGCTTGGCCTGCCGGGTGTGCGCACAGTGCGCTCGAATTCGATGTTTGGCTTCTCGTCGATCTACGTGATCTTTGAGGAGGGCACCGAGACCTACTGGTCCCGCAGCCGCATCCTCGAGAAGCTAGCCAGCATCGGCGCGGGCACCCTACCGGCGGGCGTTAGGCCCGAACTTGGACCCGACGCCACGGCGCTCGGACAAGTCTACTGGTACACCCTGGAGGGACTCACCCCGGAGGGCCAGCCCATTGGCGGATGGGACCTGGGCGAGCTGCGGCGCATCCAGGACTGGCAGGTGCGCTACGAGCTGCTTGGGGTGAAGGACGTGTCGGAGGTCGCCTCCGTTGGCGGATTCGAGCGCGAGTACCAGGTGGACGTAGATCCGGAGCTATTGCGTGCCTTTAACCTATCGATCGAGGACGTCGCCCGGGCTGTGCGCGACTCGAACCTAGACGTTGGCGCGCGCACCCTGGAAGTAAACTCGGTGGAGTACGTGGTGCGCGGTGTGGGCTTTCTGCAGACCGTCGCAGACATAGAGAACTCGGTCATCGGCGCAAAGGACGGCTTGCCGATCCTAGTGCGCCAGGTGGCCCATGTGGAGGCCGGTCCTGCGTCCCGGCGCGGTGCCCTAGACAAGGGTGGCGTAGAGGCTACGGGCGGCGTGGTCATCATCCGGGACGGAGCTAATCCCCTGGCGGCGATCGAGCGCATCCGCGAGACCGTCCAAGGCTTAAACCTACCCCAAAAAGTAGTGGTCGACTGGAGCGCAACCTCACCGGACCAGCTTGAGGTTTTTGCCGCGGCCCGGGGCTTCGACGCCTTCCCCATAAATGCGAGTGCCCTTGAAACTGGCCCTGGGCCAAGTGGCCTCGCGGCAGGGCTCAACCAAGCAGCCTGGCTGCCGTGGATGCTAGGTCACCCCGCGACGGAGTGGCCAGCTGGGCTCGGCCTCTCCCAGGTCACAGTGGTGCCCTTCTACGATCGCAGCGAGTTGATCGAGGAGACCCTGGACACGCTAACCTCGGCCCTGACCGAGGAGCTCTTGCTTACCTTAGTTGTGGTGGGCCTACTTGTGTTGCACCTAGGTGGTGCCCTCTTGATCGGTGGCCTGTTGCCCATCGCGGTTCTGTTGACCTTTGTCGCGATGCGGATCTTCGGGATCGAGGCCAATGTCGTCGCCCTCTCGGGAATCGCCATCGCCATCGGCACCATGGTCGACATGGGCATCGTCATCACCGAGAACATCATCGCGCGCCTTGACGCCGCTCGAGACGAGATCGCGAAGGGCCTGCAGTCAGCTAAGGAAGTTGTGCACGAAGCTACCCTCGAGGTTGCCGGCGCCGTACTCACGTCGGTCACCACGACGGTCATCGGCTTCCTTCCCGTCTTTGCCATGACTGGCGCTGAGGGCAAGCTCTTTGCACCCCTTGCCTTCACCAAGACCTTCGCCCTGCTGGCTAGCCTTGTGCTGGCCCTGTATCTGATTCCCCCCGCGGCATTAGTCTTGTTTGGCGGGCGTGCGCGCAGCAAGCAGCGGATCCCTTTGGGTGCGACTCTCTTAGTGCTGCTTGGACTTGGTATTGGCATCGCGGGCTACGCCTGGCCCGGCCTTTCAGTCGCCGCTTTCGGCGCGTATCGTGCCTTGGACCCGATCCTCAGTCATAGGATCCGCAAGCCCGTAGGAGTGCTCGCCACTCTGGTCATGGCTGCCTTTGTACTCAGCGTACTTGCCCAGCACTGGCAGCCCCTGGGGCCGGCCTCGTCCGACGGCACAAATCTGACCTTCGTAGCGGTCACCGTCCTGGGGTTGCTGTTTGTCTTTTGGATCTTCCGCCTGGCTTACCCATGGCTGCTATCCAAGGCCCTAGCCCATAAGACTGCGTTCCTACTTGCTCCCCTCACCCTTACCCTCTTTGGCGCTTCGGCCTGGCTGGGCTTTGACACGGTCTTTGCCTTTGCGCCCAGGGCCTGGGGCGCCTTCGGTGGCAACCCAGACACGGTCCGAGCCAGTGCACCTTGGGTCCAGGCCAGCCACGCATTGCCGGGCCTTGGGCGCGAGTTCATGCCCGCCTTGGACGAGGGCGCTTTCCTCTACATGCCCACAGTCGCCCCCCACGCGTCGATTGGAGAGTCTCTTGAGTACCTGTCCGCCGAAGACCGGGCAATTGCCGCCATCCCCGAGGTGACCGATGTGGTGGGAAAGATCGGTCGTGCCGAGACTCCCCTAGATCCCGCGCCGATCTCCATGGTCGAGACGGTGATCAACTACAAGTCAGAGTTTGTCGAGGACGAATCCGGGCGCGTGATGCTCTTCGGCTGGAGCGAAGACCAAGGCCAATTCGCTTCCAGCCAGGGCGCGCCGATCCCTTGGGATGATCTATCCGAAGACCAGCGCGATCAGCTCGAGCGCAAGCCCCTCCGCCAATGGCGCGACCACATCAAAAGCCCAGACGATATCTGGAAAGAGATCACCCAAGCGGCAGCGCGCACTGGGTCCACCTCGGCACCTAAACTGCAGCCCATCGAGACGCGTCTCGTAATGCTGCAAAGTGGTATGCGCTCGCCCCTTGGCCTGCGCGTTCAAGGTCCCGATCTCGAGTCCATCGAGCGTGCCGGTATCCAGCTCGAGACGGCGCTGAAGGGCATTCCGGGAGTCAACGCCGCGGCCGTCTTAGCCGAGCGAATCCAGGGGAAGCCGTACCTTGAGATCGAGCTCGATCGCACTAAGCTTGCGCGCTTTGGCATCCCGATCCAGGCCGCCCAGGCCACCATCGAGGCAGCCATCGGTGGTCGGGCCGTGACTACCACCTTCGAGGGACGCGAGCGCTATCCCGTGCGCCTGCGCTATCCCCGAGAGCTGCGTAGCGATCCCGCCAGCCTTGCCCAGGTCCTCCTTCGCGGCTTGGGACCCGACGCCCTCTCGATTCCCTTGGGGCAGCTGGCCGAGATGAAGTTTGTGCGCGGTCCCCAGTCCATTAAGTCCGAAGATGCCCAGCTCACCAGCTACGTGCTCTTCGACAAGCTCGAGGGATGGAGCGCAGTAGACCTTGTCGAGTCTGCATCCAAGTCGCTGAATGCGGACATCGAGCGGGGAGAGCTGTTGCTCCCAGCGGGCGTCTCGTTCGAGTTTGCCGGCACCTGGGAGAACCAGGTCCGGGCCCAGAAGACCTTGCAGGTGCTCTTGCCCGTGGTGCTGCTGCTTATCTTCCTGATCCTGGTTTTGCAGTTCCGGTCCGCAACCACGGGGCTCTTTGTCTTCAGTGGAGTGGCTGTGGCCTGGTCCGGCGGCTTCCTGTTGCTGTGGCTCTATGGGCAGGACAGTTTCCTGGACTTCGCGGTCTTCGGCACCAACCTGCGGGACCTCTTTGACGTGGGCACTGTGCACTTGTCCGTCGCCGTGTGGGTCGGGTTCCTTGCGCTGTTTGGGATTGCGACCGACGATGGCGTCGTCATGGCGAGCTTCCTCGACCAGCGATTCCAAGCGCTCTTTCAATCCAAGACCCCGCCGACCGTCGAGGTGATCCGCCGAACCGTGATTGAAGCTGGCGAGCGGCGTATCCGGCCCTGCTTAGCCACGACCGCTACGACTCTGCTGGCCCTGCTTCCTGTCCTTGGGAGTTCGGGGCGGGGCTCGGACATTTTGGTGCCCATGGCGATCCCCGCATTCGGCGGTATGGCGGTCGAACTCTTGACGATGTTCTTGGTGCCTGTGCTCTGGTGCGCCCGCGAAGAGTGGAAGTTGATGCTTGGCAAGGGACCGGATCAACCCGGTGATTGAGCTACTTGCCTTGCCAGCATTTCTTGACTCGAAGGGTCCGAAGAATCAGGATGATCAGACTCAAACCCCAGCCGCAACACCTTGCAAATGGCTCGGAGCGCCCCGATCTGACTGTATAACACTCTAGGAGCTGCCCATGTCCGACACGAAATACTTGGCCCGCTGCGCCGACTGTGGCCACGCCTACAAGGTACCCAGTGCAACCAAAGTCTATCCCTGCAAAGAGTGCGGCGGCGACGTCTGCGCCATGGTCGCTGAGCCCGCAGAGGAGGAAGAGCTGGTCGAGGAAGAAGAGAGCGAGCCGACTCTCCCCGAAGAGCGCTCGATCCGCGCGCGCCATACGGCCAAGCCCAAGAGCAAGGTGCCCATGATCTTAGGCGCGGCCGCCTTGGTGCTCGCAGCAGTCGGTGGGGTCGGCTACGGCCTGGGTTGGTTCGGCTTCTTGACGGGCGCCCAGCCCGACTTCGACAAGGTCACCGCATCATTCGTCAAGGACTGGAACGCGACGAACATGGAGGCCCTCAAGGCCTACTCCCACCCGGCCAAGCTCGATGAGTTCAGCACAAAGTTCGACGCGATTCAGACCCAGCGCGGGTGGACGAGCTTCCCCACCATCGACCAGGAGGTGCACGAGGTCATGGAGTCCACGGCGGACAAGGGAAAGACCGCCAAGATCGGCCTTAGCTACAGCGAAGGCGACGACACCGCGGAGTGGGCCACCATCCACTGGCAGTTCTTCGATCAACAGAGGCGCTGGCATATCTACGACTTTGACGTCGTTCCCATGCGTCTTATGCCAGTCGCGGAAAAGTTCCAAACGGCCTGGTCCGATGGAGACTTCGAGTCCCTGCGCCCCTTCTTCAAGCCGGGTACTGAGGAAAAGATGGTCGAGCTCTACACCAAGCAAGCGAACAAGAACAACTGGATGGACTCCTTCCCCGTACTTGGCAAGATCACCATCGAGAATGAAGAGGGAATGCGATCCCCAGCCAACTTCCTGGCCGAGAAGGTCTACGTCAGCTTCCACACTTCGGACGGTCCCCTCTCGGGCCCATGGGCCTACAACAAGGACAAGAACGTCTGGTACAACAACGGCCTCAAGGAGATCCCTAGCAGGTAGCCGATTCGCGTTGCGATATAAAGAAAGGACCGCGCCTCGTCAAACGACGAGGCGCGGTCCTTTTTGTAAGGTTGGTAGCGGGGATAGGATTCGAACCTATGACCTCCGGGTTATGAGCCCGACGAGCTTCCAGACTGCTCCACCCCGCGACCGAGGGATGAGGAGTATAGGTGGCTCATCAGGTTGCACAAGGGGTTGCTTCTGAAAAGTTGCGATTATCCAATCCTAGCTGTAGCTCACGGTGCTCTTACGAAGGAGCAATCGAAGTGGTAGCAGTCGCTGGAGTTGCCCCTCGACGGCCGGCGACACCCCACCCACGCCCCAAGAGCAAACTGCGCCAAAGGAAGTTGTGGCGAAGCCGCACGCACCAGAGGCGTCCCTTTGGATTAGAAGAATGAAAAGTGACTAGCCGGCAACCAGCACGCTCAACCCGTCGATAATCGAGTTGAACAGCGAGCAAGGGCGCATAGCACGATCTGCCGCCTCATCGTTCAAGAGGTAGTAGCCCCCAAGTTCAACGGGTTTGCCCTGGGCCGCCCCCAACTCGCGGATGATCTGCTCCTCCCCTTCGGCCAGCGCCTTTGCCACAGGAGCAAAGTGTGCCGCCAGATCTTCCCGCTCGGTCTGCGCCGCTAAGCGCTGCGCCCAGAATAAGGCCAGGTAGAAGTGGCTTCCGCGGTTGTCGAGTTCGCCAACCCTTCGCAAGGGCCCCTTGCCCGCTTCCAAAAGGTCGCTGACGGCGCCGTCTAGGGTCACACCCAAGAGCTTCGCCCCGGGCTTGCTATAACGCTCACCCAGGTGCTCGAAGGAGGCGGTTAGGGCCAAAAACTCGCCCAGGGAATCCCAGCGCAGGTGGCCCTCTTGGACAAACTGCTGTACGTGCTTTGGAGCTGAGCCACCGGCGCCCGTCTCAAAGAGACCACCGCCGTTGATTAGGGGGACGATCGACAGCATTTTGGCACTAGTTCCAACTTCCAGGATCGGAAAGAGGTCTGTCAAGAAGTCGCGTAGCACGTTGCCCGTCACAGAGATCGTGTCCTCGCCGCGACGGATACGCTCGATGGAGAAGCGAGCCGCTTCGGCCACGGGCATGATGTGAATCTCCAGCCCATCCGTATCGTGGGTCTCGAGGCAAATACGCACCTGCTTAATTAGCTCGAAGTCGTGGGCGCGGTTCTCGTCCAGCCAGAAGACGGCTGGGGTCGACGAGGCCCGCGCGCGGGTAACCGCAAGCTTGACCCAATCGGCGATCGGCACCTGCTTGGTCTGGCAGGCACGCCAAATGTCGCCCTCGTCCACCATGTGCTGCAACAGGGTCTTGCCCTCGCCGTCCACCACGCGCATCACGCCCACTGCCGGCACGCGGAAAGTCTTGTCGTGGGACCCGTATTCTTCAGCCTTCTTGGCCATCAAGCCGACGTTCGGCACAGTGCCCATGGTCCGAGGATCCAGAGCGCCGTGCTGTTGGCAAGAGGCGATCATCTCTTGGTACAGAGGAGCGTAGCTGCTGTCGGGGATCGTGGCCTTGGTGTCCTGGAGTTCGCCAGCCGCATTCCACATGCAGCCACCATCGCGGACCAGGGGCGGCATGGACGCATCAATGATCACATCGCTCGGAACGTGTAGGTTGGTGATGCCCTTGTCCGAGTTGACCATGGCCAGATCTGGCCCGGCCGCATAGGCCGCGGCGATGTCCGCTTCGATGGCCTCGCGCTGATCGTCGGGCAGGCTAGCGATCTTCTCGAGCAGATCACCAAAGCCATTGCGCACGTCAACCTCAAGGGAGTCGAGCAGCTTGCCGTGCTTGGCAAAGACGTCACTAAAGAAGACCTCGACCGCAAGGCCAAAGATCATTGGGTCCGACACCTTCATCATGGTCGCCTTCAAGTGCAGCGAGAACAAGAGCCCCGCCTCCTTGGCTGCAGCCATCTCCTTGGCAAAGAAGCTCACCAGAGCCCGCTTTGACATGAATGTACTGTCGAGGATCTCTCCAGCCAGCAGTGGCAGCTCGCCCAACATCGGGCTCACTACACCGGCCTCGTCCACAAACTCGATGCGCGCGACGGTGGGCTTCTTTAAGGTGACGGACTTTTCGTTGCTCCGGAAATCGCCTTCGCCCATGGTCGACACATGAGCCTGGGAGGTCGCCTTCCACTCATTCATCGGCGGCGGGTTCTGGCGAGCGTACTGCTTGACGGCATTGGGTGCGCGGCGGTCTGAGTTGCCCTCGCGAAGCACGGGGTTCACCGCGCTGCCCTTGACGCTGTCATAGCGCGCCTTCGCCTCGATTTCGGCGGCCGAGCTTGGCTCCTCGGGATAGTCCGGCAGATCGTAGCCCGCAGCCTTGAGCTCGGCGATCGCCTCACGTAACTGGGGCACCGAGGCACTGATGTTGGGGAGCTTGACGATGTTGGCCTCGGGCAGCAGCGCCATGGCACCGAGCTCGCCAAGGGTGTCGGGGACCCGCTGCTCATCGGTCATGCGATCCGGAAACACAGCCAAGATCCGCGCCGCCAAGGAAATGTCCCTCAGCTCAATCTCCACATTTACCGCGGCCGCAAAGCCGCGCAGAATCGGGAGGAAGGAGCGCGTAGCCAAAGCCGGCGCTTCGTCAGTCTTGGTGTAGATCACAGCAGGAGTCTTGCTCATCTTTCGCCCCTCCGGGCAGGTCAGTTCTAAAAGTCCCCAGCATCCCGAGGCACCCCAGGATTCTAAAAATCATTTCCTTAAAGCAAAACCCTAGATCCCCCCTTCCCCAAGATCCTTGCCACCGAAAACAAGGACTGAACTTCTACCGATGAGAAGAACGAACTCAGCCCCACTCTCACAGAGGTCGTGGTGTCTCCCAAGGCCTCTCTTTGAGGCGGAGGTGAAGAGCTTTCAGGTCGCCTTATACGCTCGGACAAGCCCTGCGGGTCATCTCCCCGCTAAAGCTCTTCACCCCCAGCTCGAATAAGACGCCGGACACCCAGCATCCCCTTTCCAAGCAAAGCACCCTAGGGTTGCGAAGCGAACAATTACAGCCAAGGGCATTCGAGAAAGAAAAAAGAGGGAAGCCCAAAGCCTCCCCCCTTCGCCTTCACCTACCCCAGCGCATCCGAGGCAACGTGATAGCTAGGATCTTCAAACGCATTGCTCTCGACCAGTCGCCCAGCTTTCCGCAGCAGCTTCGTGCACTCAGGGCTAAGGTGACGCAAGTGCAGGGTCTTGTGCTGGCCGAGATACTTCTCCGCCAGGGTATCGATGGCCTCGATCGCAGAGTGGTCTGAGACACGAGCATGCTGGAAGTCAATTACGACATCGTCCGGATCCCCAACCGGATCAAATAAGTCGAGGAAGCTCTTTGTCGAGCCAAAGAACAGGGGGCCGCGGATGGCGTAGGTCTTGGTGCCCTTTTCGTCCGTGTCGCAGACCGCATGGGTCACCTTGGCGTGCTTCCATGCGAAGGTCAGGGCCGAGACGATCACGCCCACGAGCACAGCAGCCGCGAGGTCTGTGGCCACGGTGACACCCGAGACCAAGACAATCACAAAAGCATCCGACATGGGAATCTTGCGCATCACACGGAAGCTCGACCATTCGAACGTTCCCAAGACAACCATGAACATCACGCCCACGAGGGCGGCCACGGGTACCACTTCGATTAGCGGCGAAGCCACCATCACAAAGGCAAGCAACACGCCCGCCGCAGTGATGCCGGAGAGCCTGCCCCGTCCGCCCGAGCTGATGTTGATCATGCTCTGGCCGATCATGGCACATCCGCCCATGCCGCCGAAGAAGCCACAGGTCACGTTGGCCACGCCCTGGGCCACGCACTCCTTGTTGCCTCGACCACGGGTCTCCGTAAGCTCGTCCACAAGGGTCAGGGTCAAAAGGGACTCGATCAAACCCACTGCTGCCAAGATCACCGCATAGGGGAAGACAATGCGAATGCTCTCCATGGTGAAGGGCACGTCGGGCATGTGGAACATGGGGGCCCCACCGTTGAGCGAAGCGTCTGGATTGCCGGACATGGTGCGCAGGTAGTCCACGATCGACGGCGTGTTGAGGTCGAGCCCAGAGACCACTAGGGTCACACCCACAATGGCGGCAAGGGATGCGGGGATGGCCTTGGTGAGGCGCGGCAGGAAGTGAATCACGGCCATGGTGACTACCACCAGCCCAACCATAAGGGAGAGCTTCGATCCGCCCATCCAAACCATCGCGCCATCGGGTCCGAGCTCCTTAAACTGCCCCAACTGGGCCAAGAAGATCACGATGGCGAGTCCGTTCACAAATCCCAGCATGACAGGGTGCGGCACCATGCGAATGAACTTGCCTAACCGGAATACACCGGCGCCGACCTGCAGGACGCCCATGAGCACAATCGCGGCGTACATATGCTCGATGCCATGCTCGGCCACCAGGGCAACGAGCACCACAGCGATTGCTCCCGTGGCACCCGAGATCATGCCCGGCCGGCCTCCAAGAAGGGCAGTGATCAAGCCAATGATAAAGGCGGCATGCAGGCCAACAATAGGATCGACGCCCGCCACAAAGGCAAAAGCGACGGCTTCGGGAACAAGGGCCAGGGCAACGGTCAGTCCAGAGAGAATGTCGCTCTTGACTTGGGCCTTGGGGCTAGGGTTGATGTTGAACAAGGTGCAATTTCCGGTTGGGGGGCGCCGTGGGAAGCCGCGCAGAGTACCGACACCAAGCCAGAAATGGGTCCGGGAAGTCCGATCTATTGCAGTCCTAGGACCATTTGCCAGCCTGGGGCACGACCCTAATCTGTCACCCGATTCGTCCGGTCGGACGCGCCCTCACAAAGCCCCCCCGCGGAGACTAGATGCCACTCTGGCTGGAACCCTCAAGTCCCAATCTCCACAGGCCACCGGGAACGATTGGCGTCGTCCCATTGGTTTGCCCCGAATCCTCTGCTGGTGTACTGTCGCCCGACTGCCCGGACTTGTCGGGGGCCTGCTCCGTCGCTCCCCCCTCGTCGACATCGGACTCCGACGCCAGGTCGACCTCCTCGGCCGTAGTGTCCTGGACCGTCAAGCGACCTAGCTCCTGCTGGATGACCACGTGCAGGCGGTTGAGTTCGGTGAGGTGCTCGGCTGTCGTGTCAAGGCCGGACCAGGGTCGAGCCATTGAAGTTGCGGGCCCCTCGCCTACGCCCTGGCTTTCTGCCACAACCTTGGGCAGCCCCTTAAAGAGGCTGTTTACAGCTGAAACGGCCTTGCGGTCGCCAGAGGCTGCGGCAGTCGTAGCCAGATTGCGCAGATCTTCAAAGCGCACCGTCTCAGGCTCCCGTTGCCATGATTCGTGGGACACTAGGGCCAGGCTAAACTGGAAGGCAGAGAGTTGGTCACCGGCCGTTGGGACCCTGGACTGCTCCGGGATGGCGTTTGGCGATGTCCCTGCGACAATGGCCGCCGATTCAGCGCGCACCCGCGCCTGGGCTAGGGCTGATTTAGAGGCCGAGCGCAGGTCGCCGGGATCTAAGAGGGTGCGCTCGGGTGAGTTGAAGATGATCGAATAGTCGATAAAGGCGAGCCCGAACGAGTCCGGCTTCGAGCGGAACCTTGCGCGGGCATGGCGCACCAGCATCGAGAAGTTTGACTCGCTGTGCTGGGGCGCCAGCTCCAAGGCGGTCGCGAATTTAGCGAGCACCTCGGACTCCATCGCCTTGGCTTCCCCGTTGGTCTTAGTAGCCGCGATATCCGACAAGAAGAGCGCCTGCATCAGCTCCTTTTCCGGCTGACTGTAGGCCTCGCCGGTGCCGGAGCTTGGCACGTGCACATTGACGAGGTGGTCCAGCAGGTCCACGCCGTTGGGAATATCCTTAGCCAGGTCGACTCCGTAGACACGTAACTCCACCGCCCACCGTGCGATTGCCTGGTGCTGCTGGGAGGACAGGTCCAAGAGAGACGTAGCGGAAAGCTCAGCCACCAGGGACAGTGCGTGGATACCCGGCGAGATTTGCAGGCCCGGATTCACGGTCTTGTAGAAGCGCTCGGCAGCAGAGAACCTCGCAGCGGGCTTCGTCCCTGCAAGCTGAGCGACCAGGTCCAGCATCGCCTTCTCACTGGCTGGCCCGCGGGCCACGAGCGCGTCAAAACTCTTGAGCTCGAGTACACCGTCTAGCATGGACGCGTCGCCATAGCGGCCGATCAAGAGCAACAGCTTGTCCTGTAGCGAAGGTGTCTGTTCCAGGTCGAGACGCGCCAGGTAGAGCTTGGCTTGGTCTTGGGAGATCTCAGCGCTGATGCCATCACTGAGCAGTAGGCCTAGGGCGTGCTCGCGGATAAGCTCCTCGCTGTGTCCTGTGTGGTCGAGCAGGCAACTTAAAACGGGTGCGCTGTACTCAGGAGCGGCGTCATCACGCTCGACAAAGCGCCCCACGGCGCCAAGCAGTGCGTAGCGGAGCTCGCTGGAGAGGTCCGTCTGCTTGTCGCTGAGCACTTCAATCAAAACCGCGATATCCTCCGGGGGCGCGACCCGGGGCAGGGTGCCCGCAGCGAGCTCGCGCACGCCGGGTGCGAACTCGTCCCGGAGCACAAGCTGCAAGAGCGGGCTGCGGTCCACGTTGGCCCCCAGGCGCAGGCTAGTCTCCGAGTCTTCTCCGACCCCGCGGCAGAGCCGATCAAGGGCCTTCAGCACGCCGAAAAGGACGTCGGCGTCCCGCTGCTCGCCACTGTCTGCGGGCCCGACTTCACTGACCCTCCGCAGGACCGTGCTCAAGAGAGCTGCGCCACTCTCGAGTGAGCTTGCTGCCATGGGCTCTGTCGAGGGCCAAGAGAGCCGCGCCAGACCCCGTGCAATTAGCAGCTCCGATGTGGGCGCGGTGGACTGAGCAGCTTGGGCCAAGATCGAGCGTAGACGCGCGACCCTAGGATCGCCTGCGCTGCGCCCCTCCAGCGTTGTGAAGGTTGCCTCAAGCAGTGCGTCCACGACCCTGGGGCGGTGTTCAATTTCAAGGCGCGAGAGCAGCACGTCTAAGGTGCTGTCGCTGTCCACGGTTCCCGCAAGCAACGCACTCCCGAGGACCACCGCGCAGCCCGCGCGCACAAGGGGATCTACGTCGTTAATCGAAATGGCCGCGTCAGCGAGTCGGAAGGTAAAGAGCTCCAGCAAACGCTCGCGGGACAGGCTGGCCTGCTCCCGGAGCTCGGCGTGGCTGTCTGGCGTGAAGGGACTGGCCGCGATCTCCTGCCACTCGGCGGCCGTCTCGCGCCGCACGCCAAAGAGCTCTGCAAGGGAGGCCCATGCGGCTTGGCGCACGTAGGTGTCCTTGGGTTGGTCGAGGGCCTTGGCAACGAGGGGCGCAAGTTGGAAGAGCTCGAGCTTCACCACCAGCTGGGCCGCATTGGCCCAGCGCTTGGGCGCGGCCAGTTGGAACTGTAGCTCGCTAGCGAGGTAGTCAAGCCAAAGACTGCCCTGGTCGCCCGTGAGAGCGACAGCAAGCTCGGCTGCGGCGAGCTCGGTCTCGGCAAGCCGCTCGGCGGCGCGACTGACGGGGATACCCGGGGGAACCGATGCCGTCGCGCGGCGGTACAGCTCCAAGTCCAAGGCGTCCCAGGGCATGGCCGGGGGCTCGGCTGGGCTCTCTTCAACAGGCTCGGGAGCCAGCTGGTCCAAGGCTACCTGGTCGGTATCAGGGTTTGCCTCGTCTTGTGGCTCTTCGGCCGGGTCAACCAGTGGGCCACCCTGGACTTGCTTGGGGGGCTCAGGCTTCGCCTGCTTGGGCTCGGCGGCACTTGCCTGCACAGCGATGGGCCGAAAGAACTGGTCCCAGGCCCAAACTGGCTCCATCGGAATGCCCGTCCAGCTAGACCAGGTGGGCTCAAAAGCCTCGTCTTCTTGGGGCACGTCCTGGCCTAAACTCAACCCCGAGAGGGCGATCAGACAACCCGCGGTGCCCAAGCTAAACATCCTTCCGACCAGGCGGGAAGTAAGTGATGTAAAGCGGATCGCGGCCATGAGAAACACAATGATACGTGGCGAGGTGAGAAACCGGGCACGGAGACGGGGGAATCCGTGATGCCTAGGTACGTCTTTCTTCGGCCAAATGTTGGTGTGAATGGAGCCCTAGACCCGAATCCACGCGTGTTCGCGTGGCTTCCACATAGAGACGGAGCTGCTCAGGCGAAGCTTAGGGGAAGCTCGCGCTCGAGGGCGATGGCCAGCTCTGCGGGCGACCTGCCAAGGGAATCTAAGGTCAGGTCGGCCAATTCAGCCAAGACAAGCCCCCGGCGTTGCCAGGCGACCTGGGCTTCAGGCAAGTCCTCGCCCCTGTGGTCCGGTTCGCCACTGAGACTGGTCAGATGCGGCCGATGGGTTGTGTCCCTGGCCATGCGCATCTCGAGTTCGAGCGGGTCCGCCGTGACCAGCACACACCAGGTCTTTCCCCCTGACAGTAGCGCTCTGCAAGCACGCCCTTCGACGACGCCCCCACCCGTGGCGAGAACGCCCCGCAAGGGACGACTAAGCACGGCCTCCAAGGCGGCCGCTTCCAAGGTGCGGAAGAGCGGCTCCCCATCGCGCTCGATGACCTGCCCCGCCGAGGCGGCACCGGCTGCCGTAGCGATCTCATGGTCCAGGTCGACGAAGGGCAGTCCAAGGCGCTCGGCCAATAGAGCACCAAGGGTCGATTTGCCCGAGGCGCGCAATCCGATCAGGACAATCCAGGGCCGGTCCAGGCAGTTATCGACTAGGGACTTGGCGATACCTGCCGAGGCCACTTGGCCTGTAAAGCGCTTGAACTGCGCTAGCCCCTGGCCCAGAAACCACTGTAGGCCATTGCGCACTTCAAGCCCAAGGGCGCTGGCCTGGGCCATGAGCGGCGTCTCCCGTGGGGAGTAGATGACATCCACCACCACGCAAGTCGGCGCTGCCTGGGCCAGGGCTTCTAGGGCCTGGAGGGGCAGGGCCAAGGCGCCGGGCTGGGCGTGGGAGCCGGCGGGTGTCGTTTGGATGAGTAGATCTGGAGCAACGCAGGGCAGATCCTCGGGTGCACAGACGGACGCGCCGAACTCCCGGGCCAGGGCTAGGGCCGCCTTGGGGCGGCGGGCCAGCACAATGACCCGCCCACATTCGAGACCAGACAGGGCACCGAGTACGGCCCGCGCCGCACCGCCGGCCCCAAGCACCACCGCGGTCTGGTCGAAGGGTAGACCACTCGAGTCTAGGCCAAGGACATGGCGAACGCCGTCCACATCCGTGTTCGCTCCCCACCAAGCACGGCCGTCCGGACCACGGCCAAGCGTGTTCACCGCCCCGAGTCCACGCGCTGGAAGAGCAAGGTTGTCCTGGGCGAACTTGTAGGCGTGCCCCTTGTGTGGAGCCGTGACCGAGAGGCCCGCGACTTCGTCCAGTTCTAGGAATCGAAAGGCCGCTTGGGGCTCTGCGACTTGCAGCCTACCGTAGACGGCGTCGACATTGTGATGGCGGAACAGGCCAGTGAAAAGTTGGGGAGAGAGGGACGCGGCCACGGGGAATCCGAGCACTCCAAAGATCGGTGTGCCCTCTTGGGGATAGCCATGGGGCCAGCGGTTGAGTTGCTCGGAAGTGCTGATCTGGCCGGGTACCCGGCGCCCGCCATCCGCTGCGGCAAAGACGTAGTCAGAGCCAAGAGACGGCGCGAGGCTGCGTGTAAACGTTCCGCACGCCCCCCCCGCGAATACGACCCCCATAAGACCACGTGATCGCCATCTTTCGCGCGACGTCCGCAGCCAGACGAGCAGCTCCAGTCCGACCGCTCCCGGCTCCAGTATGTTGTCGTCTAAAGCGGAATCGTCGGAGTCCTGTGAGCTTACATGACCGACGACCTTGATGCCGCCGACCGCCGCCTCCCCCACCTGGATCGCCAACAGCGCGTCGAGCTCCCGGTCGAGCTGCTGGGCAGTGGTTCCGGCACCCGACTTTAGGGCGAAGTGCGAGGAGAGCAGAACCCTTGCGGAGCCCAAGCTGTCCGTGGATTGCGCCTTACCGCGCGCGAAGAATTCCAAGGCCGAATCCATATCGACGTCGATCCAATGGCAACCAGCGCGAGCTGCCTCGTAGAGATAGTCCAAACGAAGACTCGACTCCCCTCCAAGCTCGGGGGCAGCGCCTTCGGACCGGCTCGATTCTAGGCCTGGGCAGGCGACAAACAGGGTTTTTGAGCAGCCTGCAAGCACTCTAGACACCAAATCAAAAGCGTGGCCCGGTTTTGGATGAGCACCACAGGCACGGTGCCAGGCAGTGGCCCAGGCGTCCAGGCGCAGCTCGATGCAGTCACCGCTGGTGTCGGCGGCTAGGTCGATGAAGTCCTCGGTAACGGCAGGCGCGGTGGGCTCAGCGCCGCTAGTTTGGGCCGCTAAAGAGTCTCCTCGAAGCCCTAGGCCTGACCCCATAACCGTCGCAATCAAGCCACGCGTCATGGGTCCCGCCTGTCTCGCTTGGCTGTGAGTTCCCGCATGATTGTAGTCAGCAGCTCATACAGGTCCTTAGTGCGCGGAGACGGGAGGCCTGCGAAGGCCCGAGCATGGCCATCGACCACGGCCGAATCCCCACGGGAAACGGGGCCGGTCAGTGCCTGGTCTGGAGGCAGCTCTAAGAGGTTGCTGGTCGTGCTTGCCAGCAGGCTCCGGAGGATCCGTCGCGCCTCGTCCTGGCTGCTCGGGGACTGTCCATCGCTCTCTTTATCGAGGGACTCGGCAAGGCACGCTTCGGCTTCGCTAAACAGGGCGACCAGCCCACCGCTCAAGAGGGCCGCCGCGCCGTGGTAGAGCTCGCGTAGCTCGTCCCTCACCAAGACAATTTGTCCGCCTAGGAGTTCCGCGATCTCCCGCGCGCGCTGACGAGCTACGGGGCTGCCAGACACGCCGAAGGTTACGCCGATAAATGGCGCGCCCCCGCCTGGCTCGACCATCGCACTCCCTGCCAGGGCCGCCATCGGGTGCATGCCCCCAAGCTCTGCTCCTGTGGAGTGGAGAGCATCCAGGGCGTCCACACCTCGAAAACCGCTGGTGTGCAGAACCACAACCGGTCCTCGGGAGCATCCGTCGCTTGAGTCCGACTCCGCTTTTAAGGCCTCGCCAAGTCCGTATGCCACCTCTTCGAGAGCGCTGTCCGAGACGCAAAGCACTGCGGTACCCACGCCTATCACGCCCTCAGTAAGATCAAGAAAGGTCTCCACACCGAGCGACTGAAAGATCCGGAGTGAGTCTTTACTCCGGCCCCAGACTCGTATTCCACCTGGGAATGAGCCACTTTGCACCAGGTGCTTCGCCAGGGCCAAGGACACCGCGCCCGTGCCCAACAGCAAGAGTGCCTCTCTGTTCCCTGGCTCAATCAGATGCTCGCTAGCTTGCTCACCCATGGTCTACCCTGGCCTTACGATGTCTAGGATTCGAACGCCATAACCCGTGGGCCGATGCTTGCCCTCATGGCGCGATTTCACGACGCGCCTTGCCGGTGCGCCGAACGAGCTGCCCGAAACACCGAGCTCCATCCAAAGAGCCTGATCGAGTTCGCGGAAGAGACTGGAACCACTACCGGAGATGTGCCAAGTGTCACCTGTTTCTGTGGTTAGAGCCTCAGCCACCTGGGCTAGCTTTGGACAGCTAGAGAAGGCTGCTTCTTCTAGACGATTGAACAAAATGCCTGGGTCAAATCCCCGCGGCGTTTTCGGCAGTTGAAGGGCCCCAAAGACCTGACTGGTACCGCACTCGATCCCAGGGACAACCAACTCGAAGCTGCGGCCCATAAACTCGCCGGGATGGATGGCTTCCACGATCTCACCGCGCCCCGTGCACTTGCCAAACCCCGTAGAGGCCGCCTCGAGAAAGAAGGGACAGTCCGAGCCGAGGGTGGCCAGGGCCGCAGACTGATCCGCGGCCTTTGTCATGCCCCCCTTGGAGTCCCCCACCTGCTGAAGGAGTTGGACTACCCCTAACAGCGCGGCGGCCGCATCGCTGCTACCGCCGCCAAGTCCCGCACGGCTAGGGATGCGCTTGTGCAGCTCGATACGAAGGTGTCCAGTGGGCAAAGTCCCAGGATAGGCGTCGATGGCAAGCTCTGCTGCCCGGTAGACCAGGTTGCCTCGATCGACGGGGATGTCCGCCGAAGCGGCGGGACCGCTGAGGGTTAGCTCAATCGACCCAGCCACATCGCCCCGCACCCAGGAGATCCGCAGGTGGTCCACCAGATCGATGCAGACCATGGTGAGCTCGACCTCGTGGAAGCCCGTGTCCTGGCGGCCAAGGACCTCGAGCCAAGGGTTGATCTTCGCCGGCGCCTCAACCAGCACGGCGGCGAGCTCACCGGCTCGTGGCGAGAGTGGCGGCGCCTCGTTTGAGGCCACAACATCTAGGCGCATGTTATCGATCAGGCGAACGCCGTCGACGTGGGCTGCAACCAGGGCGATGGCCTGGTCGAGGTCCCCCTCGGGGCTGGTTGCAGACCAGCTGTTCGGGTCGCGGATCGCCATGTATTCCAAGGTCAGCCCCGGGCCGCCCAGCGCCAGGAGCTCGGACTCCATAGCGCTCTGTAGAATCAGGGCGTCGCGCAGGCCCTCGACGCGCCACAGGTGGCGGCCCAGGGTCAGGGCTCCAACCAATGCGAGCGCCGTGGCCTTGCCCGTATCTGTAAGGCGCAGGTTGCGGGAGGAGAGCGCCAGTCCCTTCGTGTCCCGGGCAATCGGGCAGATCGTCAACTCTGGCACGCAGTCCTGAGAATCACCATGAAGCATTCGCGCCGTAAGCTCGCGGATCACCAGAGTCTGTTGGTAGTCCTTCGCGCCAAAGTAGGCGCGGTGTGGAACCGCAATTTGAAAGAGGCGCTTTACGATCGTGGCGACCCCCTCAAAGTGTCCAGTGCGAAACTCGCTTTCCAATCCCTGGGCGCTCTTGCCCACCACCTCGCTGACAATCTCCTCCAAGGCCTGCGCCTCGGGAAAGAAGCCCATCTCGCCGATTAGGCTGCCTGTGAACACCAAGTCGCAACCCGCCTGCGCTAGGAGCAGCGCGTCCGCTTCGAAGTCCCGGGGGTACGCGTCCAGGTCTGCTTGCTGGCCAAACTGAAGAGGGTTAACGAAGACGCTAACCACCACCACATCGCACTCTTCGCGCGCGCGGCGGACCAGGGAGATGTGCCCCTCGTGCAATGCGCCCATGGTGGGAACAAAGCCAATGCGCTTGCCTGCACTGCGGGCCGCTTGGCACCAAGCCTGGGCTTCTCGCGGGCTTTGCCGCTGTTCGATGGTCTGCGTCATGGGCGAATAAGATAACCTGCGCCTCCATGAGCCACAGGAACAGCCCGCAGAAACACAGCATCCCGCGCTTGGTGACGCTTGTTTTCGTGCCCTTGGCCCTGAATGCCCTGCTCTACCTGACCTACCGCGACTGGAGCCTTTGGTGCTTCCGATGGGTCGAATTCGGCGGTTTCGAGGACCTAGTCGTGGGCCTGCGGGACCTTGGCCGGGCCCTGCCCCTGCCCCCGGAGTGGGTCCGCTATAGCCTGGCCAGCGGACTCTGGATCTTTGGAGTGGTGAGCTTTTTGCAGATGACCTTCGGTCCGCGCTCTCGGGCCCAGGCCTGCTGGATCCTTGGCATTCTTGCCCTGTGCACCGGTAGCGAGGTCCTGCAGTGGCTCGAGGTCCTGCCCGGAACGGCGGATACGATCGACGTGCTGGCCTACGTGCTGGGGACCCTGGCCGCCAGCTTTTGGGCGCCGCGCCTGAACTCAACCGCGGTAAGGCTCCCCGCGAACTACGCGCAGGCACGGCCACACCTTGCCGCCGCGGGCCTGGTCGGCTTCGCCTTGTTGCTCGCCACCGGCGCGATCTACGAGGGCGCAGTGGCCGAGCTTGTGGCCACAGCTCGGCGCCCCTGAGTTTAGAGCCCTAGCCCCAGGGCTAGGTCCACGGTTTCGGCCCGAATCCCAGGGGCCAAGTCGGCCAGCTGATTACGGTCCAGGGGGAAATCGGGGTGCACGGAGAGGGTGTCCTTGGTGAGCTCAAGTAGGGACGCCAGGCCGTCGGATCGCACGGACCTAGGGTTGAGCTGCAGGCGCACGCTCAAGCGATCGGCCACCTGGACAATCTGGAGCATGAGGGAGTTTTCAACCTGCACCGCATCCGCGTCGTAGATGTGGTGATTGCGGACGTAACCCGCGAGTGCTTGCGGCAACCCCCAGCGCTCCAGGGCAGCCGCGCCCGCATCCGCATGGCTAAAACCAATCACGTTTTCCTCGAGTCGGACCAAGAGCTCTGACTGGGTCAGGCGGAGTTCATCGGAGTGCCGCACTTCCTCGCTGTCGAAGTCGTCCAACACGATACGGCCGAAGTCGTGGAGCAGGCCGACCATGTAGGCATCTTGGGGCTCCACGCTACAGTCCGGGATGGCCCCTGCGATACGGCGCGCGCCCACAGCAACTTGGATAGCGTCCAGCCAGGTCTCCCGCTGCTGCCTCGTCGTTGGAGAGAAGGTGGTCAGCAGGGCCATGGACGAGCAAAGCTCGGAGATGCGCCGGGCGCCAACCCGGGCCACGGCCTGGGGGATCGAGGTGATCTCCTGGTTCGGTGCAAGCAATACGGAGTTTGCCATGGATAGGACACGCATGGCAAAGCTGGGCTCCCCTTCAGCAATAGCGATCACTTCATCGAAGGAGCTTTCCGAATTCATGTCTAAGGCAATCAGCCTACTCACCAGGCTGGGCAAGACGGGGAGGTCTACCAGGCGGTCTTCGAGACTCTTGTTTCGGGGCGCATCAGTCATTAGCCGCGCACACTAACACCCCATAAGGGGCGATTTCTTTAGCACCCCCTAAAATCCTTGCGTTCCAAATCTATATACGGCTTCTGACAGCCTCCGGCTCAGCTCCCCCCCCCTAAAATCCGATCAGGCGGTCGGTCGTTTGGTCACTTCTATGGTCCTGTGCCACCCGCCTTGAATGTGACCATTGCGGGCAGCGGCCAGGCCTACAAGCTGCGGTAGGTCACTGCTCGGCCCTTGGTCCAGACCTAATGGGCCTGGCTCGACAGCAAGAACTGACGGCGCGCGCGGACCGATTGGTGGTCCGCGCGAGCAAGCTTCATTGCGGGGCAGAGTTCCACTACCGAATCGAGAACGAACAAGCGGTTGTGCATGCGCGGGTGAGGCAAGACCAGCCCGTCGCCGTCCTGATAGACCTCTCCGAACGCCAAGAGATCAAGATCCAAGGTTCGCGGACCATGAAACACCTCACGCACCCGGCCTTGGTCCGCCTCCAGCCTGTGCAGCAGTCGCAGTAGGTCCTTTGGATTCAGGTTTGTCTGCAGAAGAAGCACTCCGTTTAGGAAACGACCGGATCCGTCCGGGCTATCTACGGGTTCCGTCTCTAGGAGGTTCGACACAATGATCACGCGGCATGCTTCGTGGGCGTCAAGGCCCGAGATCGCCGCATCCAGCAATGCCCTGCGGTCGCCGAGATTCGATCCCAGGCCAATCAAGGCAACGTCCCTGGGAAGGGACTCAAGTTTTGGGTCGAAGGTGCTGTCGTTGTGTGTCATGGGACCGTTCCTCGCCGACGACCGGGGCAGGACCGATCAGGCCGTCTGTGACTTGCTGCGCTCGGAGAGGCCGCGGACGGCGCCGTAGATTACGAAGCCGTTAAAGACCACAAACAAGACAGGCACTGGAGCCAGGAAGAGCAGAAAGCAAACGCCGACAACAATTACGAGAGCCGAGAATGGACTCGAGCGCTGGGTCAGGATGTTGGCGCCGTGGGAATAGCGAATGCGGCTGATCATAAGAAAGCCGAGCACAGGCAGCCAGATCGCCAACATAAGCGGAGCCCAGGACAGGAACGGAGACCAGTCAAATCCCTGTATCCACGACATTAGGACGCCGACTGGCGTCTTCGTGGACTCGGCCGTCTCCAAGGCAGGCGCCTGCATGATCAGGTACATCCAGATCCAAGACGTAATCGCACCGGCGGCAGCGGGAGAAGGCAGGCCGCTAAAGCTCTTGTGCTCATCGTCCCTAACTTCCGTCTCCAACGTAAACCGACACAGGCGCAGCAGGGCAAAGATCGCAAAGACCGCCGCCGCGAGGAAGTGCATGCGCGGGTTGCCCTCGTAGCCGACAACTGCGCTTTCGTGCTCGATTAATACCTTGGCGAGCATTGCCGGCACTACGCCAAAAGTAAGCAGGTCCGAGAATGAGTCGAGCATGGCTCCGAACTCGCTCGACGTACGAGTCAAGCGCGCGACCCAACCGTCCGCGGCATCGAAGACCATGCCAAGGAAGACCAGCAAGCAGGCACTTTCCATCTTGGCGTAGAAGATGTAGGCATCCTCTCCAATGTAGGGAATGGCATCGATAGCTTTTGAAAGGGCCAAGAGCCCACAGAAGGCATTCGCCAGGGTGACCAGGTTGGGCAGGATCGCGATGTTTTTGAGTGCCATGGCGCAAGTATAGCCACCAGCGACTCGTTTTTAAGGCCCGGTGCCGCCAACTTCCCATCCCTGCGATATCCTTAGCGCCACTATGAGCGAAATCATCGGAATTGTCGGACGGGAAGTCTTGGACTCCCGTGGTAACCCCACCGTCGAAGTGGATGTCACCTTGGAATCGGGCGCTTTTGGGCGCGCAGCTGTACCCTCGGGCGCCAGCACGGGCATCCACGAAGCCTGCGAGTTGCGCGACGGCGGCGATCGCTATGGCGGAAAGGGCGTCCTGAAGGCCGTAGAGGCCGTCAACGACGAGCTCGCCATGAACCTGATCGGCGATGAAGCCCTAGACCAGGCCGCTATCGACCTAGCCATGTGCCAGCTCGACGGCACCGAGAACAAGAGTCGCCTGGGCGCGAACGCGATCCTGGGTGTCTCCCTCGCGACCGCAAAGGCCGCTGCCGAGGAGTGCGGGTTGCCCCTCTACCGCTACGTCGGCGGCGCGGCTGCCAACGTGCTGCCTGTCCCGATGATGAACATTCTTAACGGTGGCGAGCACGCAGACAACAACGTGGACATCCAGGAGTTCATGGTGATGCCCTTTGGCGCGGCAAGCTTCACGGAAGGCCTGCGTATGGGCACCGAGATCTTCCACTCGCTCAAGTCGACCTTGAGCGAGCGCGGCTTGGCCACGGCCGTCGGCGACGAAGGTGGCTTCGCCCCGAACCTCGGCAGCGACGAGGAGGCTATCCAGCTGATCATCACTGCCGTCGAAAAGGCTGGTTTTAAGCCAAATGAGGACGTGCGTATCGCCCTCGATGTAGCCAGCTCGGAGATGCTGAAGGACGACGGTTTGTACTACCTCGACGGCAAGGGCCTCAGCCACGAAGAGCTGACCGCCTTCTACAAGGACATCTGCGACAAGTACCCAATCTTTAGCATTGAAGACGGACTCGACCAGGACGAGTGGGCCGGCTGGAAGCACCAGACCGAAGTACTTGGAGACCGCGTGCAGCTAGTGGGCGACGACCTGTTTGTCACTAACCCCGCGCGTCTGGCCCAGGGAATCGAGCAGGGTGTCGGCAACTCGATCCTGATCAAGGTCAACCAGATCGGCACCTTGACCGAGACCTTGGACGCCATCGCCATGGCCCACAAGAACAACTACACCTGCGTTATGAGCCACCGTTCGGGTGAGACCGAAGATACGACGATCGCGGACCTGGCTGTGGCCACCAACTGCGGCCAGATCAAGACCGGCGCCCCCTGCCGTTCGGACCGCGTGGCCAAATACAACCGCCTCTTGCGCATCGAAGAAGACCTCGGCGGCGCCGCCGTCTACGGCGCTAGCTACCTGCGCTAGCTCGATTTCCGGCTCAAGAGGCCATGGGGCGCCCGCTCTCCGATGCTCGGGGGCGGGCGCCCTTGCTTTTCGTTAGGAATTCGAAATTGCGCCCTGTGTTCACTTGGACCGGGCGTGCTACAGCGCTATCTTCAGTTCCGTCTATGTCCTCTTCAGTTAAAGAACGCCGAGCCAAGCTGCGCGTCCTGCCCGGCCTGCTCTTTGCCAAGACCCTCGGCGGGCTTGCCTTCTGGGCACCGGTGGTCCTGGCCACGGGGTTCCTTGCCCTAGTCGCTTTCAACGGGTTGACGCCGGCGCTTAGGGAGCAACGTCGCCTTGAGCACAAGTCGGCCCAGATGGACCAGGTCAGCGATCAGTTGATCCGTGAAGAGGCTGGTCTCGAGCGCGTGCTTAAGGCACAAGCAGACCCGATGTACATCGAGCGTCTGCGACGCCTGAAGACGATTCGCGCCGAAGAAGCCCCGAAGGCGGACACCAGCAATCGCCTGCTCGACCACCTAGAGGGTCGTACTCTCTAGTAGCACGGACCGCAGCGCACACTCGCAATGAAGTTCTTGCCCATCCGTGGGAGTCTTGGCACCGCGCTCTTTCTGTGTCTCGCTTTTGCGCCCGCCTTGGCGGCTGTCCCCCTCCAGAAGGGCACCACCCTTGCTGAGGGCGACCTGGCCAACGACACCTTCCAGCCCTTTCACTCGGACGCCGAGCTGTCCTTCGAGACGGGCCTAGACCTGCTGGGCTCCTCGCGGGCGAGCGGGGATCGCACGGAGTTGCTACGTAGCTTCGAGCTTATGCGGGAGGCCGTGCCCATGGCCGAAACCGGGGACGGCATTCGCGCCGCGGGCTCCGCGGCTTCGGTTGCCGAGTCCCCCATAGGCCCACGCCTGGTTATCGGTGTCGAAGAGCGCCTTTGGTTGATGCTTGATGGCCTGTCTGCGGACGAGCGCTCGGCCTGGGTCCGCCGCTTCGCTGATCTCGGCCGCGCTTCACTGCTGCGCGGCGACCTAGCGGCCAGCGAGCGCAGCTTCCCCGGCACAGCCAGCGCATTAAGAGCGGCTATTCAATTGGCGGACGCAGCCCTCGAAGTCGGCCGTAGCTCGGAGGCCGCGACCTGGTGCGACCGGGCCGGGCGGCACTTGGCTTTTCTCGACTCCACAAGCACTGGCCAGAATGTCCAAGGCGCTGCCGATGCCCTCAACCTGCGACTCGCCGCCTTGCCCCAGACCGCACTCGGGCCCGTTCCAGCTAATTTTGATTCACTGACCCAGATCCCCCGACCCAAGGCGATCCCCTTCGAGCACCTGTTGCCCGACGAGGATCCATTCCTGCGCGGCCTCACCGGCGCGTCCAAACCCAAGTCAAGTGACCGCGGTCCTAGTGTGGGCATCCGCTCGGGCATGACCGGGCTGGGTGAAAATCGCCTCGCGATCCAGACCGGCAGTGCCGTGCACCTGATGGACCTTGCCGCTGGCCGGCGTGTCGCGGTTTTCGATCCCGCAAGCCTGGTGGACGACGTCTTTGGTAGGCTCGGCCGCCCCCGGGCCGCGCGCAAGGGCGGCGCTCCGGGCTGGCCGCATTTGCCTGTTGCCGTCCCCGGCAGATCCCCCACCTTCGAAGCCCTGGTCCTGGTAACCGGTCGTTTCGACCCCCGGCGCGGCCCAAACGCCCTTATCTGCGTGGATATGCCACCAGTCGTGGCCGGCGCCACCTCCGAAGGCGCCTCCCTAGATCTAAGCCAAACTCAAGATGCCGCGGTCCAGACCCGCTGGATCTTCTCTGGCGGGCGCCTGTTTACCGACGGCAAGATCACGTCCCACGGGCTCTTCAGTGGCCTTGAGGAATCCGAAGTCCAGCCGGGCGCCATCGTGGTCGACGACCGACTTCTCGTCACCATGCGCACATTAGATGGCGAGGTGCGCTCGTGGCTGCTGGCCTTGGACCTAGCCACAGGCACGCCGCTCTGGAAGCGACTCCTGGCAAAGGGCAGTGACCTGGCTGGCTCTGGCGAGCGCTTCTCTGCCGGCACCTTGCCCATCGGTGCAGCGCAACCCTTGGCTGCGATCAAAGGACGTGTGTTCGTAGGCACCCACCTTGGGGTTGGCGCCATGGTCGACGCCGCCGACGGGCGCCTCTTGTGGTCCTTCAAGAACCGACGTCGCACGGTGGACAAACCCGGCTGGGGTGGGCTGCGGCCCATCGTCTACTCGCCTGTACCGGCGGACGCCCAACTTGCGCACAAGGGCACAACCCTGCTTTGGGCACCGGCGGATTCGGACTATCTCTACTACTTGAAAGCCGGCCCATTAGATGCCGCGACCTTCCTGACCCTCGGTCCGGCGGCCGCATCCCCGACCGCCATCGGCGAGTCCACCGACCTCGTGCAAGCCGACGAAGGGTCACTGCTCACCTACTCCCGGGCTGGCGCGAGCAAGACCCTCTCCGAGATTGATCGCGCCACCGGGCGCCGGGTTGACTCGATCTACCTGCGCAAGGACGAGTCCTTCGTAGGCGTACCGCTCTCTACAGCCACCCGAGTCCTCGCGGCATCAAACCGAGGGCTCTTCCTTTTCGACCGCAAGGCCGATCTTCAGCTCCTCGACTTCGAGGTGCTGCCCACCCGTAAGGATGACCCCTTTGCTGGTGGCGCCGTCGCCAAGTTTGGCGACCGGATCGCTGTGCTCGGACCCGGCACCCTTTGGGTGCTCGAGCTCCCCTGAGGCTTACCAACTATGCGTAACTACCTGTTCGTGTCCACCCTCGCCCTTTTCGCAGCATGCACGGCCTTAGGAGATGCGGGCTCTACATCGAAATCGGGCACCGCCAACTCCCTGGGGTTTACCAGCCAGCAGCTCCAAGACCTGCCCGTTCTTATTCTGGAAACCGACGACACGGTGATTACCGAGTCAACGCTCATCGTCATCCCAGAGGGACGTGTTATCCAGGATACGAATGGCAATGGTGTGCTCCACATTGCCTCGGACCGCATTGCCGTGGCCTTTGCCCCTGGGTCCATCCTGAGGGGCGCAGCTCCGGACACGCCCCTGGATCGTCTGTCTGGCACAGGGATTCGGATGGATGGGCACAAGTACGTGCTGCTTAAGAACCTCGACGTGCGTGGATTTCACGTGGGGCTCCATGCGTCGAACTCGGAATGGCTGTGGCTCTCGGACTCGAACTTCGAGCAAATCAGCGCGGACCGCCTGCTCTCGACTCCAAGTATTGAGGCGCCCGAAGACCGGCTTTGGCCCCACGACAATGACGAAGGGCAGTGGCGTAGAAATTACGGCGGCGCTGTGGCGATTGACGACTCGAGCTATGTCGACATCGAAGGCGTCACTGTGCGCCGCGCCCAGAATGGGATCCTCTTTAGCCGGGTCTCAGACTCCCAAGTGCTCGACTGCGATGCATCCTATCTGTCGGGCTGGGGTCTGGCCATGTGGCGCTCAAGTGACAACGGCGTCCTTGGCTCGAACTTCGACTACTGCATCCGCGGCTACAGTCATGGGGTCTACAACTCCGGCCAGAACTCCGCAGGCATCCTGGCCTTTGAGCAGTGCTCCCGGAACCGTTTTATCGGGAACTCCGCCACGCACTGCGGCGACGGCTTCTTTGGCTTCGCCGGCAAGGAGGCACTTGGCGAGGTCGGCCAGCGCGACCCTGACTGGTACGCGAACCGCGGCTGCAACAACAATGTCTTTGAAGGCAACGACTTCTCCTACGCCGCCGCCCACGGCCTCGAGCTTACCTTTAGCTCCAATAACGTGATCCGCCGCAACATCTTCCGCGGCAATGCGATTTGCGGCATCTGGGCCGGCTACTCCCGGGGGACTCGAATCGAAGACAACCTATTCGACAGCAACGGCTCTCTGGGTTACGGACTGGAGCGCGGCGGGATCAACATCGACCATGCCCGCAACACGACGATCGAGAGCAACCGCTTCGGGCACAACACCTGTGGAGTGCACCTCTGGAAGCTCGACGACACGTTCACGGACCAGCCTTGGGGCGGAGCCAACAACCTTGAAGCCACGGGCAATCTGCTTGCCAACAACATCTTTATTAGGGACGAGGTTGGGGTCCACCTTCGCGGTGACGTGACCCTTGAGTCCGCAGGCAACCGCATGGACAACGTCGGAGAAGAGCGCCGGATCGAAGGCGACGCAAAATGGAATGAGTCCACCCTCGAGCTGATCGAGGATGGTCTTGAGTCGATCCAAATGACCGAATGGGGTCCTTGGGACGGCACTCCTTTTCTGCGCCAGTAGCCCCCCCCACTTCCCGGGGCGACGTCTGGCAAATCCGCGGCGTTGCAGAGCGCCCCACCGCGCTCACTCTGCCGGGGGCGAGCGAGCGGCCTTCCGCCGGCGCTAGCTCAACACCGACGAGAATGCCGCCCTCTTGCAAGACAGCCAACACCGCTATCGAGTCGAGCGCTTGGACAAGCACGGGGCTCCCTTCGGCCAAGCCCAAGGTGTAGTGCAGACTATTTTCTAGAGCCTGCGCTATTTCAAGAGCCTCTGTGCTTTGCGAGAGGACCTTGCACCTGGCAAGCTGTTATCGATCGCTCGCCCGTCGTCTCTAACTTGGACTTCGGCCATGCCGGCACGAAGACCTGGATTCAGGGCTAAAACACCACGTGCCGACGGTTGATAAGGAGATCTTTGCTGTCAAAGAGGGCACGACCTTTCGCTTCGATGTAGAGCGCTTTGAGCTGACGGGCTATGCAGTGCTCGATGTGACCTTTGGGTGGGTTTTGGACGGGATCGAGGCGAAGTAGGTCGATCCCTTACCCCACGCTTCGTCAGCTTAGCTACCAGCCGACCTCCGCGTGTGTGCGAGCCCTGTCAAAAGAGGGGCTCTATCCATCGAAAAGCGTCCTTCGCGCCATCAAAATTGGGGTTCCGGACGTATCCTGCATAAGTATCCAAGCAGGTGCTGCCGGGCTTTCCGGAGCGCATTGTGTGAACCATGGATGCCGGGGGCCCCTGTTCCCGTCCGCTCTCCAAGAGTGCGTTCGTCGCGCACGCCCCTCCTGCGGTTACCGCCACTTATCCTGCCCGTCTACGGAGCCTCCCGTCCATGTCTAGTCAAGTCGAACAGTCCCTCGAAAACCTACGCACCGCACACAACAAGCTTAAGACCGAGCTTGCCAAGGTCATTGTGGGACAAGACGAGGTCATCGAGCAGCTCCTGCTCGCGATTCTTGCCCGTGGCCACTGCCTCCTTGTCGGTGTGCCGGGACTCGCGAAGACGCTGCTGATCTCGAGCCTATCGGAGGCCCTCGAACTGGACTTTAACCGTATCCAGTTTACCCCTGACCTAATGCCGTCGGACATCACCGGCACCGAGCTGCTCGCCATTGATCCCGAGTCCGGCGCACGCAACTTCCGCTTTGCGCCTGGGCCCGTCTTCACCAACGTACTGCTCGCTGACGAGATCAACCGCACGCCGCCCAAGACCCAGGCCGCTTTGCTTGAGTCCATGGTTGAGAAGCAGGTCTCCGCCGCCGGCAAGCGCCATCCGCTCCCGGATCCTTTCTTCGTGCTCGCCACCCAAAACCCCATCGAACAAGAGGGCACCTACCCCCTGCCCGAAGCCCAGCTCGACCGCTTCCTGTTCATGGTCCGCGTGGACTATCCCGATATTGAAGAGGAACGCGAGATCTTGCGCCGCACCACGGGCCAGGTCGAGTCCTCCATCGACAAGGTGCTCGGGGCAGAAGAGCTGCTCGCGATCCAAGAGGCCGTGCGCTCGGTTCCCGTCGCGGACTCTATCCTGGACTACGCTTTGGCGTTGACCCGTGGCACCCGCGTGCGCGGTGGTACCCAGCTGCCGTTTATTACCCAATACGTGAACTGGGGCGCCGGCCCCCGTGCGAGCCAAGCCCTAATCATCGCCGCTAAAGCGCGTGCCGCACTTAAGGGTCGCGATCACGTAGCTATCGAGGATGTGAAGGCCGTCGCGCACCCAGTCCTGCGGCACCGCATCGTATTGAACTTCTCCGCTTCAGCCGAGGGCTTTACCGCTGATGACCTGATCGATCGCCTGTTGCGCGAAGTCGACCCCGCGGCCGCCGTGGGTGCGGGCCTGCCCGGCGTGGACAAGGCCTAAGAGGACGCGATCAACTTGGCCCAACCGTCCAGCAACAGTCCCTTCGACCCCGCCATTCTCGATGCCCTTGGGGGCTTGGAGTTTGTCGCCCGCACTGTCGTGGAAGGGTTTCTCGCCGGTGAGCACCGCTCGCCGCGCCGGGGTTCCTCCGCTGAGTTCGCCCAACACCGAGAGTACGCTCCCGGGGACGATCTGCGCCACATCGACTGGCGCATCTTCGCCCGCAGTGAACGCTTAGTCGTAAAGGAGTACATCGAGGAGTCGAACCTAATTGCGAACATCGTGCTCGACACCTCGGGCTCTATGGGATTTGCGGGCAGCGGCGCAGACGGCGAGGCCACCTGGAGCAAGCTCGACTACGGGCGTTGGGTCGCAGCCGCTCTGGGCCAGCTGATCCTGGGCCAGCGGGACACCCTAGGCCTCCTCACCTTCGACACGGAGAGTCACCAGATCCTTCCCCCCGCCGGCGGCTCCCACCAGCGCGCCGCACTCTTGAATCAACTCCAAGCCGCCATTCCCGGCGGCGAGACGGAAGAGGGTGCAAGCCTGACCCAGGTCGTACGCCACATGCCCGGTCGCGGCATTGCGATTGTGATCTCGGACTTTCTCGGTGAGATCCCTGACATCTTCAAGGGTGTCGAGGCCCTGATCGCCCAAGGGCACGAGCCGATCTTATTGCAGGTGCTGCACCCGCGCGAGCTCGATTTTTCCTTCGACGGTTATCTTCGCCTGGAGGACCTCGAGGGCTCCGGCCAGCTCAAGGTCGATGCGCGAGTCCTGCGGGACGCGTACCTGGAAGAGGTCGAAGCCCACCAGGCCCAGCTCGCCGCAAAGGCAGCTGCATATGCCGTCGACTTTGTGCCGATGCGCACCAACACAGGCGTGGACGTAGCACTGTCCCACTACTTGGCTGCGCGCACGGCTGGACCAGTGCGTAACTCTGGAGGCATCGGCCGATGAGCTCAGCCCTAGGTAGCACGCCCCTAGCCGCACTCGGCATCGAGGGTCTGGTAAACCCGGCCCTCGCCGCGGGTGCCCTGCTCGCGTCAGTGCCCCTAATCATTCACCTGCTCAACCGCCGCAACCACACGCCCCTAGATTGGGCAGCAATGCGCTTTGCGCGCGCCGCCTGGAAGAAGATCCGCCGGCGCACACGTTTTGAGAACCTGCTACTGTTGCTCTTGCGAATGGCGGCGATCGCCCTCTTGGCTCTGGCCCTAGCGCGCCCCTTCGCCACCGGCGGCGGGCCTCTGTCAACCCTGACCGAGAACCACCGCGACCTGGTGCTTATGATCGACGGATCCGCGTCCATGGACTACCGCCTGTCCTTGACCCGCGTCTGGGACGAGACCCTAGTGCGGGCCCGGGACCTAGTGGACGAGCTCGACGGCGCGAGCGGGGACCGCGTGCACCTCTATCTGTGTGGTACGACGCCGCGGCTGCTCTCAGACCGCACACCAGAGGAAGCGAGCCTGCTGCTCGGCACCCTAGAGGATCCTCTCGCAGAGTCCTTTGATCTAGAGGTTGCTCTACAGCGCGCCATCGACGATCTCGACAAGCGCCAAGAGACCGACCCCGGAGCCATCCAAGAGCTTGTTCTCTTGACCGACGCCCAGCGCTCGGTATTCCTTAACGAAACGGGCGCCACCGCCAACAACTCCCTGGACCTGTTGACCGAGCGCGAGCTCAGCCTTCGCGTCGAGGACATCCACACCCGCGCCACGGGACGCTTCCAGGCCGACCCCGCTAACTTGGGCATCTCCGAGCTCTTCGCCCTTGATCCATTTGGCGCACGTATCCCCGCTCTTGGAGCAGCGCCGACCTTGCGCAGTGGGAGCGCGGCAGGATTCCAAGTCACCGTGACCAACTCAGGTACCGAGCGCAAGAACATGCGCGTTGCGATTGAGGTCAATGGCGAGCGCAAGACGGCCAAGCGCATCGAGGTCCCCGCCAAGGGCAAGGCCGATACGCGCCTCGACGTCAATCTGCTCGAGCCCTCGGACACCGGCGCCCAATCCGGCGCTTACCACTCCATCGAGGTCGTGCTCGAGAGCGACAGTCTGTCCATTGATGACCGCCGTGCCATAGTGGTGTTTGCGCCGACGACCATCGGTGTGCTCGTAATCAATGGCGATCCACGGCCAACGCTTGCTGACGACGAAGTCGCCTTCTTGTTGGCGGGCATGACCCCAAATCTCGACGGTCCCGGAACCGCAGCTGCGCCCTTCGACGTCACGAGCCTTACAGCCGATGCCTTTGCCATTGCCATGGCGAATGACTCGCTGAACCTGGCGGACTTCCCCGTTATCTGGCTCGCCAACGTGGAAAACCCAAGCCCCGATTGGGTCACTAAGGTCGAGGATCACGTGGCCAGCGGCGCGACCCTGGTCATGTCCCTTGGGGATCGCGTGACGGCCGAACGCTACAACGAGCGGCTCGGCGGAGGACTGCTCCCCGTCACGCTGCTCGAGCGACAAGCCGTGGCCTCTCGGCGCGAGTCCTTCTGGACGCCGCGCATCGAGGTTCCCGACCACCCCGCCCTCGCGTTCTTCGCCGACGAGCGCTTCGAAGTCTTCTTCAACGAGGTGCCCTTCTTCGAGTTCTTCGGCTCGACCCCCCGGGAGGGCTCACGGGTACTCAGCACCCTTGACGACCAAGGACCCGGTCGGCCCGGCAGCCCTTTGTTTGTCGAGCGCAGCTACGGCGATGGGCGCTCCGTGCTTTGGACATCGACCATTGACTCCGCGTGGAACCTATTTGCCGAATCTCCTGCTAGCCTGATCCCTTTGACCCACGAGATTGTCTTCGGCGCCGCGCGTCCGATCGGCCCCAGTCGCAACCTCGCTGTTGGCGAGACGCTCTCGGCGGATTTTGACTTCTTCCCCGAGTCCCCCACGATGATCCGGCCTGACGGCTCGTCGACCGGTATCACGTCCGAGGCCGTCGCCATGGACGCGGGCGGCCGCGAAGCCTGGCAACTAGAGGACGCGGCCAAGCCAAACCTCCCAGGTGTCTGGAGCCTGCGTACTGGCTCCGGCACCAGTGACGCCTATGCTGTAGCCCTTGCCCCAGGGGAGAGCAACCTCGAGCGCATCTCCGCTGCGGAACTTGAGGGCCTGCATCCGGCCCTGCTTGTGGCCAAGATGGCCGACGAGGACGCCAGCCCATCCAGCCCAGGACGCGGTGGCGAACTATGGCGCGGTATCCTGATGCTGGTCCTTGCCTGCCTCGTCGGAGAAGCCCTCTGGTCCGGGCACCTAGATAAGCGTAGTCCGAGGTCCGTCCGTTCAAATGGAGGTGCGGCATGAGCTCTGCCGAACCCGCCGAGCTCCAGGGTGTGACCCAGGGGCTGGCCTCCAGCCTCGAGCTGCTCGAAGCCCCCAGCGCCTGGATTGTCGTCTTGGTGATCCTGCCGCTCATAGCTCTGATCGTATGGGCCAGCTACGGCCGCCGCATGGCCGAGTCCCGGGGCTTCCTTGCCCTTGGCATCTTGCGCGGTTTAGCGATCTTGAGCGTCTTACTGCTACTCGCGCGCCCCGCCCTTGTGGAGGAGCGCCAAGAGATTCGACCAGCCGAAGTCATCGTTCTCTTCGACGAGTCCGCATCCATGGCCACCGCCGACGCCTGGCTTGGGGACGACGAGACCACCGCAGCTATCTCCAGGCTCACGGGGCTCGATTCGGCGAGCGCCTCCCGGGGCGAGCTCGCAAGAGAGGCCATGCAGAGGCACCTTTTGCCCGTCTTAAGTGAGCGCGGCTACTCGACCCACTTGTACGGCTTTGCCGAAGGTTGGACCCAGAGGGACGCCGCGACGTTCGAGACCGCATCGGCTGGCAGTGCAACCCATCTTGGCGACGCGATCGCTGGCTCCCTCGGCGCTAACGCCGCGCGCCACCTTACGGACCTGGTCGTGATTGGCGACGGGCGCACGACCGGAGGGATGCCTATGATCGATGCCGCGCGACGCGCGACTTCCGCCGGCGTTCCCGTTCACACGATCCTCGTCGGCGATCCGCGCCCGGAGGCCGGTGCCGTACTCGAGCTGATCGAGGCGCCTTCCGCCGCCATGGACGACGACGAGATCGCAATCCACCTGCGCATCTCCGGCCACGCAGACACGGGCTCCGAAGTCGACGTGCGCCTGGAGGAGCTTGAGATTCCCAGCGACTCCCGGGGGCGGGTTCTCGACGACGAGACCCTGGCCTTGACGAAGGAGGGCGCACGACTGACCCTAGTGGCTCCACGCTCCGAAGGACTGAATCTTGGACCGGGTGAGTCGAAGACGCGCCACTTCCTTGTGTCGACGCCCCCCCTCGAAGGCGAGTCGCGCACCGAGGACAATCGCGTGCGCCTCTCGGTCGTAGTCACAAACCAAACCATTCGAGTCCTCTTTGTGGATGGCTATCCGCGGTGGGAGTACCGCTTCCTGAAGGAGTTCCTCAAGCGCAGCGACGAGAATATCTCGGTACGCTGCTACCTGAACTCTGCCACCGTGGACTTCCCCCAGGAGGCCAGCGCCGGACTCGCCCCGCTGACGGCCTTGCCCACTACCCGGGAGGAGCTGCTCGACAACTATGACGTCGTCATCCTTGGCGATGTCAACCCCTACAACTTGGGTGGCTCCAGCACCGAGAGCCAGGCCTTCATCGCAGCCCTCAAGGACTTCGTGCTGGCCGGCGGCGGCGTGCTGTTCCAATCGGGCGAGTTCGACAACCCGCGCTCCTTCTCGGGTACTCCCCTGGAGGCCATGCTCCCAGTGAAGCTGGACCCCGCGGGCCGTGCCGGCTTCGCCGCCGCCGAGACCGCATTCCACCCCCTGCTGGTGAAGCCCTCGGCACCCCACGAGATCACTCGGCTCACCCCGGACATCGAAGACAACCGCCGACTATGGGAAGACGAGGACGGCTTGGCCGGCTTCTATTGGTTCTTCCCAGTAGAGCGCGCTAAGGCCGGGACCACGGTCCTGCTCACCCACCCCTTCGAAGAGAACCGCCACGGTAAGCTCCCGCTACTAGTCACGGGCTACTTCCCCTCGGGCCGCACCATGTTCCTCGGCGTCGATTCGACCTGGCGCTGGAACTGGCGCTTCGGTCCGACCTGGCGCACGCAATTCTGGAAGGGCGCGCTCCGGTGGCTGTCCTTGGGTAGGCTAAAGAGCGGCGACCGTCGCTTCCGCATTGAGTCCGGTCGGGCGAGCTTTGGCTTGGATGAGCGCGTCGCTATCGAAGCGCGCGTCCTCAATGAAGACTGGCAAGCCTCGGAAGAGGCCTCCCTTGACGTGCGCTGGAGCGGACCCGACGGCGACATCCAAAAATCAAATCTAGAAGCCGTGCCCGGCCGCCCGGGCACCTTCCGCGGCGCACTCGCTGTGCAACGACCCGGACACCACCGCGTGTGGATCGAAGAGGACGGCGCCGAGCGCAGCAGCGCCGGATTTGAGGTCACCTTACCGTCAAAGGAGAACGCCGAGGTCACCCCTGACCCCGCGGCCCTTACGGAGCTGGCCGTGGCCACCTCGGGCACCCACATTACCTTGGCGGAGATCGAAGCACTGCTCGAGGAGTTCCCCGGCGATGAGCAGCGCAAGGAGGCCATCTCGGCCACCATTGACGACGCTTGGGATCGCTGGGAGACCCTGATGGCAATCCTCCTGCTACTTTCCGCCGAGTGGCTGCTTCGCAAACGGATGGACCTACCTTGAGCCTACTCCGATTCCTCACCTGCGCCGCAAGCCTTGTGCTAGCCGGCACGGCCGCCGCCCAGACGAGCTACGTCGTGCCGGCCAACCGCGACGTGCGCGATGCGGCAAATGCGGCCTTGGATCATCTCGCCGCTGGCCGTGGCAGCGAGGCTTTGGAGTCGTTGCAATTTCTGCTTGAGGGTGGGCGCGAAGGGCTGCTAGTCCAGGCCGACTTCCCCACAGCCGATGGCGCCGCGGACTGGATTGGCGCAGCCGTCTGGGCCCGAGATCAGCTTGGTGCTCTGGACGAAGACCTGCGCGCCCTGTACGGCGAGCGTGTGGCGCGCAGCGCAAACCACGCCATGGAGCGCGCTCGCAAAAACCGTGCGGCTTCAGACTTCCTGGAGGTCGCACGGCGCTTCCCCGGAACCCTGCAGGGTACCCACGCCTGGATCGCCCGGGGTGACATGGCCTACGAGACCGGCAACTTGGAAGCCGCCAAGCACTCGTGGCAAGAGGCCCTTCGCGCGGGCGAGCTCGCCGTGCCCAAGGCCACAGACCTAATTCCCGCGATCGAATCGCGCCTTACCCAACTCGAAGCCCAGCAGCTCGCGAAGCTTGCCGGTGCTGCTCCCAGCGGCAGGGTATTCCCCCCGCGCCTGGACAACTCCTGGAGCCTCGACCTGCCCTCCGCCCCGCGTGAGGGCTTCATCGCCTACTCCAACATGCGCCCGCTGGTCGCGCAGGGATTGATCTGGCTAAACACAGGCCTGCGCATACTTAATTTAGATCTTTTGACTGGCTCGATGCGCTGGGATTCCGGCGAGGTCAAGGGTTGGGGCGATCTGGATAGCGGCGAGCGACTGAGCCTGGTGCGCGGCGTGGGGAAGGGCACCCTAATCTCTGAGGTTGTCCTAGACGAGCCCACGGGTGTCCTAGTTGGCGCACTGCAGCTGCCCATCGCCAGCCTCGACAACGATCAGTTCTCTGGTATCAAGATCACGGTCAGCCTTCCCGAGCGGCGTCTATTTGCCTACAACGCATTCACCGGCGCACCACTCTGGGACCACGCACCCCGGCTTGGGGACAACATCTCGCTGCTAGGTGCCGACAGCTTTGCCGAGCGCATGGGCGTCTCTGCGCCGCCGGTGATCCACGGCGATCTTGTGCTGGTACCCTGCTACGAACTCGCGGGCCGCATCACCATGTTCGTGGCGGCCTATGACCTGCAGACCGGCGAGCTGGCTTGGCGCACGCGAGTTGTCAGCGGCCAACAGCGCGTCAACCTGTTCGGCGTGCACGAGTCCGAGTTCAACTCCGCACCCCTGCGCGTGGCCGATGGCAAGCTCATCGTGTTGTCCCAACTCGGCGTAGTCGCCGCCCTAGACATCGACAGCGGCGAGCCCATCTGGGAGACCGGCTACGAGCAGTACGACCTGCCTCGCAACAACGGCAACTACACGCCCCAGCGCGATCGCGCTTGGCAGGCCACCGCCCCGATCATTGCCGACCAGACAATCTTCGCCACGCCCGTGGACAGCCCGGACCTGGTTGCATTCGACCTCAAGACAGGCGAGCTCCTCTGGTCCCAGCGCGCCTACGCTTTAGATGCCGACGAGTTTACCTTAGGCCTCGCGGGAACGCTCTCGGGCCTAGACCCCAGCGTATGGGGACTCGCCGCAGAAGGCTTCGCTGCCTCGGCCTACAACCGGGGAGGCGTCGACCACCTAGTCGCCGCAAGCCGGGACAAGGTCTGGCTAGGCGGAGACCACCTCGTGGCCTGGACCAACGCCGCCGGCGACCTGTCCAGTTCCAAGCCCACCCGCCAAGCGTTCGACGCATGGCCAACCCCGGGCGGCCTGCAGATCAACCGTCCGGTCTCCCCACGCCCCCTTGCCATCTCGGCTGGCGACTCCATCCTGGTGCCCTCCGACTGGGGAGTGCTCGCCGTCAACCGCGCAACGGGTCGCGCCGAGAGCATCGGTCCCTTTGGTCAAGAGGGAGCCCTCTACTACTCCGCCGGCAGCCTCGGCACCGGTCCCGGGGTGCTGGTGCACTTAGACGAGTGGCGCATTACGGGCTGGATGCACTGGGGGACATTGGTCCAAAATGGTGTCGAGCGTCTCGCCAAGGCGCGCCTTGCTGGCAGCCCCGACGCAGACCGCTTTGCCCTGGATCTGGCACGGCTGCACATCAACTATGCCACGTCCAACGGACTCGAACCGGGGCTTGCCTGGGACGAGCTCGAGAAGGCTGCCAAGCTGCTATTTGCCCCGGACGGCAGCGACGCTAAGTTCGCCTTCTTTGGGACGTCCATGACGGAGGAGCGCTCGGCCATGGCCCAAGCCGAGCTGGCCGCCACTCGCTTTGAGTTGCTCGAGACCAAGGCCGCTTGGCAGGGCGTATTTGGCGACATCGACCTGGCCCTAGCCATGGCTTCGGCCGCTGCACTACGCGCTCCGGACTCGGCCGCCCTATGCCGGGTCCTGCACAGCCAAGTGGACTACCTCGGCTCGCCCCTCGGGGAAGCCAAGCGTTTCCAAGCGGCACGCCTGGATGCTCTGGATCGGTTGATCCGCGAATGCCCAAGGGAGCTAACGCCCGAGCAGTACGTGGGCACACCATTGGATCCGGACAGCCTCGACTTCATCGAGACTATCCGCAAAATCGGTGGTCCCTACGCGCGGCCGGAGCTGCCCGTGGGTGCGACGGCCCTGGTGGCTCGAGCCGCCGTGTGGGCCCGCGCTGGTGATCACGAGACCGCACTGGCCGACCTGCACCGCGCCCTTTGGGACTATGGCCTGCTGCCCTTGGCTGCTGAGACTACCCTGGGCGACCTTCTCGAAACGCGCATTGCGTCGGCGATCCAGGCCGCGCCCCAGGGTTCCTACGATGTCCAAGAGTCCGCCGCTAAAGCCCAGCTGGCCACAGCCCTGTCCGTGCAAGCTCCCGAGCAGCGCGCCGCTGTGGTCGCCGGTGTCCTGCGCCGCTGGCCCCACAGCAAGGCCTCCCGCCAGGCGCGCCGCCAGCTCTTGGAGATCGAGATCGAGCAGTTTGGCCGCGGCCTTGCAACCCTAGAGACCCTGGCCGAGCGCGTCATGGACGTGCTTAGCGACAATCCCTCCCCCACCCTCGAGTGGAGCGCCCTCTACGCTTTCGGTTGGGCCGCGGACCAGTCCGGTAATCCACACCTTGCACGCACGATTCTCGACCGCGCCCTGGTCATTGGTGCCAAGGCAGGCGACGTCGTGGCCGCCGACGTCAAAGCCGCCCAGAAGCTCCGGGATCAGCTGCGCAAGGTCTCCAGCCCAAAAAGCACCGAACGGACTCCCGTGCTCGCGACGCCACTCTCCATCGAGGCTGGCAGCGGAGGCGTTCGCTTTGGTCCCTTCGAGCCGATCCTCACCATGGATGCTGCCCTGCCTGACGGCGGCACGAAGACGATCCTGCTCAGTGGACAGTCCTATGAGATCTTCGCCTTCGCGGCGACGCGACACGACGCCAGCGGCAACCCCACGGGAGAGCCCATCCTGTGGAAACTCCCCATCGGTGTCCGCGCCGGCGCGCCCTGGTCCCGCCTAATCTGCGCCCTGCCCAAGGCCGCGCCCGAGGTGATCTGTGCGATCACGACCGGCGGCTTGGTAGGCATCAACCCCCTTACCGGCGCCCTGCGCTGGAGCCTAAGTCGCCCGGGCATGCGTGCCATGGAGCTAGCTGGCGACAACCATGGAGCCGGCGGCTTGCTCATCGTGCAGTGGCTCGAAAGCGAGGGTCGCCTAGTCGTCGAAGGCTTGGACGCTATCAGTGGCGCAAGCCTCTGGCAGGTGCGTATCGATCCCGATCTACTCGACGAGTTTGCTGGAGCCAGTGCCCTGGTGGCCGGCGGGCAGGTGGCCCTGCTCTCCAGGGAAAACGACAGCGGCGGCCTCGTCTTGGACGCCGTGCGCGGTGAGGTCGGCCCCTCGATCGACCTGGTAAACAGCGCCGACATTCGTGATCGCAAGGCGGCATGGGCCATCGGAGACATGCTCTATGTCCCCCACTTCTTTGCCGCCACGGACACGCGTCCCAACACACTGGACGCCTTTGATCTAAGCACGGGCCAGCTTAGCTACCAGATCGATCTACAGCGCGGCACCGAGCTCGCGGGAATCGCTCACTTTGAGGACAAGAGCTACCTCTGGCTACTTCCGACCCGCGCTCCCGGCGCGCCAGTGGGCAGCTCGAGTAAGGCACAGCTGGTCGAGTTCGATCCTAACCTTGGCGCCACCCGCAAGGTTGCCGAGCTCGGCTTTGGGGACCGTGTCGTCGGCCTACCCTTTGGCGAGACTCTACACCTCGACGGCCCTCTATTGATGGTCAACTCCCGCCCCACACTTGCCCCGGGCTCCGTGAAGCAGGGCCCAATGGTCTTGCGCGCCATAAGCTTGCCGGGCGGCCCCTTGTGGACCCTGAACATTGCTCCCCCGGCCATCAGTGGCCAGGGCTTATATGATGGCGACCTGCCAGCCTTTGTCCTCGCCCGAGACACCATCGCCATGACCTACGCCATCACGAAAAACGGCTCGTCCCTCGGGCGCACATCGAGGCTCTTGCTGCTTGACCGCAAGGACGGCCATGTACTTGAAGACCGCGCGCTCACCTCGACCCTCGGTCGGGTAGAAGGCATGGCCCTGCGCGGCCTAGGTAAGGACCTTTACCTGTTCGGGCGAGGTATCGGTTCGGGCCGTGGACGGTTGGAAGTTTGGGGCGGGAAGTTCGAGCCGGGAGGCACCCGATGATCGGTAAGTTGGCAGTTGGATTCCTTTGTAGCGCAGCCCTTGGAACTCTTGCCTTGGGTGCGACCTGGGGCAGCGTACAGGAGTCCGCCGGTGGCCAAGCCACCCTTGGGCTGGACAAGCCCAAGCCAGGCGTTGGCGACGGCCCAGATACGGAGATCACCCCCGAGCACGAGGTCGCTGTAGAGCGCGGCTTGGCGTGGTTGGCTTCCCAACAAAACGAAGACGGCAGCTGGGACGGCAAGGTCGGCCGCAAGGTCAACATTGGCTACGACTACACCCACGAGACGGGTCACATCGGCGTCACGAGCCTGGCGTGCATTGCATTCCTGGCCGGCGGGCACCAGCCAGGTCGCGGCATCTACGGCAAGACCATCGAGGCCGGCTTGGAGTTTGTTCTGAGTGCTTGCAAGGAAGACGGCTATATCACCAAAGACGGCACGCGCATGTACAGCCATGCCTTCGCGACCTTGTTCTTGGCGGAGATCTTCGGCATGACACACCGCGAGGACGTACGCCTAAAGCTCCAGAGCGCCGTGGACTTCATTGTCAGCTGTCAAAACGAAGAGGGCGGCTGGCGCTATGTCCCCTTAGAAGCCCAGTCCGACATGTCGATTGTCGTGTGCCAGGTGATTGCACTGCGCGCCGCGCGCAACATCGGCATTCGGGTCCCCATCGAGACCGTGGACCGCGCCTCCGCCTATGTGAAGGCATCCGCCAACGAGACCAGCGGCTGGCGCAGGGGCGGCTCGAGTCTGATCGGCTCCTTCCGTTATCAAAAGGAGGGCGCAACCCGCTCCAGCTTTCCTCTGACCGCAGCTGGCGTGACCGCCATGAACGGCTTGGGCATCTACTCCGACGACCGCATTGCCGATGGCCTGTCCTACTTGCAGCGCAACATGGGCCAGTTCAACTATGAGAACGGTCTGCGCGGCGGAGCTCACTACTTCTTCTGGTACGGCCACTACTACGGAGTCCAGGCCATGTACATGGCCGGAGAGCCCTACTGGACGCCCTACTTTAAGGAGCTACGCAATGACCTGCTCGCCATGCAGGACGGCCGGGGCTCCTTCCCCAACCGCGTCGGCCCGGGCAAGAACTTCAGCACGGCCATGGCCGTCTTGATCCTCGAGATCCCCTACCGCTTCCTACCGATCTTCCAGAGGTAACCTGGGACTGCCATGGCATCGAAACCACACCTACCGACTACTTGCGCGCCCCTGAAGGAGACGCCGGCCTTGGAAGGCCTGCTGCTCCGCTTGCGGTCCAAGCTGCGCTTCTTGATCCTAGCCGATGGCATGGGGGCAGCGCTGATGGCCGTCGGGCTCTGGTGTGCCTTTGCCTTCTTTGCGGACTTCGTGCTCGGGGTGCCCAGGGGCATCCGCATCGCCCACGGTGTGCTGCTTGTGCTGGTGCCGATCGCCGCAATGATTCGCTATGGCCTGCGCTACCTCTCCCGCATGCCAAACCGACGCGGCATGTCCATGCTGCTCGAGCGAGCTCACCCCGGCCACGCCGAGCTCTTCGTCAGCGCCACGGACTTCCAACAGTCAGGTATCGAGTCCAGATCTCCAGGGGCCAGCCTGGTGGCCAGTGTCCTGTCCCGCGCGGACCAGACCGCCAAGACCATCGACCTCAAGGCCGCCCCCGTCTTCCAAAGCCGGGGACCACTCAAACGCCTTGGACTTGGCGCCGGGGCGCTGCTGCTCTTGGCCGGCGCGAGCGCTGCTTGGCCCACCTACGCGGGCATCTTTGCAAGCCGCATGGCCGGCGGAGACAGCCCTTGGCCCCAGCTGACCTTCTTGGACATCGAGCTGGGAGGCGAAACCAGAGCCACGCGCACTGGGGACGACCTCCGGGGCTCTATCGCACGTGGTGAGGATCTGCCCATTACGGTACGCGCCTCGGGCCGAATCCCCGACGAGGTCGAGCTGTACTTCGCCGATGGCGGCCGTGCCATCTTGCATCCAGTCGAGCGCAGCAGCGGCGAGACTCTATTCGCCACGACCCTGCGCAGCGTCCAGGCCGACGTGAAATTTGTAGCCCGTGGCGGCGACGATCGCCGCGAGACCCCAAGAGTCTTTGTCGAGGTCTTAGAACCCCCAGACATTTCGCGCCTTGCCATCGTGGTCACCCCCCCCGCTTACTCGGGCCAAGCTGCCTTCACCACAACGGATGCAGATGCCAAGGTGCTCGCTGGAAGCCGCGTGGAGGTGCTCGCACTTTGTGACACGGACGAGTCTGCCCAAGAAAGCGCCCAAGGTGGCGCCGTCATCCAAGGTGAGGTACGTCTGCTGCCCGAGGATCGCCTGGTCACCCTGACCCAGGGGATCTTCCCCGGAACGGACCAGCCTGCCCTTGCCTTCTCCTTTGAAGCGAATCAGTCCCTTCGCTTCCGCTACGAGCTGCAAGACAGCAACGGCCTGACGAATCCAGACCCAGGGCTATGGTCCGTGGATGTCATCGACGACCGCGCGCCGCGCATCGAGCTGGTCTACCCTGGTGGCCTCACCCTGGAGACCGTGCCGTCGGGCATGCTGCTCCTGTCGGCCCTTGTCCAGGACGACTTTGGCATCCAGGACCTTGTTCTGACCGCCGATGATGAGCGCTCCGAGAGCGCCCCCGTGACCTTCAGCTTGGAGACTGGTCCCGTGGAGACTTCCAGCGCCTTGTCCGGGGTCACCGCGTTTGGTTTCGAACGCATGGCCATGTCCGCATTGGTCGACCGGGATCTAGTTGCAGGCGATGCGATCCGCTTGGAGCTTACGGCCAGGGACACGCGCCTGCCCGAAGCTGGCACCGGCCGCTCGCCGAGTATCCTCGTTCGGGTCTTGACCACAGATGAGTACATGCGTCGGGTCCAAGACCGTTTGTCCCTCGTGCGGCGCCGCACGTCCGAGCTGTTCGAACTGCAGCGCGAGAAGTTGCGTCGCACCGAGGAGCTCTTGGACGCGGCCTTTGGCGAGGCCGATGAGGGCGACACGCCCGAGTTCACCTCCCGGGATCGCATGGATCTTGCGGCAGCCGCTTCGGGCCAACGTCGCGTGGTTGGCGACGCGGGCAGCCTGCTGCGCGAGCTCGCCTCGCTTACCGGCGACGTGCTCCACGCTCGGGTCGACAGCGACGCCGAACGCCAACTCGAACAGCTCGATCTCTTACTGGCCAAGACCACAAGCAAGAGCTTCGATCCTGCGATTTGGAAGCTACTGATCGAACAGCATCAAAAGGGCCGCTTGGGTAGCGCCGGTTTTGCCGGACACCTCTTGGACCTTACAGGGCTCGCCATCGACATCAACTTTAAGCACGCTAACGCGGCCACTGAATCCCTGGCCTTGGCCGAGGAGGCTATGGACCTGGAGGATCTGCAGCTTGCCCTCTCGGCGGCTGTAGAGCTCCAAGTCGCGAATCTCAGTGCCATCGAAGATCTACTCGGCCGCCTGGCGGAGTGGGACAACTTCCAATCCGTGCTCTCCCTTGCCCGGGATGTGCTCGAACGCCAAAAGAGCGTTCTAGAGAGGACCCGGGATCGGGCCAGCCAATGACCCAATCCTCGATACACCGCCGAACCTGTCCCCTCGGCCCACGCCGGGGGTATGGACTCACAAGGCCCTGTGCGAACGGCGCACATCAACAATAAGACACGCGATGAAGACACGAAGCCCACGACTGTTGGTGTTTGCTGCCCTGCCCCTGATCTGCCTTGGGGCCAGCCAGGCATTTGCTGCGATTACCGCTTCCCCATCGCTTAGGGCAATTGTCCGTACGCCAAACGACGACACCCGCGAGCTCGCGGGACTCGCCGAGGAGCAGGCTCTATTGACGCGCCAGATCCAGCGTCTGCGCCAGACTATGGAGGTGCTCACAGGGCGCCTCGAAGCCGAGGGACGCACCCACGCGGTTGGACTCTTGCGCGATGGTTTGGCCATCATCGACCGACGCGCAGAGACCACCGAGGGCTTGACCCTCGACGAGCGCATGGGCGAGGCTGGGGACGAGCTCACCGGTGGCCAATGGATGCAATCATTAGAACGCCAGCAGACCGTGGTCGCCGATCTCGAATCCCTCTTGGAAGTTCTGCTCGACCGCCAGGACCTCGACAAGCTAGAGGAAAAGCTCGAGGAGATTGCAGCCACAAGAGAAGCACTCACCAACTTGAGTCGCGAACAGAGTGACCTGCAGCGCAAGTCCGAGGACTTCGAGGCTTCTCTTCAAGAGGGCTCCATCCAGGAGTTCACCGAGGG
>JAQXEK010000032.1 GCA_029250885.1 Planctomycetota bacterium
GGCACCTCCCAGATCTCCTTGACGCCCGTCTCGTAGAGCTGATGGTTTTTCCCCTTGTCGAGGTCCAGCTTCCGGATCAAGCCCTTCGTTAGGCTGCCGCGGGTCCCCTCGGCGAAAACCGTCACGGGAGCCGAGACATTCATACCAGGCTCGAAGGTGCTCTTTTTCTCACCCGCGGCGTTAATCCCAGCGTCACGGGTTTGCACACCAATCACGGTCTCGCCGTCTTTGGCATAGCGAACCGCTGCGACTGCGAAGCCCGGGTAGACGTCTACTCCAAGTGCCTCGGCCTTGTCGCGCAGCCACCCGGTAATCCGGTTCACGGACACGATCAGGTTTCCGTGGTTCTGTAGTGGCGGCGGTGTAATCGGCAGTCGGAAAGAGCCTGTTGCGCTCAAGCGCTCGACCCAATCCTCGCCCACTTCGGCCTCGACGGGAAACCCCTCCGCGAGGAAGTCCGGGAAGAGCTCGGCAATGCCCTTGGGGTCCATCACCGCGCCAGAGAGTGAGTGAGCACCAACTTCCTCGCCCTTCTCAAGCACAAGGATCGCCTTCTCTTCACCCTTCTCCTTGGCCAGTTGAGCCATGCGGATTGCACAGCTCAGTCCTGCGGGACCCGCCCCGACCACGACGACATCAACCTCGAGCTCATCGCGCTCGATTCCCTCGATATTAAGGCTGAAGTCAGTCGGACGGCTCATGGTGGTTTCCTGGGAAGGATGGAGGCCGGTGAAGCAGGCCTAAAAGGGGCTGCTATGGATTTACTGGTCCCGAATTAGGGATTTTTGAGCGGAAGATGATAACAGCAGCCCTCTCTTCCCACAAGGCTCAAGCGCCCCAGAAGCCCTATTTCGAGCCTTCTCCAGGTAATACCCGAGTTTAGCCGGGTGGACAAATCCGCCCTTACATCATGCCGCGATAGCGAGCGGGATCCAGCAGGAAGGGGTTCGTCTGGGCCTCGTATCCCAGGGTCGAAGACGGGCCGTGCCCGCAGTGGAAGGTCACGTTTTGGCCCAAGGGAATGACCTTCTCCTGGATCGATGAGATCAGCGTGTCGAAGTCCCCCCTTGGGAAATCCGTACGACCAATGGAGCCCTGGAAGAGCACATCTCCCACGAACATGACCTGGTCCTTTGCGTTGAAGAACACCACATGTCCGGGCGTGTGCCCTGGTGTGTGGATGACCTGGAACTCCAGGTTGCCGAAGGTGCAGACGTCGCCATCATCGAGCCAGCGATCCGGTACGAAGGTCTCCGCAGGCGCAAAGCCGTACTGGGCCGCCTGGCCCGGAAGCAGGTCAATCCAGAACTGGTCCTCCTTGTGCGGGCCCTCGATAGGCACGCCGTGGCGACGGGCGAGTTCTGCAACGGCCGAGGCGTGGTCCACGTGGGCGTGGGTCACGAGAATCTTCTCGAGCTTTGCCCCAGTGGCCTCCAGGGCGGCCTCGATCTTGTGGATCTCTCCGCCGGGATCAATCACCACCGCCGATTTCGTCTCGGGACACACACAAAGGGCGCAGTTCTGCTGGAACGGCGTGACAGGGATCAATTGGACAAGCATGGTGGTCTTAGGAGCGGTCGCCAATCCAATGGTGGCCGTCTTGGTAGTGCTCTTTCTTCCAGACCGGCAAGCTTTGCTTGAGCTCGTCGATCAGGAACCTAGCCGCGTCAAAGGCGGCATTACGGTGCGGGCTGGATACGGCGATCACCACGGAGGGCTCTCCCACCGGCACGACGCCCGTGCGGTGAACGCAGAGCATGCGCAGGCTGTATTCCGCATCGCCGTTGTGAGCCGCGGGGCCGAACTCGGCCAGGCAACGCTGAAAAATGCGGCCCATCTCGGGGCCCGCCATGGCTTCAAAGGCCTCGTAATCGAGCCGGGTGACGTCCTCCCCGCGATTGCGGTTGCGGGTCACCCCGCAAAAGGTCACCACCGCACCACAGGAGTCGTGGCCGACGCGCAGAGAGAGGGCGCCCGCATCGATCGGGTCCGGGGCGATCTCGAAGACGCCGGCTTCAAAATTCTCGTTGCCGGAGCCGCCAGACACAGGCGGCAACAATGCCAACTCGCCCCCATCCACAAGGATGTGTTCCGAGTCGACGTACTGGGTGCCCACGACGCCGCGCACAAAGTCTAGGCTCCCAAGCTCGGGGTGCTGCGCCTCGAGCATGCGCTTGAGGCCGGCCACATCGAGGCCGTCGTCCAGATCATCGAGCTCGATCAGCTCGCTCCCCGCGCGCTCGCGAAGGACAGCAAATAGGCGAATGCGTTGCTTCATCCGTAGTTTAGTGCTTGGCACCTAGGGCGGACATCCTGGAGCGGAGGTGCGCCTAAAAAGTGCGAGAGGACCTGGCGGTTTAATCCGCCAGGCCACCTGTAAGCGGACTCTAGAAGGGGGTGTCGTCGAAGCTGTCCGGTGCCGAGGCCGCCGGAGCCCCCCAGCTGTCGCCGCCGCCTTGACCTTGGCTCTGGGCAGGAGCGCTGGCTTGACCACCGCCCCAGCTCCCACCGCCGCCGCCTTGGCCGCCGCCCTCGCGAGGGCCGCCGACGAATTCCCAGTTGTCGCCAACCACGAACAGCTTGCTGCGCTTCTGGCCGCTCTGCTTATCTTCCCATTGGTCGAGGCGCAGCTTGCCCTCAATGAATGCGCTGGCGCCCTTCTTATGGAATTTCGCGAAGGCTTCGCCGCGCTTGCCCCAGATGGTGACGTCGACGAAGGTCGAGCGCTCTTGCCACTCGCCGGACGCGTCCTTGAACTTCTCATTGACTGCAATGCTTGCACTGCAGACGGCCATACCACTCTGGGTATGACGCATTTCGGGGTCACGGGTCAGGTTGCCCATGAGGATTACTTTGTTGTAGCTTGCCATAGCTTTGCTTCTTCGTATTCGGTGTTGTGGAGCCCCGATCGCCCATGGTTTGGGCAGACAAATCCGGAAGGGCACCTATTCTTCGTCTCGAATTTGGAAAAGTCCAAACCCGCAGTCCCGGCTGTTTCGATGCAGATATTTTAGCCGCGCCGGAGGCAAAGTTCACCGCCTGCGGGCCCAAGTCGTACAAGTACCTTCGATTCCGATGCTCCGGCTCTATGGACAAGCCCCCCATCAAGTCCCTAGGATTGAGCCCCCACCCCGACCTAAGTCCCCCACTCATCCAAAGTCCCCTTGTCTAACGCACCCATGGGCGCCGAACGCCGTCGTCATCTACGCATCCCATCCGATCTCACCCTGGAGATTGCCCTTTCGGACGGCGTCCACAACGCCCGCCTGCGGGACGTCTCTGAGTCGGGGCTCGCCTTCTTTCTTGACCGCAGCTTAGAAGAGATGACCATCCTTGAGGTCTCCTTCGATCTTCCCAGCGACGACGGGCACTTCTCCGTGCGCACCACGGGCGTCGTCGTCCGCAGCCGTAAAATCAGCCCGGCCGTAGACCATTACGAGATCGCCCTTTTCTTTAACGGTCTGGACGAGACCGCCAAGGAAGCCCTGCGACTTTTCGTTGCGGGCGCCGGCAAGTAGCCGTCGGTCCTAGTGGCCGAACTCCAGCAGGCGCGGAATCCCATTGAGGTCCTCGTGGATCTGAATCTCCACGCCGTGATCCCGGGCTAGCTTCTCTAGCCGCGGCGCTTGGTCGAATCCAAGCTCGACCAGGGCGCGACCTCGCGGTGTCAACAACCGAGCCCGGCGCTCCATCAAGAGCCGCGCCCAGTAATCAGGGTCGCCTTTCGGAGAGAACAGCGCTCGGCGTGGCTCGTGCTCTAGCACATCCCCAGCGATGTGCGTCTGGTCGTCGATGTCGATGTACGGGGGATTTGATAGCAAGAGGTCCACACCTTTCGGCGCAGCTTTTGCCACAACCTCGAAGCCATCGCCGCACTTAAAGCCGAGCCGCGACTTTGGAACTTCGAGCGTCTCCGCATTGACCTTGGCAATGGCAAGAGCATCCGGGCAGATGTCGATGGCAAGCATGCGCACAAGGGCCAGCTCGAGCGCCACGGTAATCGCAATGCAGCCGGAGCCGGTGCCGATATCACATGCGGTGATGCGGCGCTCTTCCGGAGTGGCGGGCTGATCGCTGACGCCGGCGACAAAGGCGCCGACCACCTTCTGGGGTTCGAGCTCCTCCGCAATGGCACGGGCCCGATCCACTAAGAGCTCGGTCTCGGGGCGCGGGATCAGGACCCCGGGGCCGACCTCGAAGCGCCGGCCGTAGAACTCCCGGTAGCCCAATAAATAGGCCGTGGGCTCGCCCTTGCCCCTGCGGGACACCAGGTCTCGGGCCGTGTCCATCTCCTTGGAATCCAGAGGCCGGTCCAGCTCCAAGTAAAGCCCAAGGCGGTCCAGCCCAATGGCGTGGCCGACAAGTAGCTCGGCCTCCATGCGTGGACTCTCCAAGCCTCTGGTTTCGAAGAACTCCCTAGAGCGGGCCAGGACCTCCCCCGCCGTGCGTGGCGCAGAAGGTCCCGCTTGGATACCTGTCATCAAGTGGACGGGGCTTGTGTGGTTAGGACTTGCGGGAAGAGCGGGCGGACTTGCGGCGCTCGTTCTCGGCTTGCTTCTTCGCGTCGCCTTCCTTCTTCGCCTCGACCATGGCCTCGACGATGGTGTAGGCAGCGATGCCACCACCGATGGCGACAACTACGCCACCAAGCAGACTGAGGACCGTCGCGCCCTCGGCGCCGCCAAAGTAGCCGACGACCGTCAGGCCACCGGAGAACAGCATGCCGATGAACATCAGCGGGAAGATCGGGTTGAACTGCCCCCAGCGCTCGTAGGCGTATAGGTGGACCCAAGTACCAGCGGCCCAGGCCAACATACCCAGCTCGGCTAGGGAGCTGACGTTGCTCGGCTGGTCGGAACCTTCGGGCGGCATCAACACGCCAGTGGGATCCAAGAGGGGCATGAAGACGCCAAGGATCGCCAGGGCAAAGCCAATCAAGTGCAGGGGCGTCGGGAAGGGAATCTCGAGTTTGGCGGGTCCCTTGCGGTTCTTTGCGCGACGCGCGGCGACTTTCGGGTCGACAGGCTCTGGCGTCTTGCCGATGGCCTTGCTGCCTAGGCTGGTCACAAAACCGGGCACCTTGCCACCAGCGCGGAGCTCGACGCTCTGCCACAGTAGCCAAATGCCGGCGAGGGTAACTAGCTTGCCCAAAGTCCAGGTCACAGGGCCGCTGAGCTCCAGGGAGAGCCAGGGAAGCAGGCAGCCGGCGAAGACGACGATCGCAGCGGTGCGCAAGTGAGCTTCCGCGCCGTGCATTTCGCGCAAGGGGGGCTTTTCACCGGGCGCGCTTTCAGGCGTCAGAGCCGCTGGGGCAGCGGCCTCCTTAGGGGCCTCGGCCTTTGGGATCACGGGAGCTACGACCTCGGGCTCGGGAGCTACCGTCGGCTCGGGTTCGGGCTCCGGCTCGGGCTCGGGGACTGGTTCCGGCTCAAGCTCGACGGCCTTGACCTCCATGGGCTCAAGCTCGGGAAGCTCAGGAAGTTCCTCAGCGCTGGCATCGGAGGGCAGTTCTGGCAGGGACTCGAACTCGCTTGGAAGTTCGGGTAGTTCGTCTTTGGACATCGAACGCTGGGGGGCTTGAGTGGATCAGAGGGAAGAGCGCTCTCAACAACAGGAAAGCGGGTCGCAGAGTCTACCAGAGCGGAGCGCGACAGTTACCCAACGGATTAGGCAACGGCGGGTTCAAAGCACAATCCCCGGCGCGAGAACTGGCTGGCGACCGGACCTAAGAGACCCCTAGAGGGCGCGAATCCGCTCTTCGCGGTCGCGCTCCTCGAGGGCTTCGAGGATCGGCCCAATGCGGCCGGCAATCACACCTTCTAGGGGGTAGTTCTCCCCTAAGCGGTGGTCACTGCAGCGGCTCTGGGGGAAGTTGTAGGTCCGGATTCGATCTGAGCGGTCACCGGTGCCGACCTGATCTTTGCGCTCGGCAGCACGCTCTTCGTGCAGGCGCTGGACCTCGGCCGCAAGGACCCGGGAGCGCAAAATGCGCATGGCCTGGGCCTTGTTCTTATGCTGGCTAGACTCGTCCTGGCAGATCACCACGATACCCGTGGGCAGGTGGGTCAGGCGCACGGCGGACTCGGTCTTGTTCACGTGCTGGCCACCGGCACCACCTGCGCGCATGGTGTCCACGCGAATCTCGTCAGGCTTCAAGCTGATCTCAGCCTCTTCGGCTTCGGGTAGCACGGCTACCGTGGCAGCGGAGGTGTGAATGCGGCCCTGGCTCTCTGTGGCGGGTACGCGCTGTACGCGGTGCCCACCGCCCTCAAACCGGAAGTAGCGCCAAACATCGGGCCCCTCCAGGGCGAAGGTCACTTCTTTAAAGCCGCCAACATCCGTAGGAGTGACCGAAAGCACCTTGTGCTTCCAGCCCTTGGCTTCAATGAACTTTTGGTACATGCGGTAGAGATCCGCGGCGAAGATCGTCGCCTCATCGCCACCGGCACCACCGCGGATCTCAACGATGACCTTGGTGCGCAGCAGGCTGGCGTCTTCCGTCAGCGTGCCCTTGATCTCCTCATCGAGGGGACCGGCTGCCTCTTCGCATTCCGCGAGCTCTTCCCTGGCAAGCTCGACCATCTCATCGTCCTCGCCAGCTTCGATGATCTCGTTAGCTTCCGCGTAGCTGCTGAGCAGGGTGTCCAAGCGAATGCAGAGCTCCGATGCTGCAGCTAGCTGCCCTTGCTCCCGGAGTAGATCCGGAAAACTAGAGCTGCTTGCGACTTCAGGCTTAGAGATCTCTTCGGTCAGCTCGTGGTAACGGGCAGCCCGCTCACGCAACTTCTCGATGATCGCTGGAACGAATTCCATCGAAGTGGCGTCCCGCGCCTACTTGGCTGCGGGCTTCTTGCCGTACTTCTTCATGAACTTGTCCACGCGTCCGGCCGCGTCAACGAAGTTCTGCTTGCCCGTGTAGAAAGGGTGGCAAGCGCTGCAAATCTCGACCTTAATCTCGGGGCTGGTGCCGAGGGTCACGAAGCTGTGTCCGCAACCGCAGGTGACCTTGGTCTCGTAGGTCTTCGGGTGGATACCGTTTTTCATGTCTTGTCTTGTCCGACCGTCGTAGTGGCCGGGCCTCAGGATGATTCCAAGGGGAGTGGCTCCGGCCGTGGCTGGAGCGAAATTGGGCCGAGCAGTCTACTGTCTGCCCTGACAAGGGTCAATCTGAGGGGGGCCAATCTTCAGATTACCGAAAAAAGGGCCGCTCCCCACCAGACGTGGAGAGGGACCCCTTTTCAAGAGCGAGTGAGCTTACTTGCCGCCGGCCCCGGTCACGCCGCCGCGGACCACGCCTGAGAAGCCCAGTTCGATCGTCTTGCGGGCCTCGTGGCCCACTTCGATCTCAACAAGTCCGCGGAAGGAGCCGTTGCCCTCTTGCTCGAGCCCCAGCAGGGTCAAGTCCAAGTTCCAGTTTCCCGTGGTCTCGTCCTGGGTCCAGTTGACCTCGAAGTCGCCCGCGTAGGGGAAATCGACGCCAAAGCCCTTAAAGCTGGTCTTTGGGGCCGTGTCCAGGCTGAAGCCCTCAGCATTGACCGAAAGGACTGCGCTGCGGGTGGCCACTTGACCGGGACGAACCAGGCCGAAGGATACGTGGGGCGGAGTCAGCTTGACGGGGCCAAGAACCTGGCCGGTCACGAAGAGCACGCGATCGTAGAACTGGGGAGAGCCGTCGGGCAGGAACTTGCCCGCCTGCTCGATGTCACTAACCAGGCGGATGGCGCGGCTCAGGTTGCCCTCGGGCAGGTTCGGGCCGCCCTCGACGTTAACAACCCAGCGGGTGCTCTTGCCGTCGGCGTCGGGAGAGTCCGGAGTCAACTTGACCCGCATCTCCTTCAAGGGAATGTTTGGGTCCAGGGAGAGCTTGAACTTGCCGTAGGCTTCGCTCGTGACGATCACCTGGCCCTTGCGGACATCCGCCGACTTCATCATGGCGAAGTTAAGGGACGCGGGAGCCAGGGTCATGGCGGGGGTCACGTTGCCCTGGAGCGTAAAGACGGTGCTGCCGCGGGGATCGTTCGAGACTAGGGTGATGTTACTCTGAGTCGGTCCAACCTTGTTGGCCGTATCAAAAGTCGACTCGATGATGAACTTGGTGCCAACTGCGATCGGCTTGCCCATCTGGTAGGGGGTTTTTTTGCCCTCCTCACCGAGCAGCATCATCTGGGCACGGGTGCAGCCGCAGCTCTTGTTGAGGCTGCTGATAATCAAAGGCTCCTCGCCGTTGCTCTCCCCGGCAAAAGTGTGGTGCTCGACCTCGCCTTGGACCATCGATCCAAAGTTCTTCATTTGGGACCCGGCATCGAACCCGATGCCGCCCTTCCCCACCGGTGCCCGACTGGGCGTTCCACCCAAGGGCTGGGGACCATTGACCACGGGAGTTGTGGTCCCGGTCGTAGCTCCGCTCGTCGGACGAGGCTTGATTTTGATGCCGCCACCGAGGGTTTTGCCCAGGCGCTTGGGGCGGCCGGTGTCCTTGGTGGCCTCTTCCGACTTAGCCTCGGACTTTTCACCCTTCGTTTCGGACTTGCCTTCCTGGAGCGAGATCGCCAGGGATGCCGTGGCTACGAGGGCCAGGCCGAGGAGCGAAAATGTCTTGATATTGCGGAGCATGGCGGACTTAGGTGGTTTGGAGAGGCTGAGCGCCTTCGTACTTCAGAAGAGCTCAGTTTAGCCGCTTCGGGGATCAGGTGGCTACCCATAGGCGGAATCATCGACTTCGCTGAGGGCGTACGCATGGCGTACGGCCGGTGGTCCTCGATCGTTGGCGGCAAACCTTGCCGCTACGCCTATAGACTTGCCCTAGGGCTGAACGATGACCTGGAAAGTGACAAAAATCGGCTCGATGGCTGACTCGTCACCGCCAAGGGCAATCTCGATCCGTCCCTGGAGTCGGTTCTCTCCCTCGCCAGAGAATCCTGCCACGGACACCTCTAGGTCCCACGCGCCAAGGCAACCGGGTCCAAGGGGGCGCGTGGCGTTTTCTTCGACTCGCCGCAGGGTCGGCGTAAACGACTTAGCGTGGGCTAGGTCCCCACCGTTCGGATCGGTCATCGCGACCACAGGCTCGGTGCTAAGGAAGGCCTCCAGTAGACCTTGGTCGTAGCATTCGATGCGCACGCTGGCCGAGGTCATGCTGTTTACCGGGAGGTAGCCAAATGACAGGTACGGAGTGGTCGCTACAACCGGAGCCAAGACCGTGGCCCGGCTCCAAACATCTAGAAAGTGATGCTCGGGGCGGCGCAGGCCCACCACAGTCCCAGGGTCGATGTTCGGCGCGTCCCCGTTCGAGTCAGCGACTGGATCTGTTGCCGGCTGAGATTCGACGCCTTGATCCTCGAAGGCTACGTCGGACTCGAGAAGAAACGGCGCCATCATCACGCCTTCCGAGACCCCCGGCGACAGAGTCACGGCTAGGGTCCAATGGAGCGCCTTGGGAGAGGACTCACCGGGTACCTGCACGTCAGGAGTCAGCGTATAGGTCACGCCCTCGGGCAGCTGCCGGGAGGGGCTCGCCTTGAGGCCAAAGGGCTCGAGACTGCTGCTGGTGATATGCGCCATGCGCGTCACGGGCTCGCCGGGGAAGACGCGACCGAAGTCGATACCCTCGACGTGGCTCACGAGCCACGCCTCAGTCTCGACACCAACCTCTAGGCTGTGGCCGCCTTGAACGTCGTCGCTGTAGACCTCCACGGTCTTCTTCTCGTAGCCGTGGCGGCCGCGGCTGTCGAACTGGGCGACCACCTCGACCCGGGTCCCCGGGGCCAGGTCCTCGCCATAGACGAGCGCGCGCGGAGAGCCATCGGGCTCGATGACCCGGGCTTCCACCAGGGTACAGCCACAGCTTGCCTTGATCCGGGCGATGTGAAGAGGCTCGGTGCCCACGCTCACAAGGGGAAAGACCACCTCGCGCACGGCGCCCTGCCAGATGGTGCCGAAGTTCACCTCGCCCCGGGCCACGTGTAGGCTGGGGCCTTCGACAGCGCCGAGAACGTAAGGTGCCTCGGGGACGAGCTCGAAGAGCACCTTGGCGGGGCTCGTTTGCACGCCGCCACACGAGATCGTGGTCGCCGAGTAAACCAGCGCTACGGGGAGCGCCGCGAGCACCGCAAAGCCTGTCATTTTGGCCTTCCAGCCCCTGCTCTTCCTTATATGGTTATTCATTGATTGCGTGATCATAGCGGCGAAACTTGGGCCCGTCAGGTCCGCAACGCCCTTCCCGGGTGACTGTCACCATATAAATCAGGCCCTTCGCGGAGGAAGCCCGCGCCCTTGCATTTTTCGGGGTAGAGTTCGAAATCGAACGCGATTGCCGGACTTCAGTCCAAAGCCGCTGCCGTCCAACCCTCTCTATAGCATTAGTGCATTGCAAGCAGCTCCGGTTGCCGCCTAGAGCAACTTCGGTTGCTGAAAAGCGAGCTCTGAATACCGAGTCGCAAAACCCGCCCTTGGGATTGCAGCGTTTCGGCTTATTCTGCGGGTCTTATGAATACCTCCATCCAAAGATTCCCCCTCCTTTTCGGTCTCAGTTTGTGTGCGTGTTGCGTTGCGGCACCGTCGCCAGAGGACCTGCTTGCCACAGGCTTCCGGTCCCCCAGCCAGGCCTTTGGCACCTTCCAGACGGCCCTCGCTGGCGACCACTTGGACCTAAACTACCGCTGCTTCTCAGACAGCTTTAAGGCGCGTACGGGCGCCGACGACGCGAGCTTCAAGGTCGGGCTCGACATCTTGCTTAGGGAGAATGCGGGCATGAAGTACATCTCCGAAGCAGAGATCCTGTCCGAGCGCCTGCTCGACCCCACCACAGCCGAGCTCATCGTCGAGCTAAACAAGTTCTTCGTGACCGTGCGTGCCCGGGTCATCCTTAAGCGCGAGGACTTCTTCGAGGCCTGGAGCGGCGACCAGATCTACTTCGACGGCTTCCGCTCCTACGCCGAGTCCACCGCAATCTACGACGACTCGCCCAACAACCTCTTCGGGTACATCTCTGTTCCCCAAGAAAAGGACGCCTCTCAAATTACGGAGATTCGAATCGGCCAAGACTGGCACATCGACTCCTTCGAGGTCCTCGAAGAGGACCCTGAACCCCTCAACTAACCCCCCCGAACCCAAAAGCATTCGGCGCTTCCCGCGCCACCTGGAGAACGCTATGGCCAGACTCACACAGCAACCCCGCCCACTCCCCAATCACGTCTACTACTTTGACGATAAGGGAGCCGATGGCAACAAGGACATGAAGGATATCCTTGGGGGCAAGGGCGCCAACCTTGCTGAGATGTGTGCCCTGGGAATGCCTGTCCCTCCGGGGTACACGATCTCCTCCGAGGTCTGCAGCTACTACAGTCACCACAACGGTCGCTTTCCCGAGTCTCTGCGCGATGAGATGGTGGTTGCGATCGAGCGCATGGAGAAGGCCCTGGGCAAGGAGTTTGGCTCCATCCACAACCCACTACTGGTCTCCGTTCGCTCTGGCGCGCGCGTCTCCATGCCCGGCATGATGGACACGGTGCTGAACCTTGGCCTAAACGACGAGACCGTGGAGGGGCTAGCTAAGCGCTCCGGAAACGAACGCTTTGCCTGGGACAGCTACCGCCGCTTCGTGCAGATGTTCTCGGATGTGGTGCTGGAGATCGGTCCGGATCCCGGCGAGCACATCAACCCCTTCTCCCTTGCGCTCCGCAAGCTCAAGAAGAGGCGCAAGGTGGCCAACGCCATCGACCTAGAGGTCGTGGATCTCAAGGCCCTAGTCAAGAGCTTTAAGGCCATCGTCCTGCGTCGCACGGGCAAGGATTTCCCCGACAAGCCCGCGGACCAGCTCTGGGCGGCCATCGGCGCCGTCTTCGGCTCTTGGAACAACGACCGCGCCATCGCCTACCGCGAGATGCACAACATCCCCAGCGAATGGGGTACAGCCGTCACGGTCATGGCCATGGTCTTCGGCAACATGGGCGAGGACTCGGGCACCGGCGTGGCCTTTACCCGGGACCCCGCCAACGGCGAGAGGCGCTTCTACGGCGAATTTCTGATGAACGCCCAGGGCGAGGACGTGGTTGCGGGCATCCGCACCCCCGAGCAGATCGAGAAGCTGGAGAAGCTGGCGCCCAAGGCGTACAAGAAGCTGCTGCGCATCCAGAAGAAGCTCGAGCGCCACTACCGCGACATGCAGGACCTCGAGTTCACCATTGAGAACGGCCGCCTGTTTATGCTGCAGTGCCGCAACGGAAAGCGCACGGGTTTCGCGTCGGTTCGCATCGCGGTCGACATGGTGCGCGAGCGCTTGATCACAAAGCAAGAGGCGCTCATGCGCATCGACCCCGAGGGCTTGAACCAGCTGCTGCAGCCGGTCTTTGACCCCAAGGACATCGAGGCGGCGAAGAAGAGCGGCAAGCTGCTAACGAAGGGCCTCAACGCGGGGCCCGGCGCGGCCTCGGGCATGGTGTGCTTCCACGCCGTCGACGCGGTCGCCCTCAAGGCCAAGGGGCACGATGTGATCCTCTGTCGCGAAGAGACCTCACCCGAGGACATTCGTGGAATGCAGGCCTCCAAGGGTATCCTGACGGCCCGCGGCGGAATGACCAGCCACGCGGCTTTGGTGGCGCGCCAGATGGGCAAGGTGTGTGTGGCCGGTGCGGGCGAGTGCCTAATCGACTACAAAAAGGCGACCATGACGGTCAATGGCCAGGTGATCCGAGAGGGCGACAAGATCTCCCTCAATGGAACCACGGGCGAGGTGCTGATGAGCGCCTTGAGGACGTCTCCATCCGCCGTGCTGCGCCACCTCTTTGGCCCCGGCCGAAAGAAGGCCAACGACACTGTACTCGCCTACGAGAAGCTCATGTCTTGGGCCGACGATTACCGCACCCTTGGCGTTCGGACCAACGCCGACCAGCCAGACCAGTGTAAGACAGCGATCGCCTTCGGGGCAGAGGGCGTTGGGCTGACGCGAACGGAACACATGTTCTTCGAGGGCCGTAAAATCGACGCCGTGCGCGAGATGATCTTGGCCGCCGACCAAGAGGGTCGCAAGAAGGCCTTGCGCAAGCTTCTGCCACTCCAGCGCAAGGATTTTGAGGGCATCTTTAGGGCCATGGAAGATCGTCCTGTGACGATCCGCACCTTGGATCCGCCCCTACACGAGTTTCTGCCCCATGAGCCCAAGCAGATGCGAAAGCTCGCGAAGGACCTGGGCATCACGGCGAAGGCCCTGGGTGCGAAGATCGCCAGCCTGCAGGAGTTCAACCCGATGCTCGGTCACCGCGGTTGCCGCCTGGGCATCACCTATCCCGAGATCACACGTATGCAAGCGCGGGCCCTCTTTGAAGCGGCCTGTAAGGTGGCCAAGGAGACCGGCATCATGCCGCGCCCCGAGATCATGATCCCGCTGATTAGCACCGCCAAGGAGCTCGAGCTCCAGGCTGCGATTGTGCACGAGGTCGCCGCCGAGGTGTTCACCAAGAAGCGCTTCAGCGTGCCCTATCTTGTGGGCACGATGATCGAGCTGCCCCGGGCCGCGCTCACCGCTGGTGAGATTGCCCAGACAGCCGAGTTCTTTAGCTTCGGGACGAACGACCTGACCCAGACGACCTACGGCATCAGCCGCGACGACGGAGGCAGCTTTGTTCCCGAGTACATCGACAAGGAGATCATGCCGAACGACCCCTTCGCGACCCTCGACGGGTCCGGTGTGGGACGGCTCATGGAGATCGCCTGCGCCGATGGCCGGCGGACGCGTCGAGGCATGAAGCTTGGAATTTGTGGCGAGCACGGGGGCGACCCCGCCTCAATCCAGATCTGCCAGGACCTCGGCTTGGACTATGTCTCTTGCTCACCCTATCGCGTTCCCATTGCACGCCTTGCAGCGGCCCAAGCGGCGATTGCACGGTCCCTATAGCGCTGTCTTTTAGATTGCTGCACTCCATAAGTTTGCAGCCAGGCCCGGCGCCGCCTTCTCTAGGGAATGTGGCGCCGGGGCCGTTTAATCGAGGATCTAGAGCTGAGAAAAAAGCAGTGCTTGCGAGATTGGGTAACTTGCCCCAAGTTGGAGCCTGGGACGCCCCTCAGCTTGGGGCTCCCAACCCAGTGATTTGACGTCGAGACACCACTGAAAAACTGAGCATGTTTAACCCCTCTCAACTTCGTAGCGCTCTCACCTGCGCTGCCGCTGCACTCACCCTTGGCCTTGCCTTTGGGGCGCCCGCCTCTGCGCAAACCTGCGCAGGCCAGACCTTCTGGAAGAACGACAGCCTGCCCGACAACCCGTCGGGCTCCCTAGGCATCTCCCTCATTCCCGGACTCTGCGAAGGCGAGGGTATCGGCTCGGTCTTTAACTTGGCGCCGGGCTCTCCCCTGCAAAAGGTCACCCAGGTCGTCTGTCCCTTTGGATCGGCCGGAGGCGCTAGCGGCGCCGTGGCCTTGGTGAACGTCCTGATCTACGATGGCGTCACCTTTTCCGGAGCATTGAACACGCCCACCCTCGGACCGCTAGTGTTCGACCTTGGGGCCGACACCGGGAACAGTATGCAGGTCACGTCCACGGCATTGAACGTCTTCGACATGACAAACTACGACGTCAAGGTGGGCGCGAGTGGCCTGGGTAACTACGTCGTAGCCTTTCAGATGGAGTTCAACACGAACGGCAATTGCGACAACGGCTTCACCTCGAACTTCTTTACAGACAACAGCAGCCCTGGGTTCTTCTGCAACCCCGCCATCACTCCGCCCCAGACCAACCTCATGTTCATCCTCGGCCAAGGCTGGACGGACGCATCGAAGGCCATGGTCCAGGGCTTCACGCTATGCCCCCTCTTTTATGCCGGCAACTGGGCTATTCGCGCTTGCACCGAGGATGCTGGTCCCGTCAACCCGCTGCAGGTCGCCGTCCAAGGCAGCCCGGTCGCACCGGGCGGCTTTGTCAACTTGACCTTCAAGGCGCCCGGCTTCCAGGGCGTCCCCTACATTGCGGCCGCCTCGCTAGGCAACTCGCCGGGCATCAACACGGTCTATGGAAACGTACCCCTTAACAACGACCCGCTGATGCAGATGAGCTTCAATTTGCCGGGCGTGTTCTTTAACTTTACTGGCGTCGTCAGCCCATCGGGCGAGTCCCCCGGCATTGTCTTCGTCCCCAACAATCCGGCCTTGACTGGGCTCAGCTTCTATGTGGCCTTTATCACCCTGCCACCCGCTCCGGCTGGCTGGGGGATCTCGGACTCGGCCCTAATTGCGATCCAGTAGGCCGAGCCTAGGCTTGGCCCAAAAGGCTGGCCGCCCGGGGCGCCGAACGCGATAAGATCCGGTGACCGCAACCGGCGGTCCACCAACTATGCGCCCCACCCAAGACACCGCGCCGCCCTACAAGGCGCTCTTTCACCCGCGCCTCGATCCCAAGCGGGGCTCCGCGTGGCTGGCAGATCCCCTGGCGCTGATTCCGGAGGGGACCCAGGCTCCTTGGCGCGGACTCTCGACCTGTGACGGCTTGTTCGTCAAGTATCGAGAAGCTGGGCGCTTGGCCAGCCTACGTCCGCCTGGCAGCGACCGCTTCGAGCGTGCCATGCCCCTTGGCCTCAAGCTAGAGTCGTGCCAGCAGCCGGTCAGCGCACCCCTCGCGCTGATTAAGGGTCCCGGTCCCGGGGGCCGGCCCGGTCGCTGGCTGATCATGGACGCAATTCCCGGCCGTAACCTCGCGCAACTGGTGACCGAGGACTCGCTTGATGAATCCGCTCGGGTGTTTGGGAGGTTAGCTGGCATCTTGGCGCACTTCCACGACCAGGGCTTTCGCCAGCGCGACCTTAAGGCGCCCAACATCATGGTCACCCGCGCCGGTGAGCTGCTTCTGGTTGACCTAGAGGGCATGGTTGCCCTAGGCAAGCCTGCGAGCTGGAAGCTTCGGGCCAAGGACTTGGGGCGCCTAGGGGCGAGCTTCCTGTCGCAGGCCTTTGTCCAGTCGGGAGTCGGCCCGAACCATTGGGACGAACTGCTTCGGTTGTACCTAGGGGCGTGCCAGCAGCCGATCGGAGAGCCCGGCCCGCTCGTCGAACAGATCTCGCTCTACGCCAGGAAGAAGGTCGAGCGCAACCTGGCCTCTGGCCGCCCCCTCGCCTAAATCGAGGGAAGGATTAGGCTTCCCTCTACCTCTCGGCCTTCACAAAGGTTGGCGACGTCAAGCTTGGCGCTTTCTATCACGACTTCGCCTCGGATGAGGGCAGCACAGACTTCGGTACCGAGCTCAACTTCGTCGCGAAGTATAAGGCCACCGAAGCTTTGTCCTACGGCTTCAAGTACGCCGACTTCTGCGCCGACTCCGCAGGCGGGATGGACAGCGTTACGAAGATGTGGTTCTGGGTAACTTGGGCTCCCTAGTCTAGAGGTCTAGACTCGCTCCGCCCTGACACACTTCAAAGGAGCCCCGGTGTTGCAGACCCAGCACCGGGGCTTCTTTCTTTCCGCACTTTCGCAGTGACACACTTACGCAGTGGCGTTTTGGTGGTGCATCCGGCTGGCTCGGCTAAGACGATGCGCGCAGATGGGGATGTATTGGATGTCCGGCGACTCTTCCGCCAGGGGCACTCCGGAACCCTGCTGCCGGCCGCGGCGACGGGCGCCCAAGGCAATGGTAAAAACCGAGCGCAGCGCCCCCTAAACTTCGGCTGCTAACCTATCCGCCCCAGACAACACTCGAGCCATCGTCATTTCGCGCCCCATCAATGCAATAATCTCAAACAGATCCGCGCCACCCGCCGCACCGGTAAGCACACAGCGAAGAGGCTGAAACAGAGCCGGAATCTTAAGCTCACGATCCGCCAGCCACTGCTTCGCTCCTTGGCCAAGCGCACCAGCATCTACAATATTCCCGTCGACAAACTGCGTCTCAAGCCAAGCCGCAAACTGCCCCAGGGTCTCCGCCCCCTCCACATGCTTGCGCGCATTCTTCTCGGCCTTCTTATCCCACTCGAGCTCTGCGTCAGCGGCAAACAAATAGGCCAGACGTCCCGGCAACTCAGAGTACAGGCTAAAGCGCTCCTGCTCCACGCGAACCGCTTGCTCGTACCAGTCCTGCCTCGACTCAATCTCCTCTGCAGTCATCAATCCGGCGGCGACCATAAAGGGTGCACAGCGCTCTGCTAGGCGCTCGACCGAGTCCCGACGAATGTATTCGCCGGCCATCCACTTGAACTTATCCGGGTCCAAGATGCTGCCACCCTTGGCCACGCTCTCCGGTGCGAAGTTCTTTACGAGCTCGTCGATGGAGAAAAGGTCGTTCTCCCCGTCCAAGGCCCAGCCTTGCAGGCAGAGGAAGTTGAGGACGGCCTCTGGGGGATAGCCGTTGTCGAGGTAATCCTGCAGCGCCGTGTCTCCAGTGCGCTTGGAGAGCTTCTTGCCGTCCTTGCCCAGCATCAGCGGCAGGTGCGCGTAGAGGGGCACGTCCAGGCCTAGGGCCTTGAAGACTAAGACCTGCTTGGGGGTGTTGGTCAGGTGCTCTTCGCCGCGCATGACGTGGCTGATCTGCATGTCAGAGTCGTCCACCACGACCACGAAATTGTAGGTCGGGTTGCCGTCGGCGCGCACCATGATCCAGTCGTCGACCTCGGTGTTCTGGAAGGTCACGTCGCCTCGGATCAGGTCCTTGAAGGTGGTCTGCCCCTCTGGGACGCGGAAGCGCAGGGTCGGCTTCTCGCCAGCCGCGATCTTCTCGTCGACCTCTTGCTTGGTCAGGGCCTTGCAGTGCCCGTCGTACCGCGGGTTCTGCTTGTTCGCCATCTGGCCCTCGCGTAGCTCGGCCAGACGCTCGGACGAGCAGAAGCAGGGATATCCCCAGCCTGCCTCTTGCAGTCCCGCTGCCACCTCCAGGTAGCGGTCATAGCGCTCGGTCTGTCGATAGGGCCCAAGGTCGCCGCCCACGTCCGGCCCCTCGTCCCAGTCCATGCCCATGCGCTTTAGGCCGTCAAGGATCGCCACCTCGTACTCCTTCTTTGACCGAGTCGGGTCCGTATCTTCGATCCGCAGCACCATCGAGCCGCCCATGCGGCGGGCGAAAGCCCAGTTAAACAGGGCCGTGCGGGCGCCGCCGATGTGCAGTTGGCCGGTTGGGCTCGGGGCGAAGCGGAGGCGTGGTCTAAGGCTTGTCACGGGGTAAGTCCGATTGGATGAAAGGGGCTAGTTATGGGCCTGAAGCCCAGGCAACAGCCGCGCAGTTTACAAGTCCCGGGCCGGTGCGGCCCCGGGCATTCCCGGTCTATTTGCCCCGCGCGCCTGCCCAATGTCACAGGCCCTAGCCCAGCCTCAAAACGGCTACTGTGGAGGCCTAAAGCCTCAGCTACCCCGCACCCAGACAAGTCTCCACACCGAGAATCCAAACGACAGATTGCACAGCTGCCCCTTTTCCTCGCTAGAGAAGGTTTCGAATCAGCGCTAAACTCCCTCCTATGAAAGATATGAAACAAGACACCAAGCTCTCAGAAGAGCTTCTGCGGCGCCTCCCGAAGGTCGCCCTACACGAACACCTCGACGGTTGCCTGCGCCCCACGACGATCCTCGAGCTTGCTGAGCAGATTAACTACGACGGCCTGCCCGAGTCTGACCCCGACAAGCTAGGCCAGTGGTTTGCACGGGGTGCGAACCGCGGCAGCCTGCCCGAGTACCTCGAGGGCTTTGCCCACACCATCGCCGTTATGCAGACGGCCGAGGCCCTCGAGCGCATTGCCTACGAGTTCCTCGAGGACCAAAAGAACGACGGCGTAGTCTACGCCGAAGTCCGCTTTGCCCCCCACTTCCACACCGGTGGTGAGCTGGGCTTGGACGCGGTCATGCGCGCTGTGCTCGAAGGACTGAATCGCGGCAAACGCGACCACGACGTCGGCTTTGGCCTGATCGTCTGCGCCATGCGCAATGGCGAAGCCGCCTTCTCCGAGGACATGGCCGAGCTGGCCGTCTCCTACCGCAACGCGGGCTGCGTCGGCTTCGACCTGGCCGGAGAAGAGGCCGGTAACCCGGCCAAGGTCCACGTGGATGCGTTCCAACACGTGAAGCGCCAGAACTTCAACATCACGATCCACGCGGGCGAGAGCTTTGGCCCCGCGTCCATCTGGCAGGCCCTGCAATACTGTGGCGCCCACCGCATCGGACACGGCACCCGCATCATCGAGGACATCGTGATCTTTGAGGGCAAGGTGATCCAAGTGGGCGACCTTGCCCAGTACATCATCGACCACCGCATTCCCCTGGAAATTTGCCTCTCCAGCAATGTGCACACGGGCGCGGCGGCTTCCCTTGCGGAGCACCCCTTTCCTATCCTGCACGAGCTTGGCTTCCGATTGACCCTCAACACGGACAACCGGCTCATGAGCGCGACGACAATGACTAAGGAGTACGCCCTTGCGGTGGAGCACTACGGGCTCGGCTTGGACGATCTCGAGACGATCTCGCTCAACAGCATGAAGTCCGCCTTTGCTAACTACGACAAGCGCTGTAACTTCATCTTCGATCGGATCAAGAAGCCCTTCCGCGAGCTTCGTAAGGAGCTCGGACTCGAGTCCCGCAAGCCCTACGGCAGCGGCAACTAAGGAGAGACCCCATGCAAGTTCCCGCACGTGACTCCCTAGCTTTCGAAGGCCGGGTCGAACTGCCCGTCCTCCAAAGCAAGCTGCTCGATGGTGGTCGCTACGGCGATCCGACCCAGCGTCACGTCGCGGTGTACTTGCCCCCGGGGGCCCAAGAGTCTGCTCCCCTACCCACCATTTATTTGTTGCCGGGCTTTACGGGCAACTACACCAACTACCTCGAGACCCACCCCTGGAAAGAGGGCGTGGTCAAGTGCTACGACCGGGGTGTCGCGCGCGGTGAGTACGCGCCGGCGATCTTGGTCATGCCGGACTGCTTCACGAAGCTCGGCGGCAGCCAGTTCGTGAACTCGTCTTGCCTTGGGCGCTACGAAGACTACGTCACGCAAGAGGTGCCCGCCTTCGTCGACGAGCGCTACCCGACCCTTGGTGCGAGCCGTGGCGTCTGTGGCAAGTCCTCGGGCGGCTTCGGCGCCATGCGCCTGGCGATGCGCTTCCCCGAGATCTTCCCCGCCGCAGGATCCATCTCCGGGGACGTGAACTTTGACCAGGGATACGGGGTCGAATTCCCCGCCGCCCTGCGTGGCCTCGTGGCCCATGACATGGACCCGCAGAAATTCCTAGACGGCTTCTTCCAGGAGCCTACCCTCAAGGGCGACGACCACGCGGTCCTCAACACCCTGGCCATGGCCGCATGCTATTCGCCGAATCCCGATGCGCCCCTTGGTTTCGACCTGCCCTTTGAGATGCGCGCCGGCAAGCGCATCGAAGCGGTCTGGCAGCGCTGGCTTGCCTTTGATCCCCTGCAGATGGTCGAGGCTGCCGCGGAGAACCTCAAGCGCATGAAGCTGTTGCACCTCGAGTGCGGCATGCTGGACCAATTCCACCTGCAGTGGGGCCTGCGCCGCTTAGCAGACAAGCTCACGGACCTTGGCGTGCCCCACGACCACATCGAGCATGCGGGCAGCCACTTCGACATCAACGACCGCTACCCACCGCTGATCGACAAGCTGGCGCGGGCCTTGGTCTAGGACATCGGTCCGACTGGCTCGGTCCACTCGGGCCAGGGCCCACCCCGTGGCCGGCGTCCCTCTCCGTCCGTGCGCTTTAGCACGCGCCGCGTCAGGAAGTTGTAGGCGCGCTTGCCCGTGGCCATCCAGATCCGCGCCACGATTCCGCGGTCCTTTGCACGCCCCCGGGTCGAGCTATCTTGGCGCAGGTAGCGCTGCTCATGCTTTGCCACGTGGCGCAGGTCCTCGGCGGCGCGGCGCGCCAGGCCGCCGCTGCCAAGTCGGTGCACACTGGCAAGCTGGAAGTCGACGAGCCAAGGGTAGCCGTCCGGCGCAACCAGCACATTCGGCTCCTTGTGAAGGTCGTTGTGGCAGACGCCGTGGGCGTGGCAAGCGCCCACTAGGGCGCGCAGCTGATCGAAGAAGTCCCGGGGCAGCTCCGAGACCAGGTGCAAGGGCTGGCCGTCGACCCAGCCGCGAATCAGCTCGCGCCCACTCGGCTGGGCGAGCACGGGAACAATGCCGGGCACATCCTTGAGGATGCCAAGCGCTCGCGCCTCCCGGCGCATCAGCAGCCGCGCAGCGAACCCGGACCCGGGCAAGGAGCCGCCCTTGGCGAGTCGCAGGATCGCGGGCTGGCCGCCGTAGGAGCCACGCTCAATCGCACCAAAGGAGTCCGACTTCAGGACTTCGTCGGAGCGCCACTTCGCCGCCTCTTTCGTCATGGACCTACCCAAGGCGCGCGAAGAAGGCGCGTACTTGGAAGGGAAAGGCGCTCTTGCGGTACGAGACCGGCAGGTCTTTCGCCAGCCCACTCACGGACTCGAAGGCCGCACGAGCCTCGGCCGTAAGGCCGAGCTTCTTGAAGACCAAGCCGCGCAAGAGGGCGCTCTCGGGAGTCGCACCGCGGTCGCTGTCGTGGCGGTCAAGGGCCTGCATGGCGATGTCGGTCTGATCGCACTCAAGGCGCGCCTCGGCCAGGCCTAAGAGGACCCGGCCGTAGCCGTAGGCAGCATCGATGGCGGCCACAGCTTGAAAGTGCTCGGCAGCCTCGACGTACTGGCCCAGGCCTAGGTAGGCACGGGCCAAGCCATAGTCCCACTCCGAGGACTCCGGCTGGCCCTGCTTGGCGACCAATAGGTGCCTGAGGGCCGCCTTGTACTTGCCGCGATCTAGGAGCAATGCGCCTAGCTTGCCCTGGTTGTTGGCCGTGTCCACATTCCCCAGTCCACGCACCTGGGCGTCGAACCTACGCTTGGCCATCAGACGCGTGCCCAAAGCTTCTAGATACCACCCCACGAAGAGCGCAATGATCCAAAACCCAAAGATACCGAGCGCGCCAATCCAATCACCGACTACCGGAATGACGCGCAGCACCTTCTGGGTGAGGAAGACCAACACGAAGAATCCAAGGAGACGTAGCATCCGGGCAGTCTACCTTTCTAATCTAGGAAGCGTGACAACGAGCCCATACCAGAACAAAGAACTTGTGGAGACCCGCCGACCAGGCCGCCGTGGCCTGCCTCCAGGCCTCGCCGTGGCCATCGAGCTGGGCCGCGCTCTGTGCGGAATCGCCATTGCCCCCCTGCGCACGGCCATCTACCTGGCCGTCCGCAAGCAGAAGGAAGAGGCCATCCGCGGTGACCTCGCCACCGCGGCCCCGGTCCTACCCGCGCCAGAAGACCTGCGCCCCCTCGACGCCGAAGCACTTGGAGGACGCCCACTGCGCATCTTCATCGCGGCCGCCGAGCACTCCGGCGAGATCCACGCCGCGAACCTCATCGACGCCCTGCGCAAGACGGCAATGGACGCCGGACTCAAGGAGCCCGAGTTCGTCGGCCTCGGAGGCGCGGCTTTGGAGGAGCGCGGCATGCGCTCGATCGGCAACCCCGGCGAGCGCGCAGCCATGGGTTTCGACGGCGTGCTGAGCGCACTGCCCTACTACCTAGCCATGCTGCGCGACGCGGCCCAGAACTTCCGGGACGAGCGCCCGGACCTCATGATTCCCGTGGACTCCCCGGCCCTGCACGTCCCCTTGGCTCACTTGGCTCAGAAGTACGACGTGCCCGTGGCGCACTTTGTCACGCCACAATACTGGGGCTGGGCGCCGTGGCGCGTGAAGGGCTACCGCAAAGCCGTCAACCTGGGCCTGTCGATCTTGCCCTTCGAGCCCTCTTGGTACGGGCGCCACGGCGTCAACTCGAAGCACGTGGGACATCCCCTACTCGACGAGCTCCAGGAGATCGGCGCGCCCCTCTCCGGAGTTGCCGCCCGTACGGAGGAGCTACAAGATCCCGCGCCATGTGGACCGTTGATCCTCTTGCCCGGAAGTCGCGAGGGCGTCGTGCGACGCAACCTGCCTTGGATGCTGGACCGCATCGCCGAGTTGCAATCCACCCCCGAGTTCAAGGACCTCGAGGTCGTGCTGCCTCACTCGCGCAGAGACCTCGACGAGGTCATCGAGCAAGAGTTTGCCCGGTCGGTTGCCCGGGTGCGTCTGGCGAAGAGCGGGCTGCACAAGGAGCTCGCCCGGGGCGCCTGTGCCTTCGCGGTTTCGGGCACAGTGGTCTTGGACATCCTGCCCCATCGCCTGCCCACCGTGGTGCTGTACCGACTCAAGAACAACCGCGGCATTTGGCTGCGGGACCACCTGTTCTCCGTGCCTTGGTTCACGTCGGTCAACCTGCTGGCCAATCGCGAGGTTCACCCCGAGTTTGCCTTCACGGACCACGGCGATAAAGACAAGGGCGAGGGCGAGGCCATGCGCGTGAAGGTGCGCTCGGCCCTTGAGCGCGCCCTGGGGGATGGAGACTGGCGCCGGGAGAATCTCGCGGGCCAGAACCACGCGGAATCTCGACTAGGCCCCCCCGGCGCCGTGACCCGCGGGGCCCATGCAGCCCTCGAAATGCTGGCTCAGACACGCAAGACGGCCGTTTTGGGGTCTAAGGGAAGTAATTCGTGAGCGACACGTTTCCCGACATTCCATTGAAGAAACCCGTACCGGACAAGTACGGGGATCCAATGGAAACCCTCACCACCCAACTGATGAACGCCTCGAAGGCCGGCGACGAGGCCGCCTTTGATCAGCTCGTCCTCAAACTTTCGGACCGCGCCTACGGCGTGGCCACGAACCTCGTCGGATCGAAAGAAGACGCGCGCGACCTATGCCAGGAGGCCTTTATGAAGACCTGGCGCGCGCGCACCACCTTCCGTGACGGCGATCCCTTCCTGCCGTGGTTCCATCGCATCCTGCGCAACACCTGCTTTAGCTTCCTGCGCAAGCGCGGTCGCATCAAGAGGAGCAGCCTTAGCGCCGGCCAAAATGACGATGGCGATGCGACCGATTGGGACCTCATCGACGACAACCCGGGGCCGTCCGCCGGCCCTGAGCGGGACGAGACCAAGACGCTGTTCTGGGAAGCCATGCAGCGCCTCTCCGCCCGCGACCGCGAGATCCTGGTTCTACGTCAGTTCCAAGACCTAAGCTACCGCGAGATCTCCCATGCCCTCGGTGTACCCGAGGGGACGGTGATGTCGCGCTTGTACCACGCACGCCGCAGGTTGCGCGAGTTTCTCGAACCGCACCTCGACGGCGCCCTCTCCGACTTTAAGGACGAATCCGAACAATGACTCCTGCTGCCCAACATCCCTCCCGGGACGAGCTGCTCGCGATGGCCTACGTGGACGATCAACTCGATCCCGCAGCCAAGGCGGAGTTCGAGGGGAGGCTTAGCCGGGAAGAGGCCCTGCGCGAGGAGGTCACCTCCCTGCGCCGCCTCGACCTAATCGCCCGCACCGCCGCGCCCCCCGAGAACATCGACATCGCTTGGAAGGAGGTCGACGAGAGTGCCTCCCAAACCTCAATCATCGGGCTCGGCTGGATCGCCACCATCCTCGGTTCGGTCGGGGTTGCAGCCATCGCCATTCAGTCCGTCGCCCAAGCCCGTCTGCCCCTGTGGGAGCGCGCCTCGATCGCCTGCCTCGTGAGCGGCCTGACCATTTTCTTCCTTGCTATCGCTCGTCGGCGCTGGCGCACCCGCCACATGGACCCCTACACCAGCGTCAAACGATGAAGCACATTTACACCTGCGACCTAGTCCCCGGCAAGACGATTGCCGAGGGCCTGGGCATGGTCCGCGGCTCCAGCGTTCGCGCACGCCACATGGGCCGCGACATCGGCGCATTTTTTAAGGGCATCGTCGGAGGCGAAGTCGACGATTACACCAAGCTCTTAGCGGAAGCCCGCGAGCAGGCCCTCGACCGTATGGTCGAAGAGGCCAAGGCCCTTGGCGCCGACGCCATCGTCGGCATGCGCTTCTGCGGCACCGAGATCCAGCGCGGTGCGGCAGAGATGCTCGCCTATGGGACCGCGGTCCGACTTGAGAAGGACTAAGCACCTTCCCTACGGCAGCAAGGCACTAGAGCGGAGTGCCGGTCAGGCGATCGCGCGCCGCCCCCAGTAGACCCAGAAGCCCGCGACCTCGCGCAGGGCGTAATAGTGGCGGCGTGCAAGGGGGCGCGTCTCGGTCGCCGGCACGGTGAGTACGTCTAGGCCGTGCATTTGGAAGGCGAGCTCTACCCGGGGAAGGTGGTAGCCGTGGGTGACGGCGAAGATCTTGGAACCCGGGGCTGCGCTCGCTGTGCCCGAATCGATCAGGGCCGCCGTGTTCTTCGCCGTGTCCCAGGTCGAAAGGCCCATGGGATCGATCAGGATGTCCTTTGGTGCCACGCCGCTTTCCAAGGCCAGCTTCTCCATCGCGCCGGTCTCGTGGGTGGCGCCGGGGCCAGGGCCGCCCGAGAAGAGCAGGCTGGAGACGCGACCTTCGCTGTAGAGGTTGATGCCTGTCATGGTCCGGTCGTATAGGGCAAGGGAAGGAGTGCCGTCCTTGTAGACTCCTGCGCCGAAGACGACGGCGAGGTTGCCGGTTTGAGTAGGCTCGTAGCGCGAGTAGTCGGCCTTGCCGAAGGTGGCCATGACTCCGATGGGGATCAGCAAAAAGAGCAGCAGTGCGCCGCTCGACATGGCGACGAAGTTGCGCAGCTTGGCGAAGATGGGTGGTGAGCTTTGGGGCTGGCTTGTATCCGCGAGAAGCTGCGGCGACTTGGCGACGCAGAAGAATGCGCCCAAGAAAAACGTGGCTACCCCTGTGGAGAAGGGGACGTTCCACTCCCCGAGCCGACCAGCGCCCATCAAGTTTAGGGCGCTTGCCATATCGCGAATCGCCCACAGGCAAACACCTGCGAAGAGGACCAGCGTAAAGTACCGCCAACGGCCACGAATCTTTGGTTTCCAGCCGAAGGTCACCATAGCAATGGCCACAGCGAGCAAGCTCAACGAGCGCATCGCCCAGGGCAAGCTGCGCAGGTCGATCCACCAGAGATTGGAGTCGATCCCACCATCAGCCAAGGCCACAAGCCAATTCACCGCGACGAAGATTCCGAAGCTGAGCGCCGCGCCGCGGAAGCTGTGGAATGTAAAGCGAGTCAAGCGAGCCATCCCAGATTGGGCGCTCATCCGGTGCTTCCGGGGTCTCCCCCATCAGGACGCGCTGCCTTCTGGTCCTGCGCCGCACGAACGCGCTTCGCAAAGGCCTCCAGTGCGCTCGGCCAATCGGAGGGCTGCTCAACGGCCCGACCTTCGGCTAGTTCCTGTTCCAATTGGCTCCAGTCCTCGGGCACATCTAGGTCGTAGTCCGCCTCGAGCAACTCAAGGCGCAAGCCAGCATCTTGAACCCACTGCACGGTGGCCTCGAACATGCCGTGGGTGGACATCTCGATCTCGGTAAACAGGCCTGCCATCGGGCGTCGCAGCCCAACCAAGTAGTAGCCGCCCCCGAGGTCCGGCCCAAGCACCACATCGGCTCCGGCGCGCAGCTTGCTGTGGGCCTCGTGGACGCGGCTCGCGCTGGTCCAAGGAGAGTCCGCCCCCACCGCAACTGCCGTGTCTCCAGAGTTGGAGACACCGTCCCCAAGCACCTCCTCAAACCAGTTCGCCATCCGCTGGCCTAGGCCAGTTCCGCGCTGGGCCCTCAGCCAGCACCCGGGAAAACTCTCCCGAAACCAGGCCCCAGCCTCATCCGGCGCGTAGACAAGCTCGAGTCCCAAACCCTGGTCCCCCAGGCGCTGCTCGGCATCCCGCACCAGGGCCAAGGCCAACTCTGCGGACCCCTCGGGACCTAATAGCGGCCCCAGAAGTGGCTCCATCCGAGTCTTTACCTGACCAACCACGGGCTGCTTGGCAAACACGCCGGTCCAGAATGCACCCCACGGGGGGCTTTTTAGGCCTTTGGACGCATCTTCCATGCCCCCAGATTAGCGCCCCTGTCGAGTGTCTCCCAAGGCCCAGAGCCAGATCCCGGCAACTCCCTGGATTGCCTTTACGATTCTCCTCCCACCTCCTTTGAACCGCGCCCTTCCCAGATCGTTAGAATCCGCACCCAGTGACCCGACCTTCCCGACTCGACTCCCAATGAAACTCACAACACGCAATCCACTGCTCCCGTTCGCCAGCACCCTCTTCGCGATCGCCCTTGGCGCGAGCTGCCAAGAGGAAGGTCCCAGGCAGATCACTGCGTCGGTGGCGCCCCCCACCCAAGATGTGGTTTCTGGCGCGCAAGAGGTCATTAAACCCATGGCCGTGTCCTCGTCCCACATCAAGGACAGGATCGACCACGCCATCCGCTTTCTGCGCGCGGACCAGAACAAGAACACAGGGCAATTTGGCAACGGAGTCGAGGACACCGCCCGGGTGCTGATCGCCATGGCCGATAGCCCGCGCAAGTACACCGTCATTGACGGGCCATTCCTTGAGAGCGCGGCTGACTTCCTCGCGAACCAGCGCGACTCGAAGGGCTTGATCTTTGACGCGACCGCCACGTCCGACGAGGCGAAGATCCAGCAGACCCTGCTGGCCGCCTATGCCCTTGCGCGCATCAGCGTACCAGGCTTTGGCGCCTCCGAGGCCGAGGGCCAGGCCCTGGCTGAAGCGGCTGAGGCCGTAGATGCGGTCACCTTTGCCGCCGTCCAGGGCAAGCTTCTGCCGGACGCAGCCCCCCTCGCGCTCGCCGACCTGCACAAGTTGCTTGCGAACCAGAACGACAAGGGCGCGTTCCCTGCCATGGGCGAGGGCTCCGTGGCCGCGATTACGGCAGCCAACGTGGCCCAGCTCACCGCGAACTGGCACAGCATCCGCGCCGCCGAGGTGAAGCCCGCCTCCGAGGTCGTACCCCTTGCCAAGGCACCCGCCGCCGACCAGGCCAAGATCACTGCCGCCATGATGCGCGGAGCCCTTTACCTAGTCAACGAAGGCGCCGTCGAACCCGGTCGCTGGGGCGCCATGGGCAACGCAGACGCGGGGATCACGGCCATGGTGCTGGGCGGCCTGCTCGCCACCCCCGAGCCACGCCCCGCCGAGGTGGACGCGGCCATCAACGCCGGCCTCGCGTGGCTCGTCTCCCTGCAGAAGGAAGACGGCGCAATCCACACGGGACAGCTTGCGAACTACGTGACCTCGGCGTCGATCCTGGCCCTGGCAGCCGCCGACCGCCCCGAGTTCAAGGAGACCATTGAAGAGGCCCGCGGCTTCCTTACCGCATTGCAAGCCGACGAGGGCGAGGGCTACGCGCCCGGCCACCGGTACTATGGCGGCATGGGCTACGGCGGCGACGAGCGCCCCGATCTCTCCAACCTGCAGATGGCCATGGACGCCCTAGCCGCCTCGGGCACGCAGGCCGAAGACGAGTCCTTCAACAAGGCACTGGCCTTTCTGGAGCGCTGCCAAAACCGCTCGGAGTCCAACGACATCGCCATCGATGCAGGCGACGACAAGGGCGTGATTAAGTCTGGCAACGACGGGGGCTCGGCCTACTCGCCGGGCGAGTCCAAGGCAGGCTTCATGACTTTGGCCGACGGAACCCGCGTGCCTCGCTCATACGGCTCCATGACCTTCGCCCTGCTTAAGGGCTATCTGCTGGCCGGCCTGGAGAAGGACGACCCGCGCGTGGTCGCCGCCTGGAAGTGGATTACCGCGAACTACTCCCTAGACCTAAACCCCGGCTTTGAGGCCTCGGCTGATCCCAGCGAGGCCTACCAGGGACTCTTCTACTACTTCCTGGCCATGGCCCGCGCCTTGGAGCTCTACGGCGAGGACGAGATCACCACTGCTGACGGCGTCGTCCACAACTGGAAGAGCGAGCTTGGTGCACGCCTGACCGATATGCAAAAGGGCGACGGCTCTTGGGAGAACACCAACAGCCCGCGCTGGTTCGAAGGCAACCCGACCCTGGCCACGGCTTATGCCTTGGTGATCATGGAATCGACGCTTTGACTCGATGGCTCTTCGGCTCCGCTAGCTAAGCAGCGGGACCTCGCCTTGACACGACATCTACCCGGGGCTCTCCGTCAGCTTGCGGGTGCATGCGTTGGAGATGCTGAAAACATCGCTTAGGCGTCCGGGTTCGTGTCCGTGACGCTCTTGGGGCTGCTGAACTGGCGGTGGCCTTCGATGCCGCCAAGGTAGCCGTGGCCGGATTGGCGGGCGCCGACCCAGGGGGAGCCAGGGGCGCTGGAGATGTAACGGTTGATACCGATCTGCCCGAAGCGCAGCTGCTTGGCGATGCGCACGGCCTTGTCCTCGTCACTGGAGTAGACGTTCGCGGCTAGTCCGTAGATTGAGTCATTGCCTAGGCGCACAGACTCCTCTTCGGAGCCGTCAAACCGGTACAAGCAGACCACAGGCCCGAAGGTCTCCTCGGTGAGTAGGGTCGAGTCCGCGGGAATGTCCGCGACTACGGTGGCCGGATAGAAAGCGCCATCGCCGGCGGGGATCTCGCCGCCCATCAACAGGCGCGCCCCCTTGGCGACGGCGTCCTCGACCTGGGCGTGGCACTTGGCGCGCTGGCCCTTGGACACCATCGGGCCCATGCGGACTCCCTCCTCGAAACCCGAACCGTGGGTCCACTTCGCTGCGAGCTCAACCACCTTCGCCTCGAAGGCGTCGGCGACCGAGTCGGCCACGTAGACGCGCTCTACACTGCAGCAGACCTGGCCAGTGTTGCGCAGGGCGTGGGTCACCGCGCACTTGGCGGCGGCGTCGAGGTCGGCGTCGGCCAGGACGATCAAGGGGTCCTTTCCGCCGAGCTCGAGTACCATGCGCTTGAGGGTCGGCGCGGATGCGGCCATGATTGCGCTGCCTGTGGCGCGGCTGCCCACGAAGCCGACCATGTCGACGTTGGATGCGACGAGAGCCGCGCCCGTGGCGCCCTCGCCTTGGACCAGCTGGATGACGTCCTTAGGAAGGTGCGGCGCGAAGGACTCGACGATCATGGCGCCAACCATAGGTGCGTGTTCAGTGGGCTTGAGCACGACGGCGTTACCTGCCGCCAGGGCGGGCATGACGATGCCGATGGGCATGCGCATGGGGAAGTTCCATGGGGCGACGGCGGCCACGACGCCATGGGCGTCGCGATAGCGCGTGGTGCGGTGGCGCTTGAAGAGGGTAACCTCGGGCGCGAAGGCCTGGCGGTACTCGTCAAAGCTGCCGTCAAGGCTGCCCCACCACATCTCGATCTCACCCTCGGCGTCGGGTAAGACCTTGCCCATCTCGCGCACGATCATCTGGGCCATCTCGTCCTTGCGAGCGTACATCGCCGCGCAGCCCTTCTTCAGCATCTCGAGGCGCTCCTCGAGGGGAGTGGCGGCCCAGCAGGCCCAGACGGCCTGGGCGCGGGCGACGGTGGCCTCGACATTAGCGGCGGAGGTGATCTCTACCGTGGCGATGACCTCGCCGGTGGCGGGGTCAATGTCTTCGAAGGTCGCGGGCTGGGTCTTGAGGGTCGTGTTCATGGACAGGAGTTTAGTCCATGGGGCCTTAAAAGGGCTAGATCATCCAGCCGCCGGAGACGGGAATGTTCGCGCCCGTGGTGTACACGGATTGGTCCGAAATCAGAAATGAGGCCACGGCGGCGACCTCTTCGGGGCTGCCGACCCGGCCCATGGGTATCTTGGCTAGGAGCTCTTCCGACAATGTGCCCGCGTGGGCGGCGTCGTGGGGAATGAGCCCCGGGGAGATCATGTTGGCCCGTGCCCCGCTAAGGGCAAGCTCGACCGCCAGGGACTTGACCAACACCAAGAGCGCGCTCTTCGCAGCCGCATAGGCGGCACTGTCCTGGCGCGGGCCGTGACCTTCGAGTCCAGCGCAGCCGAAGAAGACCATGGCACCCTTGCGCAACTCGATAGCCGCACGCGCGGCTTCGGCCACATGCATCGCGGTCATCACATTCGACTGCCACATGGCGACTAGTAGCTCGGCATCCGAAGCGTGGCCTGTGTCGTAGTTTCCCACGGCGTGAACAACAGAATCAAGGCCGCCGTCCTGTTGCACAACAGCCTGCACCAGGCGCTCGGCTTCCGATGGGACCGCTAGGTCCACTTGGTGGATGCGGCCGGGAAATTCCATCTCAAGGTTGGCGGCGCGATCGCCGGACTCGCGGTAGGTGATGTGCACCTGCATGCCCTGGGCGGAGAGCAGGCGCGCGGTAGCGAGACCAAGGCCGCGGATGCCGCCTGTAACGAGGACGACGGGTTGCAAGGGGGCAGATTCCATAGCAGCAGATTACTGCATTCCCCCACCCGGTGTGCGGGCGGTCCGCTAGTTTAGGAAGCCGACGCGTTCAAGGGGCCACATGCGCAGGCCGACGCGTCCCCGCATGAGCTCGGACTTGACCTGGCCGAACTCGCGGCTGTCGCTCGAGCGCGGGCGGTTGTCCCCCAGCACAAAGAAGTGCTCGGACCGGACAGTCGTGGCCACAAAAGCGCGCTTGTCCACACTAGCCACATAAGGCTCGTCCAACAGGTTGCCGTTGACCCACAGCATGCCGTTGGCCAGCACGATCTCGTCCCCGGGTAGGCCGATGATGCGCTTGACGTAGTCTACATTGAGATCTAATGGATAGCGCATCACGACGATGTCGCCGCGGTGGTAGCCCATAATATCGGACCAGGGCTCCACAAGGATTCGGTCCCCGTCCACGAGCCCCGGCTGCATGGAGCCGCCCCGCACAACGGGGGTTTGAAAGGCCAGCAGGTAGACGAGGAAGAAGCCGACGGTCATGTGCGCCAGCCGGCGCGCGGCACGCGGGATGCGCTGTCCCAGAGTCCGGGGCTCCAGGTTGGGGGCGCTCTCGGGCCAGACGACCTCCTGAACATCAATCGAGTCCGACCGGCTGGGCAAGGGAGCCTGGACCTGGTCCAAGCTGACGGGGATCATTGCTGCGCCAGGCAGCTGATTGGGGACTCGCTTCACCCACTGCTTATCGAGATCCTAGGGCCCAGATCTTGACCCGGATCTTTACTTAGGTCCGCAGAAAGCATACTCATGGTGCATGAGCAACGAGGTCAAGTCGCCCGAAGCCGCCTTCAAGGCCAGAGGAGAGGGGGTTAGCCCCCCATCGAAGTCAGCTGGATGGGAAGCAAGCCCCGCTGGAGCCCTAAAAACCACGCTGGTTTTGCTAATAACCATCGCCCTGGGCGATCGTTTCCTGCCACCGACGATCCCCGTCTCGGTGCTGTTCATCATGCCGGTCCTGACGTCGGTGTGGATGCGCAAGCGGAGCGTCATCTTCTCCACCGCGACCCTAGCCATGATCTTGATCTTGACCAACCTGGACCTGGGCGACAAGAACTACGACCGGGTCCATACCATCGCCTCTGCCGGGGTCAGCATCTTCATTCTGTGGACGACCGTCTCCATGGGCTGCATGTGGCTGTCCGTGCAGCGTGAGCTGGTGCGCAGCCAGCGCACCACGCGCAAGACCCTGACCAACCTCGCAGAGGGCGTCTTGACCGTAGACCAGGACCAGCGCATCGTACTCATGAACCCCGCCGCCGAGCGCATGACCGGCTGGGAGCTTGGAGACGCCAAGGGCCGCGCCTTGGCTGAGGTCGTCCAGCGCGAGCGCGACGTCATCCTGATACCTGGCGAAGGCGTACCCTCGGGCCAGGGCGAAGTGCTGATCTCACGAAGTGGCGAGGCGGCACCCGTGGAGGTCTCCGAGGTCCAGTTCGACATCGACGACGAGACCAGCGGCTCGGTGCTCGTGATCACCGACGCTAGCGAACGCCGTGACCGCGAGGGGGCCATGCTGCGCCTGGCCTACCGCGATCGCCTGACGGGCCTCCCCAACCGCGCCTCGCTCTCCGACCGCATGGACCTAGAGTTTGCCCACGCCCGACGCGCCAAGGCACTGCTCGGCATGCTGTTCTTGGATCTGGATGGGCTGAAGCTGGCCAACGACACTTATGGGCACAAGGCTGGCGATGCGCTGCTGGTGGGCTTTGCCGACCGCCTGCGCAGTGTGTTGCGAGAGGGAGACACGGTCGCGCGTTTGGGTGGCGACGAGTTTACCGTGCTGCTTCCGGACCTGGACGATGCGTCCAACGCGGGGCTGATTGCGGACAAGGTCCTGGTCGCCCTGAAGGAGCCGATCTTGCACGACGGGAAGCGACTCTGGGCCTCGGCAAGCATTGGGATTGCAATCTTTCCCAGGGACGGCGACAGTGGCGAGCAGCTGCTCGAGCGGGCCGATGAGGCAATGTACGAAGCTAAGCAGGCCGGGGGCGCGCGCTACTGCATCTGGGGCGCGAGGGAAGAAGCTCCGGTTTCCTAACCCTGCGGTCTTTCCTTCGCAGCTAACCGTTCACAGTACGAGGCCAGCGATTCCGGCGAATCCGATCAGAGTACCCAGGATGGAGACGGGGCCCTGGCGCACGCCGAACTTGTAGCCTAGGGGCAAGATGAACAGCGGCGATGTCGACAGCAACAGCGCCGAGATGTGCCCCGGCGCCACCTGCACCGTGGCCGAATGCAGAGGCAACGAGATCAGCGTAGCGAAGAACGTCGGGACCAAGAGCGCCCGTAGCAGAACCCGGTTGCCGAGGGGACGTAGCGTCGCAGCCAGGCCGGCCGGGCTCTGGCGGCCGCGGCGGTTGAGGCTAAAGATAGATGCGATCGCAATCGCGGCGACCAGTCCGCCAAAGAGCCGTACGACAGTACCTGGCAGGACCTCGACCCCCTGAAAACTCTTGTGGGCTACGACGATGGCCAAAGCCTGGCTGACGGCGGCGCCCAGGGCAAACAGCAGCCCCAGACCGACCTTGCGCGGGTCCCGGCGCGGCTCGCTGGTCTGGGACTTCTTCGGGTCCAAGATCACTAGGGAGACGCCTGCCAGGACGACGGTCATCCAGCCCAGAGACGATGCGTCGAAGGTCTCCTTCAAAAAGAGCCAGCCCACCAGGCCGGCGATGGGCGGGGTCAGGTTGCCCACCATGGCGGTGGCTTGTACACCTGCCAAGGGGAAGGCTGCGAAGTAGAGGGTGTCCCCCACCGCGAAGCCGACCACGCCGCTCCAGAAGAGCGGCCAAAAGGCCTCGGCGCCCGGGTAGCTGGAGCCCATGATCAGCCCCGCGATGACGAAGACCGTCGTAGCGAGGCTGTTCTTGAACAGGTTCATGCCCGCCGGCGAAGGCGGGCTCTCGGATGCACTGCGACGAGCGTGGACGGCGTCGAATAGAAGGCAGCCAAGCCCCCAGCTCGCGGAGGCCAAGAGGCCGGTCAGGGCCGCAACGCCAACGGCTCCGCCAGACGGCTCACTCCAGATAGCAAGCACTTGAAGAGTGCTAGTAAGCACTTAGGCTGTGTCCTAGGGCTCGCGCGCCTAAGCCGTAGGGGTCGGGCAGGGGTAGCCGGACCCGGGCTTGACGGTACAGAAGTGGGCTAGATCGCGCAGAGTGGTACTGGCCAAGAGAGCCAGGTACTCATCACTGGTACGCTTCCAGTATTGATGCAGAGGGCACGCGCGCTCGTCCGAACACTCGGACTGGCCCAGCAGGCATTTGCGGATCTTGCCCAGGTGCCCGTCCGCGTTAACGATGTCGTATAGGGAGATGTCCGAGGGAACCTTGTCCTGGGCCAAGCGGAAGCCACCACTGCGACCTCGCTGGCTGCGAATCAGGCCACGTGCCACAAGGGGCTGCAGGATCTTAGCTAGGAACGGAGCCGGCACACCAAGGCGGTCCGCCATATCCCGAGCCAGGTAGTAACCACCCTTGGCTTCATTTAGGGATAGAAAGGTCAAAGCGCGAATCGCGTACTCGGAGGATCGTGAAATCATGGGCTAAGCAGACCACAGGAGCCGGGTTTAGTCACCAATAAAACTATATGATTCTCTCAAATGACAGCTATTCACAGACTCAGTCCAAGGGCCACTAACGCGCGCACTGGGCACAAAAAAGCACCCGGCAGAGCGAACTCCACCGGGTGCTTGTCTCTGTCGGCAGCTAGGGTCTAGCCGCGCGTGGTCTTGAGCTTGGCCTTGGCCTTGGCGCGGTTGGCGCCGGAGCCCATGCCCATCTGGCGTACGCGACGCTTGCCGCGGGTGGGACCACATACTTTGATCTGGGTTTTTGCCATGTCGGACTCCTGGGTTGGTTCGCTGTGAACTTGTTATCTACTTAGAAGAGCGGTCTGTCCAGACTTGCGTCGGCTGCCATTGACTTGGGCGGGACCCCTCTGTGGATTTGGGGCGGAGAGCATAGCCTGCCCAGACGGAATCGTCAATCTCCTGACGGAACTAGGGTCTTTTTCCCTCGACATTCTCAATCTAGGCCTATTTTTAGCCCCTAGCTTGCCCCAGGAGATTTAGGGGACCATCCGCCCGCGACCGATTGCGGCGCCCAGGGGCTCCGCCTGGGAACCCGAACTCGTTAAGCTCCCCCCATGTTTGCCGCACCTAATGACCTGGGCCTCCCGTCGATCTACCACCCCACCTCCACCGACCCCCTACCCGAATCCGGGGGCCGGCGCATCTTCGTAGGCGACCTCCAGGGCTGTGTCGGCGAGCTCGAGGACCTGCTCGCGGCCACAGCCTTCGTGCCCGGGACGGACGTACTGCTGCCCGTGGGAGACCTAGTCAACCGAGGCCCGGAGTCGATCCAGACCCTCAAGCTGCTGCGCGAGATCGAAGCGCGGCCGGTGCTCGGCAACCACGACCTGCACGCCATCGCCGTGCGCGAGGGCACGCGCAAGCTGAGCAAGGAGGACACGATCGGCGAGCTCACCGACAAGAGCGACTCCAACGACGAGCTGCTGCGCTGGCTCGGTGTCCAACCCCTGATCCGCATCTTCCCGGACTGCTACCAAGTCCACGCTGGGCTGCATCCGACGTGGAAGGGATTGAAGCGCATCACCACCGGTCTGCGCCCCGCTCCCCGTGGCATCCACTTTCCCGCCAAGCAAAAGGCCGCCAACTCCCACGGCAAGATCCGCGACATTGACACGTCGGACTACGTGACGCGAACGCGCTTCACCAACGCGAAGGGCACCTGGCCGTCGAAGCACGACAAGCGCGACGAGGACGGCAACCCCATCGACCGCAAGTGGCGGCCTTGGTACGAGTTCTACCACCGGGAGAACCACGGCAACCGTCGCGTGATCTACGGGCACTGGGCCATGTTCGGTCTGTGCGAGAAGCCCCAGTCTTTGGGCTTGGACACGGGCTGCGTCTGGGGCGGCGAGCTGACCGCGTGGATTCCCGAGGAAGAGCGCTTGGTCTCGGTCAAGGCGCGCGAGCGCTGGGCCGGGAACTTCAGGCCGCGCTAGGCGCTGGACTGGTTAGTTGGCGCCGTCCATCGCTAGTTCGCCGATGGTCTCGTTGCTGGAGCAGGCGATCTGCTGTTCGTCGAATCTGTCGAGGGTTGCGTCCGCGGTGCGGTCGGTCTCCGTCAAGGGCTTGAGTTCCGCGGGCTGGCGGCGGCCCTTGAGTGCGTCGATGACCTCTTTCACCCGCAGGTAGTCGGGATCCCGCGCGAACAGATAGCGCCTTGGGGCGGCGGCGTCCACGGCCAGGACGCCCTCGTCCCGGAGCACGTGCAGCACCTCTTCCAGGGACCTCTCTGGGACCCCCATCGACTCGGCCAGGTCCGGTACCTCGGGGCTGGACTCGCCGCTCTGGAAGACCTGGGCCAGGCGGATCAAGGCGCGCAGGGCGACTCGCTCGCGGAAGGACTGGTCGTGCTCGGCGCTGCGGGCAATCTGGCGATAGGCGGGCTCGTTCTGGTGGGCGAAGGCCAGCTCCGCGCCGACCAGAACCGTGATCCACGAGATGTTGACCCAAACCAGGAAGATAGGAAATGCAGCGATACCCGAGTAGATCGCACCGTAGCTGGACATGCCGAACTGGAATTGCACGTGGAGGATCTGGGCCAGCTGCCAAAGGCCGCCGCCGAGGATGCCGCCGAGCAGCGCTGAGAACAAGCGCACCCTTGTGTTGGGCATAAAGAGGTAGACGAAGGCGAATCCAAACCAGGCGGCGAAGAGCGAGCTCATGCGCAGAATCTCTTGCACCACGGGACCGATGTGCAGGGTCTCCTGTATTTGCACCGAGGTCGAGCCGGATTTTAGTGCTGCGGTCACCGCCGTCGCCGAGAGCAGCACGATGGGAACCACGACCACAATCGAGAGATAGTCGGACACCTTGCGCGGAATGGAACGTGGTCGCTCTACGCCCCAGATGTCGTTAAAGCTGGCCTCAATCGCGCTTAGCAGCTTAATGATGATGTACAGCAGCACCGCTAGGCCGAACAGTCCGATCTTGCCAAAGTCGGTGCCTTCCACTAAGAACAAGAGCTTGTCGAGGGTCTCGCGAAGGCCAACGGAGGCGACCTCTTTCCCATCCCCTGCACCGGTGTCTGCGGGTAGGCCAATGTTGTTGTCTAGGAACGGCCCGATAATCTCGAGCTGCATGCGCGAGTATGCGCCGAGCCCCTTCGCGACGGAGAAGGTGAAGGCCAACAGAGGCACGATGGATAGCACCGTGATAAAGGTCAGGGCCTGGGCCCGGAACAGGCAGCGATCGCGCAAGAAGCCGCGGATCGTCAGGCTACCGACCCGCATAATGCGGTACATGGCCCCCTGTAGCGGGTGCATCGCGTCTGTATTTACTAGCCAGACTTCGTGACTAAAGTAGTTCAGGAGGCGCTTAATCAGACCAACGCGGACCTTCTTGCCATTGGGTCCCGTGGCTAGCTTCGGGCGCTTGGGCCCGGTGCTCTGGGGGCGATTCCAATGGGAGAGCTTCATGCCCTTAGCTTAGCCCTTGGGTGCCAGTGGCCGTAGGACCCGGCGCCACATATCCGTCTGGAGCAGGTGATCTGGGTCCAGGCGATTCTTGAGCTCGAAGAACCGAGCGAGGTTTTCCTTGGGGAACATGCGCTGCGCATCCTTGGAACCGATCACCATGTCCTTGGCAAAGTAGAATCGGCCGCCACCTTCGAGCACGATCTCCGTGAGCTCCTTGGTGTGCTCCCAGACGTCTTTGCGGTTGGCGGCCGTGACCTTAAAGTCCATGGCCATGCTCCAGCCACCTGTACTGTAGGTCATCAGGAACGGATCGTGGATGTGGCGCTTGAAGACGCCCAGGTACGGCACGATACCCTTGCGTTGGCTCCACTTGAGACACTCAGAATAGACATCATGAGCTGTCTCTTCTGGCACGAAGGGTTGGTATTGAATCAGGCCGCCCTTGCCGTAGGCGCGCTTCCAGTTCGGAACGTAGTCCAACAAGAAGGCAAAGCCCGCGTGGGACTGGCGGATTGGCGGCCGGTTGCCTTCGAAGAGCCCGGAGACGAACTTGGTGCCGTTAATCAGGCGCATGCCCGGATCATTGGTGAAGTGCTTGAGGAAGTGCCAGAGCTCACCCTTGGGGAACAGCCCCATGATGTTCTCGGGAAGCTCTTGGTGGCCAAGGGTAAAGCTCTCCTCGATGTCGCCATCATCTTCGCCTGGATCAAGATAGCGAGCGTCGTGGATCAAGCCACGGCCAAGCATCTTGCCCTTGCCAAAGCAGTCGATCCACCCAACGAGGTAGTCGCTGGTGGCCTTGTGCGCTTCAAAGTAGCTCATCATCTCGGCCAGGTTGGCGGTAGCGTAGGCCGCCACTTCCAGGTTGCCCGAGTGCACTTTCTTGGTCCCGATCTTCACCCGCGTGAAGGCGCCCAGCAGCCCGAATCCGCCAATTGCTGCGTAAAAAACGTCGCTATTGGATTCCCGGCTACAAGTAAGCAGCTCGCCTGCGGGGGTGACCAGATCAAACTCGAGCACCGCATCGCCGATGGTGCCGACGCGAAAGTTGTTCTTGCCGTGGATGTTCGCGCCTAGGGTCCCGGCCAAGGTCGGAAACATCGTGCCCGACACAACCTTAGGCCAATACCCCCTGGGTAGGGCGTGCTTCCAGAGGCCTTCGATCGTAACACCGGCTTCGCAATCCGCGACGCCGGTCTCGTCGTCAAAGGAGAGGATCTTGTCCATACCCGTGATGTCCAGGGTGTGCCCCCCGGTGTTCACGGATGCGTCTCCGTAGCTGCAGCCGGTGCCACGTGGCCCGATGGTCACACCGTCGCGATGGGCGGCAGCAAAGGCGCCTTTGACCTCGGCCACATTCGTAGGGTGAAACACGCGGGCATCGGCCCGATGGGTCATGCCCCAGGCCTCGACGGACTGGAAGCTCGTGCGCGGTTCGCCCTCTTGGCGCTTGGGATATCCGAAGACCGACATTAGAAGTTCAGCTTGCGGAAGATCAT
>JAQXEK010000043.1 GCA_029250885.1 Planctomycetota bacterium
TTCGCGCGGGGAAACTCGAAGCGGGCCTCGACCCGGGCCTCTTTCGCACCCTTGCGCACTTGGCCACCACCGCCCACGCGAGCGCGCAGGCCTAGGGCCAACTCCAGGGCTCCAACCAGGAGGCTCTTGCCCGCGCCGGTCTCGCCGCTGATCACGTTAAGGCCCGGCCCAAAGGACAGCTCGGCCGCGTCGATCAGGGCCAAGTCTCGAATCGATAGATCTACCAACATACTACTAGGATCGCCGGGCGCGGGAATGGTTGCAACCCGCCTGGGAGTTATTCGCCGAAAGTTCGGGGTTTGTTCGGCAAAAACCCTCGTTGCGTGGCTAGGTCGTCTATTCCTAGGCGCGATTTTCGGTCCCCCGAGCTCAAATTCCTGACTTTGGGGGCAACCGATTGGCTCGCCGAACGTCTGCTTAGTGACGCACCAGATGGGCATTGCCACTTGCCGCCAGGTGGGTCCCCTCCATCGCCTGCCGGGGATCGCGCGGAAATCCCAAACCCAGCGGGCACCGGGCTCTTTGACAACTCAGAATGACCGTGCCGCCCTGGGCACTGACTCCCTTCTCATGACATCGCGCTCTCACGATCTATTGCACCTAGTCATCATCGTCGCCCTTGGGCTCGGGACGATGATCTACGCCGGACCTGGCGCTGGGTTGGTGCGGCATCAATTAGGTGGGACGTTCTATGTGTTGGCCTGGTTCTACCTGGCCCTATGGATGCGCCCGGGTTGGAGGCCCCTTCCGGTCGGCCTCACCGTCTTCGCGCTGACTTGCCTGGTCGAGCTCAGCCAACTTTGGCACCCGCATTGGCTGGAGCTTCTGCGCGACCACAGAATCGGGCAGCTACTGCTCGGCAGTTCGTTTGATTGGCTGGACTTTCCAGGCTATGGCTTGGGCTTGCTGATCGGACTCGGTCTAGAGCGCGGACGCCTTGGGGAAGACGGCTGAATCGGCTTACTTGAGCCGCCCTTCGAGGTGCCCGTAGGCCGGCTGCGTCTGTAGGCGTTCGTCCTCGATGGACTGCCCTGCGGTGAAGTGGTACATGACCTGCCATTCGTCGCCCTGCAACCCGAGCAGCTCGTGGACGGAATCGTCAAAGTAGCAGCCGATGCCGGTGGCGCTCAGGCCGTGGGCTTCGGCCTCGATGTACAGGGCTTGGCCGATGACGCCGCACTCCCAGAACAAGCGGCGGTACGCGCTGGCGTCAGCGTCCACGACCCCAGCGAAGTCGCACAGCATGCCCATGCTGAACACACCATCCGCGGCGATGTCCTGTTGGCACGAGACGGCCCGGGCGACACTCTCGCAGTTTCCGCGTCGCAACAGGGACAGCCGCAGGTGGCCGAACCCGGCCTCGGCCAGCCCCGGCGCGGGTCCCCAGATCATGTCCTTGGAGATCGCGTCCCGCAGCCGACGGCCATGGTTGGCGTTGCGCTCCAGCAGGTACAGTCCCGGGCTAAGCCCCTCCACTCGATGAACGAAGACCAAGAGGTGTGCCCTGGGCTCTTCCCCCCATCCGCGCCAAGGGGCCATGGAGCTCCGCGGCAGGGTCGCATCCAACATCTCCCCGAAGACCTCGAGGGAGACCGAGACCCCGGCGCGCATCGAGTACGCGCTGCGCCGTCCCCGTAGCAGTGGCTCCATTCGCTGATCGCCTGGGCCATGCAGACCGGCGGGCAGCGCTGGGCCGCGGGCCTCTGCCGCCAGGGCTGGCTGTGCCGTGGTGCGTCGCGCCGCGTCCGCCGTCGCCTGGATCACGTCCCAATCGTGGTATTCCTCGCTGAGTGCATTGGGAGTGCCGTGCCAGGTGCCTTGGCCCAGGACTTCGAGAATCTCGTCGGTCGCCAGTTCCAAGCCCCCACTCTCCAGGACGCTGTCCCGGGGCGCGATCGCAACCAGCGCTTCGGGATGTTCGCGATCCCATTCGGGAAGCCCGTCGGCCCCCTGGGAGGTGCCGAGCATCTGCTCCAATTGGGCGTCGGTCCAACCCGTTGTGGGAAGCACGCGCGCACCGACACACAGGGCGCCATAGTCCACGGAACCCAGGGCATGTCCAGTGTCCAGGGCGCAGTAGCGGAGGGCCCGCTCGCCGTACTTCCATGCCTCGCGCCAGTGGATGGAAGTGAACGCGACCAAGAAGCCCTTCTCGGGCAACAGGGCGCCAAGCCTCCGTGCACCGCTCGCATCTAGAGAACAGCGCAGCTCCAGCAGGTGCTCCTGGGGCGCATAGTGCAGCACACCCGCCGGCAAGCCCGGGCAGTTGTCCCCGACGATCAGGTAGGCCTCGGTGGGGTGTAGATTACCGCTGGACGGATTCGCACGCAGGCTCCAGCGACTCCCCTCGAACTCTTTCCACGCCGTCAAGCCAAGGCTCAACTCCAACAGCCGACCGACCTGCACCAGCCCGCTGGGTAGGGCCACCGGCGCGCCGTCAGCGGGCCCCTTGGCCTGCCCCCAGGTCGCCTCGGCCGGCGCGCCGCCCAAGGGCAGCTCAACCTCGGCCGCCCCATCGTATCGGCGGAACGGATTCGGCTGATTCTCCCAGTCCATATAGCCCAGAGACCGCGCCTGGCGGAAGACATGGTGCTTGGTGATCGAGTGGTAAGCCCGCGCAGTTTCAGAGGGAGTCGGAGTCATGGCCGGGGGACTCTAGCATGCCCCGTCTGCCCGCACGCACACATCCTCACTTGCCAGGTCACTGCTGTCCCGAGCCCACTTGCGACTCTCCATGGGCTCGTACCTCCTAGCGAGTTTCCACGTCTTGGCGGTGATCGGATGCGTCCGGGGCAGCCTGGTCTACCTCTGGAAGCACCGGGGCACGCTCTCCCGGAGGGAGCAGCTTCTGCCCGGTGCGTTCCTCGGGATAGGCCTTGTCTACCTGATCGCGCTCTGCATTGCTTTTCGATACGTGGCCCGAATCATCGGGGACGGGAGTTGAGCGCGGCATGGGGCGAGCTGCCACGCCCTTGAGAGTGCCGCCTGCGGACGGTAACTTTCGTCACGAGCAGACCCAGCTCGAGGACTTGGCTTTGTGTCGACCAGGTCATGAATGCCATGAGTCGTGAACATGCGTTTGTGATTACGCGGGTGGTTGCGGTAGAGTCGCGGGCTCGCCAATCGACTGGCCAGCCCGAAACAATTCCCATGCAGCTCATCCTTGACCACATTGGCATCCTGACCCCTTCGATCGAGCGGTCTGCCGGCCACTTCCCCCCGGGCTTCACCCTGCACGATCCCGAGCTCATGCCCTCCGAGGGAACGCGCGAGCAATACGCGACCTTGGACTCCAAGCGGGGGCCCTCGGTACTGTTGCTCGAGGCCGTTCAGCCTGGCCCCTACCAGCGGGCCCTCGAGAAGCGCGGCCCGGGCTTGCATCACTTGGGGCTGGCTACCGATTCGTTGGAGCTGGCGACTGCACAGCTCCACAGCTTGGGCTTGCTGCTGCACCCGGACTCGCTCAAGACCCACGCCCATGGCTGCGTCTGGTTGTGCCGACCGGGTGTGCCGTTCCTCGTGGAGCTGTACAAGCCCAAGGAGCTCAGTGCCGCCGACTACGCGCCCGTCCGCATCGACCTACCCACTGGCCAGCCTCATTCGGAACCGCTTCCACAGCTGCTGCCCGGCTTGAAGATTCAAGTGCATGACTCGGAGGACCTAACCCTCACCGTTGACGGCCAGACCTTCCCGGTCCCAACCTAACTCGGGAACGCGCTCCTCCCATTATCCAACCAAACCTCTCCATGCCCTACGTCAACATCCAGATCACAGCCGGCGCCACGCGCGAGCAGAAGTCTCACCTAGTCCGCGACGTCACGGACTCCCTGGTGCGCGAGCTCGGCAAGAAGCCCGAGCACATCCACATCGTCATTCAGGAGATCCAGGAAGAGGACTGGGGCTACGCCGGGCAACTCACCGACGACTGGAAGAAGCAGCAACCCAATGACTAGTGGCTTCCCTGTCGGCGACCGATTCAAGAGCTTCGGATTTGCCTTCAACGGCCTTGCGGTCCTGCTCAAGACCCAACACAACGCTTGGCTGCATTTGATGGCGACCCTGATCGTCGTGGCCCTTGGCGTGGCGCTCCAGGTCTCTCGGGTGGAGTGGTGCCTCCTGACCCTGGCCATGAGCCAAGTGTGGATCGCGGAAGGGTTGAACACCGCGATCGAGTACCTGGCTGACGCCGTAACGCTGGAGCAGCATCCCCTGATCGGCAAGGCGAAGGACGTGGCCGCGGGTGCCGTTCTGCTCTCCGCAGTGGGCGCCGCGGTTGTCGGCGTAGCTGTCTTCTACCCGCACCTTGGAGCGACTCCCTCATGACCGCGATCGCACACGAGAGCAAGCGCCGCAGTCGTCCCTATCGATGCTGGCTATTCCCCATTGTGATGCTTGCCCTATGGACGGGGCTCAGCAGCTCATGCGCGAATCGAAGCGAGCCCAGGGACCAGCAACCGGCCAGCCCTACGCACACTAACGTGACTGGGCAGGTGCTGTTGCCGAACGGGTTTGCGCGACGTGGGGTCGAACTCCACGTGACGACCGTCGGGAGCAATGGGGCGCTGCATGATCGGTGGATTCCGTTCGACGACACCGGTCACTTCTCCCATGCCCTGGATGGCGAGCTGTGGAGCGTGGCGGTCTCCGCGGGTTCCAGTGACGACGTCTTCGAGCTCAAGGGCGGTGCGCTCGCCAAGCTCAGAGGCAACTCGCCCATCGATGTCGGTGAGATTGACCTGCGCGACCGATTGATCCCACACCGATTAACGGTCCATGGAGCAGAGGGAACGCAGCAGGGTGAGGTGCGCGTAGGGATGTGGTTCGAGCCGCCTGCGCGCGGGCCCTTCGGGGGCAGCGTGTCCCTGGGCTCTAGGCAGTTCCCGCCCGTCGTCTTGGGGCAGGCGCAAGAATGGCTGATACCACTGGATGCCAAGTCGGTGTACTTTCTTGTGGAGCGCCCAGTCGATGAGAGCCGAGGCACGGAGTGGAGGAGTGAGCGCCATCATTTGTTCGGCCCCTTCGCTATCTCCAGTTTGCCGGCCGAACTCGTCATGGACTGACGAGCTGGCCAACATGGCCCAGGGCATAGGACGACAACCAGCGGACACTCGAATGAAACTCAAAGGCAAGGTCACCCAAGGAATCGGTGACTATGGACAGTGGCTTGCGAAGTACGCGGATGTGTACCGGCAAGCGACGGGCATCGCGTTGTTTCCAGGCACG
>JAQXEK010000049.1 GCA_029250885.1 Planctomycetota bacterium
AGCCAGCCCTCGTCGGCCGTGCCGTCACCCATGATGTCCAAGGCCTCGGCATCAAAGGGGGTCGAGGCGCTGCGAACCGTGACTGCGGTAAGGGACAGCTCGGCAGCTACGTCCGTGCCGTCCAGCAGTGCCAGGGCGAAGCTGTCGGTTCCGTCGCCGTCGCCGTCGGTGTCGCCGTCGACGTTCTCATCTACGGTCACCAGCAAAAGGTCCTCGCTCTCGCCAAGGATGCGGCAAGACGTCAGTGCCGAGCCCGACACGCCCACGGTCACAGGCAGGGTCGGCATGGCCGGATCCAAGAGGCGCAGGTTCGTCGTGCCCGCGCCCTGGGCTACGGTCGTCGCATAGTAGAGGCTGACCGCAGTCTCCACCACGGCGATCGGCGCGGTGCGCTCGAGATCGTCCACGTAGACCGGATCGATGCCGCCGGTCGTATTCCAGTGCATCAAGACGAGGTCTGTGATGCCACCGACGCCGCTATAGTCGACGCCGTTTTTGATCTCGTCGACCACAAGGAAGAACTCGCCGTCCAGGATATAGACGGCCTCGGCCTCCAGGTTGGTTGAGTACGTCACACCATCTAAAAGCGAGATGCCCATGGTGACCTTGTCATCCGGCGTACCGTCGCCATCGATGTCGGTGCCAGCTGCACCCGTCGTTGCCTCCAAGGCAAGGAAAGCACCGAAGTCACCCGAGACCACGGGGTCGAAGTCCGGGTCCGCAGCCTCCGTCGTAGCCTTGGCCACAAAAGTAGATGTGCCTCCGCTATCACTTTCTCCGCAAGAGGTGGCCAATAGAGTTGCGGAGAGGGCGAGAAGAGTCGAGGTCTGCAGGATAGCGCTTCGCATAGCTTGATATGGATTTCATACGGGGGGCGCGCACAGGATAGCCTATGCCGAGCCGATTCAAAGCAAGAGCTTCTAAGTCCCTAGGCGGCCTATTCAATTTTCTTGTTACGCCCAGGATTTCCTTACCCATCCTTAGGGTTCCCAACGGCCTATCGGTCATTGATTTGGGGCCCGATCGTGGCATTATGGGGACATGCCGATCCTTCTCGCGAACCCTCCCCACACCGACACCTTCGGCTACTCCATGCCGCCGCCCGGGCTGATGCGCCTGGGCGGCTGGCTGCGAGATGCGGGGATCGCCGTGGAGCTTGAGGACCTGGCTTTTCGCTTGGCCCACGGAGAGGTTCCCGCCGGCGACGAACTCGGCTTGGCCTGCGCCGAGTTCCTGCTCGAGCGCATGGACCGCGACCGTGGTCCCTGGGTACTCGGGCTCTCTACCATGGGCGCGACCCTGCCTGTCTCCTTGGTGATTGCGCGCATTGTGCGCGAGCACTGCCCGGGTGTGCCGATTCTCTTCGGCGGACCGGGCACCACCGGCTGCGATGAGCTCATCCTTAGGGGGTTCCCCGCCGTGGACGCTGTGGTCCGCGGTGAGGGAGAGGTCACCCTAGCCCAGCTCATGGCTAATTGGGAGCGCCAAACCACCCAGGGCGACCCACCGAGTCCGGCCGCTTTCTTCCAGCAACTATGTGCCGAGACCTCCGATGAGGCGCCCCTACTCGGTGTAACTTGGCGCAGTCCAGACGGGCAGATTCGGGTCAGCGGAAACCGGCCCGTGATTGAAGACCTCGAACAGCTTAGCGCGCCCGCGTGGGATCTTTTGCCGCCGATCTCCGCCTACAAGCGCATCACCGGCGCGGCGGATGGACTGGTACCCATCGACTCAGGGCGAGGCTGCGCTTTCGACTGCAGCTTCTGCACCATCGGTCGTTTCTGGAGTCGCCGCTCGAGGCCCTTGCCCCCCGCCCGACTTGCCGCCGAGATTGAAGCGGCCCTAGCTATGCCCGGCGCGAAGAGCGCGTACCTCTGCCACGACATCTTCGGCGCGGACCGCAAGAGCGCCATGGCCTTCTGCCGCGAAATGGAGGGGCGCGGCCACACCTGGGAAGTGCGCGCGCGCATCGATCACCTAGACGACGAGTTGATCGGTGCCATGGCAAGCGCCGGCTGCTACCGGGTTCTGCTGGGCATTGAATCCGCGGCCGAGTCTGTGCGGCTCGAGGCGGGCAAGCCCCTGCGCGGAGCGCCGTCGCGGGCGCAAATCCTGCACTCGATCCAGGCCTTGAGCAGCGCTGGCGTGACGCCGATCCTCTCGATCATCCTTGGGCTGCCGGGCGAGTCCGATAGCGACCTTCGCGACACCCTAGATTTTGCCGCCGAGGCATCCCTCGCAGGCGCAGCCCAGCTGTCCTTCCACCTGGTCAACCCCCAACCCGGATGCGAGCTTGGCGAGCTCTATTCTGCAAATTCAAGGCCTGTGGAGGGTATTGCGCCGGACATGGCCCTTGGCGCCGGGCTTACTCAACCAGAGCGGGACTTGATCGAGGCCCGGCCCGACCTGTTCTCGTCTTGGAGCTTGCTCACTGGGCTCGAAGGTGGCGTCGAGAAGCTTAAGCACCTGCACCAACTCGCCAAGTTTCTACCCGCCGTGTTGATGCGCTACCCGCGCACCTTCGCCGGCCTCAAAGGGCTCCTCGACCTAGACACCCACGACCTAGCGCTGCTCGCTCTCGAGGCCACCTGCAGCTTCGAGGGCATGGCGCGACGGTTAAACAACCCGCTCGTGGACGACCTGCTCCTGTGGGAGATGACGCGCCTTAGGGTGGGCGCGCGGGGCCGTGTAACCGCTGGTGTCGAGCTGCCAAATGGCGCTCCCCTGCGCGTACTGGTGGACACCATCAAAGTACGCCACGACCTAGGCGCTATCGACGCACTCTTGGCAGCCGGCGAGGAGTTCCCAGAACCTAGCAACTCCCCCATCTACTTTGCCGTCGGCTCCGAGGAGACGTCCGGCGACGGCGGCAGCTCGCTCAGGACCCACCGCATCACGGCCGATCTTGCCGAGCTGCTACAGATCCTGCGCGATGGTCACATCGAGCCGGGCGGCCCCCTCGGCGAGAACCCGAGCGCCACCATCGAACACCTTGCTACCCTCGCCGAGGGCAGCCTTCTCTCCATCTTTCCCGCACCGCACCAGCCCTCACGCTAGCGTCATGTCCGACTTTCCGATCACCCTGATCTTTCCGCCTCAGGCGCACTTTACCCAGCCCTACATGGGGCTTGCCTGCCTGAAGGCGTGGCTGCAGGAGCACGGCTTTGACGACGTGGAGCAGGTCGATGCCAGCGTCCAATCCTACGACCACTTCCTGTCGGCGGACTACCTGCGCTGGGCGGTCCGGCGCGCCGAAGCCCGTGGCGACCTGGAGCAACTCGCCACAAAAGACGAGCTTCCCTTTGCGGACATGGACACCTTCCGCACAGCAGCCGAGGTCGCGGTCAGCGGCCACGTGCTCGCGGAGAGGGTCGAAGGCGCCAAGGCTGTGTTGCGCGGCCAGGACTTCTTTGACCCCGCCAAGTACGTGCCCGCAGCGCGTACGCTCTTCCACTCCCTGCGTATCGTCTCTGCCGCCTGGGCCCCCACGAAGTTGACGCCCCACAACTTCACCATGGCCTACTCCATCGACCGCTCAAACGAGGTACTAGCCGCGACCCGGGACGAGGACCAGAACCCCTACCTCGACTACTTCCGAACGGAGCTGCTGCCGGCCATCGTGAAGCGCAATCCACGCGTGCTGGGCATGTCGATTATTTACGGAAGCCAGCTGATCCCCGCCCTTACCCTGGGGCGCCTGGTGAAAGAGGCACTGCCCGACTGCCACATCACCGCCGGCGGCGGCTTTCTAGCCTACATCGGCGAGAAGATCTTAAAGGCACCGGCCCTCTCCGAGAGCCTGGACTCGATCGTCTTCCACGAGGGGGAGAAGCCCCTGGAGGAGCTCTGCCGCGCCGTCCGCGAGGGCACAGACTTCAAGCACATCGCCTCCCTTGGTTACTTCACCAAGAACGATCAGGGCGAGACCGTGGGCATCAAGAACATCGGCGGCCACCCAATCTCCCTGAACGAAGCGCCTATGCCCGACTTCGACGGCACGCCCTTCGATTCCTACTTCTCCCCCGAGGTCGTTCTGGCCTATGACGTGAACCGCGGGTGCTATTACGGGGAATGCAGCTTCTGCACCCTTCCCACGGTAATCGGCCCCGGTTACCGGACTCGTGCGGCCGAGACCATCGCAGGCCATGTCAAGGCCATGCGCGAGAAGTACGGGTTCTCGAACTTCAACTTCATCACCGACTGCCTGCCGCCCGGGATGATCCGCGAGCTGCCCGAGGAGCTCATCTCCCAGGGGTCGGATATCAAATGGTGGTGCGACGCCCGGGTCGAGCCTCGTGCCTACACGAAGCAGGGTGCCGAGCGCCTGTACGAGTCCGGCTGCCGCAAGCTCCTGTTTGGCTTCGAGACGGCTGTGCCGCGCCTACTTAAACTGATGAAGAAGGGACAGACGCCCAAGCGCACCTTGGAGGTAGCGAACAACTGTAACGATGCGGGTATCAGCGTCACCTTCTACGCCATGGTGGGCTTCCCCAGCGAGACCCGGGAAGAGGCCCGCGAGACCCTCGCCATGTTGCAAGAAAACGCCGCAGGCACGATCGGCCCGAACGGCAAGTCCGGCCCCTTGCGCGAGGTCAGCCTACAGACCTTCCATGTGGACGAGGTCGCCGAGGTCTTCCGCGATCCCACTACCTACGGTGTCGAGCTCTTGCCGGATCCCGCGGCGGACCTGCAGCTCTACCACGACTTCAACGCGAACGCGGGCATGAGCCAGTTGGAAGCCTCAGAGATGTTCGACGAGATCATGGCCGGTCTGCGCCAGAGCCTGCCGCTCTTCCACGAGGACACGTTCTTCTACTTTACCCAGAAGAGCCACTACTTCCTGCACCTGGCCAGTGGGCACTCCCCGGACGAGTTCATCGAGCACTGTAAGAGACGCGGCGTGGCACGCCAGGACGAGCTCGCCCGCACCGCATCAGGCGACGCCCTTCTCGACCTCGAGGTCGTCCCCCTCACGGGTACCTGCGCGATTCCCTTTAGCTATGCCGAGGTCACGCGCCGGTTAGCCCACCCCTTGGCCCGGGCCGCGCGCCCCGACTTTCTTACGGGAACTTACATCCCCGACCTCGAACTGCGGGCGGCCGAGGGCATCGGCCCAGTGCCTTCAAACCCACAAAAGAAGCTCGTGCTCGCCTATTCCCCTGGCTCCACCGAGTTTGTCGAGCTCAGCAAGGACGGAGAAGCCGTACTCGATGCGTTGAGGGATTCGGGCAGCTACGGTAAGTTGCTGCAAGCCCTCGGCCAGCCCGGAGGCCCCGAGCGCGAGCGCCTAGACCACTTTGTCCTGGGCTTGCACAGGGCCGGCCTGCTCTTCGTACCCGAACACCAACTCACCGCCTTATAACCAACGAACTGCCATGAACGCCGACTCCACAAACCCCGAGAACAAGTCGAAAGACGAGACCAAGAAGCCCGAGGACGCGCCCAAGAAGCTCGATCTCCAGAACCTCGACCTCTCGGTAGAGAAGGTCGAGGAGCGCATATCGCCCAGCGAGACCAACGTCTTCGACAAGTAATCGACCTCACTCACTTTGAACACATTCCAACGACTGCTTGCCGCGCTCTTCCTCCTTGGCGGCAGCCTGGCTCTAATTGGCACCGCCCTGCAAGACGAGGCCAAGAGAGTGGAGCTGCCCCCGCCCCATGTTCCTGCCCCGGTACACGACGGCCGACCCGAGATGCTGGAGGGCTGGGAGTCCATGGAGTGCGCGGATTGCCACCGGGAGATCGCTTCCGAGTGGGCCGGCACCCTACACGCCATGGCATGGGTCGATCCGACTTACCAAGATGCCATCGCCAATAAGCGCCGCCCCCAGAGCTGCTACGGCTGTCATATTCCCCAGCCGCTGAACCTCTCTGCATTCGGCGGCAAGCCGCGCCCCCGGAATCCCGAGACCACCCCCTCAGATGAGACACGCCACCACGGCGTCTCGTGCCTATCCTGCCACCTTGGGCCAGACGACACGATGCTCGGTCCTTACGAGAGCGATCCGGAGAACGAAATCTCGCCGGCCCACAAATCGAAGAAGGGCGAGGCCTTCGGCGGCAAGCTAGGTGATGCTCTCTGCATCAACTGCCACCGCACCAACGTGGGGCCGGTTATCGGCATCGCCAAGGACTTCGAGGTCACTCGCCAAGCGGACAAGGGTTTGTCCTGCGTGGGCTGCCACATGTCCGAGGTCGAGCGCTCGGCCGCCGTCGAGACCCTTGAGGACGGAACTACCAAAGCCTCCCCCGTGCGCCTCGGCCGCAGCCACGCCCTTCAGACTCCGCGCGACCCCGCTTTCTTAGCCGAGGCCTTTGGGCTCGATGCGCAGACCACCGCAACGGGCGCCGAGCTTTTGATCACCAACCAAGCCGCCCACCGCGTACCCGGCCTCAAGTCCCGTTCTATGACCTTTGTCGTTAAGTCTTTAGACGGCGCCGGCGAGGTGCTCGGCGAGGCGACCTTGGTCATCGACTCCCGGGCCTACCTGCCCGTAGACGGCCTGCTGCCTATCGCCGTGGCGTCGAAAACCGCGCCGGCTAAGCTCGAGGTCGTGGCAACCCACGACTGGACCGGGGTGAAGGCTCCGGTGGAATTCATCAACAAGGTGATCGAGCTAAAATAGAGACGCTGCTAGCCGCAACTCCACTCCATCGAGGGCCCCACCTATCCACAAGTTCCTCCTAGTCCTGCCGTTTCTACTGGCCCAACCTTGCAGGCCTGCTGCGGCCAAAGCCCCGGGGCAGCCGGCCTGGACGGCCATGGCACCGGTGGCCCCCGCCAAGGATGCCATCACCCGCCTAAAGGCGTGGCACAAGGACGCGGACCGCAAGGAAAACGCGGTGTCCGTGGATCAGCTCGAGGAACTCGAGGACATTGTCGAGGACCTCACCCGGCTCGGCTTAAGTCGATCTAAGCAAGCGCTAGATGCCCGCAAGCTGCTGCTCGATACCGCAGCCTTTGGGCTGCAAGGAAACGAAGCCGACCAGTCGGCTAGCGCTATTCGCGCGGTTGTTCAGACCAGCATCAGCCGGCGCCTACGCCCGGGCCACGGCAGGGAGTTGATGGACTGGCTGACTGACGAGGTCTTGCCCCTGCCGGACCTGTACACGCCGCTCCAGCGCACCGTCGCCGTGCGTGCCCTCGGCCAGCACTGCGAGGAGCACGAGCCCTCGTCGCACCTGCTGCTCGCCTTGGTACAAGCTGGACGCGCTGAGAGCGCCATCGTACGCGGCGCCGCGATGAACGCGATCAAGGGGCGACCCGAGGATTTCCTCATGGGGTTTTTTCTTTCGGCCTTAGAACGTGGAGACATTGCACCGGAGCTGATCGGCGATCACTTTCGGCTGCGATTGGCTGCTGGAGCCCAGGGGCTTAAAAAGGGCCAGGCCGCGGACCTGCACATCACGGATCCCGGCCGAGCGCGGCGCCTGTTGGACTACGTTGCGCCGAGACTCTTTCACGAGGACTGGCGCGAAGCTAGCCGGAGTTTGGCCGTGATCTCCTTGCTCGAGCCATCGATGTCAGTGCCGATGCTAATTGAGGGTCTAGAGTACTGGACGCGCATCACAAATGAGGGCACCGGGTCCCGGCGTGTGGTGCACGAATGCCGCCAGGCCCTAGGCGTGATCGCTGGCCGTGACCTAGGACTGAACCCGGAGATCTGGTCGAAGTGGTGGAAGCTGAGCCAGGACCCCGCCACGGCTCTCTCACCAGCGCCCCCACACCAGACGACCTCGAGTAGCTTCTTTGGCCTGCGCCCCGTCTCCGACAGGCTGCTGTTTTTGATCGATCGCTCGGGCAGTATGAATACGCAGTTCAACCATGGGAACGCGCGCTTTGACGAGGCTATTGAGCGCCTAATCTACACCCTGCGAGACCTGGGCCCGAAGACGCAGTTCCGTGTGGTGCTCTTCTCCGATACTACGAAGACCTTCCGTACCGACCTCGTTTTCGCGACGGACAAAGAGCTCAAGAAGCTTGAGACTTGGACAGCACTCATAGGGACCGGAGGTGGGACGGATCTATTTGGCGGTGTGCGCAACTCCTTTCCGGGGCTTGCGTCGGGTAAGCTCGACCCCACCGAGATCGACGTGGACACCGTGATCGTATTGTGTGACGGGGAGACGGGAAACCCCGATTGGGTGGCCCCTTGGCTCACAAAATTCAACGACGCCGCGCGGCTAAAGTTCCACTGTGTGAATCTGGGCGGCCGCCCTGGTGGAGGGCTCGAGGCCCTGGCCACGGGAAGTGGTGGGCGTTTTGTGATCTCTGAGCAGTAGATGGTTTGGCTTGGCGGGTACGGCTAGGGGCCCTATGATCCGCCGCGACTCTAAAGACGGAGACGCTCGCACGTGACTTGACCCAGGCCTTGCCTCCCCAAGGAACCAAAACGAAGATCGCCCCTTGGTCAGTATCAGACCAAGGGGCGATCTTCTTGTTGCCGGAAAGCTAAAGAGCCCTCCAGGCCTGCGAACTATTCCACAAAGGTAGGGCGTGCCTTCTCTCGGACGAGGTCAGCAACCTTGCCTTCTACCCAGCGAATAAGGTTGAGGTCCGCGTCGAAGAAGAGCACCACGCCCTCGTCTTCTTCCTGTACATCAGAATAGCTAGCGCTTACATCCAGGGCTCGGCCGACAGGAACCGAAAACGTCAGGGTCCAGCCCGAGTTATCAGAGCCATACCAGGCCATCAAGATGCCGCCATCAGGCACGGCCCATACATCTAGGGGAGCGCCGAGTTGGTCAAGGCACTCGGCCAAGGTAGTCGCACCGGCGACCCAATGGGCACTGGCTGTTGCAGGCACCACATCGTTGCGCTGGATACGCATCATGTTGCCTGTCAGACAAGAGGCCAGCGGCATCAGCAGGACTAAGCCTGGCAGTAGCCTTAGATTAGAGAGAGTCACAGATGTCCCCTATTCCGACCAGGGCATACCGTACTTAGCCGCGTCCCCTTGTAGGGTCGCACCCACGTGGGTCAGGAGGTTTGACTCGTCGAAAAAGACCCAGACCCGGTCCTGGTGGCTATCCGAGTTAAAGAAGCCCACAAGGACCAGAAAGAGCCCCGTCTGCTTGGCCTCGGTGTAGTCGTACCGGTAGGCCGAGCGCTTGCCCAGCTGGACGACCTCGGTGGGCGCACCGAGGACCTCGGTCACACGCCGGGCATCGTCCCCAATCGCCAGTGAAGAGACCGCCATCGCCTCGATCGGTTCGTGGGTCCGTTGACGGCCAAAGGCACAGGAGGACACAGTCAGGGCTAGCAGCGAAGAGGCGAGGAGGGCGCGGTAAGTAGTGGACTTCATAAATTAGGTGGGAGGCCCTTGGCCTCGCCGTAAGGATATAACCAAACAGGACTTGTTCGGCCTGCCACGAAGGCGCCGATTGCGTTCAGTTGTGCTGACGTAAACCCGGGGGTGCCATCGCTGTAGGGAAAGGTCGTGGTTGCCTATCTAGCAGACGCGAGCTACCTGGACTACAGTGCCGCTAATCCCCAAGAGATCATTTCCGGTAAGCAAACAGGGCCTTGATGATTGCTCATCGAGGCCCTGCATGTAACAAAACCCCTAAGGGCTAGCCTAGCAGACCGATGAACCAACCGGGCATCAGCCCCATGAAGAGTACTCCGGCAGCGCAGACTCCAGTGACGACGCTGGCGGGGAGGGTCGAGGGTGCCTGGCGGTCCGCTTCGCCTTCGGCGAGGGGCTGCATCCACATCGTCACGATGATGCGCAGGTAGTAGCCAAGGGCGATCACCGAGAGCAGTGCACCGAGCACGGCGACGGCGATCATCTTCTGCTCGACGAGCACCATGAAGACCATGAACTTGCCGAAGAACCCGCCGGTGGCTGGGATGCCGCCCAGGCTAAGCATGAAAACCGTCATGGCCGCGGCCACGGCGGGACGACGGCGACCGAGGCCGCGCAGTCCCTGGAGGGTGATCATCTGCTCGCCTTCACGCTCGAGCATAGCCAGCAGGCCGAATGCACCGGTGGAGGTAAACAGGTAGGCGGCCATGTAGAACAGGGTCGCATTCACAGATTCGGAACGCACCTCGTCGCTGCCGCCGGAAGCCAAGATGCCAGCCATCAGCAGCATTACCGTGCCCGCGTGGGCTATGCCCGAGTAGGCGAGCATGCGCTTGACGTTGGTCTGTACCAAGGCGCCGAGGTTGCCGGCGGCCATGGTCAAGAGGGCCATGGCGGCGATGATGCCCGTGGCCGCTGGGGGCAACAGGAACGTAGCCGGGACCAGGAATCCGAAGGCTGCGGCTTTCGTGCCGGTGGCCATCAGGGTCGTGATTGGGGTCGGGCTGCCTTGGTAGACGTCCGGGACCCACAGGTGGAACGGGAAGACCGAGACCTTGAAGAAGATGCCCGCCATTAGCAGGGCACCGCCGACGAGGGCGATCGGGCTGCGGGCGACCTCGCCCTGGAACATCGAGGCGAGCTCGCCAATGTTTAGGGTGCCGGTGGCCGTGTAGACCAGGGCTGTCCCGAACAGGAAGAAGGCCGCGGCGAATGCGCCGAGCAGGAAGTACTTGAGGCCGGCCTCGACCGAGTCCGTGCGGTTGCGACGAAAGGCAGAGAGGGCGTAGAGGGGCAGGGACAGGATCTCAAGTCCGATGAAGAACACCAGCAGGTCGCCGGCCCCCACCATCAGGATCATGCCGGCGGGTGCCGACAGAAGAAGCATGTCGTACTCGCCGCTGAACTGGCGCAGGCGCCCTTCGTAGTAGCCCAAGCCGTAGATCCACGCGAAGAGCGCGCCGATGCAGAAGATCAGGGTGAAGATCGCCGAGGCCGGGGAGACGCCGTAGGTCCCGCCGAGCACTTGCATGGCGGGCTCGCTGACCTGACACCAGGCCGTCACAATTGCGGTCGCCAGGGAGGCCACCACAACCACGGGACGCAGCATCTCGGCACCTTTAATAATGTCCACAAGCAACATCAACAGGGCGCCGACCGCCAGGGCCATGAAGGGCATCAGAGCCGCAGTGGCTCCGCCGGTAAAGACGTCCTGGAAGCTCTGTTCGAGGGCCGAAGGAGCTTGGGCTAGGGTCGCTAGTGTGATCATCGGGAGACCTCCATGAGGTTCTCGTCCAGTTGGATAGCCGACAGGGCTGCGGTCGCTTCAAGGTTTAGCGTAGCGTTGTTCGCGCGCTGCTCTTTAGCTGCTTCGATACGCTGCATCAGCCCGCCTTCACCGCCGATGCTCCCATCGAGCTTGTCGAGGAATGCGTTGGGCTGCACGCCCATCCAGAAGCAGAGGATGACCATAGGGACCATGAGGCCGATCTCGCGGAGGTTGATGTCTGTCAGGTTGCGGTTCTCATCCCGAGTCAGGGGACCGAAGAGCATGCGGCGGGTGGCCGACAGCAGGTAGACCGCACCGAAGATGACGCCGGTCACGCCGATGGCTCCCCACATGGGGCTGGCCTCGAAGGACCCGGCCAAGATCATGAACTCGCCGACAAAGCCGTTGAGTCCTGGAAGGCCGACGCTGGACAACATCGAGATAATGAAGAACACCGCAAAGATCGGCATCGATGCGGCAATGCCGCCGAAGTCGGAGATAAGGCGCGTGTGACGCCGCTCGTAGACCATGCCAATCAGAAGGAAGAGCAGACCCGTGGAGAGTCCGTGGTTCACCATCTGCAGAATACTTCCGCGCATGCCGGTCTCGGTCAGGGCGAACATGCCCATGACGACGAAGCCGAGGTGGCTGACCGACGAGCAGGCGATGAGTCGCTTGATGTCGGTCTGGGCCATGGCGAGGAAGGCGCCGTAGACGATGCCGACGGCGCCGAGTCCCATGAAGAGGCTCTGGTGCTCGAGGGCCATCATCGGGAAGAAGCCAATGGCGAAGCGGATCAAGCCGTAGGTGCCCATCTTGAGCAGCACGCCCGCCAGCAGCACGGAGCCCGATGTCGGAGCCTGGGTGTGAGCGTCCGCGAGCCAGGTGTGGAACGGCAGGACCGGGACCTTGATGCAGAAGGCCAACGCAAAGGCGAAGAACATCCAGCTCTGGTCCGCAAGGGGCAGGGTGCTGGCCGTGGCCAACATCGTTTCCATGTTTGTGGTCTGGAGAGCCAGGATCATCGCAATGATCGCGACCAACATCACCAGGCTACCAGCGACGGTATAGAGGAAGAACTTAACCGTCGCGTAGATGCGCTGGTCTCCACCCCAGATACCGACCAAGAAATACAGCGGCACAAGGCTGACTTCCCAAAAGACGTAGAACAGGACGATGTCCATGGAGAGGAACACGCCAAGCATGCCTGTTTCCATAATCAACATCCAGACGAAGAACTCCTTCACGCGATCGTGGATGTGCCCGTAGGTGGACAAGATCACGATGGGCATGATGATGGCGGTCAGGCCAACCATCAGGACGGAGATGCCGTCCAAGCCAAGGCGATAGGCAACCGCGATGTCCGTGCCTGGCAGGGTGAACCAGGGTGCCTCGCAGGTGTTCTGCATGGCCGCCGAGGCTCCATCGAATCCGGCGTAGATGCTGAGCCCTATGACGCCGGTGATCACAGTCGTCGCTAGGGCAACGAGCCGGATCGCCTTGGTCTGAGAGGCGGGCATCGCCATCACCAAGAATGCGCCCACGAGGGGCAGGAAGGTCAATACGGTGAGGGAATCCATGTCAGATCCAGATTAGGAGCAGGGACAGGGCGGCCGCGCCGACGCCCATCCAGACAGCGTAGCTCTTCACGCTGCCGGTGGTCATCTTACGGGTGTCATCGCCGATTAGCTTAGCCATCGAAGCGACGCCGTTTACGGCCCCGTCGATGCAGAGCTTGTCCACGATTGCAGAGATGAATTCAGAGAGCAGACGCACAGGAATCAGGATGAAGATCTCGAAGATCCCGTCCAGACGCCAAGCGTTGCCGAGAAAGCCAGTCAGACCCGGTGCACGGCGCGCATCGGCCATGTCCGGCTCGGGACCGTTGAGATAGCGTCGGAAGCCGAGGTGGCTGAAGAGAAGCGCGACGCCAGCGCCGAGGGCAAGTAGCAGCCACTCGGTCGTTGCGCCGGCATGGCTCTCAACGAAGCCTGTGGCCTCGAAGACCCTGGTACCGAGGTCAGTCACCGGCTCGAGCCAGTGCTTCATGACCCCGTACCCGGGAAGGACGTGAGGCAGATTAAGCAGGCCACCGAGTGCAGCAAGCACAGCCAAGACCATGAGCGGCATCGTCATCGATGTGGGCGATTCGTGAGGGTGGACCTTGTCCACGTCGAAGCGCTCCTCACCGAAGAAGGTCAAGGCCACCATACGCCAGGTGTAGTAGGCGGTCATGGCAGCGGAGATCAGACCAACGGCCCAGAGAACGATGTATCCTCCACCGTGCCCAAAGGCCAGGAAGAGGATCTCATCCTTAGAAAAGTAGCCACTCAACAGGGGCAGTCCCGCAAGGGCCGCGGCACCCACCATAAAGGTGAGGAACGTCTTTGGCATGTGCTTGCGCAAGCCGCCCATCTTGTACATGTCCTGCTCGTGGTGCATGCCGTGGATCACGGAACCCGAACCGAGAAAGAGCAGGCCCTTGAAGAAGGCGTGGGTCACGAGGTGGAAGACGGCAGCGGCCCAGACTCCGGTCGAGAGACCGAGGAACATGTAGCCGAGTTGACTCACCGTGGAGTAGGCCAGGACCTTCTTGATGTCCGTCTGGCGGATGGCACTCGTCGCACCAATGAACGCCGTCAGGGCACCGACGCAGCCGATGAAGAAGAGCACATCGGGACAGGCGGCGTAGACCGGGTTCATGCGGGCGATCAGGTACACGCCCGCGGTGACCATGGTCGCCGCGTGGATGAGGGCCGAGACCGGCGTCGGGCCGGCCATGGCGTCGGGCAGCCAGACCATGAGCGGGAACTGTGCGGACTTACCGCAAGCGCCACCGAACATGAGCAGGGCGGCCAGGCCCAAGTCCTTCATCTGTTCGCCGTTCTCCAGGATGCCCGCGACGCCAGCGGCGATATCGGACGCGTCCAGGGTGCCGAACAGGCGGATCAGCAGAAAGGCTCCGATCAGGAAGCAGGCATCGCCAATGCGGTTGACCACAAAGGCCTTCTGGCCAGCTTCCGCGGGCCAACCCTTGTCGTACCAGAAGCCGATCAAGAGGTAGGAGCAGAGCCCCACGCCTTCCCAACCGACGAACAGACCGACTAGGTTGCTCGACAGGACGAGCATCAGCATCATCGCGACGAACAGGTTCAAGTACGCGAAGAACTTTGCGAAGCCCGGATCGCCCTTGATGTAGCCCGAGGAGTAGATGTGGATCAGGGTTCCGATGCCTGTGATCACCAGGATCATAATGGCAGACAGCGGGTCCACGACCATGGACAGGTCCACGGAGAAGGGGCCCATGTCGATCCAGTGCCAAGGGCTCGACTCCACGCCCATGGCGCGCCCGGCGGCATCCAAGCCCTTCAGCTTGAAGAAGGCCGTGACCGCAACAACAAAGGAGCCCACCATGGCCAAGATGGCCACGGGTGCGGCCAGGGCACCGGGCCCCGCCCCCACCTCGGGGTTCTTCTTGCGCGCGCTAAGCGTCGCAAAGTGCAGGGCTCCACAGACGATGCTGCCCAGGAAGGGCAACAGAGGCATGAGCCAGAGAAGGTTGTAATCTTTCATGGGACTAGCCTCGAAGCTCCGCAGCGGCCTCGATATCGACCGATTGCTTTTGACGATAGAAAGCGATCACTAGGGCGAGACCAAGGGCCGCTTCGCAAGCGGCGACTAGGATCACGAACAGTGCGAAGATAGGCCCGTCCAGGTTTAGGGGTCCCACAGAGCTGTGGGCCCGGGCACCGGCCAGAAAGGTCAGGTTAGCAGCGTTGAGCATCAGCTCTACACTTGCCAAAATAACAATCAGGTTTCGGCGCAGCAGAAACCCCAAGGCGCCCAAGCTGAAGAGAACCGCAGCCAGGATCAGAAGATGTTCTGTTGGCACGTTCATGCTTGGCCTCCGTCTTGGGATCCAGAGCGCTCGCGCTTGGCTAGCAGCATCACGCCGACCAGGGTCGCAAGCAGCAAGAGCGAAGCTGCCTCGAAGGGCAGCATGTACTTACTAAAGAGCACCCCAGCCAGGGATTCCATGTTGTCCAGGTCCCCACCGTGGGCAGAGGCATCCACCGCGGCAAAGTTACCCGTCGTGGAGATCAGACCTGAGACGGCCAGCCCCGCGAAGACCGCGAGGGAGCCGATCACACGACCGTTAAAGAGCCCCATCAAGATGGGCTGGCCCTCCTCACGATCGGTCAGGTTGAGCAGCATCACCACGAAGATGAAGAGCACCATGATCGCTCCCGCGTAGACCAAGATCTGTGCGGCTGCCAAGAATTGGAAGCCGGACAGAAGATAGATCGCAGCAAGAGCCACAAAGGACCCAAGTAGGTTCAGCACACTCTGCATCGGGTTTCGTGCAATCACGACACCCAGGGCGCAGAGGATGGCGATCGCGCTTAGCGCGTAGAAGAGGGGGCTTGCCACCTTTCGTTCACCTTGTAGATATAGTCGATGCGGGGACGGAGCTGGGAGACAGGCCTTTTGAGCTTGTCCAGTCCGTAGATAAGGTCATTGCGGTTGAAGTCCGCGAGCTCGAGCTCGTCGCTCATAAAGATCGCGTCCTTCGGGCAGGCTTCCTCGCAGAAGCCGCAGAGGATGCAGCGCAGCATGTCGATGTCGAAGGACTCGGGCTCTCGCTCGATGAACTTCTCCGTGACGTCGCCGCCGATGGTGATCGCATTACGGTCGGTATCCTGCCCATCGATCGTGATGGCATAGGCGGGGCACGCGGCCTCACAGAGCCCACAGGACACGCAGCGAATCGAACCGTCTTCGTCGTTAGTAGCGAGACGCGGCTGACCGCGGGTCACCTCGTTGACGGGGAGAGGCTCCTCGGGGTACTGCCGGGTCGTCCGGGGCTTGAACATGGCCCGGAAGGTCATGGACATGCCCTTGAGAATCTCGGGCAGGTAGAGCTTCTCGGAGAAGCTCAGCTGCTTGCGCTTAACGATAACCATGGCTTAGAAAACCCCCGATGCAATAGCGCCCGTAACCAGCAGGTTGGCCAGGGCAAGGGGAAGGAATCGCTTCCATCCCAGATCCATGAGCTGGTCAAAGCGGAAGCGGGGAATCGTCCACCGCACCCAAATGAACAGGAAGAGCAGGGCGATGACCTTCGTTAGCATGGCGCCGACCTGGAGGAACCAGGGAGCGTCTTCCATGAAGGGAACGTGGTAACCGCCGAGGAAGAACAGCACCGTCATGCAGCACATGACGAAGATTGCGCAGTACTCACCCAAGAAGAACAGGGCGAAGCGCATGGAGCTGAACTCTGTGTGGAATCCACCGACCAGCTCCGGCTCGCACTCGGCGAAGTCGAAGGGGTGGCGGTTGGTCTCCGCGAAGGTAGCGATCAAGAACAGGATGAACGCGAGGGGCTGGCTGAAGATGTTCCAGTTCCAGATTGCCCCGCCTTGGGCGTTCGCAATCTCATTCATCTGGAAGCTTCCGGTCATGACCACGACGGCCATAATCGAGAGGATCAGCGCCAGCTCGTAGCTGATCATCTGGGCCGAGGCCCGGATGGCGCCCAGCAGGGAGAACTTGGAGTTCGATGCCCAGCCGCCCAAAATGATGCCGTAGATCGACAGGCCCGAGAAGGCCAAGATGTACAGCACGTCGATCTGCAGGCTCGCGATCGCAAGGGGGCCCTCGTCCTGATAGAAAGGGCTAGCTGCCGCGAAGGGAATCACGGCGACCCCCATCATGGCCGGCATAGCCGAGATAGCGGGTGCCAGGCGGAAGAGCCACTTGTTGGCGCCGTCAGGCACAAGCTCTTCCTTGAAGATAAACTTGACGCCGTCGGCTAGGGGCTGCAACACCCCCCAAGGTCCCACGCGGTTGGGGCCGTAGCGGAACTGGATCCACGCCGAGACCTTACGCTCGGCGAGGGTCGTCAGGGCCGCGATAACGACCATCCCGCCGTAGATGCAGGTGAGCTTCGCGACGATGACGCCGATTGTGATGAGCATATCCATCAGACACTTGCTCCCGTGCGGGAAAGGGTCTTCGTAAGCTCCTCAAGACTGGTCTCGAGGGGAGAAACGCTGGAGGGAAGCGGACGCGCGATCGTGAGCTCGCCCTCGTGGCCATCCACATTGATCCAGGTGCCGGCCTTCTCGACGTAGAAGGGAGTCGCGATGCAGGCCTCGACGCCGGATGCCAGGCAGGCAGTCGTGTCGAAGGTGACGAGCTTGGTCGCGCCAAGATCAAAGCCACCGAGAAGCTTTAGGATGCGCTCGCCCACCAGAACCGCCGCGTCCGCGCCGGTGACCCTATCGGCCGCGTCCTTGGGCGAGATGCCCCGGAAGCCAGCGTTTTCGAGACCCTTGCGGTTCGGGCAGGGGTCGCCGGTGTGCAGCAGGTCGTCCTTGAGGTCGTTGGCATCGGGCGACACGAACAGCAGCTCGGCACCGATAGCTGCGGCAAGGGGCTGGACTCGCTCGGCCTCTTCCACGGTCAGGAAGGGCGACGCGATCAGCACCTTGCTGCCGGAAGTACTAAGAACGCTCGCGGCGTGCTTGATGGCTTCGCCTGTGGTCGACCCCATAAGGTCCGCGCCGTTGGCGACCAGGCCGCCCAGCAGGCGTTCGGGGTCGTTGACCTCGGGGAAGCTGAAGCGACCGGTGTCGCACATCCACCACTGGTTGACGTCGGGGTTGAACACCGGGCGGATGCGCTTGACATCGCCGCGGCGCAGGACCTCGACACTGATCGAGCAACCGCGGCTGCACTCGGCACAAGTCGAAGACGACTTCTCCAGGTTCCAAACGCGCGCCTTGAAACGGAACGGCTTCAAGGTCAAAGCACCCACTGGGCAGACATCCGCCAGGTTGCCCTGGTAGTTACCGGTCAGGGGACGGCCCGCAAAGGTCGTGATGTAGGAGTTCGAGGCAAGCCCCGCGTTGGTCAACTCAGGCTTCTTGGTGACCTCCTCCTGGAAGCGCACACAGCGCGTGCACAGGATGCAGCGCTCTTGGTCGAGCATGATCACATCGCCAAGGTCCACGCGCTTCTCGAGGTTCGCCCGGGGCTCGCCCGTGCGACCCGCGGCCTGCTGCTCCTGGAAGGAGTAGTCCTGCAACGTGCACTCGCCGGCCTTGTCGCAGATCGGGCAGTCAAGGGGGTGGTTCTTGAGCAAGAACTCCAGGCACTCACGACGCGCGTCGTGGGCGCCATCGGCCTCGGTGTTGACCACCATGCCCTCGCTGACCTGGGTACGGCATGCGGCCATCACGCGGCCCGGCCGTCCCCCTTCGGAGACCTCCACTTGGCAAATCCGGCACGAGCCCTTGGGCTCCATGGCGGGGTGATAGCAGTAGCGAGGAACATCGATACCGGAATCGTCACAAGCCGCAATCAGCGGTTTGGTCGGATCGGCTTCGACCTCGCGTCCATTTACAGTGATCTTAATCACGCCTGGGCCTCCGCGGGTTCAGGAGCGCTCTGGGGAGCGTATTTTCCGGTCTTGTTGATTTTACAGCCACCATCGCGAATGTGCTCTTCGAGCTCCGCGCGGAAGTGCTTGACCATCATGTGGGCAGGAATAGCAGCAGCGTCGGCAAGAGCGCAGATCGTCTTGCCTGGCGCCATGCCGTTGCCAATGCTAGTCAGAAGGTCGATGTCGCCATCACGGCCCTGGCCGTCTTCGATACGCTTGAAGATCTGGTGCAACCACTGGCAGCCTTCGCGGCACTGGGAGCACTGTCCGCAGGACTCGTGGTCGTAAAAGCGCGCGATGATCTGCATGGCGCGCACGACACACTGGGAGTCGTCCAGAATGATCATGGCCGCCGTACCGAGCATCGTCCCGGCCGCCTTGACCGAGTCGTGGTCCATAGCCACGTCAATGGTGTCGGCGGACATCATGCCCGTAGACGAGCCCCCGGTGAACCAGGCCTTGAGCTTGCGGCCTTCGGGCACGCCGCCGGCGAAGTGGTCTGCCTCAAGCAGCTCCTTCGCGTTGGTGCCGAGGGGCGCTTCGTAGACACCGGGCTTGTTCACATTGCCGCTGATGCCGACCAAGAAGTTGCCGGGGCTGGACTCAGAACCCATGGTCCGGTACCACTCGGCTCCCTTGTCCACAATGAACGGCACGTTGAAGATTGTCTCGACGTTATTGACCGTCGTCGGCTGGCCCCAGAGACCAAATCCGGCGGGGAAGGGCGGCTTGGGACGCGGGTGGCCGCGCTTGCCCTCGAGGCTCTCCATCATGCCGGTCTCTTCACCGCAGATGTAGGCGCCGGCGCCCTTGTGCATGTGGATCTCGCAGTCGAAGCCGCTGCCAAGGATGTTCTTGCCGATCAACCCGGCCTCGCGGGCCTCGACGATCGCCGCTGCGGTGCGATCGTACTGGTGGCGGTACTCGCCACGCACGTAGATGTAGGAGGCCTCGCACTTCATGGCGTAGCAAGCCAGAAGGATGCCCTCGAGCAATCCGTGGGGATCCTCGTCCATGATCACTCGGTCCTTGCATGTGCCCGGCTCGGACTCGTCGGCATTGATCGCGAGGTAGCGCTTGCGGGGATCCTTCGCCGGGTCCGGCATGAAGGTCCACTTCAGGCCCGTGGGGAAGCCAGCGCCGCCGCGGCCGCGCAGGCCCGAAGCCTTGACCGCCTCGGTCACGTCCGCCGGTTGCATCTCCTTAAGAGCGCGCTCGAGGGTAGCGTAGCCGCCGTTCTTCTTATAGGCAGCGAGGGTGTGACTATCATCGCCGGTCATCCGGCTGGTGAGGTACGTTTCGAAGTTGCTCACTTGCAGCCTCCGATTAGACGCTCGAGCTCGTCGAGGGTCAGGTTTTCGTGGAATTGATCGTTCAGATCGATCATGGGTGCCGTCGAGCAGCAGCCCTGGCATTCGACCACCTCAAGGGTGAACTTCCCGTCGGCGCTGGTGCCGTGGACGTCCGCCCCGGTCAGCTCCTTAGCCTTCTCCAGAACATCCGAAGCGCCCCTAAGGTCGCATGAGATGTTGTGGCAGACCTTGATCACGTTCTCGCCGGGAGGAGTCAAACGGAACATGGGGTAGAAAGACGCGACCCCGTAGACCTCCACGGGCTCGATGCCGAAGAATTCGGCTAGGTCTTCCATGATCTCTGGAGTGATCCAGCCGCCAAGATCTTCCTGGCAGCGGTGCAGGGCGGGGATCAGTCCCGCGCGCGACTCCGGGTAGTGGGTGACGAGCTCAGTAAACTCGTCCTTCAAGTTCTTTGGGAGTGCCATTAGCGATCCACCTCGCCCATTACGAAGTCTAGGGAGCCGATGATTGCAACGATGTCCGAGAGCAGACGGCCCTCGGCGAGAAGCGGGATGGCCTGCACGTTCATGAGGCCGGGCGCGCGGATATGCATGCGCACTGGAGTCGCCGTTCCGTCACTCACCGAGTAGAAGCCGAGCTCGCCTTTCGCGGCCTCGACAGCGCCGTAGGCCTCGCCCTTGGGCAGGCGCAGGTCGGTGACGATCTTGAACTGGTGGATCAGCTCCTCCATGGAATCCATCACCTTGCCGCGCGGGGGCAAGACGTAGCGACGGTCCTCGGCGAGCACGTCCTGGCCCTTCGAATGGGCTAGGCGCTCTAGGGCTTGGCTGGCGATCTTACAGGACTGGCGCATCTCCTCGACGCGGACCATGTAGCGGTCGTAGCAGTCCCCCACCGTTCCGACGGGAATGTCGAAGTCGTAGGTCTCGTAGCCGGAGTAGGGCTCGTTCTTGCGAAGGTCCCACTCGACGCCACAGCCACGCAGGTTGGGGCCGGTCAGGCTCCAAGCGCGGGCCTCGTCCGGAGTCAGCACACCGACCTCGCGGTTGCGGTCGTACCAGATGCGGTTGCCGGTTAGCAGCTTCTCGAACTCGTCGATGCGGGCCGGAAACTGGTCTAAGAACTCGCGCATCATGCCTTCGACCTTCTCGTCCACATCCGCGTAGACTCCACCGATGCGAACATAGGTGTTGTTCATGCGGTGGCCGGTGTAAGCATCGAGGATCGAGTAGATGTTTTCACGCTCCTTGAACGTGTTAAAGAACATCGTGATCGCGCCCAAGTCAATGGACGAAGTACCTAGGTAGATCAGGTGCGCGGCGATGCGGCTGATCTCCATGAGCAGCACGCGGATCTCGTCGGCGCGCTGCGGTATCTCGATCTTGGCCAGCTTCTCAAGGGAGATCGCGTAGCCAATGTTGTTGATCAGCGGCTGCACATAGTCGAGGCGGTCGGTGTGGGGAAAGAACTTAGCCCAACCCAGGCCTTCGCAGGCCTTCTCCTTGCCCCGGTGCAGGAACCCAAGGTCCGCATCTACCGTCGCCATGGTCTCGCCGTCGAGCTCCATTCCCAAGCGCAGAACGCCGTGGGTCGCGGGGTGCTGGGGGCCCATGTTGACGGGCATTAGCTCGCCGTGCATCGGGTCGTCGTGGTCCACCTGGGAGAAACCCGGGCGGTAGTCCATGTATTTCATAGCCATGGTTACTTGCTCTCCTCGCTAGCGGCAAAGGCCGCGCGGCGATCGTCATCCCACTTCTGGTAGAGGCTGTCCGGCTCGATACCAATGTGCGGGAAGTCCTTCCGCAGCGGGTGGTGCGGGAAGCCCTCTGGCATCAGGATACGGCGCAGGTTCTCGTGTCCGCGAAAGCGAACACCCATCAGATCCCAGCACTCGCGCTCGGAGAACTGGGTCCCCGGCCACAGGTCCGTAATCGTGTCGACTTCGGGCTCGTCGCCATCGGTCATTGCGCGAACGCGAACGCGGTCGGCATGCTCGAAGGACAGAAACTGGTAGACCATCTCGAAGCGCTGGGGCAAGCCAACGCCGTGATCGATTGCAGTCACAAGCGTGTTGCTATCGAAGCCGCCGGTGTTCTTGAGGGCCGCACAGGTTGCGTAGATCGCGTCCACGCCCACCTGTACCAGGACCATGCCGTCATAGGCGATGGAGATGGTGCAGTCGATTTCCTGCAAGCAGCTCGAAATACGGGTTTGGGTTGCGTTCTCCGCAATCCCTTGGTTCTCGTCAGTCATGGGAGCCCTCGCTTAAATATCGTCGCCCAAGAGGGCTCCGGGCTTCTTCTTCTTCATCACCGTGCGGTTCGGCTGACGTTCCGCGGCGCCGGTTCCCCGGTCGTAATAGTCGGGAATCCCTTCAAGCAGATCCCTCGAGGGGCGTTCGAGCTGGATTCGATCTTGAAGCTTGATGATCGAGTCGATCACCGCGTCAGGACGCGGAGGGCAGCCGGGGACATAGACGTCCACGGGCAAGATCGAGTCAACGCCCTGAACCACCGAGTAGGTGTCATACATGCCGCCCGTGGAGGCACAGACGCCCATGCTCATGACCCACTTCGGCTCGGGCATCTGGTCGTAGACCAAGCGCACGGCCTGGGCCATCTTCCAGGTCAAGGTGCCGGCGACCACAAGCAGGTCGCACTGGCGCGGTGTAAAGCGCGCGGCCTCAGCACCAAAGCGAGCAAGGTCGAACTTAGGCCCGAACATGGCCATGAGCTCAATGCCACAGCACGACAGCCCAAGAGGCATCGGCCAGAGGCTGTTCTTCCGTGCCCAGTTCACCACCCAGTCCAAGTTGGTCGCCGCAAAGCTCTCGCTAAAGGGCGCGTCCGTCAAGCTTACCTGTCCCATGTCAGTCCTCCTTTGCGCCAAACGTAGGCGAGCCCAAGTCCCAGAACCACAACAAAGGCCAGCACCTCTTTGAAGACGATGTCGCCGACTCCCGCCGCCGCCATCGACTTGGCCGCCACTGCCCAGGGCAGCAACATCAAGGACTCGACATCGAACAAGATGAAGAGCACGGCCACGAGGTAGAAGTGAATGGAGAGGCGCATGCGGGCGTTGCCCGTGGGCGCCAAGCCGCATTCGTAAGCGTCACCCTTACCGACAGCCCGGCGGCGCGCGCCGAGCACATCACTAAGGATAAGGTTCGCAATACCGAAGCCCAGCACGGCAACAACCATGATCAGGATCGGGAGGTAATCGTTCAGCATAACTACTCGTCGACCCGGGGGGTCGGTGCGGAGGAGGCAGCAGGGGAAGGGACTCGGGGGGGCTGCATCAAGCCACCCCTTGAATAAGGATGACTACGACGCAAATTTCGCGGCGAGTCTACCTTGACTTGCCCGGGATAACCAGCAAAAGCGGCCTCCCTTGGCGGTCGGGTTTAACCAAAGGTAAAAAAGCCTTGGTCGGAGCCTCTCTTGGGCTTGAAGCGGCCCCTAACCGAGGCCACCAACGGCCCTAGGTGACGTCCGCCATACTCGGCGGCTCGCCAAGGCTGGCCCGGGTCTGGGCCTCGACCTCGCCCATACGCTGCCATGCCTGCTGGCGCTCGGCCGGACTCAAGCTGGCGTTGATCGCCGGATAGAAGGCTTTGTCTTCCCTGGACGTGTGGTGCTCGAACAGATGTTTAAAGGTAAACCCATGCTCGATCACCAAGAGGGCGTCCTCCCGGGTCAGCGCGCTCTCCTTATCGATGCGTTCTAGACCCTCCAGACCGGCAAAGAGCCCTTTAAGTAGGCGTTCAAGCTTCGCGTGCTCCTTCTCGAAGAACAGGGGCGCGCCGCCCTCGGGTTGGTGTTCCAGACCCATGTAGAGGGGCATTAAGACCTCATCCTCCACCCGCATATGCACCGCAAGCGCGTAGCGCAGGCTCACGAGGCCGCAGCGGGCCTCCACCAGGTTTAGGGACATCAGCCCACACTGGTAGGTGCGGAACATAGCCATCATGCGGTCGTGCTCATCCTGGAACTGGGACAGGCTAGGAGCGCTTGCCGAGGAGGGGCCGGGTCGTTCGGGTGGGGTCATGTCCGCGAAATCTACGAAAGGTAGCAAGGAAAAGGGCGGAGCTTGCGACTCAGCCGTTGAGGCAACTTAGGCCCATATATAGGCCAGATCGGCGGCCTAAACCAGCGGATTGTAAAACGATTAGGCCTTCGCAACCGGACGCGGCAGTGCCGGCTACTTGTCCAGGTAGCCGAGCCGACCAAGCTCCGCCAGGTCCTCTTCGGACAGCTCTAGGGTCCCGGAGAACTCGCGCTGGACCGACCTTGGCCGGGACAGGTGGTCCTCGAAGATCTTCAACATGCGCTTGTAATCCTCCGGGCGCTCCGCTGAGAGATCGACAAGCTCAAGTGGATCCTCGATCAAGTCCACCAGTCTTGGGGCCATCTCCCCACCGTTGTCGATCAGTTTCAGGTTGCCCTCGACCACGGAATGGAGCACGACATCCCGCCCCATTTGCACACCGCTGCGGTGGCTAAACACGCTGCGACCATCCCCTTCTTCGGGTGCCGCCTGCCCGAGCAGGAACGGCGCTAGGCTGACGCCCTCTTCCCTCTCATTAGAAGGCAGATTCAGCAGCTCGCGCAGGGTGGGCAGAAGATCAATTGTCGAGGTGGTCTTACGCACCTTGGTATGCTCGAAAACGGGGTCCCCACTCTCGTCAAAAGCGACCATCATCAGGGGCACCCGAATAAGCTCTTCGTGAAGCTTGACACCGTGTCCCGAGCCGCCGTGTTCGCCAAACTGCTCTCCGTGGTCGGATACGAAGATCACCAAGGAATTCTTGTCTAGATTGAGCCCTCGAAACATGCGCTGGAAGAACCTGTCCACGTACCTAATCTCGGTGTCGTACAAGCCGCTCTGAATCCTGAGCTCACGGGCATAGGAGCCAAGCTCATCTTCATAGGGCAAGCCGGACTTGTGATAGGGCTTATGGGGATCCATGTAGTGAACGTACAGGAAGTAGGGGGCCTCGCCCTGGGCGATCTCTTTGGACCACTGATCAACCTTGTTTGTCACAACGGGAGCGCCTCGATAGGACCCACCGTCAAAGAAGTCAAAACCCCTCGTAAACCCCATTTCCTTACAGATATTTGGGTTATCCGCAACGGCAAAGGTTCGATAGCCCGCCTGCTTAAGCACCTCGGGAAGGGTCTCTTTGACCTTAGGGATTCGGTTCAACCCAATGGAGTCCGCCTCACTTTCGGGCGCCTTATCATTAAGCTGAAAGTGCAGCCCGGTCGTAACCCCGTGGTGATCAGGGTAGATCGAAGTAAACATGGATGCCATGGCCGGAGCAGTCCAGGAAGATCCGGAGTAGGCATTTTCGAAGACCACACCCTGCTGGGCAAGGGAAGTCAAGAAAGGCGCGGTCTCACGGTGGTAGCCCCCAATCTGTAAGCGGTCCACACGCAGGGTATCCACAACAACCAAGACGATATTCTTGCCGGCCATCGGACCCGCTTCACGGACCTCGGACGGTAAGCCTTGCGGACCGCCTGCGGCCTCGGTAGACGTCGTCCCGGATCCGTCACCACAAGCCGCGATGAGCCCCAACGCAAGAGCCCCGACGAAAGCACCAACAACACGCTGTTGCAAAATCCCGTCAACGGATTTCTTCCACCACAAACCCAAGGGGTCACAGAGCTTGCGCAGGTCAGGATTAGGGAAACTGTACATTCAAAATTGTGGCATCCAAGGCGACAATTTCAAAGTTAGTGGCCGGGGCTACTTAGCCCAAAATTGCACGTAGGATTTGGGTGATGACCAACACCTCAAATCCTACCAGAATCAATCCCTTTGGACCCTAGGCCCCCACTTAAGAGCGCTCTATTCGGTGTCAAACTCGACAGCGAAGCCCGTATTTTCCGGGCTCATACGTTGCACCCGGACGAGGCGTCCCTTGCGCGTCACCCGCGCTCCATTCTCCTCTAGTTCAACGGAGACGCGCAGGTCGCCACCAGCAAAGAACAGAACACCGATTCCCGACACATTTTCCGTAACGCCCTCAAGGCAGCAGGATTCGACGCTTAGCCGCATGGCGGAGACCGAGTCGATGCGCGGCTCCTTTCGTCGTTCGCCCGTGGCGGTGCTGTTGGTGTAGTCGTTTTCGGAAGCTGGATCGGGGTTCATACCGAGGGTGGGTAGGTGTTTGGAGAGGGGACAGGGGACGTCCCGTGATTCTTGTCGGTAAGGGCAGGGTCGTACTTTAGGGGTGATTCCGAGTGCTTTTGCTTCGGACAAGCAGTCTCGGATGTGGGAAAGGGCCCTCGGAGGGTGCTAAGGGTATTTCCATCGCAAGGGGCCAGGGTGGTTCATTCGGTAGTGGTCTACATACGAACGCTTTGAGCGGAAGGAATGCTGGGCGTCCTGCGTCTGCTCTATCTGGGGGGGGCCAGGGCCCGGACGGCCAAAGACCACAGTGATGAGTTGCTCCCAGCATGAGTGCCGCCCCGAAGGGATTCCCCCCCATCCTCCTGACGGTAGAGACGCCTCGTGGGACACGACTTTCTCTGGGGGAGAGCAGCGTTGCACCTTGCTCAACAGATATGCACCCATGGAGTTTAGGCGACCTCAAACACCGGCCCTACCCAGTGACTATGTAGCCAGCTGCCCCAAAGTCATTGGGATCTTCCAGTCTGCAGACTTGTGAGGAAATCCCCCGCCGCGCGCAGCGCCCATCCCTAAGTAATCAGACCAACGCTTAACACCAGCCAGCAGCTCTTACGGATACCAAGCCAAGCTGAAGAAGACGAGCCCGCCTTTCGGCGTGATCTCTCCCTTGACCGGAATCGTAACCGTGGTTCCGGCTAGATCTACGGTCGACGTCAGGTCCACCCTCATAGGATCCAGCAGGTGCTCCCAGGTCACGCCAAACTCCGCGAGAAGGTCGTCGGATACCTGATAGGCAAGCCCTCCGGTCGCCGACAGAAAATAGTACGGATCGGCCGTGCTGTCGAAGGGCTGGGTTGTTGTCAAGAACTGCAGGTTCGCATCCACGCTGATGCCCGGTGCTAAGAAGAAGCCCAGCTCGCCAAAGACGCGCCAACGGTCGGACATGAGCTCGTCCAGAAAGGTCGGGGTCTGGAAGTAGTGGCGCAGGGCCAGGTAGAACTGCATCGAATCCACGGTCTCCACGAGGAAGCGGATGCTGGGATCGGGGACCGGGGAGAGGTCCTCGATATCGTATTGCCGGTAGCCGATGCCAACCTCGATGGTCGTGTCTTCAACTAGATAGCTTCTGAGGCCCAAAGCGATCTCGTACTTACCCACCACGCTACCCTCGTCGTATTCATTAAAAAAGTTGTCGGGTCCGCCTGAGAAATCGGGCACAGGCCCCACATCAAACTGACCCTCAAGCTTGTGCTTGTTCCAGACGGGCTGCTTCCAGACGACTGCGGTCTGGCCCTTTCTGAGGAACGAGTAGGGTGCCTCCGAGAGCTTCGATGAGCGGCAAGAAGCACAGGCAAGTAGAGTCAGCGCCCCTATGCCAAACTGGGACGAGAGCCGAGTCCTACCAACAGACTCAGCTGACCAAGGACCGCGCCACGTGGACCGGGTGGCTGTGGGAAGATGGGATGGAATCAAGGCACTTGGCTAACTAGGTTGCGTGAAAGGGAAGAAGAGATCCTAGATGGGATTTCTCTGGAACCGAATCACTTTTTGCCCGCCGCCCCCCGTTTACAAGTGCCTAGGAACGCCGATTTGCACTCTGGGGCGTTTCCGTATAGGGTAAAGCCGCAAACTGCGCCCCGCGCACCCCCCAAAAAAACTTTGCCAGATAAGCCCCATGCACAAACGCCTCACATCCCTTGTCCTCGCCTCCTGTTTTCTTACTGGCCTGGCGAGCGCTCAAGATGCCGTACTCACCTGGAGTGACGGGATCCTTGGCAGCACGATCACCTACGACATGACAGGCCCCCCGGGTCAGATCACCTATCTGATCCCTTCGTTTACGGTCGGGCCGACCCCCCTGGCTTTGTTCGACGCCTCGGATCCGCGTAACCTCGAAGTGGGAATCGACCTGCTCAAGTTCGCTCAGATCGGATTCCTGACTCCAGCCAGCTCAGCGACCCTGCCCTTACCACCGTTTCCGGTGCTGAGCGGTCTCCATCTTCGCGCCCAGTACGGCACGATTGACCCGACCATGTCCACACCGACCTTCGTCGACAAGGTCAGCAACGTCGCGGTGTTTGTGCTCGGGATGAGCGGCGATGTTGTCGAGACTGTCGGTGACGTGAATACGCCCCGACAGGGACACTCTGCCACAGCCCTAGACGATGGGAGCGTTCTGATCCTTGGAGGCGACGAAAAGGACACCGGAGGCGGCTTGACCTCAACCGCGACCTTCGAGATCTACGACCCCCAGACCCAGAGCTTCACCACGGCGGGTTCGATGACCCAGGCTCGCAGTACACACACTGCAACCAAGTTGAGCGACGGACGCGTTCTGATCGTAGGGGGCTACGCGGTATACGGACCGGGCATCGCCTCGCCTACGGCGGAGATCTACGACCCCGGCACCGGTACGTGCTCGGCAGTCGCGGCGCCTTCCATGGGGCGCACCCTGCACACAGCTACGCTGCTTGCGGACGGCCGTGTCCTTGTGATTGGCGGCGGAGCCAAGTTTGACCTCTCCGACGTCGTCGGCTCCCTTGCCACCGTAGTAGGAACCACGGAGATCTACGACCCCGTAGCTGACACCTGGAGTGCCGGCCCAAACACGCCGGGGCCCCTCCTTGCTCACCAAGCTAGCCGGCTTGGTGATGGCCGGGTTCTTGTTTCCTCGGGTGTGGAAGTTGGCAATGTGTTCGGTATCCCGGTGCCCGGGTTTACCTCCCAGTGCCTGCGCTATGATCCGGGAACCAACTCGTTCTTGAGTACCGCTTCCATGCCGGTCCCCCGGGCCTACCACGGTCAGATCACCCTGCCCGGAGGCGGAGCTATGATCGTAGGCGGAGCCACGGGCGACTTTATCGGGCTGACATTCAATACCCATAGCGAGTCCTACACCTATAACCACCTGACCAATACTTGGACAGCCACGGGCAACCTAAATGTCGCACGTGCCTACCCGAACCTCGTAGACACGGGCGACGGCATCGCCGTGCTCGCAGGCTTGAAGAGTGTGAATGTAACCACTGGAAGTGGCACGCCCGCGGTGGAGGTCGAGACCTCGAACTACACGGGTATCTCCTGGGCGGTCTCAGGTACACAGACCCTACCCCGAGAGACTCCCCGGGCTGTTCCAGTGGACGGCGGCAAGCGTATCCTGATCGTCGGCACCGGCGACAATGGACTCCCAGCTGTCGACAAGACCGCCGAGGTCTTCATTCCTTAGTACGCGCAGCAAGCGCTACGTTCTCAGCGGCCCTCTCTCTGCCTTTTAGCGCAGAGAGAGGGCCGCTTTTGTTTATGGCTCGGTGCGTTGCCAGATCGAAACGAATGGACCCACCGCATCCCCGCCGGGAAGCATCTGGACGCCTAGAGTCCTGGAGACTAGCTCTAATCCTGGAATCGATTCACTGTGGCTGAATGCACCTAAGCGCCAAGCCATGCTGTCTTCAGGAGGGAGGACTCCCTGGCGCAGGGCGTCAAGTCCCATGGCTTGGCGCGCGGTCACGGCGACGTAGTCGACCCCTTGGTCCGCGAGCGCCACCAAAAACTCCACAGGATCCGTTCCCAGCAACAGGTCGTCGGATGCGGCTCCAGCCAGGGCACGGCGACTTTGATACGTCGCAAGGGGGCCGAGATTACCGGCTGCCAGCAGGCGTCCCGCAGGGCGTAGTTCCGAATTTCGCCAGGTCCCGTTTCCGCTGCGCAGGGTACGCAGCGTGAGCACAACATCACTGCGCCGCTCGCGCAGCTCGTCCATACCAAGGTAGCTCCATTGGGACCGCGCCTGGAGCAGGCAAGCCGTCATCGCCAATGCCGTCGCGGCAATGCCCGAGCGGCGCGACATGCCCTGGCTTACCAGGGGCAAGCCCGCGCCAATCCCCATTCCTAAGAACAGGGCAAGCAGCACACCGAACTGGCGCTCCTGCAGACCAAGGGCACCGACGGCAAGCAAATTTAGCAACAGGAACAGCGCCATCACTAGCTTGCGGACGGATGCAGAAGCCCTACCTCGGTACGCCGAGACAAGGCTCCACAGCAACCCCATGGCCAAGAGCGGAGCCAGCAATCCCGGCCAACCAATGTCGCGAAGCAAGCCGGTAATCAGCGAGCCTCCCCCCACCGCGCTTAGTGTCTGGCGCTCCTCGGGTAGCACCAGGAAGTCCACGCCAAATAGCCAGTTCATTGGTTGATCAACGAACACAGCCACGGCGATGCACCCAAGGACCAGAATCCCTACGGCAGAACGCATACCAAGGTTTTGAGCTGGTTTTGATTTATCGCTCTGTACTGCCCCAAGCAAGAGCGGCAGGCCAAACGCAGCGGCCAACACGCCCATAACTCCAGGTGTGCTGTAGGTCAGATGCAGAAGGGACAGCGGTGCCTCTCCATTCCATCTAGACCCTAGGGATGGGAACAGGGTTACTGCAGCGATCGCGCTGAAGTAGAGCAAGCCGGTGCGTTGGCTGAACCTTTGCTGCTCGCCCTGGGTCCCCGCTACTGCAGCGAGCATCGCGAGACCTGCGATCCCAACGAAGGCAAGGCTTGGCGCCCAACTCAAAAGGCACAGCCCCGCCATTACGCCCGCACCCAGGACGGCCCAAAGGCTGTCTGCGCCGCCACGTGCATTGTTGGGCAATGGGCTTGGCCGGTAGCGCAGGACAAACAACACGAGGACCGTGTGTAGACCGACCAGCGCGACGGCGATTGGCATGGTCCCGATGCGCCCGGCGGTCCCATACCAGACGGCCAGGGGCGCAGTACCAAAGACAAGAGCGCCAAGTACTCCCGAAGCCCACGCATGGCCGGAGCCCTTGGCGTCCTGCTCTTTCGCGAGCAGGACTGCTCCTAGGGCAACAAGAAGGGTCGTCAGGACCCCGAGCCAAGGGGCAAGGCGGGCGAGCAGGTGCTCGAGGCGGAGCTCGTACTCGTCAGTTAGGATCGGTCCGTCGCTGTGATGCGGTTTTGGGGGCGCGCCAAGGGCTAAGGAGGCCAGAGCCCCAAGCGCCGCATCGGGGAAGGGTCGCAGGGGGATGGGCGTGCCCGCACTCGTGCCAAGGAAGCGGTCCTCCACGGGCAGCTTACCTGTCGCTAGAGAGACCTCGATTCGCCTCAAGTGGTAGGCACTGGGACCATCGTCGATCCACCACCTAGACTCCGACATGGCTCCTGATTCTGGGCTAACCCCAGGACCAAAGGCTGCGGGCCCCCTGGCCGACCTCAAATGGAGCGAGATCCACGCAATGGCCAATAGGGCCACCAATGCGGCACTTGCGCCGAGGCTCGGCCTCACTTGGCGTCGCCTGGCTGCATTGGCATTTCCAGCCAATCCGCGACCAGTAGAGGTACGTCGAGCTCGGACAAGAACACCGAGCGCGAGAGGACTCTTGCTGTCACATGGCTTGCCTGGTCAGCAATGCCAGCGGAGACCTCGTTCGGCGTCAGGAAAAGGGTGGGAACCTGAGGAAAGAGAGGTGTCGGACGCCATGAATTCGCGACGATCACAAGCCGATCAAAGCCTTGCAGCGGACTGCGTAGAGCCTCCAACTGGCAAGCCATGAGAGCATCCCCCCGCAGCACAAGAATCGTCTCCTGGGGTCCACCCTCAAGATCCTTGAGCGAGGAGCAGCTGCTTCCGATCACAGGCTCGACTCCGCCTGCCGAAGGGACCACATCAACTACGGCCCCCAACCGGCTCCAGGCCTGCATAACGATGCCCGATTCGACGGCGCCAAAGGCATCCGTGCTGGGAGAAGCCCGAAGGAAGACACGCTCGGTCGGCGGCGGCAGCTGGACAGCCGGGATTACACCCTGGGTCACCTGCTGCCAGAAGCTGGCAAAGCTGAGCCCCCCATGGGGTGAGAGCCGGAGACCCTCGGACGTTAGCCCTTGGACCGAAGCAAGGATGCGGGACTGCCGGCGCATAGCAAGCAGCCCCTGAAAACTGTCGAGCTCGGGGGCAAGCTCACCACCGCCGGTAGACGCCAAGCTAGTGAAGACCCGGGCGGCATCGCGCAGCGATGGGACCGCGACCCCATGGGAGCGAAGTGGTCGCAGGAAGAGCGCGCTCTTTCGCTTCGTGCCACCCTCTTCGTCTTGCAGCTGCTCCAGACTTGTGCCCATCGTTGGTCGCAGTTCGGCGACCAGGGTCCAGCAAGCGTCGGCGCTGAGGGGCGCACGGATGTACATGTCAAAACCTGGGTCTGTGAAGGCGGACTTCTCCACAACCTCGTCCCTGGCAACCTGCTCGCGGCCGTCGGCGTCGATCCAAATCAGGCGCAGGTGGACGTCCAGCGCTGCCCGCAGCTCGAACAGCGGTACGACGCGCACGACCAGGCTTTGCCCTCGGCCGGTGGCGCTGCCCGTAAACAAACCCGGTTGCACGCGCAGGTCCAAGCTGGCGGCTTGCACCGCAAGGGTCGCGGCGTCGTTCTCGCCCAGAAGCAGCTCGGAGGGCTCGCCAGTGAGCACGCGGGTGGCCACTTCGATCGAGCCTGGATCGGGCCACCACTCGGACGGCGCGCCGGGGCTGCGGAGGCTGGCGAGCACGTCGGCGGCCGCGGCGCGGCGCTCTTCGCTCGCGGTGTCCCATAGGCGGAAGAAGGTGTCGATCCGCTCGTTCTTGACCACCGCATCGTGGCTGAACCTAGCCTGGCTAAGGGGGCTGATGCCGTCTTCTGCAGAGGCCTCGAGCTTGGGGGGGGCGGTCGGGAGCCTGGGGCCCGGGAAAGCGTCCTGACCTAGTGAGACACTGGGGTTGAGCCAAGCCATGCTAGTCAGGGCCGCGAGAGCGATCTTCTTTCCGTTTTTCACGCCACGATTTTGGCAAGTGCCCGGGCCACCTGGGCCAAGTTGGTCGGCTTTTCCCCGGGTTTCTCCCTTAGTTGTAGGAGGCGGGAAAGTTCACGTCAGGTTCACCGGGCCCTGTGCCGATTGCATGGGCCATGGAGAGCCTCGCAGATCAAGACCAGGGCAAGCCGCCCACCGGCCGCACGGCCCTGGGTTTTGCTGGCCTGGGCCTTGCCCTGCTGGCCTTGGGGGGCTGGGGGCTTTGGACGGATGTGGCCTGGGTCAGCCAAGCTTTCTACGCGTACATCTGGTGGGCCTGGATCCTATTGTTGGACGCCTTCTGCATCTGGAAGCGCGCCTCGTCCCTGCTCACCACGCGGCGCCACCTGCTGGGGCTGCTCGGCACGTCGTCGGTGACCTTCTGGTTCCTGTTCGAAGCGCTCAACCTGCGCTTCGCCAACTGGTACTACATCGGCACCTTCGAGCTCGACGGCCCCTGGACCTATGTGACCGCAGGGCTGTTTGTCTTTGCGGCCTTCGCCACGGTCTTCGTCGGCATGTTCGAGGCCTTCGACGCACTGGGCGCTGCCGGAGTCTTTACCAAGAGGCGCGCGCCACGGCAGCTGCCCACCTGGCTACCCGGCGCGCTGCAGCTGCTCGGCCTCACCATGGCCGTCCTAGCCGTCGCCTTCCCCTTCTACCTCGCGCCTTTGATCTGGGGCAGCCTGACCTTCCTAATCGACCCCTGGAACTTCAAGCGCGGCAACCGGTCGCTGCTGCGCGACTTTGCCGCTGGAGACGGAGGCGCCGTAGCCCGGCTCTTCCTGGCTGGGCTCATCTCCGGGCTTGTCTGGGAGAGCATGAACTTCGCAGCCCCACAGAAGTGGATCTACACCGTGCGCGGCCTAGAAGATCTCAAGCTGTTCGAGATGCCCCTGCTTGGTTTCCTGGGCTTTCCAGCCCTGGCCTTTGACGCCGTCACGTTCTTCTCTTTGATGTCCTACTTCATGTGCGGCAACATCGCTTGGGAGCACAAACACGATCTCGCGGCGCCAGCGACCCCCGTGGCGAATCCTAGCCTCCGGCGATTCTGGCAGACCGTGCCCTTGCAGGTCGTGTTCTGTATCGCCGTCACCATTGCCATGATGCCTGTCAGCATTGGCTCCATTCGGCTGCGCCTTGAGCGCGTGCCCACAGTGGCCGAAGACGTAGACGCCTTGCTAGAGGCCGGCATCGAGTGGCCGCGACAGCTGCTACGTGCCCTAGACGACCCCGATCGGCGCGAGCAGCTTGCCAAGCGTCTCGATTGGGGCGACCTGAAGGTCGCAGGCGTTAAAGACGAGCTCGGCCTGTACCTCTTCAAGGGGATCGGCTCGCGCCACGGAGACCTACTACAGAAGGCCGGCATTTATGAAATCGACGATTTGGCCGCCTGGGAGCCCATGGCGCTGCAGCTAGAGCTCGAGCGTATTGCCAATGGTATTGGCGAACGGTCACCGCGACTGGACTGGGTGCGTGTTTGGGTGTTAGCTAGCCGAAGTCGCGGGCTTGTGGTCAGCGCTTAGGAATCAGCGCAGCGGGTAGGTGTCCGCGACCCACTCGCGCCACTCTTCCTGAAACTCGATCACGGTCATGCCAAAGGCTTCGGCGAGGGCGTCCCGGGTGGGCGTCTTAGAGCGCAAGCGCTTGAGCAGCAGGTTTAGCATCGCTGGGTCTTTTTGGATCAGAAAGTCGATGTAGCTAAAGGAGATCGCGTGCTCCTCCAGGGTCAAGCTGTCCGTGTTGCGGCTAAAGACCGTGCCCGCATTGGGCTCTTCCTTCATGGCCACCATCTTCTTGACTGCGGGCTTCCACTTGCCGCCTTTGAATCCCTGACTCGTGTCCTGCTCCTGATAGCAGTAGTTGTCGCAGATCCCGAAGTAGCGGTCCTCGAACCAGTGGGCGATGCCCGCATCGGCCCAGCCGCCCTTCTTGTCGCCAATCCAATCCACCGGCTTTTGCGCCGACAAGAGCAGGTGTGCCGTGTTGTGGACCACCCCCCGGTGCAGCTCCTCGTCACCGCCAAAGTACTGCTTCGTACCACAGACCGAGTAGGTCGGCGTCATGCCCAGCAGCTTGACCCCGTATTTGGCGCCCTGGGCGCAAAACCGCAAGGAGCCCTCTTCCTGATCGGTCTCATTGGCCCAGATCATCACGCGCATGCGCTCGGTAAAGTCGGACTCCTTTACGCCTAAGATTGTCGTGTAGTCCGTGTAGAGGCGCTCGAGGCGCTCGAGGTACTTGTGGGCTAGAGCGTGCCGCTTCAAGCGCTTCTTGCCGACCTTAAGGCTCTCGAGTTCCATGACCACAACAAAGTGCTCGCTGACTACAGTGTGCAGCTCGAACTCCATCTCCTCGTCCATCTTGACCATCTCTTTGCGAAGGTCTGGGATCCCCTCGCGGTGCTTGAGCAGAGCAGCGTCTACATCCGGTCGCTCGCACTTCTCGCAGCTCAACCAACCCGTGCCGCCGCAGAGATCGTCCGTGTAGACAAAGCTGCAGTAGACCACGCCCTCTTCGAGGGTCGCGTCGCTCTTTTTATGCTCAGGACAGGGCATCTTCCCGGTGGTCTTGCACTTCGTGCACTTCGGGTAAGTCTTAGGCTTCTCGGAATCGCCTTCCCCGTCTTTAGTCTCCTGGAGCGCGACGCGCTCAACGCCCCCAACAGCTTTGCTTAGGCCCACCCCGACTTGAGAAGCCCCAAGCGCAGCGAACAGTAGAATCACAAGACCAGTCAGGAATACACGCATGGGGAGAGCCGGGGGGGGAATGAGCTTTTACATCATAGGAGATCCCCCCCACAAAGTTACGCGCTTACCTCGACCAGCCTGAGATCCCCTACTTCTGAAACTGGACTTGCCCGTTCTTGACCACCACCCGCACCGGGCTGCGGCCGAGCTCGTAGGCCAGGTGCTTGTAGTTTGGCAAGTCGAGTACCAAGAGATCGGCGCGCTTGCCAACCTCGAGGGTTCCGATGTCGTCTGCTCGATTTAGCGAAGCGGCCGCGTTTAGGGTCGCCGCAGTCAGGACCTCCGAAGCGCTCATGCGCATCCGCAGGGCGCTCCAGGTCATGACCTCGGGCATCGACTGGGTGTAGCACGAGCCGGGGTTGAAGTCTGTGGCGATCGCCGGGGCCAGGCCCGCATCGATCATACGCCGACCGGGCACCTCCTGCTCCTGGCGCAGGTACAGTGCCACCAAGGGACAGATCACCGGGATCACGCCCGCATCGCCCAAAGCTTCGATGCCCTTGTCCGTCACGCACTCCAAGTGGTCCGCGGAGTCCGCGCCAAACTCAGCCGCCAGTTCGGCGCCGCCCAGGGGCGTCAGTTGGTCCACGTGCAGGCGCAGGCGAAAGCCCAGGTCCTTGGCCGTGGTCAAGATGCGCCGAGAGTCCTCGAGCCCAAACACATGGGTCTCGGTGAAGATGTCGCAGTACTCCGCAAGCTTCTCCTCGGCGACCCTGGGCAGCATCTCCTTCACGAGTAAGTCCACGTAGTCCGAGCGCCGATCGCGGTACTCTTCGGGATACTCATGGGCCCCCAAGAAGGTCGGCACCAGGTCCACGGGATGCATGCGGTTCGCCTCAGCGATCACGCGCAGCATCTTGATCTCCATCTCGGTCGAGAGCCCATAGCCGCTCTTTGCCTCGACCGTCGTCGTGCCCAGTTCTAAAAAGCGGTCCATGCGCATCAAGAGCTGCGCAAGCAGCACCTCCGTGGACTCCTCTCGTACTCCGCGCACCGTCGACAGGATTCCACCGCCGGCCAAGCCGATTTCCACGTAGGTCGCGCCACCGGTTCGCATCTCAAACTCGTCTTCGCGTGTGCCGGCGAAGACTGGGTGCGTGTGGGAGTCCACGAAACCGGGCACTACGGTGCCTCCGCAGGCGTCTAGTTCGGCGTCCGCCTGAAAGCGTGCGCGCAGCTCGGCCTCGGGTCCAACACCGGCAATGCGCTCACCAGCCACAGCGACGGCCCAGCCCTTCCCAACGTGGCAGCCGGCTAGGCGAGCCCCTCCAAGTGCCTCTTGGCCCATGGCGGTCGCCACCTCGGCGGCACCGACCACAAGCAGATCCACGCGCTCTTGTCCGTTCGATTTATCTTGGCTCATCTGCCCAACTTACCCCCTATCTTGGCCGGCCCCAATGGAACTCCCCCAGGAACCTCGCAATCAGTCCTTAGGGTCCGGGGCCTGGTTTGGCGCAAGTGGCCGACTCGCCACCTCTCGATCGAGCTCATCCAAGCGGAATCGAGTGCTGAGGATATAGGGCGGCTCGCCCTGGTCCCAGTGACCGTAGGTCGTCGTCACGAAGGTGCCATCGGGCAGGACCTCGACTCCCGGATAGGCCGTATCCCAGCGGTGTTGGTTGTCCTTCAGGCGCACGCGGTATTGTCCGGGGCGGCCCAGGAGGATGTCGTCGAAGGTGCCAACCCAGCCGACCCAATCGCCTTGGGTCTCGCTCTCGTGGGCGGTATCGCGGAAGCTGATGAACAGGCGTCCATCGGGCGCGTACTTGCCGGTGTGGCGATCCCCGGTCAAGCTGGCTGGCAGCTCGCGGGGTGCCGACCACGTCTGGCCCTCGTCCTTAGAGAAGATGACATAGCTGTTCCGCGTGCGGCTGTTCTCGCGCAGCAGCACGGCCAAGGTGGAGCCATCGGGCGACCGGAAGCAGCCCGGCTCACAGAGTTGAAGTTCGCTGCCGGACCACACGGACTCGGGCTCGGTCCAGGTCAGGCCCCCGTCGTGGCTGAAGGTCTGAAACAAGGTGAAGACTGGCGGCGACACGACGCTGAACTTGCTCTCAAAGAAGCGGCCGTCGTCGTGGAACATGGCGACGTAAGAGCCGCTCTTAAGACGCTCGACAAAGCCCATCACCACGATGCCACCCCAGTCGCCGACCTGCTCAAGCTCAGACCAGGACGCGCCGTCGTCTTCGCTGACAGAGAGTCGCGCGGGGTACAGGCCCGACCACAGGATCAGCCGCTTCTGCCCCGTTTGGGGATCGATCACGCGGTGGATTGTGGGCACCTCCTGGCTTGTGGCCCAGCTCTTCGGCGTGGGCAAGCGCTTGGACCAGGTCAGGCCCCCATCGGAAGAGCGCTTGTAGATGATCTGCCCCTTGCCATGGCCCTTTGGGTAGACCGCCAGCATGGTCTTGTTGTCCTCTAGTAATGTCGTTGTCACGTGTCCCAAGTACTGGTCCTGCTCGCGGTCCACGATGACCTGGCGCTGCTTTTCCCCATCGAGATCGATCAGCGGGATCTGGAAGCCGCGGGTCGGGACCAGCGCATCCAAGTCACCTGCGGTAAAGTTCACTTGGACGATCACCGGCTGCGAACCGCCCTCGATTCGATAGGAGCCCGTGGCTTGAATCAATCCATCTCCGCCGATCGTCAATCCAACGTTTCCCACCTCTAGGGGCAGGTCCTCTGTATCCACAAGCCGGCAGGTGAAGTCACCCTCCCGCTGATTCATGATGTCGTCAAACGTCCCGACCCAAACAACGAAATCGCCACGGGTTGGGCTCAAACGGTGAGTATCCCAAAACGAGACCAAGAGCCGTCCATTGGGCAGGTAGCCTGCCCGATAGGAGCTTCCCGAGAGGCTTGCGGGCAGTTCAAAGGGCTCCGACCAAGCTAGGCCATCGTCGCTGCTGGTCTTGGCCACCGCATTCAGGCTAGGCCCGCCCCCACCTAGGAAGAGCAGCTGCTGTTGGCCATTTGGAGAGGCAACCATGACTTGGTCTTCCGACCCAACAACAGCATGTGCACTTGGCCCATCCAGGATCTTATGAAGGTCGCCGCGGCGCGACAGGTCTAGCCATGGAGTCTCCACACCACGATGGTCCAGCTGCGCTGGACGCAGCGAGAATGTGCTACCCACAATCGCCCAATCTGAGACTTGCATACGTGCGCGGTTGGGCTCGAAGCCAACCTGCTTGATCGGCCCCGGGATCGTAGCCATGTCCACGACGAAGCCATTAACCTTGAACCACACCTGGTCGCCATTGCGAATCGCTTCGAACTCGATCCAAGCGTCGCGCTCCCACAGGTCTTCAGAGCGATGCAAGAGCCGCAAGCCGCCCATCTGGGGGCCATTTCGGAACACAGTTTTTGCCGCACCCTCGAAGCCAAAGAAGTTGTCGTTAATGAGGAAGCCCGCCGCACAGCTCTCCTGGTCCAGCATCCGGAGCCGCGCCGAAAGATAAAAGTCACCGCCGTCAATGCCTATGTCGGCAAGTAGGGCCTGACCTTCACCGGTCCCCTCCAGGAGGCCACCCGTGCGCTTCCAGCTGCCGAGGCGTACCGCTTCTAGGCCGCCTTCGCCCAAAAGAACCTTCGCCTGGCCCCGGACCGGCTGGGGTCGGATCGTGGGATCCCCGGGCGCCACCTGACCCGTGATCGCCTCGAACGCCGTCATGGCCATCAACTCGTTGGCCGCCGTGTTGGGATGGAGCCCGTCGGGAAACAGCTTGGCCCGGTCCACCGTAGGCGCCTTAAAGTCAATGATCTCTAGGCCGTACTCCCCAGCGAGTTTTGTGATCACGTCCTCGATCACCACCCGGTTCGACGCACACTCAACAGAACGAGGATGGGGTTCGTACATCGCTGTCAAGTTGCTGAGCAAGATCCGCGGCTCAGGCTCTTGCGCTTGGTAGGTCTCAATCAGGTCCCGATAGTCGGTCTCAAACTCGCCCCCATGCTCAGCCCAGTTTCTTTGGGCCGCGTCATTTGTCCCAAGGTTGATCACTACCACTTGGGGCTGATAGGCAATCCCTTTGGAGTACACATCCTGGCCCCAATAGGGCCTGTCACCTCGCTTCAACAGCGTTGCCCCAGAGCGACCAAAGTTGCCGACCTGATAGGCCCCAGGGAGATCCGCCTCCAGCATCCGACCAAGAATCTTGGGCCAGCTGTTCACTAGGTGATCGGCATTGGCCGTGCCCTCTGTGATCGAGTCGCCGACGCAGGCTACGCGTACTTCTGCCTGTGCATCGTCCATGGCGACCTCCGCGGTCACCTTTCCGGCAAGCAGGACAAGTAGAGCGAGGGGAGCGAACAGCAATCGTGTATCGAACATGGTCGGCCACCCCGTAGGTGAGTGAAGTCGGATAAGAGCAGTGCCCAGCCTAGCAAACTCATCCCCGAGCCCGATCGCCACGAAAAAACCGGGAGCGACCACCTACAGCCAACTCCCGGTCTAACCGAGCCACTTGCAAGTGGCCCTAGGCCGCCTACGATTCGGAGCCTAACCAGCCCGGCGGCACCCTCCGGCAAGCACGCCCATGCTGTGGCGCATGTGATTCACGAGGCGCTTCCTTGCTCGAAAGAGGATCATCTTCATATTTGACTGCCTGACACCAAGCTTGACGCCCGCTTCGCGGTAGGACATGCCCTCCACCTCGACCAAGTGCATCGCATATTGGTCCCGCGAAGAGAGCAGCTTGTACGCGTCCTGGTAGTGAATCATCATCAGCACCCAGGCTTTGCGAAGGTGCCCCTGCTCTTCGTCCACCTGGGCCAGGCCGTCCGGACCCATCTTTGGGTCTGCAGGCTCTTGGAAGCCTTCGGGCATGTCCTCGAACCTGCGCGTAGGACGGCGCGAATAGGAGCGTCGCACCAGGTTGCCGGCGATGGTCCGGACCCAGACGCGGAACGAGCCGTCGTGATCCGAGCGAAAGCTACCGGCGTAGCGGTAAACATTGATGTATGTGTCCTGCATGATCTCCTTTGCGTCCAAAGACCCGTTGGATCCCCGCAGCAACCCCAGCACCCACTCGTAGACCGAGGTCTGGGTGAAGGCGTGCAGGGCTTCGAATGCCTCCGTGTCACGTGCGTCTCGGAAAAGAGCCATCAGCTGGGACGCGATGTGGTTGTCCAGGCTGTTCTTATCCTCGCCATTGTTGGGAGCCAGCCGTGCGCCCGCATCTATCAGACGCCGGATGACGTCGGGATATGGATCAAGTAGCGAGGGAACTTGGGGCTGTGGGAGCTTCATGGAAGTGGGTTGCATGGCCAGAGCAATACACAGTCCGTGCCAAGGTGCCCTGCACAGGCCTTCGATTCACCTAAACCACTGGTAAATAATGCTCTTAGGGCCTAAGCTTAGATATGGGCGTGTAGCTGCCCACCGGCTCCAAGGACCCAATGTGTGCGGTTCCTAGGTGCACGAAATGCCCTAAATGGCCTCGCCCGTGCGTTTTCGCTCCGCCCCTTAACTTTGATGACTTCCCAAAGGGACTGCACGCAACGGGCAGTATCATCTGCGCAATCATTATGCATACGGACCTCTTGCAGCTTGCGATCCTTGCCCGGGACACCCTTGATGCGCCCCACCCCGCGCTGGTCTGGGGCCTCTGCGCCACGGCCCTTGTGCTAGCCGGGTTCTTTGGAGTCTTGCGCGAGTGCCTTGAGCAGTGCTCGCCGGTCCACATACTCGAGCAGCTAAAGCACGACACAGACGACAATCGCCGGGCCAGCTTCACCAAGCTCTTGGAGCGATCCGAGCGCATGACAACCTGTGCAGGCGTGCTCGAGGTCTTGTTCACCCTGGGCTTTATTGCCTTCTTCTTCTGGGCCATCGGCTTCGACTTCCGCACAGCAAGCCCCGGCACCGCTTCCGCGGTCGCCGCCGCGGCCTTGGTGGTACCCGCCGTGCTCATCGCCACGCGCATGCTGCCCCTGGCTGTGTACCGCTCCCGGGGCGAGCTGCTGCTGGCCAAGGTTCTGCCCAGCTTCGGCCTGCTCGAGGTGGCTTTGTTGCCCATCGTCTGGCCCCTGGACCTGATGCGCCGGGTGGTGCTACGGCTCTTTGGCCTGCGCGAGGAGACCTCCACCACGCGCATCCTCGTCGAGGACCTGCGGGACGTGATCGAGGACTCGGACATGGAGCGCGGGCTACCCGAGTCCGGGCTCGAGCTGATCGAGAACGTTATGGAGTTTCACGACGTAGACGTGGCCGCTGTCATGACACCGCGCACCGAGCTGTCGGCCATCGCTGTCACTGCCAGCGCCGAGGAGCTAGTCAGCGCGATCGCCGAGTCCGGCCACAGTCGCCTGGCGGTCTACGAGGAGAGCCTGGACACAATCATCGGGTGGATCACAGCACGCGATGTGATTCGCCTTGTGGACCAGGGCAACCTGGACGAGCTCAAGCTGCGCACTTCCCTTCGGCCGCCGCAGTTTGTGCCTGAGACCAAGTTGATCGCCGACATGCTGCGGGACTTTCAGAGCGAGCGCTACAAGCTGGCGTTTGTGCTGGACGAGTACGGCGGAACAGCGGGTATCGTGACCCTAGGCGATGTGCTCAAGGAGCTGGTCGGCGAGATGCACGACGAATACGACCAAGACGAGGAAGCGGCGATTCAGTCCCTGCCTAATGGAGCATTTGATGTTTTGGCCTCGGAGCACGTCAGTGAGGTCAACGAGGTGATCGGCCTGGCGATCCCCGAAGAGGAGGACTTCGAGACCCTGGCCGGTTTTGTGCTGGGACACTTCGGTCGCTTCCCGAACGAGGGTGAGCACTTTGAGGACTTGGGGGCCGTCTTCCACGTCACCGAGGCCAACGACCGGCGCGTTCTGCGCGTGCGCATCACCCCCGGGGACGCCATCGAGACCACGCCCGCGACCGAGCCCACCACACGGGCTTAGTACATGCCCCGCATCACCGACAAGGTCCTGGTCCTACGGCGCTTCCCCTTCGGTGAGACCTCGCTGATCCTGCACGTTCTGACCGAGAAACACGGCCGTGTCCACCTGGTGGCCCGGGGCGCGTTCCGGGCCAAGTCGCCCCTTTGCGGACTGCTGGATTTCTTCGACACCTTGGAGTTGGACTGGGCCCAGTCCAAGCGCAGCACCATGGGCGAGGTGCGCAGCGGGCGCCTGGTCACCCGGCGCCGGAGACTGACCCAGGACCTGACGCGCTATCGCACGTCCCTGGCGGCCCTGGAGTTGGGCTCTGCGGCGGCGCGCGAGGGGCTGCCGGATCCTGGGCTCTACCATCGGCTCGAGACCTGCTTCGACCTGGTCGGCGTACCCGAACGCGATCCCGCCTTGGAGCTGCTGTCTTTTGACCTAGACCTGCTGCGCGGATTGGGCATCGCGCCGGTGGTCGAACTCTGCGCGGCGTGCGCAGGGACGGCCGCCCCCGTGGACGCCGGCGGCGCCCGGGCGGCCTTCTCCGCAGGTGCCGGCGGCAGGCTCTGCCGAAAGTGTGCAATCGGAGCGCGCGCTCAGGGTGGTCGAGTCGGTACCCTAGGGGTCGAAGTTCTGAGCGCCGCGTCGGTCCTGATGCGCCGCTCGGTCCAAGAACGTGCCGACCTGCCGCCCATGCCCGAGGAGCTCTTCCGAGGCCTGCGCGACTTCGTCGATCGCTTCCTCGAGTACCACCTGGAAACCAAACTGCGCTCGCGGCCTTTGCCCGTCGCCGCCTCCCAAGCAACATGATTCGCGCCCTGCTGTCCGTCTGCCTCTTGCTGTCCTTCGCAAGCTGCATCACCACCACCTACACCGGCTACGACTTCGACGAGGACTTCACCCCGGCGAACGCGGCGGAGCACGTGGTAACCGCCAAAGAGGAGATCGCCGTCGGCGACATGGAGATCGCCCTCGATCGCCTGATCGAGCTGCACCAGACGCCGTCTTTGGATCCCGTCACGCGCAAGGAAGCGGGCGAGCTGCTGGAGGTCACTCTACTGACCCTGGTGGACCAGCTACTAGAAGCCGAGCAGCCCTCGCGCCTCAAGCGGCTCTTCAACCTGGAGCTGCCGCCGCGTCTGCGCGTCACCGCCGGCGTCGCCGCAGGGCGCGCCTACCTTAACGATGGCGAGCGCGTGACATCATTCAAGATGCTGCGCAAGGTCGAGCAGATCTTCCCCTTGCACCATCTGCGCATGCCCGCTGGCGACCTACTGCTGGAGGCCGGCCTATCCCTTGCGGTCGACGACTCGGTCTGGTTCTTGCTCTTCTCCCCTGCGAAGGACCGCGCGATCGAAGTGCTCGACTTCATGGTCCTGAACTACCCCTTCCACGCCGGTTGTGACCGCGCCTACGCGGCCCTGGCCGACCTGTATGAGGAGAGCCGCTGGTACGAGCGCTCGATCCAGAACCTGGAAGACCTGGTGGCGTTCCACCCGACCAGTCCCCTGGCGGTCCGGGCCGAGGCGCGCATTCCGCTGCTGCGACTCGAGCGCCTGGTGCGCGACGACAACGACCGCAACGAGGTCCTGCGGGCCCGTGAGGAGTCCGCGGCTTGGCTGGCACGTTATCCCGATCACCAGCTGACCCCTGACGTGCGACTGCTGCTCCGGGAGTGCTCGACGCGCCTGGTGGAAAACGACCTGGTTTCGGCGCGCTATTACCTCCGCATCGACGAGTCCTTCGGCGCCCAACTGCACGCCGAGCGCGCGTGGAAGGAAGCCCAGCTCATCGGCGACGACCTTCGCACGGGCCAGGCCGAGGCGATGTTCGAGACCCTGGGCACCGAGCCCCCTGAGCTCACCGTTGGCCCCATGCCCCTGTCCAGTGCGAACTAGCTCGCTTATGTCTATGCTACGAACCGCCGCCCTTGCCTTCTTGGTCGCCGCCGCGTCCTCCTGCGGCTGGCACGCGGGGCTACTCGCTCCCACCCACCTGGTGGGCGTGACTGATGACGCAACCATTGGCGTGGAGATCTTCGGCAACGAGACGCCCGAGCCCGGGCTGGAAGCGGACCTTGCGCCGTACCTCTCAGGGGCCGTGGTGGACCTGGTGGCCATGGATTACGAGTCCGCCGAGCGCGCCGACTTGGTCGTAAAGGGAACGTTGACTCGGTACCAGCGTCGGAACGGAATTCGCAGCCAAGACAACCAACTACTCGAGGGTTCTGTGCGTATAGACGTGACAGCCACGCTCATTCTGCGGTCCACCGGTGAGACCCTCGCTACTGCAAACCAAGGCCTTTGGGCCGACTGGGCCACAGGGACGCCCGGTTTGAGTGCTCCGGGCCTTGGGGAGTTCCAAGCGCGGGAAAGGCTGTTGCAAAACTTAGCGGACCGCTTGGTCCTCGATCTTTTTGCCCAAACAGTCGAAGTAGAACCCGCACCCAAGTAAGTAAGAGAGCCGTGGCTCTGGCCTTGTCGCAAAGACAACGGCCCTTGAAATCGCTACGATAGCACCTAATAGACAACGCATGACGCGCCCCCGATGGCGCCACCCGTCGCGCGAGCTGGCCCGCACCCAAGCTTGCCCACGCCGCCCGACAAACTACGGAAATGAACGAAACGCCAAAGCCTACGTCCGACCAAGAGAAGAAGCCCCGCAGCATGGGGTCCTTCTTGCTGTTCCTGCTCTTCTTGTCTGCAATCATTATGTATGTGGGCCAGAAGTCGGCGGTCAAGCCAGAGGTCTTCACCTACGACCAGTACCTCGCCAACGCGTACATGGGCAAGGTCCACAGCCAGGTCTTCCAGATCGGCACGTCGGGCAGCCACACCGTCGAGGGTACCTACCGCAAGCGCGCCGGCTCCGAGCCGGTCCCCTTTACCGCGACCTTCTCCGAAGTCCAGGCGAACGAGGGAGAGTGGCGCGAGATCAGCGCAACTCGGATCAACCACACGGTCCCGGCCGAAAGCTTCATGGCCGCCGTCAGCGAGGGCTGGTACACGCCGACCCGCGCGCGCTCCCTGCGCATGACCACTGAGGTCGAGCCGCCGAAGCCTAGCCTTGCGAAGAGTAATGAGGAGAGCGCCTCCACCGTGGCTAGCCATCCGAAGCCTCGCTACGAGGAGCGCACCTACGTCAACGTGATCGCCTCGTCGATCGGAAACTGGCGCAAGCTTTCCGGTGCCGAGCCCACGGCTAGGGCCGATTTCTTCCTGCCCGAGACGTCGAGCAACCTCTGGATTGAAGTTGATTTTAAACAAGTCCCGGGGCGCACGACGCCCGAGCTCGCTGCACTCTCGGCCGTGTTGGCCCAAGCCAATGCGCCCGTCAAGGAAGTGACCTTGACCCTAGGCAAAAACTCTGGCACCAACGCGGCCAGCGACTCGTCCTTCTTCATGTCCCTGTTGGGCAACCTCTTCCCGTTCCTCATCCTGGGCCTGTTGATCTTCTTCTTCATGCGCCAAGCCCGCGCCCAAGGGGGCGGCGGCGGCATGATGAACTTTGGCAAGTCCAAGGCGACCATGTACACGAAGGAGAACCGCACCGGCGTCACCTTCCACGACGTGGCTGGCGCCGCCGAGGCCAAGGCCGAGGTGCGCGAGATCGTCGAGTTCCTGCGCAACCCCGGGCGCTTCACCAAGATCGGTGGCCGCATCCCCCGGGGCATCCTTTTAAACGGGTCGCCGGGCGTGGGTAAGACCCTCTTGGCTAAGGCCATCGCCGGCGAGGCCGAGGTGCCCTTCTTCGCAATCTCCGGTTCGGACTTTGTGGAGATGTTCGTGGGCGTCGGCGCAAGCCGTGTGCGCGACCTGTTCAAGCAAGCCCGAGAGAACAGCCCCTGTATCATCTTTTTGGATGAGATCGACGCCGTCGGTCGCCGCCGCGGCGGTGGTATGGGTGGTGGACATGACGAGCGCGAGCAGACGCTGAACGCAATCCTTGTGGAGATGGACGGCTTTGGTACCGACGACGGGATCATCCTGCTTGCCGCCACCAACCGTCCTGATGTGCTGGACCCCGCCCTTTTGCGACCTGGCCGATTTGATCGCGAGGTCACCATCGACATGCCCGACGCCGCCGACCGCGAGGCCATCCTCAACGTCCACCTCGGCAAGGTCATGTGCGAGGACAACCTGGACTCGAAGTCCTTGGCCCAGTCCACGCCCGGATCGTCCGGCGCCGACCTGGCAGCCATCGTCAACGAGGCCGCCATCATGGCTGTGCTCGATGGACGCGACCGGCTGAACGATGCGGACCTCTCCGAGGCCCGGGATAAGGTCAGCTACGGCCGCAAGAAGATCGACCACAAGATGGCTGAAGAGGACCGCAAGGTCACCGCCTACCACGAGGCAGGCCACGCCATCGTCGCCGCCGTCAACGAGGACGCCGATCCTCCTACCAAGGTCACCATCATCCCCCGGGGCCGCTCCTTGGGTATGACGATGATGACTCCGGAGAAAGAGACCTTCCACCAGCAGAAGCGTCGCCTGGTCGCCCGCCTGGTCACGGCGTTCGGAGGCCGCGCCGCCGAGGCCCGCTTCTGCGGCGACATCTCCGCCGGAGCCAGCCACGACATCCAAGCCGCCACGTCCATTGCCCGCGCGATGGTCTCCGAGCTAGGCATGTCCGACGTCGTCGGCCCGATCAACTACTCCGAACGCCAAGGCTCCGAGTTCCTGGGTACCGAGCTCATGCGAGCCCGCAGCCACTCCGAGGACATGGCCAAGCTGATCGACGACGAGGTCCGCAAGCTGATCGACGACGCCTACAACCAAGCCGAGTCCATCCTGGCCGAGTACAACGAGGCCACGGAAGAGCTCACCCGGGCTCTGCTGATCTACGAGACCGTAGACGGCAAGGCGGTCCAAGACATCGTAGCCGGCGCCAAGGCCGAGGACGTAGCCCCCGCCCCCACCGAGGACTCCGCCCCCGAGCCCACCCAGGCCCCCACCCCGGACAAGTCCCTAGACCCCTCTAAGGGCCGCAAGGACGACCTGCCGGGCAACGCGGGCTTCTCTCCCGCGTAGGGCCCAATCCTGACCAGGATGAAAAGCCAGGCCCAGTCTCGACTGGGCCTGGCTTTTCCAATTCGATAAGTGGCCCTAGCTGCACTCTTGGCAAAGTCCCTTTCGATTTCGCGCCACCAAATCGTCCTAGGGGAGTCCTCCTTGTATGACAGGAGGAAACCCACGTGATCGAAACTGGCAGTTTGCCCTGCGCCGTAAGTTTGACGAGCGCATGGGCCTTCTGCACCGAGCGAAGAGCACCAAGAAGGCCTATGGCTATTGGATTCGGCGCTACTTCCACCACTACCCCAACCGGCACCCCTCCGACATGGGGCCGGACGAGGTCACCGCATTCCTGACGCACCTAGCCGTTAGGGAGACCGTGTCGGCCTCGACCCAAAACCAAGCCCTCGCAGGACTACTCTTCCTGTACAAAGAGGTCCTAGGTACGGACCTCCCCTGGCTGGACGACATCGTCCGGGCAAAGCCCTCCCAGCACCTGCCCACGGTCATGAGTCGCGTCGAGGTCAGCCAAGTCCTGGCCGAGATTCAGGGGGCCCCGAACCTGATCGCCAAGCTACTGTACGGCGCGGGCCTGCGCCTGGGCGAAGCCTGCAAGCTGCGGATCAAGGACATCGACTTGGCGGCAAGCCTACTGAACATCCGCGAGACCAAGAGCCGTAAGGACCGCGTGGCCGTGCTGCCCCAGAGGCTGCTGAAGCCCATCCGCCAGCAGATCGCCAAGTCCAGGCTCACTCACGAAGAGGACATCCACCGCGGCGCCGGCTGGGTCGAGGTCCCCTCGGCTTTCCACCGCAAGTCGCCCCACGCCGGGCGCCAGCTTCCCTGGCAGTGGCTCTTCCCCGCCACCCGAACCTATGTCCACCGCGAAACTAACCAGCGCCGACGCCACCACCTACACGACACCGTCATCCAAAAGGCCGTCCGCCAAGCCGCCCGAGCAGCCCGAATCCAAAAACACATCACCACCCACACCTTCCGTCACTCCTTCGCCACCCACCTACTGGACCGTGGCACCGACATCCGAACAATTCAAGAGCTCTTAGGCCACGCCAACGTCTCCACCACCATGATCTACACCCACATCCTAAACCGCGGCCCCATGGGCGTAACCAGCCCCCTAGACGACCTAGACATCTAACCTTGCGCTCCCCCACCCCCCATGATCTACTGGTCTGGGATATCAACATCTTCGCCTCGCCCCCTGGCCCCGCAAGCACCGCCACTGAAGATCCCCCACCAAATAAACCTCGCCCACCCCATACCACAACCTGGCTACCGGCACCCCCGCCCTACCCCAGACCCGTTGAAAACCCGTTAGGCGGATTTCAACTCAACCGACCTCGAATCACAGTTTCCAAACACGCCAAGTCGCAAGATGGGCGCTCCATCTGCACGT
>JAQXEK010000051.1 GCA_029250885.1 Planctomycetota bacterium
ACTTTTCTCGAAGACCCCAGGCTAGGCATCTTGGCGGCAGTGCTCTTCGTCTTGGTTGTTTTGACCGTCACGGCCTCGCTGTTCCAGTACCTCTTCAACCAGCTCTCAAACTACGTCTCCTTGCGCATGATCGTTAGCCTGCGGCTGCGAATCACCAAGCATTTAATGGGGCTTGGCCTGCACTATCACGGTCAACGCAAGCTAGGAGATCTTCTGTCTCGGATTAGTGCCGACATGCAGATGACCCTGGGCGCCGTAAAGGTCGTCTTTTGTGACCTGATGCAGAACGGCTTCTTGGCCATGGGCTACCTGGTCGCCGCTTTCAGCAGTGAGCCAATGCTGACGGGAGTCATGGTGATCTCCATGCCGCTCGTTGCGATTCCGGTCTCTATCCTCTCCCAAAAAGTACGTAAGCGCTCGACTAAGAGCCTGACGAGTCTGGGCGCGTCGGTTCAGGTACTCTCGCAGATGTTTCTTGGCATCCGGACAGTCAAGGCCTTCCGCGCAGAGGAGGACGAGCTGAACCGCTACGAGCAGCTCAACGAAGATTACCTTACGGTGTCCATGCGCATGGTGAAGGCAAAGTCCCAGACCCAGGCCTGGACGACCTTCTCCACTCAGATCGGCTTGGGCGTGTTGCTGTTGATCGTAGCATTGGGCGGCGTCCGCTACGGCTGGTTCTCCGGTGAGGACGCTATCGGCTCCCTGTCCCTGTTCTTTCTAGCAAACGCACAGGCCTACACCCACATCAAGCGCTTTATCAGAGCGATCACTAGCGTCGAAGAGTCCGTGGGAGCGTCCGAGCGACTCTTGGAGCTGCTCAATGAGACCCCCGACATTGTCGAGAAGTCCGATGCCAGCGACATGGCCGAGTTTCATGACAAACTCACCTTCCGCAACTTGGGCTTCAGCTACCCGGCGGCCGATGCCCCCGCGATCCAGGACCTTGACCTAGAGATCCATCACGGTGAGACCCTGGCGATCGTCGGCGCATCTGGCAGCGGCAAGTCGACCTTGATGGGCTTGGTTTGCCGCTTCTTTGATCCCACGAGCGGAAGCATCGAGGTCGATGGCCAGGACCTGCGCGACCTGTCCTTGGACAGCTGGATGGGCTCCTTCTCCATGGTGGACCAGGCGCCGTTCCTGTTCCACACTTCGATCGCCGAGAACCTGCGCTACGCGAAGAAGGACGCCACCGACCAGCAGCTGTTTGACGCCTGCCGTGCCGCCCAGATCCACGACTTCATCTTGGGCTTGCCGGACGGCTACGAGACCAACGTCGCTGACGCAGGTGCGCGCCTCTCCGGAGGCCAGCGTCAGCGCATTACCATCGCACGTGCCCTCCTCAAGGGTTCGCCTATCTTGCTGCTCGACGAAGCGACCAGCTCCCTAGACACGGAGTCCGAGCGCGGGGTGCAAGAAGCCCTAGACACGCTGATGGCGGGCCGAACGGTGATCGTGATCGCCCACAGGCTGTCCACGATTCAGAATGCGGATCGCATCGCTGTGCTCGAAAACGGCCGCCTGGCGGAGCTTGGAACCCACGCCGAACTGCAGGAGAAGGGCGGAGCATACGCTAGGGCACTTGAGCTTCAGAGCGTCTCGTAAGACCCACTAAGGGGGATGTTCAAACATAGAGACCCCTGAAGCAGCAGGGGGGAGTCCCAAATCTAGTCCGGTATTAAAAATCCGTTCGGAAGATCTTTCCGGGCCTCAAGGGATTTCTAGGTGCGGTCGAGACATGGGGAGATGATTCCCACCTGATCCCAGCGGATTGGGTATTCCTTTCCCTATCCCCGGCCTACTCGGGGAACCTCTGCCATGAACCAGAACACCCAAGACTCGAACAAGGATGCCGACACGAGCAGCCGAGGCGACGGCTTTTGCGCACGCCTTGTGCTCAGCTACGGTGAAAAATCCCGCATTCTTCCCCGCTCTATCCAGGTCCTTGACGTTGGATGTAGCCGCGGGAGCCAAGCCCTGACTAGTGCCGGTACTCAGCCCGACGTCGAGTTTCTCGGCATCGACAGCAACACGACTGCCCTCGAAGAGGCGCGCCAAGAAGCGACGGCCCGCGGCCTAAACAACATCACCTTCAAGGCGGTGGACTTCGACTCACTCGCCGGCTTCGAGGCTCCCGAAGGTGGCTACGACGTGATTCGTATTAATGGCAATCCTGCCCAAGGCATGGACTTCGAGTCCCTGCTTCGCGCCCTGCGCCCGCTGCTTGCGGAGCACGGCCTGATCACCGCTAGCCTGAGCGGCGGTCGCGCCCACTACACCGTGGTCTCCGAGGCCATCAACGGTATGATCGAACGGAATGCGCCCCTTCGCGAGCGCCTCGAGGCTGCTCGTGACCAAATTGATCGACTCGTCCAAGATGACGCGAGCAACCCTGACTGGCGCCGGGCTTCCCTTGTGGAAGACGCCGAGTTTGTCGACAGCTACATGCAGAGCGGCGAAGTGCACATGGATGTGAACGCTATCTGGCAGGCCATCGAGGCCACGGACATGCGCTTCCTCCGCTGGGACGATGCGCGCACCTGGGACGTGGAGAGCCTTGATTTACCCAAGGCAGAGCTCAAGCGTGTACGCAGCCTGCCCATGGGCGAGCAGTTCCGCATGGTCGAGGAGCAGCGTAAGCCCCAGCGCCTGAACTTTACGATCGCCCACAAGAGCAACGCACCCCGGACCCGCTTCGACCTGACCAAGGCTGGCGAGACCCATTTCATGGTGCACCCCGACACGACCTTTGGTGTGACGACCAAAAACTACTGGGGCTCGACCCACATGGACGGACTGACGGTCCAGCGCGGCTCGGAAGAGCCTGTGGCCGTGCGTCCCTCTCCGGCCCTCACGGCCTTGTTCGCCCTGCGCGATCAGCGCGAGCCCTTCAGTGGCTTGAACCTAGTCGAGGTCATGACAGCCGACGGCGCGAGCCTTGAGGACGCCCTTATGGCGCTCCATCAGCTGATGGGGCTCGAGTTGATCTACACTCCCCACGAGTTCGATGTGGCGCAGTTCTATTCCGCCATGTTGGCCGAGCGCTCGAACACCACCGAGCAACACGAGGACGTTGTGGTCACTCCCGCACCGGCCCTTGCCCATGACCTGCTGAAGCCAATCAGCGAGAAGCAGGTGGAGAGCAGTCTCGTCAAGGCGGCGCCCCAGGCGGAAAACGCCCAGACGGACACGCTCTAAGACCCTGCCTGAGGCCCTGAGAAGAAGCGCCCGTGATCTAGGCTCATCAGCCTGAGGTCGCGGGCGCGTCTGTGTGGTGCGCGCCCGAAATCGGGCTGGTCGATGAGCGCCACCTCGAAGATAGACTTAGTGCCGGCCTTCGGCACCAGGAAGTTGCTGTAGCGAGCGCCGCCGAGGGCGAAGCCGCGCTTGTGAAGGGCCTTCACTAAAAGATGAGCGCACTCGGCCGTCACCCGGCGCTTGTCTTCATCGGTCTCTTGTTGGAGATATGCTTCGAGATCCATGTGTGTATCCAGGCCCCGAGTAATGATTACCGCCTTCAGCTTGCCAGGGAAGTGACCGCGCGCACCGGCGGCAACTAGAAGGGGGGTCTTGACGTTCAGGTCGGCTAGGCGTCTAAGGCTGCGACCCTCGCGGCCAACCGGCGTCCCTTTGAAGAAGTAGCTCAGCCACTTCTTGGGGGGCACTCCAAAGGACGGCACGACTTGAGTCTTGACGTAGAAGCTCATGGGCTGACCTTTGCCATCCGTACCGGGGACCTTGTAGGGCAGATGCAGGCGAACCAGGCGCCTGGTACGCGTCGCTGTCAGCACATCGCCACTGAGGCGAAGGGCCTCGTCGCAGAGCTCGTCGAGATCGTCGAGGCCGGCCTCGCGAAAGGCCGCCTCGAAGATCTCGTTCTGCCAAAAGAGCCTAGCCATGGGGCAATAACAGGGCCACGCACTGGCCCGAGAAGAGGCTGGAGAGCTTCCAGGTCCGGCTTACTTGCCAGCCCGCCCGGTCGGCTTCGGCTGCGAACTGTTCGGGGGTAAGCAGGACGCGACGGCTGGCCTTGCCACGCTTCTTGCACCGGCGCAGGTGGCTGCGCTGTTTGGTCGAAGACGCGTCTAGGAAGCTAGTGACCAGGGGCCCCTTTGTGACTCGGCGCAACTCCCCCAGAATGGCCAGGCGATCCTCTTGGTCGGGGAAGTGGTGCAACAGGCGCATGCTCGCGGCGAGGTCCACGGCGTCGTCCTCCAGGTTCATCCTGCGAGCGTCGCCTTCTGTCGTCCCGATGAGCTTCTCGCCCATGTCCGCGGCCTGCAGCACCTCGCTGGTGATGGCGATCATATGGGGCGAGTGGTCTCCAGCGAGATAGCCCGTACAGGGCTTGGCGAAGAGGGTGGCGAAGCGCCCGGCGCCACAGGGGTAGTCAAGCACCACGGCGGGCTGATGGACCTCCCGAAGGGCGAGTCGGAAAGCGCTAGCCACAAGGCGCGTCTCCCGGGCAGTGCTTATGCGACGGGTGAACGAGCGCTGGAACTTGACTCGATAGGCTGCGGCCTGGGCGGGGTCGAGGTGCCGATCCGAGTAGCTGCGGATCGTGTCGGGAAGGGGAGATTGGGGGGCTGCCATGGGGGATCAGTTTAATCGGCATGAGCGCACAAAGCGAGAACGGAACTGGGGCCAGGCAGCACGGCTACCTGGCCCCAGGGTCGGTTAGGCCCGCCCGGCAAGGCGGTCCCGCATTGTGGCTTTTTAGTTTAGGAGCCGATGGTGTGGGCCAGGCCGTTGCTGAGGGCAATGCTCTGGCTTTGGGAGGCATCGAAGCCGCCGCATTGGCTGTAGACCGTCAGGCCGACGATGCCGGGAAGGGCCGGAATCGGGATGCTGGTCACAGCTGCACCAAAGATCGTCGGGCCGAATAGCTTGTCGACAGCGATCGCGTTGAAGTCAACCAGCACCGTACCGCCAAACAGGGACGTGGAGGACTGGCCCGTCGCGATCACCATGCGCAGGGTCGAGTTGTTAGCGAAGCCCGTTGCGTTGAGCTGAATCGTCGTGCCGATGTTTGGGACGCTCGAGGAGGACAGGGTGCCGATGTTAGCGCCGCCAAGGCCCACGCCATAGGCTGCAACCGTTCCGGGGCCGCTGGGGCCTCCGCCGAAGTTGGCGATAGCTTGGCCGGCCTTGAACAGGTTCAGGCGTCCGCCAGAGACTGTCTTGCCATTCAGGCTACTCAGAGGGTCGACGCTGGACAGCAGCATCGCCTTCAGTTCAAGAGCCGCCTGGGCGGGGTTGGACGAGCGCAGGGTCGCGAAGTCGTTGCTAGCAACACTGTGCATGTAGGCGATCGCGCCCGCCACCTGGGGCGTAGCCATCGAGGTACCCGTAAGGTTGGTGTAGCCGCCGTTAGAGTAGGTGCTCTTGATGCTCGTGCCCGGTGCGCCCAGGTCAATCGTATTGACGCCATAAGCAGCGCCGCTGTTCTTGTTGTCGCTGGAGGTCGTATTCGTCACCGAGACCATGAAGTCGCTGGCACAGCCCGTGGGGGTGTCCTTGACGTTGTCGATGTTCCAGTTTGCGTTGGCAGTCGCGCCACAGGAGAGCACGCCCACAGAGCCCATCAGGTTGTAGAGATCATTCCACGCCTTGTAGGTCGTATTGCAGTTGCCCTGGTCAATGCCAAACGAGTTACTCGTAACTACGACATTGGCGCCTTTCGAGCCTCCGGAGTTGATCCATTGGTTTTTTTGGTTGTAGACGTAGTTGTAGGCTCTGGTCACGACCGAGGTCGAACCCGTACTTCCAGCCACTGGCATGAGGGTCGTGTTCCAGTTCACACCGGTGACTCCCGTTCCGTTGTTGCCCTGGGCGCCTGCGATGCCGTTGCAGTGGGTACCGTGCCCATCGTTCGGGATGTTGCCGTTGTTGCTGTAGGCGTTCCAGCCGTTCTTGTCGTCGACGTAGCCGTTGCCATCGTCGTCCACACCGTTAATCCCATTGATCTCCGCGAGGTTCTTGTAGAGGTTCGGCGCGAGGTCCACGTGGTTGGTCTTGCAACCGCCGTCCACGACCGAAATCACGAAGTCACCGTTGCCCGTGCCTAGGTCCCATGCCTTTGCCGACTGCATCTTGGTGTGGGCCCACATAGACCCGTAAGACGGATCGTTCGGAAGAGTGTCCCGGGAGGTGTTCATGCCGTCGGGGTTAGCGTAGAGAACGGAATCTAATTCGCTCAATTGCTCGATCACCTTGGCAACCCGGGTCCCGTCGTTGATGCGAACAAGGTGCATGTTGAGGGCGGGCACAAGGGCCTCGACTACAAAGAATCGGTCCCCGTCGAGGAGGCGGCCAGCGGACTCGAAGTCCACGCCGTCAATAAAGCGCACGATGACTTGGTCCGCAAGGAAAGGCGCTTCGCCAACGATGGCTTTCTCCAGGTCGCCCTGGGCCATCTGAATCGGAGAGAGGGCTTCTTGGGCAAATGACGTAGAGCCCAGGCAGAAGGCGGCGGCAATGGAAATCACAGTCTTTGTGGACGGCATCATTTAATTTTGGGGTCAGAGGGAGAAAGTGGGCCGGGATTCAGCCTGCAGAGAGTCGATAGCCCAGAGTAGGGGGGGGCTTTGAGATACCAGAAAGAGACGAAACTCCAAAGCTGCGAGTTCCCTCGGGGGAGGCGATTTTACACGCGTAGCAAAATCTACCCCCCAAATGGGCTCGAGGTCGCATCAGGCAGGTTCTTTAGGGCACTAGGCGCTTCGGATAGGTAAGCTTCCGTTATGTCTTCTGCCCCGCTTTCCTGGCGCCTCTTGGGTGCTCTCATACTTTTGAGTCTTCTACCTCGCTCCGCTTCTAGCGCATCGGATTTATGGGAGCTGCGTAACAATTTCATCTCTTCCAGGGAGGTGCAGGTCTACCCTTCGGGCTCCGAAACCGCGGTCTCCGCGGCCATGTCCGCGGGCCGCTTTTCAGGGTACGCGTTGACCGTGCTCGAGCCCGGTGCCGTGGCGCGGGATACCCAGCTACCACGCATTGTCTTGGCGACCCCGGCACGGCTGGAGGAGCCTGGGGGCGAGGAGATCGCCGCCTTGCTCGAGAAAGTTGGTTTGACCTGGAACAAATCGGGCTTCCGCTTCTACGGCCGCAACTGGAACCTGTCCGAGGACGGTTTTGCGGCGACCTATGAAGACCCCGAGCGTCCCGGCTTGCCCATGACCGTCTGGTACGCGAATTCCGAGCGTGCCCTCGCCCTCTATCTTAAAGGCATGCAGCCCGCCTGGACCCCCGGCTTCGCCGCGTTCCGGGTCGGTGAGGTCGAGCTGCTCGGCAGCCTCATGACCGATGGCACCCTCGCGACAGCTGGACTGACCGATCGGCGCGTGGCCTGGGCGAAGCGCACAAAGAGCGACGTCAAGGTCGTCCGCGGTCGCTTCGACATTCGCATCCCGGCGACGTTCCAGTTGCCACTGGCCAATGCCTATCTACAGGTTTGCCGCCTCGCCCAGGACCGTACGTCCGCATGGACGGGTGCCGGCGAAGACAAGGTTGATCGCCTTGCCCTGACGATTCACAACCATGTCGAGGATCTGCTCGCCCTGGTGGGCACCGCGGATCTTTCCTTGGTAAATCCGGTCATGGGGCGGGTCCACGTCCTGCTGGCTGAGGGCCTACCCAGTGATGGCGGCGCCGCGGTTGCCGAGGCCACCGCGCGCCAGCTCATGGGCTCGCCCGCCGCGTCCTGGATGGGCGAAGCCGCCGGCGTCCACGGTGCAAACACTTGGTGGGGACGCCCCCTAGATCTCTGGGCCGGCCACCTCGCCGGGAACACTAGGCGTCCAAGCCTTGCTTCGGTCTGCCAAGAGAGCGGCACCGGTACGTTCCTCTCCCCACACATGCGCGGCCCCCTGCGTGGCTTTTGGTTTAAGCACCTCTTGAAGACCCGCGGTCCGGATTTCATGGGCGCCCTCTGGCGTGGTGAGGAGACCTTCGATGATTCCCAGGCGAGTGAGCTCGAGGCTGAGTTCCAGGCTGCGCTTGACGCCCTGGAGGCCCAAGTCAAGCCCCAGCTGCAAGAGCAGCGGGAGCTGCGGGCTAGCACGATTGCGTCCACAATCTGGCGCGCGGGCGCGGCGCTGGTTCCGGGCCCAGAAGGTGCGGGCTACGGCTCGCGCTCCTGTGCCGCAAGCCTTACCCAACTTGCGGATGTGGGCGCCAACAGCTTCTCCCTGCGGGTCTATGCCTATCAATCCGAGGACGGCCCCATGACGCCGGGGAGGTTCCACACCAAGGGGATCTTCAGCAGCCAAAGCGACCTGGAGCTCGCCTCGGCAGCGGCCGCCGGACATGCTCTCGGGCTCTCCCATATGTTGCAGCCATACCTGTTGGCCACACCTTGGGGCAACGTGACTGCAAGCCAGTCCTTGAACAGCGGCGAGCGCATTGAGCATTTCTTTGCCGGGCTCACCCCATACACCGAACACTACGCCCTCTTGGCCGAGTTGATTGGCAGCGACCTGTTCGCTCTAGGTACCGGACTTTCCAATACGACGCAACCGCCCCAGGGCGAGCCGAACCCCATGGCTATCGCCATGGGCGATCTAAAGGAGGCAGGTTGGCGCGAACAGCTCGAGGGCGCTAGGCAGCTCTTTCACGGACTGGTGACCTATGTCTCTAGCTCGAGCTCCGAGGCGGGCCGAATCAAGTTCGGTGATGCCATGGATGTCACGGCAGTCGAGGTCTTCACGAGCTTGGATCCGTCGATCAATAGCCGCCAAGCCCCCGTCACCAAGCAGCTTGTCGCACGCATGTCCTCCCAGCTTAGCAGGTGCATCGAGAGCGCGACGGCGAACGGCCAGCAGCTGCTGGTTGCCGGGGTGGGGTACGCGTCGACCGACGGCGCCTGGCGAGCTCCGCACCTAGCCCGGGGCGAGACATCTGCCGAGTCCCAGGAGCTGCTCTATCAAGCCTTGATGTTTGCCGTTCGATCCAGCCAGGAGAAGAGCGGGAATGCAATCTGCGGGCTCTATCTTTGGAATTGGAGTAGCTTTCCAAGTGCGGGCGGTCTTGCGGATCGAGGCTATACGCCCCAGAATAAGCCGGCCCAAGCCCACTTGCCCGAGCTCTTCCGAGCACCCGAGTAATGGCCGATCCGGGGAGTCTCGGGCAGACCGAGGAGGAGGGTACCGAGGCCGTAGACCTAGGGCGCATGAGTCCCTTGATTCTCAGTGGCGTCGGCCCTAGCCGCGCCGCGCGCCTGACTGGCCTAGGCGTTTTTAGCGTGCGCGATCTCTTGACCCTACGTCCGCGGCGTCTTGATGTGGCGCCGTCCACCCTACCGATCGCAGCACTGCGTGGCTTGGTGGTCGACGGGCCCATCTGCGACGAGTCCACGGCCGCAATGGCCAGCGGGAGACCGACGACCGGCGTCAAAGAGGTTCACCGCATCGAGGGCGAGGTCACCGCCATGCGTATGTTCCGCCAGGGTGGCCGGCGTTCGACCCTGCGCATCGGCGTCAGCGATGGAACTGCGTCCATAGACGCACTCTTCTTTAATCAGCCCTGGTTGCGGGAGCTCTTTGATAAGGGCGATACGGTCGAACTCATGGGCAGCCTTGTAAACACGAAGTCTGGACCTGCATTGGTCACGCCGCGCATCGGACGCCAGGACAAGCCTCTGCCCGAACCGGGAGCCCTGGAGCCGATCTATCCCTTGGTGGACGGCGTCGGTCAGGATTACCTGCGCGGTCTCATCCTGGACGCCATGGACCAGTTCGGCGAAAGCCTTAAGGAGACCTTGTCCGAGGCCCAGCTTGAAAGCCTTGGCTTTCCAACCCTGTCCAAGGCCGTGGCCAGCTTGCATCGGCCCACCAGCGAGGCCGCCTATGGGGCGGCCCTCTCGCGCTTCGCTTTCGAAGGCCTACTCGGCCTTGCGGCACGCCTGGAAAGAAAGCGCCAAGCCCGGTTGGCGGGTGCGGCTCTTCCTGCTCACTTGCCGCAGCACCAGGGGCAACCAGCCGCTGCGTCCGCAGCTCTCGAGCAGCTCTTTCCCTTCCCGTTCACGGGCGCGCAAAAGCGCGTGATTGCCGAGCTGCTGGAAGACATGGAGAGCACGACGCCCATGGGGCGGTTGCTGCAGGGCGACGTCGGCGCGGGCAAAACCGCCGTGGCATTGGCGGTATCAATCGCCATGGTGAAGAGCGGCGGCCAGGTCGCCTTCATGGCGCCGACCGAGGTGTTGGCCGAGCAGCACTTTGGCGGCAACCGCGAGCTGCTGCGCGGCCAGGGTATCGACTCGTGCCTGCTCACGGGGTCCATCCCGACGCGCGTTCGTCGCGAGCTGCTCTCTGGTGTGGCGACGGGGCGGCCCATGATCGTCTTCGGTACCCATGCTTTATTCTCCAAGGACGTTGCGTTTGGCGCACTTGGCCTGTGTGTGATCGACGAGCAGCACCGCTTCGGTGTTGGGCAGCGGGAACGGCTGACCAAGGGCGGCGCGAAGGGCGATCTTGCCGGTGACGCCATCCAAGACCGCGCCTTCCCAGCTATCGCCGACGCCCACGTTTTGCACATGACCGCGACGCCGATCCCGCGCTCTCTAGCGCTCATTTTACACGGCGACCTGGACCTAGCGATCCTCGACGAAAAGCCGGCCGGTCGCGGCGTGATCCGCACGCGCTGGGTGCGCGGTGCCGAGCGGCGCCGTATCCGCGGCCTGCTGTCCGAGCGCCTGGCGGCCGACGAGCGCGCGTTCTGGGTCTTGCCGCGGATCGATAGCACCGAATCCGAGCGCGGCGGTCGCGGCGTTGTGGAGGTTCACGAGTGGCTGCTCGCTACGGACCTGGCTGAGCACGGCATCGAGCTCGTCCACGGCCGGCTCAAACCCGACGAGCGCCGCCGCCGCTTCCAGCGCTTCAAGAGCGGCGAATCAAAGCTGCTTGTGGGCACCACGGTGATCGAGGTCGGCGTGGATGTTCCCGAGGCGACGATCATGGTGATCGAAGACGCCGAGCGCCTAGGCCTGGCCCAATTGCACCAGCTGCGGGGCCGAATAGGACGCGGTCCGGGTGGCGATCCCTGGTGCCTGTTGTTGGGCCCGAAGTCGGGCGAAGAGCGCTTCCGGCTGCTCGAGTCGACCCAAGATGGGTTTGTGATTGCCGAGGCTGACCTCGAGAAGCGCGGTATGGGGGACCTGGCCGGCGTGCGCCAGAGTGGAGAGAACCTCGAGGGCCTAGCCGAGCTCGACACACGCCTATTCGACCAAGCCACCCGGCTTGTGCGCAGCGATGCGGCTCTGTTGGAGGAGCTGCTTGCCAAGCCCAAGTGATCGCTCTGCCGCCATCCTTGCCCAGCCACCTCGACCCAGTTCCGTATCTACGCAGAGAGCCGCCGCGACGCAGCAGCTATTGCGCTGCAATCCGATGCTGCTGTTCTCAAGTTCCGCAACGTGACCCTGCGGCCGACCCTCGACCCCTAATCGCTAGAAGCAGACCTGGTTGCGGCCGGCCTCCTTCGCCTCGTAGAGCTTCTTGTCGGCAAGCCTAATCAAGCGCTCGCCGTCAAGCTGGGAGGTTGCCTGCTCCAGGGAAGCACAACCAAGGCTTATGGTCACGTTGATAGATTCCCCTTCGTGGTGACACTTGAGTGCTTCGATCCGGGCGCGCACGCGCTCGGCCAGCGCTGCGATACCTTCGCGGGTTGTGAGGGGCATGACGATGGTGAACTCCTCGCCGCCGTAGCGCGCTACAAAATCCCCTGGGCGCAGGGCTTCGGTGATCGCGTCCCCAACGCGCTTTATAATGACGTCACCGGCGGCGTGTCCCTTCGTGTCGTTGAAGATTTTAAAGTGATCGATGTCGATCATGATTACTCCCAAGAGCAGGGGCTTCTTGCGGTTGAGCCGGGATTGGACCTCGGTCTTGAGCTTGTCATCCAAGGCGGCACGGTTGGGCAGGCCGGAGAGCTTGTCCGTGGTTGCCTTGTGCTCGAGCTCGACGTTGGCGGCCTTGGTGGTGCGCAGGTCGACGGCCTGACCTAGGCTGATGGCCAGCAGGTGCTCGCGGGCGTCACGGATAATGTCTTCGTGGTCGGTGTCGGGCAGATTGATCTGCAGCATGTCGGCGGTCTCGGCGACCCCGGTCTCTAAGCCGTGCAAGAACTCGTCAATGCCCTCGCGGGTCATGGAGTACTTCGAGCCGCCCCACTTTTGCAAGATACGCAAGTGGCGCCCCTTGTCCTTGTCACACATTACTCGGGTGGTCAATGCGGTCAAGGTCATGATCGCCGTGAGCTCGCGGATGTCCTCGCTGAGGCCGCGGGGTAGCTTCTGGGGACGCTGCATATAGCCGACTGCCTTAGCAAGCAGAGGCGGGATGTTCCATGATTCCAAGAGTGCCATCACCACATCGGATTGGTTAAAGCCCATGAGCTGGTCTTCGACCTCCGTAGTAGGCCAGTTGCCCGCGGAGGCGTCTAGCACCCCGGCGTAGTCCACTGGTAAACACTCGGACATAACCAGGCCGCCAAAGTTGGCGAGCAGTCCACACAGGAAGGCCTCGTCAGCAAGTTCGGACTTCCCGGCATAGATCGCTAGGGAGCGGCCAGCGACCGCACCAATGATGCTCCGGTGCCAGTAGTCTTCGTAGTCGAAGGGACCGCCGTCCGAGTCCTTCGGGACGACATCCGCCAGGGAGAAGGACAGCGCCATCAGCATCACCGACTTCATCCCCAACACCATGGTCGCCTTCTGCAGCGTGGAGACCTCGTGGCTCATGCTAAACAGCGATGAGTTAGAGAGCTTTAGCAGCTTGGCGGAGAGGGCGGGGTCCCTGGAGATGGCCTCGGCAAGGTCATCGAGAGTGGTGCCCTCTTCTGCGGTAAGGCGGAGTACTTCGAGGGCTACCGCTGGCAGACTCGGGAGTGAGTCAGCCCTAAGGATGGCGGGTGGTAGTGCGTGTACGGTGGGGCTACTGCTCATGGCGGGGGGGCACATTCGTTGGCTTGGTGAAAGATTCGGGGGGGGGGAAGGCCGATTCGCAGTGTTGTAGATCGGTAGTTAGGGCGGTGATCTTGAGCCTTTGGCGAGTTCTGGCAAGCCATGGAGTCGATCGACCGTAGAGATCGGCTGAATCGGTGCCTCAGATCCAGTTCGAGCGGTATCCTGAGGGCCTGCTTGGGGTAGTCACCAACAGCCCCGACACCCTCTTCCGCCATGAAAACACTGCTCTTGCCACTCGCTTTCGCCCTCGCAGCCCTTCCCGCTGCGGCCCAGCTCGACCTCCCCGACAAGGCCCCCAAGGCCAAGCCGGGACCCGGTGTCGAGCTGCCCGCCAAGCCCCGTGGTGATGTCCGCCCACGCCCTGCTGGCGACGAGGCACTAGGCGGTCTGGACGTGCCCGCGTCAAAGGGGGCACCGGATACAGCCACAGGGACCGAAGCCGCGCCGCCGGCGGGCTCGCTGCTAGAGAGTGGTCCGACTGGAGCCATCTTTGACTACCTGCGCGAGCTCAAGAAGCCCACGGGGCGCATCATCGAAGATGCGGCTTTTAGCCTGTCGAACATGGGCGCCGACGGACTGACCGCGGCACGGCTTGGATTGCGAGAGAAGCAGCACGGCGTTGTCCTAGCGTCGGCGCAATGCCTACTCTTGTCCAAGGACCCTGAGGACCGCAAGCTCGTGCGCCCCGTACTTGAAACAAAGCTACCCTCCAGGACCTTGGGGCCTCTTCTTGAGCTTGAGGTCGCTTCCCACACCGTCGAGGATGGCAACAAGCTTCTACTAGAGTTGCTCGACCACAAGCGCAGCACCCTGCGCAAGGTCGCCGGGAAGCAGTACCGGCTGCGTGCCGATGAGGTCGCTCTAGGGACTCTGCTCAAGCTCGCCAAATCCAACCGCTCGGACACCCGACTCTTGTCCGTCGAACTTCTTAGCCATAGGCAAGGCGATGACGTTGATGGCGCCCTCTTAGGGCTAATGGCGGACTCGATTGCCAACGTGGCCACCGCGGCGGGTGAGTCGATCGCCCTGCGGATTACGGGCCCGGACTACGCGCACCTCCCCGTGCTGCTAACCCAGGCACGCTTACAGGGGTATGAGGACAACGCCGGCGCACAGGCCCTACTCGCGGTGCTCAAAGCCGAGAGCCGCCTGGGTGTTGCTCTGCTTCCCGAGAGCGAGGACACCAGTCTGGTGGTGCACATGCGCTCGGGGTCTCCGTTTGTCTCTACGACCGCAGCGGCTGCCTTGGCGGGGATCGGCTTTCGCTCGGCCGAGCAGAGGGAATACATGAACCTCGAGGTGCCCCACACTTTGGTAGCAAGCCTCTCTGGAGGTGTCTATTTCCCGGAATACGCATCGATTCGGCCACTTGCCTTTCGCCGACTCAGCCAGATCACCGGCCAATATTTCGGCACCGACAACACGGCATGGCAGCAGTGGTGGCTTAGCCACGCGAGGGATTTCAAGGCCCTGCGCGCAGTGATGGGCGTCGAGCTAGCACAGCACGAAGCCCTCGAAGTGCGCTGGTATTCTCCCCGAGCTGGAGAGAGCTTTCGACTGCTCGGCAGCCTAGCCACGAAGGACAGCTCGCCGTACGCAGGAAGCACCCTGCGCCTTGTGCCCTCTAAGAGCGCGGACCTCATGAAGACCCTGATTGATGCCAACGTATTTGGTGCCGAGCGCATGCCCGGACTCGTCGGGACTTCCAACGGCATTGAGGATGAATTTGAGGTCCGCGTCGGCGGCCAGTCCAAGCTGTTTCGCTTTGGTACCGGTGCCAACGTGACCTGGTTCGAGCCCGTCATGGACAGCCTGGAGGACTTTAGAGAGCAGTCGGTTTGGCAGCTCTTTCCCGGCGTTCAACACGGCCTGACCGAAGAGGGGCGCAAGGCCTTCTTTCAGTCCGAGGCTAGCTTCTGGAGCAGCGAGAGGACCGAACTTGAGCGCGACCGCCGGCTGGTGAGTTTGATACTGGACCACGCGACGCTTCTGCCCATTGAACAGCGCGACTCCGTAGTCGCCCAGGTCGTCTCGATCTATAACAAGCCCGGTGTCCCAAGCGAACAGGACTTTGGTCTGCTCGTTGGCCTGCTGAGGGACGAGGCCTTTTTTGGCGAGCGCGCCCGGGGCATCTTGAGCTTGACGATTCGCGCGGGTCGCTCCGGCGCTATAGTGGATGGGGAGCCGATGAAGCTCTCAACGGATCTTGCGGGTGAGGTGCTCGATGTGCTCATCGTGGGCTCCGACGTGATGCGACTTGAACCCCTCTCGATGGTTCTGCAGGCTTCGACGATGGGTTTCCTGTGGACTGCCGCCGAGGACCCCCGCGCCGGTATTCGCACGGTTGCGGCGGCAGTCTTGGCTAACCACAGCGACCCCAAGTCGATTGAGTTCTTACGCGCCCTTGTGGCGGACCCGGACAAGGGCGTGGAGGCATCAGCCGTACTCGCGATTTGCGCGGCGGGTATGATCGACTTTAAGGAAGAGATCCTCCTGCGAGCTCGTGTAGGGGACCGCCTCGTGCGCATCGCCGCCCTGCGTGGACTCGCTAACATGCCGGGTGCAGATACCCAAGCGGTCCTGCGTCAGGCGGTCCTTGAACAGGACGCCGGCCTACGGGTCGCCGCCGTGGAGTCCCTAGCGACCTTGGCCGATCCATCCTGCGCTACCCTGCTGGCATCGATGTTCGCGGCGGGGCCGACCAGCCCGCTTTTCAAGCCAGCCAAGCGTGGATTGCGCGCCATGGGCGAGCCGGCGTGGAATGACCTGTTGGGACTTGCGCGCTCGCGGACCAACCAGGCGAAGCGCGATGCCGCCCTGTTGCTCTCGGACCAGAGTGTCTTGGACGTGACGACGATCTTGATCACGATGCTCACGGATGACCCCAAGGATATGGAGCTTGTTTCTGAGCTGGCTGTTCTGACCTGCGTAGATTATTCGCAAGAGCCCAACCCCGCAGAGGCCTGGTGGGCCTGGTGGGATCGTGTCGGGGGCACGGATCCCTTCAGCTGGTTCTGCGGTGCCTTGGCGGCGGCAGAACTTACGATTTACGGGTCACCCGAGAGCCTCGGCGGCCAAGGCACCCTAAAGGGCGGCCTAGGCCTGTTGGCGGTGATGCGAGGCGAGGCCGGTGCGGAGAGCTTCCTTGTGGAGCGCTCGCGCCGTGAGCTCAGTCGCCTGTTGGGCAGAGATATCGGCGGCTTCCCGCCCCGGGGCCGGCAGTTTGATCGCTGGTGCGCCGAGCTCGAGTTCTCCCTGGGCGAGCACTATGCGGCGCTAGAGGATGAGTGGAGCGGCGTCGGTGACCTGGGCCCGGAGCCCGCTAGTGTGGCGCCAGCAAGCGCGCAATAGAGATCGATGGCAGCCAAGCAGGGCAAGCGAAAGGGCGGCCAAAAGCTGTCCCCCCAAGCCGCGGCACTCGAGAAGTTCTATACGGCGAATGCGATCGTGGCCGAACAAGGCAAAAGCTCAGGGATCTCCGAGGCTCCACCGGGTCGTCGGATGTTTGTGCGCTTGGTCCTCCTGCTCGGGTGCCTGGTCCTGCTGTGGACCGTCGCCGAGAAGGCTGTGCTTGCGCCGCTGATCGAGAGCGTGCGCAATCGCGGCGGCTATGCGCGGGTCACTGGGCACAAGGATGCCATTCTGGCCGGTGCGGCAGAGAGTGGCATTGATCCCTACCTGATTGCCGGCATCGTCTTTGCGGAGAGCAGCGGCCGCGTGAACGCCAAGTCCGGGGCCGGGGCCAATGGTCTCATGCAGTTAATGATGCCCACCGCCGTTGAGCAGGCCCACAAGCTGGGCCTGGACACACCCAGCGAGACGGACCTGCTCACGAACCCCGAGCTGAATATCCGTTTGGGCTCAAACTACTTTGCTTGGGTCATGAAGAACGAGGGCCAGCATGTGGAGCGCAGCCTGGTCGCCTACAACGCGGGCCGCGGCCGCCTGGGCAAGTGGATCGCCGAGGCGGGTAGCTACGAGGAATGGCGCGCGGCGCGCATGGAGGCGGGTAAGTCGAGCACCTTGACCTACGCGAGCCGGGTCCTGGCAGCCCGGGATGAGTTTGTCGAGAGGGGCCTGTTTGTCCCGATACCGGTCGAGCCCTAGAACTTCGGCAGGGAAGCGGTAAGCTCTAGGCGAAAACAACCTTTGCGATCGCCATAACTTTCTCCATGCTTCTCCCCATGCTCTCCTCTCTCCAGCCGTTCCGCTCCGTCCAGGAAGCGGCCGGGGGCACCCTGGACGCCCCGGCCATCGAGAGCCTGCAGGACTGGCTCAAGAACGTTCTACCCCAGTCCTTCCAAAAGCAGGTGTTCTTGCTGGAGAGCTGGCAGTGGATTGGGCTTGTTTTGATCGTGTTCTTTGCTCTGGTCGTCGACCGCATCACGCGGATGGTAATTCAACGCCTGGTAAAGCGGTTCACCAAGACTCGAGGTGCTGAGACGGGTGAGTCCACGATTAGGCACTTTAAGCGCCCCCTGGGTATCTGGGCGGGAACGCTCTTCTTCAGGATTTGGAACCCCGCACTTGGCCTGCCCGATCAGTTCGACACTGTTCTCGATGTGGCTTCTGGACTGCTACTCACTTTTGCAGGAGTCTGGGCGGTTTACGGGTTTGTGGACATCTTCTGCGACTTTCTAGAGGCCAAGGCTAAGCAGTCCGAGAACAAGTTCGACGACATGCTTGTGCCCCTACTTCGGCGCACGATCAAGATCGTCGTCGTGATCGGCGGCATTCTGTTCCTTGCAACCAAGTGGACCGAGGATCTTTGGAGCATCGTTGCCGGCCTCGGACTCGGGTCCGTTGCGGTCGCCTTCGCCGCCAGGGATAGCGTGGAGAACCTCTTCGGTACCTTCACGGTCTTGTTGGACAAGCCCTTCGAGATTGGCGATTGGATCACCATGGGGGATCTTGATGGGGACGTCGAGTCCGTGGGGTTCCGCTCGACGCGAGTGCGCACCTTCTACAACAGCGTGATTACTGTGCCCAACCGGCACTTCATTTCGGGTCAAGTCGACAACATGGGTGCGCGCCGCTATCGCCGCATCAAAACGACCCTAGCCCTGACCTATGACACCCCGCCTGAGAAGGTCGAGGCCTTCTGCGAGGGCGTTCGCGAGCTGATCCGCAAGCACCCTCACACGCGCAAGGACTACTTCCACGTCTACCTCAACGGCCTAGGTGCAAGCTCCCTTGACGTGATGCTCTATTGTTTTGTTGAGGTCCCCGACTGGTCCAAGGAGCTAGCAGAAAAGCACCGACTCTTCGCCGACATCCTGCGCATCGCTAAGTCGCTCGAAGTGGACTTCGCCTTCCCAACCCAGAGCCTGCATGTGGTCAAGCCCGAAGACCTAATGCACGGCAATACACCGGCCAACAAGCAGGCAGGACAAGACCTAGGGATCGAGGCCGCCACCACAATCCTCCGCGAGACGCTGTAAGCCATGATGGCTTGCCAGCTGGACACCGGTCATTCAGGTTGAGCCGATGGCCTCGGAACTTTGCGAGGTCAAGGGATGCGGATCCGTAAAAGCGACTCTGCGAGTGGGCGGTCCGGTGATCGAATCGGTTTTCGATAGGGACGGATTGTTATTGCGATGTTTTGGGTGGGACAACGTAGGATGTGATTATGGAGAAACCAACGCAGGTACAGCATGGGGAGGACTTGGATGGGGCTCTGACCAAGCTTCATGGCAGTGCTCTGGGGGTTCTCTGGGCACGTAGTCTTGGAGCCCACTTACCCCTGGCGCTGTTGATTGCGGGTACTTTGGTGCTCGTGATGCGCTTTATGGGGGATTTAGGGCGCCAAGAGGCGGCCTATGCCCTGTTGCTTGTGGTGTTGGCGCCGGTCACAGCCTGGCTGGTGGCGCGTGGGCGAGTGCCGGCTCGGGCAGACCTGGTGGCCTGGCTTGATCGCCGCTCCGGTGGCACAGGCCGTATCTTGACGCACTTTGCGGTGGGGGACGAGCGCTGGTCCGCAATGGCAGCTTCGGATTGTCGGCGCGAATCATCGACGGCGAAACCCCTGGCTCCTGATTACAGCCCAGCGGCTTGGCGTAGCCTGCCTGCGGGGCTCTTTGCCTGTGCTGCCCTCTGGGTCTCGCCTGTCTCGGCTGCGGCTGGTCCACCGGTGGCGCTATTTGAGAACATGCTAAACGGCCTGGTTGAGCGCCTTGCGGACCTCGAAGAGCTGGGGCTAATGGACGACGAGCGCGTCGAAGAGCTGGCCGAGCGCCTCAAAGAAATCACAGGTGGCCTTGACGAAGGCAACCTGGAGCAGGCTCTGGAATCCATGGAGCGCTTCTCCGAGCAAATGGACGAGGAGTCCGGCCGCTTAGCGGACATGTTGGCCGCCGCAAGGGAGGCCATGGAGTCCGTATCCCCCGAAGACCAGGAGGCCTTGGCCGAGGCCTTCCAGCGTATGGCCGAGTCCTTCGCGGGCTCGCCCCTGGCAGCGGAGGCCATGGCAAACGCGGAGAAGCTTATGGAGGGGTTGGAGGGTATGGACATGAGCGGCCTTGAGGGCCTTGAGGGCCTTGAGGGCCTAGACCTCTCGGACCTGAGTGGAGTCCAAGGAGCCATGTCCGCCGAGCTGGCCGCTAAGCTCTCGGAAATGGCCCAAGCCGGCTTCCTGAATCAGAACGCGCTAGCTAAGGCCCTGGCTCGCCGCGGCAAGCCAGGCAACTTGGACAAGTTCGACTTTGCCCACGCCGACGACTGTGAATCCAAAAAAGGCGGGTTGTGAAGCGGCGGTTCTACCGGAGCAGGTTGCTTCGGAACCACAGCGGGCCAAGGTGCCTTCGGTCGCGGCCCTGGTGCCGCCGAAATGTCCTATGGCGAAGAGACGCCCCTGCAATCGGATGCCTTTGAGGCCGAAGTGCTCGGTGGCGATCCCTATATGGACGCCGCCAACTCTCAGCTGCTCGGCCTTGGCTACGTGGCCCCGGAGGTCGCGCCCAACGGTCAGGCTGCGGGTGCCGTCCAGCTCGACGCTTCTAACGGCCACGCTACCTGGCGCCGCCGGCTCTCACCCAACCAACGCGCCGCCGTTCGGCGCTTCTTTACTTCACCGGAAGCCCCCTCTACTGCAACGCCAAGTGACAAGTAAAACTCTACCCTCGCCCGAGGAGATTGAATGCGCCCGCCAACATATTGACAAGATCCTCGACGGGCTCGGAGAGGTTCTATTTGGCCAGGAGCAGCTCACCCGCATGACCCTGGTGGCCTGCCTTGCCCGCGGTCACGTGCTGCTCGAAGGTCTGCCTGGCTTAGGCAAGACTGAGCTCGTTAAGGGGCTAGCCTCCCTGCTCGGAATCGAAAACCGCCGGCTGCAGTTTACCCCAGACCTGCTGCCGGGTGACGTCACTGGCGGGCACATGCTCGAGGCCACTTCCGAAGGCAACAAGCTGGTCTTCCACCCGGGACCCGTCTTCACCAACTTCCTGCTGGCCGACGAGATTAACCGCGCGTCCCCAAAAACCCAGTCGTCTCTGCTTGAGGCCATGCAGGAGCGTCGCGTGACCGTGCTTGGTGAGACTCGGGACCTACCCTTCCCCTTCTACGTGCTCGCGACCCAGAACCCAATCGAGCTCGAGGGCACCTACCCCCTGCCGGAAGCCCAACTGGACCGCTTTCTGTTCAAGCTCGACGTCCAAGGCGTGGACGCCAGTGTAATGGCGCGCATCCTCACCGAGCGCAAGTCCGGCCAAGCGCCTCAGCTTTCGCCGGTCACTAATAAGGAAGGACTCAAGGAGTTATTCGACGTCGTTGACTCTATCTACTTGCCGCCTGCGGTCGCCGATTACATCGCACGTCTCGTCGCAGCTAGTCATCCCAACGGGGTTGGTGCTCCAGATATGGTGACCGAGTATGTTCGCCACGGCGCCTCGCCCCGGGCTGCAATTGCCATCGCGGATGCCTCCCGGGCTCATGCCCTACTTAGTGGCAAGCCCAACGTTGGCTTTGACGATGCACGCGCCGTAGCTGTCCCCGCGATGGGCCACCGGATCGTCCTCGATTACCGGGCGCGCCTCGACGGTCGCAGTGGCGCGGATCTGATCCGCGAGTTGCTCAGCGCAGTACCCGAGGTAAGCGCCGACCTGCCCGAGGCTCAAGCTTGAAGGGCAGCAAGCTGGGCTGGCTCGCAGGCCTGGGGCTACTCCTCCTGACGAGCCTGGGCGCAAATGCCCAAGAGGACCTCCTGAATGTCAACGGAGTGCGCGCCGTGGTAAACTCGCCGTGGCCCGACCACCTGAGCAAGGGCTACATGCCCCTGTTTGTTGACTTCGATAATACCAATCCGGCCGAGACAAGGGTCGTCATCAGCGCGACCAGCGGCTACGACACGAGGGTTCGCATCCAGAAGTCCGTCCTCTTGGCCCCCGGCGAGAAGCGTAGGTTAGAGATCTTGCTGCCCGCCTACGTCGAGCGCGCATCCAGCTACCGCGTATCCCTTGACAGCGGCAGCAAATCGAGTAGATCCTATAACCAAGGCAACTCCAGTTCAGGTGTGACCGGGTCTCACGCGGTGGCGCTCTTCTCGAAAAGCCCACCCCGCACCGGTCGCGATACCGGCTGGGGCTCGAAACTCACTCCGGCTAACGCGAAGGCGTCCTCTCCTGGTCATTACTCGTACTACGACAATATGCCCTGGCGGAAGCTTGGCCTGACCCGTAGTGTGGATTGGTACAACTATGCCACGGTAAACTTAGTCGAGACAAGCTACGACTTGATGTCAGCGCACTGGGAGTCTTACTCGAGCCTCGACCTGGTCGTGTTGGATCTGAGCTCGGGGTTACCCGAAGCTGCAAAGCTTACGGCCCTGCTCGAGTGGGTACGCTTGGGCGGGGTTGTGATGTTTAGTGGCCGCGATGCCAATCAGACGTTGGCCGGCGTGGAGGATGTTCGCGATTGGCTGGAGGACCGATTCCTAGTGGGTGAGACCGGGAGCGGAGCGAACTCGGTGCGCTCTTATGTGTGCGGCTTCGGCCGGGCCCTCGTCCATACAAGCGACGGCCTGCTGGATGCTCCCGAGTCTCTAGAGGCCGTCATGGTTAACTTGCGCGGTGAAGTTCGGACGGATTGGACGCCGTCGCCCCGGGGTAGCCGGGGGGCGGGTTCGGGGTTGTCGCCGGGCATCGCTGGGGTGGGGGTGTTGCCTTACCGCAGCTTCGTCACGTTGATGCTGCTCTTTGCCCTCTGCGTGGGGCCGCTCAACTTGTGGTACATGAACAGAAAGGGAACGCCGGCAAGGTTGATCGTCTCCATCCCCGGGGTCGCATTGGTTGCGTCGATTTTGATCTTAGCCTACGGCTTTTTGGGCCAGGGCATCTCCGTCCGTACGGATTCTCACACGGTCTCGCTCTTGGACCAGCGCACAGGCCTGGTGTCTACGGCGAACTCGCGGGCAGTCTTTGCGGGCATTGCACCGGGCCGAGGCCTGGTGCCGGGACAGGGCACCGGCATCTTCCCGCTAGGCGTAGACCTGGTCAATCGTGTGGACGCGCTCTATAGCATCGACCACGGGCAAACCACCGCCTACACGGCTGGCTACCTACCCTCGCGGGTTCAGGTACGCCAGGCGATCTTGACTTCGCGCACCAGCCACTTGCGTTTGGACTTTGACTCGTCCGGAGGCGGACTCCTGGTGCGAAATGGCCTTGGAGTGGCGGTCTTGGGACTGCAGGTTCACGGCGAAGACGGCAACTGGTACGAGCTCCGTGACGCGGGCCTAGAGGTCGGTGGCGAGGCTCGGCTCACCCCCATGAGTGGCGCTCCGGAACCCCGTAAACCCATTTGGTTGGAGCGGGAGCGGGAGGAGCAGGGTCTCTGGGAGTTTCACCCCGAGGATCTGCCGACCCTGCCCGTGGGTACATTCTCCGCCCGTCTGGACGCGGATCCCTTTGGAGACGACTGCGGCGTAGAGACACGTGAGGTGAGTGGAACCCATAACCTACTGGGTGTGATGGCAGGTGTGCAATGAGTACAGCAATGACGGTGAAGTCGATCACCAAGCGCTTCGGCGACTTCGTGGCCGTGGATCGGGTGAGCTTTGATGTGCACCCTGGACAGGTTTGTGGCTTTATCGGCCCAAACGGGGCCGGCAAGACGACGACCATGCGCATCGCCGCGACCCTGGATCTGCCCGACGAGGGCGACGTCTCGGTCTTCGGCTCGTCGGTCCTGCTTGAGCCACGCCTGGTTCGGCAGCAGCTGGGTTTTATGCCCGACGCCTATGGCGCCTACCCCTCGACTACGGTGGAGGAGTACCTAGACTTCTTTGCAAGGGCCTATGGCTTACGCGGCCGCGAGCGCCGCAGCGCCCTGTCATTCGTATCCGACTTCACCGGGCTCTCGCGCTTGGATGGCAAGCTGATCGACTCCCTCTCAAAGGGGATGAAGCAGCGTCTGTGTCTGGCGAAAACCCTGTTGCACGATCCAGGCTTCTTGATCCTGGACGAGCCAGCCGCCGGTCTCGACCCACGGGCGCGAGTCGAGCTGCGCGAGCTGGTACGCGCCCTGGCTGACATGGGCAAGGGCGTACTGATCTCGTCTCACATCCTCAGCGAGCTCTCTACCCTCGTAGACAGCATCGCCGTGATCGAGAGTGGCCGAATCCAAGGCGCAGGTACCGTCGAGGAGATCCTGCGGAAGCTGCGACCCCACATGCGGGTTTTTATGCGCTGCCTTGCGGACCTTGATAGGGTCGAGCGCGCACTTCTCGAGCAGCCTGGAGTGGCTGGGGTTCACACCGAACGCAATGGTCTTGCTTTTGACTTTGACGGCGACCAGCGCGCCCTCGCCGAACTGGTGGCGCACTTCGTATCCGTGGGGCTGGCTCCTATCGAGTTTGCCCCCGAGAGTGTTGACCTCGAAGACGTCTTCCTCAGCCTGACCGACGGAGTTGTCGCATGAAGAAAACCCACGCAGAACTGGATATGGATGGTACTGGTCCGGCAGTGCTAACGCCGCTTGATCGTGCGTCCCAATGGCTAGACGATCGCTACAACCCAGTTTTCGTCAAGGAGGTTCGGCAGGCCTTGCGCGGCAAGCAGTTTCGATCAGCTTTCCTGTTTACAGTGATCATCAGTTTGATCGTTGGCGTCTCGATTGTACTCGGTGGCGCCGACGCCACGCAGTGGCGCCCGATAGGTCCGCCCTTTTTTGTGGGCGTCTTCTCTTGTCTAACGATTGCAGTCATAGGCTTCGTCCCCATGGCTGCCTTTAGTTCAATGGGCGCTGAGTGGGAAGAGAACACCTTTGACATGTTGATCTTGTCCCGGCTGCGGCCGCGGCACATCGTCCATGGAAAACTGCTTGGAGCTGCTAGCCAGGCATTGCTGTACTTCTCTATCTTTACGCCCTATATCGTGTTCACGTTTCTGCTAGGCGGCGTGGACTTGCAGCTAGTCCTGGTCAGCATTCCACTGCTCGCGGTCATCTGCTTTGCCTTAACCGCATTTGCGGTGGGGTTGTCGAGCCTGACTTCCAAGCGCGCCGCACGCGTCGGCTCTATGATCGTCCTGGCGGCGGTCCTTATCAATGCTTGCTTCGGTTTGATCGGATCAATGGCTGGGCTGACAGAAATGAGCATCGATATGGGCTCTGATGATACGAAGGTTTTGGTGCCCCTGATCATCGTGCTCTCGATCGTCGTCGCCGGATTCTCCATTGTCATTGCCACCTCGCGCTTAGCCCACTTTGAGGAGAACCGCAGCTCTGGCCTGCGGGTCTTGACCTTCGTCTCCGCGGGTATGTTCATGACTTGGGTGACCTATGCCAACAGCATCATTGTTGCTTCTGAGTTCTGCTGGCTTATGACCATGATGGCCATCGCAGGGGTCACTATCGTGGGCATCTTCGTGGTGTCCGAGCGTGAGAGCATGGGCTTGCGTGTAAAGAACCAACTACCGGCAAATCGACTCCTGCGGACATTTCTGTTGCCTTGGCTGCCCGGTGGTGGTCGCGGCGCCCTGTGGCTGCTCATGACCTTATTCATGGTCTGCATGTGGGGGGCGATGCTGTCTAACGGGAGCCCCTCTGGGTTGGCGGCCATATTTACGTCAACGCCCGTGGGCGTGGCGCATGTGAACAGCGGCGTGGACATGATCTCGGCCACAGTGGCTTACGCGTTGCTTTACCTGTTGCTCCCGACAGCTGTGTTTAGCAACCGGTCTAATGCTTTGCAGCGAACGACCCTCTCCCGTGGCCTAATCCCAGCCTTGTTTGTCAGCGGACTGATCGTGCCCCCGTTGCTCGGCTTTGTCATCGGCGATCAGAACCTCTCCATGGGCCGCCATCCGGGCAACCCTTTTTCGGTATTCGAAAGGATCGATAATGGCAGCGAGAGCGGAACCCTGGTCATAATTATGGGGTTCACCGCGCTCTGCCTTCAGTTTGCGCGCATTCTGCGCGGCATTCTCGAGGTAGTGACTGCCCCGTCTGCCGGCGCCATGGCCTCGCCTGTGACGGGCGTGACGATCGAACGCGTTCCCTCCGCCGAAGTTGAACAGAGCTCCGAGCAAGATGCCTAGGCCATCTCCCGATTGCCTGTCCCTGGCCGAGGCCTTTGTCCCGGTGCTGGGCTTCCGGCCCAGTGGCCGCAGTGGGGATCGACTTGGTCCCGGCGTCGGTGCCTCCCTCGAATTCGAAGACCGCCGCACCTACGCGCCCGGCGACGACGTTCGGCACGTGGACTGGCGCGCCCTCGCCCGAACCGGAGACCTGATGGTCCGCGTACACCGGGAAGAGGTGCAGCCGCGCATGGACGTGCTGCTGGATGCGTCCCTCTCCATGGCCGCAGAGCCGGAAAAGGAGCGCCTGGCCACGGACCTCGCTGGGCTCTTTCTACGGGCCGCAGCCTGCGCTGGATTCGAGGTGCGCTTGGTTCGACTGGGCGCGCGTCCCATGGTCATGTCGGCCATGGAATTCGAGCAGGTCGGCGTGACCTATGACGAGACGACCCCCCTAGGGGATAGCCTTGCGGCGGTCCGGGGAGTGCTTGCTCCCGGCGGGCTCTGGCTCTGTATCTCGGACTTCCTCTCGGAGAGCGGTGTCAATTTGAAATCGCTAGCCTCGCGCCGGGGCAATGCAGCACTGCTGCAAGTCCTTGGACCCTGGGAGAGCGACCCACCGGTGGGCTCTTCCCTACGACTTGAGGACAGCGAAGGGCGAGGCAAGCGAGACCTGCGACTTGACCAAGGTGTCGTCGCTGCATACCGCAAGCGCCTGGACCGCCTTGTCGATGGGCTGTCCGACGAGTCCCGCCGACTCGGCATGCGCTACCTGCGCATGAACGCGGGGACTCCCCTAGAAGAGTCGGCCAGGGGGCAGTTGATCGCAGCGGGCTTCCTGGAACCCGCCTAGGTCAAAGTGCTTGAATCCTCTCTTGTCATAGCCCAAGAGACCTCTCCGCCTCATCCGACCCAGGAGAAAACATGCACTTCGTTTCTGAGATTCTCGCCCGCAAGGGCCGCATTGTCCACGCCATACACCCCCGTAAGAGCGTCTTAGACGCGATTCGAGAGATGGATGCCCACGGGGTTGGCGCCCTGCTGGTGATCGATGGGGGGAAGCTACTCGGGATCCTCTCCGAGCGTGATTACGCACGCCGGGGCATCCTTAGGGGGCGCCGCTCGGACAGCACCCTGGTCGAAGAGCTCATGACCACCGAGCTGATTTGCACGGCCGGAAATGAGACCCTTGATGGCTGCATGGAGCTGATGACTGAGAAGCGCGTCAGGCATCTACCTGTTCTGGAAGACGGCAAGGTGGTTGGCGTTCTGTCGATTGGCGACCTGCTCAACGCGATCATGGTCAGGCAGCGCAGCACGATTGAAGAGCTGAAACACTACATCGAAGGCTAGGTCGAGCCGTACCCGGCGCTTTTCCGGTCCTCAACTTTCGATTCGCTACCCGCGGCTCCGATCAAGGTTCTGAGGGGGCGGGTATGGAGAGGAGTCGAGGAGCAATTCTTGGCTTAGGCCTTAGAGCGGGTTTGGTCGTAGCAGTGAGTGGCAGTTGTGCGCAAGGTATGTCGGGTGTTAGATCACCAAACCTAGGTTTCGTTGGCCAGAGTGACGTGGGTGCAGTGGATAAGGCTCATCCACAGGCTAGATTGTCTTATGCACTGGTGGAGGCGAACTTAGAGAGGAGGTCGCCGATTCGGTCACGGGGTCCGCGACAGGGGGGCGGACTGCTAGACTGTTGAGCGCCGAGTGCTGACCTTTCCCGTGGGCTCGGCAGACCGAGCTGTGCAGACGGTCATCCCAACCTTAAACGGTGCAAATACAGGGCGTGGTGCAGTAGCCGAGCCCTAACGATCGAAGCGCTTGCCGGCATTGTTGCGTGCTCGCTCCATGGCGTCGGCCATGGACGTGGGGCCCTGCCGATGGAAGCGGTTGGCCGGCGGCGTGTTGGCTGCGGGAGCGCTCGGGGCTGAGGGCTTTTCCGAGTCCAGCTCCAGGGAAGATGCCGATCCTGTTGAGGCGTGGATGACTTCATCGGGTGCAGCGCTCGCGGGACCCGGCTCGCCGCGAAACAGCGCTCGGATGCCCTGGGCTGATTGGCGCAGTCGTTCGCCGATTACGCCAAAGAGCTCGAGCCTGCGGACCAGGATCTCCAACAAGAGGATGCCAATCGCAAACCACAAAAGCTCGATGCCAAGCACCCGCCAGCGCTCGGTCGCGCGGGTTCCCGCCAGGGCTAGGGAGAGGTTGGTGAGGTGGGAGCCGCCGGTCTCATCGGCGAGCCTCTCGAGCAGGCGCACACCGGGAGCCACGGCGCCCTTGTTGACCTGGGGCAGGTACTCGGGTGAGTAGGGCAGGGCAACCGGCGGAAGGGTCAGTACGCGATCGTCGGCCAAGTGGATCGAGCCAAGGGCTACACCTTCCTCGGTCAAGGGGAGGCGCAGTTCAAAGGTCTGCTCGCCGACCGGGTCCAAGGGAAGGATGGAGACGCTGCCGTCGCCCCGGGTCAAGTGCAGCTCAAGCTTCGACGTGTCCGGCAATAGCCCGCCGGTGGTGTCGGCCTCGAGATGGACCACGGCCTCACTGCCCTGACGACGCATATCCACGAAATAGTCTTCGGGCTCGGCTTCGCCGATCAGCCAGCGTGTGGTGGTGACCATGAAGTCCGGGAAATCTGGCCACTCCACAAGGCCCGTGGAGCCGCCACCGATCTGGGGCGTGAGCGCAGCGGTGCGGCCGACGCCGCGGTGGCTGAATGCAAAGACAGGCGCCGCGAATTCATCCAAGGACACGACACCCGTGGTCGCGGTGGGACGCTGGTAGGTCAGGTTGTACCCAGAAATGGTAGGGAACTTAACGCCCTCGCCGAACTCGCCCATGGCAAACAGGCCGCCCCGTCCGGCGGTGCCTGAGGGTTCCGTGATGAACGTCGAGCGCGCTACGGTCATAGTGTCCTGGGTGAACAGTCGCGGCAGCTCCTCGGGCTCCAAGGTGAAGTAGATGTCGCCGCCACCGCGCTCGGCGATCTCGAACAGAAATTTAGAGTCGGCGTCCTTATCCGTACCAAGCGCGATCACGGAAACCGTGATGCCAAGGTCCGCGAAGTTGTCGAGCAAGGCAGGTACGCCTTTGGGTTGCTCGGCGTCATTCGCATCGGCAAAAAGGATTACGTGCTTGTTTGCCTGGTCGGCCTCTTCCAGTGCCTTGCCGGCTGCGAGCAGGCCGTTGTATACATAGATGCCACCTCCCGTAGCCTCGATGCGGCGCACTTTCTGGGTGATGCTTTCGGGGTCGTCTACGGGGCGCAGGGGCACGATTTCGTGGGGTTTCGTGTCGACCGCAAGTACAGTCACCGCATCGATACCCGACAGCATCTCGATCGCAGAGGCCGTGCCCGCATTGGCCAGGTCCATCTTGCTGATACCTGGCGCAGCCTCCGAGCCCATAGAGCCCGAGCGGTCCAGCACCATAGCCATGGCGACGCCCATCATGCGATGCTCCTGGCGCATCTCTAGGGAGACCGGCAGCAAAGGATCAATCGGGGATAGGTAGTAGCCCCCAATGCCAAAGGATGCCTCGCCGCCGGTCATCAAGAGCCCGCCGCCGCGCTCGTCCACAAAGTCCGCAATGGCGTTCATGCCCGCGTAGCCTAGGCGCCCAGCGTCGACGTTCTCCAGGATGATCGCGCGGTATGGCGTCAGACCCACGCGATCGAGGCGTGCCTGCTCGGGCGTCAAAACCGTAACGGGGATCGCCGCAGCCTCTAACACCATGGTCAGGGTGTCCGGCGCACCGTCTTCGTTCAGCACCAGTACACGGGGGGCGCCCACCACGCGCACCGCGCCCAGACCGCGATCGTTCTCGGGGATGCGGTCGCGGATGAGGTTAGCCTCGGGATTCGCGCGGACCTCGTACTCGGCAACACCGACCCCGGGCACGAGGTCGCGGAAGGTGACGCGGTTAAGGCCCACGTCGAGCTCGACCTTGCGGGTCGTGAGGAGCCGGCCGTTGCGCAGCAGGCTGACCGATCGCGTCTCGGGGCTGTCAGCACGAATCCAAGCATTGAACTGGAAGGGCTCACCGGTGGCGACACTTGGGGGCAGCTCAAGGCGCTCGACAGCCACATCGCCACCTGACGGGCGCGTGATCGGGAGAACGTCCACGCGGATGCCACGGGCCAATGCGCGGCGAGCTTCGCCCATGGGGTCGCTGCCATTGCTCTCGCCGTCGGACAGGATCAAGATACTGCCAGGAGCCCCCTCTGGTATCTGGGCGAGGGCCGATTCCATCGCGCCGGCTAGGTCCGTGGCATTGGCGTTAGGGTTGCGCTCGAATCCAACGAACTCCAGGTCGTCATTGGGCAGGCTCTCGACCTCGCTGCGGCCGCCGAAGCTGATCACGCCGAGCATGTCGCCGGGCAAGCGCGCCTCCTCCATCAAGCGGATGGTGTCTAGGGCCCTGCGCTCGGTCTCGTCCGGCATGGACAGAGAGCGATCGACCAGCACGATTAGGCTGCGCCCTTGGTCCGCGAGATTGAGGTACGGCTGGGCGAGCACCAAGATTAGGGCCAAGGCGGCGATGCCGCGCATGACGTCGCTGGGCCGACTGGTGCCGGGGAAGCGCCATATAAGCCAGGCGGCCGGGATGATCAGCAGCAGAAAAGCTGGGACGAGGAAGTCGATCACAGGGCGGGCTCCTCGGTGAAATCGGGGGCGGGCCGCAGCTTGTGGCCGCCGAGCACAAATCCGTCGGCCAGTAAGCAGAGCAGCGCTCCAAGGGCCAGCAGAGCTTCGAGCCAGTTGGCCGGCGTACGCGTGTCGGCATTTTTGGTGCTGGACTTGCGGCTCCCTGTGGTCGCGCCCCGGAGGTCGGACTCGGCGGCGTCAGAGAGGTTGACGCCCAAGGTGGCGACGACTTGATCAGTCGACCGGGCCAGCTCCTCGAGGCTGGGCTGTTGTTCGCTAGGTGCCTTGGCGTCATCGCCAGTGGGTTGGGTCGCTCCGGCTTCGGCCAGGCGAGTCAGGGTGTAAAACCCAGGGGCCGTGGGCATCTCAATGGTGAGCTCGCGGTTACCGCGCAACTCGCGCAAGAAACCACCGGGCCCAGTCAGGGTGTACTCCGCAGGACCCGAGGCACGGAAGTGCAAGGTCTCGCCCGTGCGCAGGGTCGTGCGCAGTGGACCGGGCAGGTGGGCGCGGCGCTCTTCGGCCAGGTTGGATAGAAACACGGGCCAGTCCGGCGAGCGTTGGAGGGTCGAGCGCCGCGGGTCCAGACTCAAGTGATAGATGCGCTTGGCGCCGCTCTCCTCCCGGGTTGCCAGCGCCGTACCCCCGGCAGAGATGATCGGCACTCCTCTCGGCGCATAGCCCTTAGTGTGGCTCCAGACGATGCCCTCGAGGGTCGTGCCCATCACAACGGGATCGCGCAGGTCCTTGAGGAACGGGCCGATGAGGCTTTCACGCTCGTCTCCGGGCGCCTCGATCGTCAGGCTCCAGGTCGTGGGCGCGCCCATGGCCGCACCGCTGATAATCAGGTGCGCTTTCTCGGCATCAGCTACGGCGACGGCATCAGGCACAAGCTCGAGCAGGCGGTCGATGGGGCCAGAGCCCTCGATCCCCGTGGCAAGCCCCAAGCCCAAGCGAAGCTCCTCATCTAGGGGCGAAAATAGGGATAGGGTCCGGGGTGGAGGGGGCGCGAGAAAGGCAACGTTGTCGAGGCTCAGCTCGTCGTCGGCAAGGCGCACAACGATACTGGGGGAGTCGGGCGGCAGGTCCAGCTTGTGGGTGCGCTTCTCACCGCCGGGGATCTGCATGGGGACCCGGCCAAAGACGGTCTCGGTAGAGCCGTCCGGGGAAAGGGCGGCAAATTCGAGGTTGGCGATCCGGGGCTCGGGGGAGAGGTTTGACACAGTCAAGCTGGCGAACTCGTTCTTCGCGCCCTGGGAGTCGCGACCTCTGGCGCGCGTGGCGCGGATGATAGCGAGGTTGCCCGAGGGTGTACCCAGGGCGACGACCTCGATGGCGGGGTTCCAGCGCAGCTCGTCGAATTGGTCGGTGACCAGCAGCACGGAGCCCTCGCCGGCCAGCTCGCGGCCCAGGGAGACTGCTGGGCCGAGGTCGTGGCGACCGTGGCCGGGGAACCAGTTCGATAGGAGCGCCTTAGCTTCACCGGGTAGTACGGCTGGGCCAGCGATCAGGCTAGGGCGCACACCGCTCTGGATGAGGGTGACCCGCGAGTTGGCGGGCAGATCCGCGATGCGCTCTCGGATTAGGCGACGCGCGGCTTGGTCGATGGGCTCCAAGGTTTCGCCCGTGGCGAGCACGAGCGGTTCGGCCGCCATGGAGGCCGAGGAATCTAGCACGACGACCAGGTGCTCGGCCTGTCCAGAGCCACAGGCCACCGGGCTACCAAGGGCTAGGCCGAGGAGCAGTGCGGCCAGGATCTCGAGCCAGAAAGACGGTGATCGCAGTAGCTTTTGGCGCGTTCGGCCCGAGGGCGAGTGGGTCTCGAGGTCGCCCCAAAGGAACAGCGCGCTGACCGGATGCGGTCGAAAGCGGCGCTGGAACAGGTGGAGCAGTACGACGAGGGGAACGCCGAGCAGTGCCGTGAGGCCAAGGGGGGTAGAGAACACAGAAATAGGATACGCACCGGGACCGACATAATCTCGATGTTCTCCCCGCGGGTCTCTAGCTCTTTCTTAAATACAGGCGGCCGCCGCTCCCACAGGGAGCAGCGGCCGCTGCGTTCGTCCAGACTAGGGGCTAGCGCTGGTTGAGTTCTTTAACAAGGGACTCGATAATTGCTTCTAGGTCCGCGACTTTAGCTTCCAAGGCGGCAACCTTAGCATCCACGGCAGGCTTAGCCGGCGCAACCACAACAGGCGAGGTTTCTACCTTGGCCGCGTCGATCTCAAGGGTGACCACGTCGCTCTCGAGGTCGGCCAAGAGGGCTTCAAGTTTGGTCGTAGCTAGGTCACCTTCGAGCTCGGCAATCAGGGCATCAATGTCGTCGAAGTCAGTGGCAGTCTCCACGTCCGCCAAGTGGATCACGCGAACCTCGGCCTGGGCGTGGTCGCCGCCGAGCTCGTTAACCAAGGCTTCGATTTGAATGTCTACATCCTCGGCGTCCGTGGCCCATAAGAAGGCGTCGTCGGACTCGAGCTCGTCGCAAACACTGGCCTCTTCATAGGCAACCGGATCTTCGCAGGGAGAATCCTTAGGGGAATCCTGGGTCTGGCCTTTGAAGTCGTCTTCACTTTCACTCGTGCCGCATTCGCAGTCGCAGCAGTTCGGCGCGGCTTCGCAGTCCGCGATCTCCGCAAGCTCAACCATGACTTTCTCGTGTTGCATTTTCTTAGAGGGTGCGCCCTTCTTGCCACCATAGAAGCTCACGCCTTCCGGCATGGCTTCGGCACTGAAGAAGACCTCGACTTCGTAGCCATCAAAGGGCATGTCCTGGCCTTTAGCCCTGGGCCTGCCATTTTCGGGGCCTGCGTTGCCACCCTGTCCTCCCATGTGACGGCGAAGGGGAGCCCTAAACCGCTGCGCTTTGCCACGATCGCCCATTCTCGGGCGCTGGTGGTGCACCTCATCGTCGTTTCCCATGATGGTGATCCAGGCCTGCTCCTGCTTCGAGTCATCCCACTTGGTCCCTTGAGTCTCGTGCCTGTCTTCACCTTCGAGGCGGAAGGAGCGGGCGAAGCTGCGGGGCGCCCTTCCATTTTCGCCGCGCACCTCGATGCGCATGGTGCCTTGTCCGCCATACGCGTTAATGATTTCCTCGATGTCCGAGAAGTCAAAGTCTTCGCCACCGGGAAAGTCGTGGGGCATGACAGGATTCGCCTTGCCCTTGTGGCCGTCTTCATCGATCCAAACGTCTTGCCTTAGGACACCCATCCTAGATCCACCTTCGGCCTTGTCTCGGTGTCCCGTCGGCAAATCCTCACCACTAAGGACGAACCGCTCGACCTTGGCCTCACTCTTGACGGTGGGTACCTCTTCAGTGCCGTAGCTCCAGAACAGCCCCCTCTGGGGACTCGTCTCTAGTTCTTGAGTGACCTCGGCGTCCGCTTCGAAAATCGTAGTCCACTCTACCTTCTTGTTCTTCTGCTCCTCGAGCAGGGCCTTTAGGTTGGCTTGGGCATCGGCAAGGTCGCGTTTAGCCTGCTCGATGTTTGCGGGCTTATCGGTCTGACCATTTTGAGCCGCAAAAGCGGTGGGCATTGGTGCGATCGAGGCGCACAGTGCTAGGGGGATCCAAATGGACTTCATGGTGAATATTGCGTGGCAGATAAGGGAAAGGCAGAGTCTGGCAGGGGAGTCCCATTACAACGATGGATACGGTGATTGGGGGGGGACCGCCAAAAACCGCACGGCGGTTCGCTGGCTAGGAGGCGTACTTTACCAAAGCTAAACGCGATTTCGGTAGGCGAGGGGCCGAACGGGTGCTTGCCGACTGCCAGCGCCATAAATTGCACTCCTCCCTGTACGAGAAATATGGCTGTCGATTTATAGGGCATAATTCATGCTTGACATGTCTCTGGGGAAGTCTTTGGATGGTTTTCCATAAGTTGGGCGAAGGTCCCAATTTTGATTCGAAGCCCAGCTAATCACTATTCGCTAGGGATATAACTGCCTTGGATTTTTGGATAGGAACGCTGGAATCTTGCCCCCAGGATCAACCGTGACCGAAAAAAAATGACACGAAAGCCCCATCGGACTCCTGAACAAATCATCGCTGATCTTGAATCCAAAATAAAGGATGTCAAGCAGCGGGCCGCCGCAAAGGAATCCAAGAAGACGGCCTCCGTCAAGCGGGCGCTAACAGCGGTTCGCGCCCTGGACAGGGGGATGGATCAGGCCAAAGAGGACGGTGAACCCCACCTCCGACACGCCTTCGCAGAGGCGCGCAAAATCTTAGCCAATCAGCTAGGGACCATGGGTGTGAAAGCACCCGGGAAGCGCATGCCCCGGGGCCCGAAACCCTCCTGACCTGGACTGGAAAAACACCGCCGGTGGTGCGCAGATTTAGACGGCCTTACTCGCCGGCGCCTCCCGCGTCGTTGAGTGCCCAAGAATAGTCGAGGTAGCTCAGCTTTGCATCGGACAACCAATCGGTAGACTCCAAGCCTCCATGGCGTGCGACGTAGGCCTGGACACTGCCCTCCTCGAGTTCAAAATCTTCTGCGAACCAGTCGAAGATGCTCGACAGCTGTAGATGATCCGAGGCCCGGTCGATGAGATTACGGCTGGGATCACCCAGAAAAGCCTCCATAACGCCGGTCAGTTGGGTGTCGAGCCTGTCGGCGACAAAGGCCTCGGGCAAGAGGGGCGGGCAACTCTCGGAGGCGCAGTTGATCGCCGCATGGACCCGAGCGTCTTGGAAGTCGGGCCGCAGGATCTCGTGCTCGATGTCCCCAAAGCTGAGGTTGTCGCCACTCCCGTCGGGGTTGTGTGCGCCCATGGGGATCAACTCGAGGTCCCAGACTTGGCCGAACACCGCACCGCCAAGGTCGCGGATGCTCTCCACGGGATAATTCGCAGCGATCAGGGCCAGTATGTGGGCGTTGTAGGTATTGATCCAGAAGGCATAGCGCTGGTTGCGAGTCCAGCTCGCAAGCTCGGTGGGGGAGACGGACTGGACCACGGATAGGTAGCGATCGAGTTTACCCCTATCCATGGCTAGGTCCGCATAACGCACTCCGCTCGGGGTGACAAACTCGGCGAGCAGCTCGTCCAGTAGGGGGTGTTGCTGGTCAAATGCAAGCTGCTTATTTAGGGCCGTACTGGTCCCCGGTCCAAGGGTCTTGGGCTCGTCCGAGGCACAGGAGCAGGCGCTGAGCAGGAAGGCGAGGGCTAGGGCTGCGTGCTGGGGGGTTTTCATGGCCCTAGCCTACGGTGCCTTCACCCGGATGTGGGCCGTCCAAGGCAAGGGGCTTGTTAGAAGCGTACGTATCGTTGGTCCTTGGTTCGTCAAACGGTGGCGAATCTTGTCTAAGATCTCGCCCACTGGGCTCTAACTTCTGCAAATCACAAGTCGTAGAACGGAGCCTTCCTCACCCTTCCCCGTCTGATCCCTATTCTTTAAAAGGATGACTAGCCTTCCACCCGCCGCGGGCTCTCCGGAGTTCGCCGGCTCTGTCGCCCCCGCCAACTCATCTTTGTCCGCCGCAGCTTGGGTCCCCGAGCTGCGCGCGTCCATGGGCGAGGTCATCGTCGGCCAGGCTGACCTAGTCGAAGGACTGCTGCTGGCACTACTGACAGGCGGTCACGTTCTGCTCGAGGGCGTGCCTGGTATCGCAAAGTCCCTGGCGGTCTCTTGCCTGGCCGAAGCCCTGGACGGCGAGTTCTCGCGCCTACAGTTTACCCCGGACCTGTTGCCATCGGACCTGATCGGGTCCGAGATCTACAACTCGAAAGAGTCCGTGTTCGAGGCGCGCAAGGGACCCGTCTTCGCGAACTTCGTGCTCGCCGACGAGATCAACCGCGCCCCGGCCAAGGTGCAGTCGGCCCTGCTCGAGGCCATGCAAGAGGGGCAGGTCTCCATCGGCGGTCAGAGCCTGGAGCTGCCGCAGCCGTTTCTGGTCCTCGCGACCCAAAACCCGATCGAGCAAGAGGGCACCTATCCCCTTCCCGAAGCCCAGCTTGATCGCTTCGCGATGAAGCTGATCGTGGATTACCCGAACCCGGACGAGGAGCTTGAGATTCTCGACCGCATGGGCCGCACCTCGGCGTTGACCAAGGTACGCCAGGTCGTGTCCCTGAACTCGGTGCTACAGGCCCGAGCCGAGGTCGACCAAGTGACCCTCGACCCGCGGCTCAAGCGCTACATCGTCTCCCTCGTGGAGGCCTCGCGCCGGCCCGGCGCATCGGGTCTTCCCGAGTTGGAGGGCGCGATCCTGATTGGTGCCTCGCCCCGGGCAACCATCACCCTATCCCTGGTCTCCCGGGCCCTGGCGTGGTTAAACGGCAGGGACTACGTGACACCCGCCGACATTAAGGCCGTCGCCCATCGGGTGCTGCGCCACCGGGTTGTGCCTAATTATGAAGCCGAGGCCGAGGGCATCGACGCCGACGCCCTAGTGAGTCGCCTGTTGGAAGGCGTTCCCGTACCCTAAACCCAGGCGACCCGAAGCGTGTTTGGTAGCAAGAAGCATGGGGCTCCCGACGGGAGCGACGCGCTGCTGGGCCCAGAGCTGATGGCTCGGGTCAAGGCCATTCGTATCCGCACCAACCGGTTGGTCTCAAGCGCGCTAGCAGGCGGCTATAAGAGCTCGTTCAAGGGCTCGGGCATCGAGTTTGAAGAGGTGCGCGCGTACCAGGTTGGCGACGACGTGCGCTCGATCGACTGGAAGGTGACCGCGCGCAAGGGCGAGCCCCAGGTCAAGACGTTCCGCGAGGACCGCCAGCTTGCCCTGCACCTGCTGGTAGATACTGGGCGCAGCATGGACTTTGGCACCCGACGGGTAACGAAGCGCGAGCTGGCCGCGGAGTTTTGTGCGCTCTTGTCCTTCGTCGCGCTTGGGACCAGGGACCGGGTGGGGCTGACCTTGTTTGGGAAGGAGAGCGGCCTGCACCTCGCTTCGGGCCGGACCAGTGCCCACGTCAATCGCCTCGTACGCGAAGTGATCGCCGCCGAACCGACTCTTGGACAGACGAACTTCGTACAGATGCTCGAGGAGCGCGTGCGCGACCGGTCGCGGCACAACCTGATGTTCATCGTCAGCGACTTCCAGGGGCTACTTAGTGCGACCGAAGCCGAGCGCGAGCGCATCCAGTCGCTCTTGCTTGTGCTCGGCGCTCGCCACGATGTGGTCGCCGTCCCGCTCGAAGATCCCTTCGAATCTAAGCTGCCCAAGGTCGGGTTGATCGAGCTGGATGATCCGGTGACCGGTCAGGCCATTTTGGTGGACACAGCATCGAGGCGCGTTCGGGGGGCCTGGACCCAGTCTGCCCAGGCGCGCACCAAGTACCTGGACAGCTTCCTTGCTAAGTGCCGCATCGGCGTGATCCGCCAGAGTACGAGTGGCGATATCACCAAGCCAATCATTCGCTTCTTTGAGGGGCGCAGCCGCGGCGAGTCCAAGGCATCTTTCCTGGGGAGGACCTCCCGGTGACGATTGTCCAAAACCTAGGGGTCGCCTTAGTCGCATGGGGTTTGGCCCTTGCGCCCGAAGCCCATGCCATGGAGGACGTCCAGGTTAGGGTGCTCGTGGACCCGAGCCTGGCAGGCACGATCGGCACGCCCATAGAGGTCACGGTCGAGGCAACCATTCCGGTCTTCCCCATGGCCGGGGACGATTACTTCGCCGCCGAGCGCAGGGGACGCAAGCAGCTCGTCGAGCTCTTCCGCGAGCCGGCATTCTCCCAGGAGAACCTAGACTACTCTTGGCAGATCCTCGAGCCGGGCGAACTTGTGATCGAGCGTGTGGTCGGACCCGCCGAAGGAAGCAGCTCCATGCTTGTGGGGCGCGCGCTCTGGAAGATTGCGTCCTTGGAAGCGGGCGAGCGCAGGCTGCCCGGGATTCTCTGGTCGGGGTTTGATCTCCCCGAGCTCGACCCCCAGATCACCGCGGGTTTCCTGGGGGAGGCCGACCAAGCTCCGCGCCCCTTGGCGGGCTTCCCCGATACCCCACCAGAGCGCGAGCCCCAAGAGGGCTCCCCACTTAGGCTGCTCTGGGTTGGAGCAGGCCTGGGCGCGGCCTTGGTCGGCGTGCTGCTCCTGCGCCGGGGCTCATCAGAGCCGTCGTTGACCCCGCGCGAGCGGCAGGTCTGCATCGATCAATCGTTCGCGGATCTAGTCGATCTGGTGGCTCCGGGCAGGCAGCCGACGCCAGATGACCTGCGCGATGCACACTTCACCTTGACGGCATGCCTGCGCGAGGCCGTCGAGCTCAAGCGCGAGCTTGCGCAGATCGAGCCAGTCCTTAGCCTAGGCGTGGCCCTCACAGACCATGAGTGGGCCCATGCCTTGGGTGCGCCTGACGAGGTTCACGACTTCTTCGCCGCCATCGGCATGATCAAGTACGCGGGCGACGTTCCCACCCCATGGGGGCTTGCCGAGCGCATCGCCCTCGCCAAAAAGCTCCAGGACAAGCTCGCCGAGAGTGTTCCTGCGGCCCCCCAGGAGGCAGTCTCTTGATCTTGCCGATGCAAGAGAACCTCCCCTCGTCGGCACCCGTTCGACTCGAGCTTTGGGGGTCCATCGGCCTGGGAGACCCGATCTTCCTCGCCCTGCTGCCTTTGGTCATCCTGGCGGTCTGGTTTGGCCGTAGGCAGGGGAGCCTGTCCTCACTCTCGATCCCACTCTCGGGCATCGGGCATAGGGTTCCCAAGTCGATACGCCAGCGCTTTTTGTTTCTGCCCGACCTGCTGGAGGCAATCGCCTGCGTACTGCTGATCTTGGCCTTGGCGCGACCCCTTGACTTCAATGTGATCCACTCGGTGACCTCCGAAGGTGTCGACACGGTTCTGGTGGTCGACCGTTCGAGCTCCATGGTCCACATGGATCTTGAGGCCACCCGCACACGTCTCGATGTGGTCAAAGATGTGGTGGCAGCCTACGCCGAGCGGCGAATGACCGACGAGGTTGGTGCCAGCGACAACGTGGCTCTTCTAAGTTTTGCGCGCTATCCCGAGCTGCGCTGCCCGTTCACTCTGGACGTGGACGCGCTGCATGGCTTTCTCGACGAGGTGAAGATCGTTGAGTATCAGGAAGAGGATGGCACGGCCATTGGCGCAGCCTTGACAAAGTCCGCGGACATGCTGGGTCAAAACGGCGCTGAATCTAGCATCATTGTGCTGTTGACCGATGGCGCGAACACCGTGGACGATATCCTGCCCGAGGACGGGATCCGACTGGCTAAGGAGAACGGCGTGCGGGTCTACACCATCCACGCCGAGCGCATCGTCTACGCACAGGTCGGCCGCCGTATCTTCCCGACCGAGGAGCAGCCCGACACGACCCTGCTACGACGGATTGCCTCGGAGACTGGAGGACGATTCTATCGCGCTAAGGACAAGGATGGCCTAGAGGAGATCTACGCTGAGATCGAAGAGCTCGAGCGCACTCCGCGCGTGGAAGAGCGCAGGGTTGAGACTCGAGACCTCTACCCACGGGTCTTGCTCTTCGCTCTTGGCATGGCCGTGCTGGGCCGGTCCCTGGTCGCCTTCGGCCTGAGGAGGACCACATGATGGCCCTACTCGGATTCGACTTCCAGCGCGTGCACTTGTGGCCTCTGTTCGGAGTCGTAGTCACCTTGTTTTTGTTGGGTCTCTTCGTGCTTACCCTGCGCAGGGGGGCGCGGGCGAAGCTTGCGGATAACCACCTTCTGCAGAAGATTGGAGCCAATTTTTCAGCCAATCGCGCGCGCTTGCGCATTGGGCTCGAGGCCGCTGCGGCGGGCCTTGTGGTACTCGCGCTGCTAGGACCGGTACGCGGTCACACGGAAGTGCCGGCACTACGCAAGGGGCTCGACATCGTGGTGTGTATCGATACATCGAAGTCGATGCTTGCCAGGGACCTTTCCCCGAATCGCCTGCAGCGCGCTCGCCGCGAGGTGCGCGGCCTTGTGGAGCAACTCTCGGGAGATCGCGTTGCTCTGATCGCATTTGCTGGAGATGCTCGCGAGGTGGCTCCCCTGACGCGTGACCGAAACGCGCTGCTTTCGTTCCTGGACGGCGTAAGTCCGGACGACAATCGCCTTGGTGGCACAAGCATCGGTGCAGCCTTGGAGCGAGCCCTAGGCTTCTTCGATGGGCGCACGGGAGCCCACGAGGCGATCGTACTCTTGACCGATGGCGAGGATCTTGAGGGCGAAGGACTTGCCGTGGCCAAGCGCGCGGCAGAGCAGAATATCGGCATCTACGTGGTAGGTATGGGTACAGAGCAGGGTGGGAAAATTCCAATGGTGGGCCGCAATGGATCCGAGTCGTTCCTGCGCGGGCCAGATGGCGCCGAGGTTGTGACGCGCCTAGACCGCAACAGCCTCGCGGACCTGGCAGCCGTGAGTGGCGGAGCCTTTCTGACGACTTCGGATTCACCGACACCCCTAGAGGAGATCTACGAGAAACGCATCGGCCAGCTCGATCGCCGTAGCCTTGGGGGCGCCGGCCAGCGCATTCCCCACGATCGCTACCAGTGGGCCTTGGTTCCAGGTGTCGCCCTTGCACTGCTGGCCCTTGGCCTTCGAGAGCGCCGGCCCAGGTGGTCCATGGCGCGGGCGAACAGGGCGGCTAGTCTGATGGCCCTGCCATTGCTGACCCTTGGCTTCGCCGCCGGAATCGGAGCGCCGCCGGCCCATGCCCAGCAGCCCGGTGGGCTGACGCCGATTCAAAGCCCGGTGGTTGACCGCACTGCGATTCCTGCCGAAGACATCGCCTTGCCGCCGCCCTTCGACGATCAAAATCCCCAGGCTGCGATGGTGCTGACCCAGGTGGTCGAGTCCTGCGAAGAGGGCGACTTCGGGACAGCTCTTCATTGGCTGAACTACTCGCTTGAGGACCTAGAGCCACAGTCAAGGAACGCCGGGGAAGACCTCCTCGCGAAGGCCGACGGGGACGAGGCACTCGACGGGGAGCCGCCGGTGCAGGAAGGGGAACAAGCCGATGCGCCAGAGCCGGGCGAGTCCAAGGACGAGGAGCCCATGGGGCCGCGCTTTGCATGGACCGACTTCGAGCGCGCCCACTTGACCTATGCCCTAGGCATGGTGCACTCGCGCATGGGGGGGCACTCCTTGGCGGCCGAGGAGTTCTTCCTTGCGGCGGCCCTAGCCGAGGAGGGCGACCTGCGGCGTGACGCCCTCTTTAATCGCGCAACCACAAGGCTCTTTTCCATGGAGCAGCGCCTAGACGAACTGTTGGAAGAACTCGGTGGTGAGGGAGCACCCGCGATGCCTCCGATGCCCGGAGCACCAGCCGCGGACGAGCAGAGTCTAGAGGAGAAGCTCGAGGCCCTGCATCGAGGCTACTTGAGGGTTCGCGGCGACTACCTCGACCTGCTCGCGGTCGAGAGCGATTGCGAGGATGGCCAAGCGAATCTCGAGTACGTGATCCGACGCCTTCGCGAGCTCGATGCGATGATTGAGCAGCAGCAAGAGCAAGAGGATGAGCAGGAGTCGGAAGAGTCCGAAGGCGAAGAAGGCGAAGAGGGCGAAGAAGGCGAAGAAGGCGAAGAGGGCGAAGAGGGCGAAGAGGACAACGAGGACAACGAGGACAACGAGGACAACGAGGGCGCCGAAGAGGAGAAGGGTGAAGAGGGCGAAGACGACTCCGAAGAGGAAGAACCCTTGAACGAGCGCGAAGAGGAACAAGAGGAAGAGCCCGCCCCTTCCGAGCAAGAGCAAGAGCAAGAGCAAGAGCAAGGCGAGTCTGAGGAGCAGCCCGAAGCCGTGGCTCCCAAGGAGCTAAGTAAGGAGCAGATGGCACGCCTGCTCGACCGCCTAGGTGAACTCGAAAAAGAACAAGCTGAGATCAAGAGCCGACTCCAGAAGACCCGGCAAGTTCCCGTGGAGCGAGACTGGTAGGTAAGAGATATGACCAAAGTACCCCTTGGCGCATTAGCGCTACTCGTTGCACTTATCTTTGGAGCTGCCGCATCGGCCGCCGCCCAGGACCCGCCGCGGGTCTCTGTGCAGCTGAACACCGGATTAGCCAAGCTTGGGGAGACCGTAGGGATCCTCGTTCACATGGAGGGTACTACCGAGGGCTCCATAGGCGACCTGCCCGATGTTCCGGGGCTCTCGATCGGCCCGATTCCCGGAGGGCGCACTTCCCGCCAGGCCACCTCCATCAATGGTCGCATGTCCGTACAGTCCAGCATCAGTTGGACCATTCCGGTACGGGCCAGTGCCGAGGGCGAGTATGTGATTCCACCCTTCCTTGTATCGGCGGCCGGCAATGACTACGAGACCAACCCCATGCCTTTGCGCGTCAAAGAAGATCTGGCCGGCGCAGAGCTGGGGATCGTCCGGGTGAAGATCACGCCAAAGAAGGTCGTCTTGGGCCAACCTTTTGACGTCGAGGTCTCTTTTGGATGGGATACCGCGGTGCGCAAGCTGAACCACGCGGACCTGTCCCTGCCTTGGTGGGGGCAGATTCCCGGTGCGATCGAGATGGAGGGTAGCGGCCGCCGCGAGCTGGGCAAATCCTACACCTCGGTGCTGCTCAATAGCCGCTCGCAGATTGAGGTGACCCGTGAGGGAGCAGGTTCTATCCGCGGCCGCAGCTTTGAGATGTTCAGCCTTAGGCGCAGCTACCTCGCTACGTCTCCTGGCCTGATCGAGTTTCCGGCATCGCACCTTAAATTTGGCCAGATGCTGGGTGGTGGTTTCTTGGACCCCGCCCGGGAAGGCGACATGTACTACACCAAGGCAGAGCCTGTGTCCCTGGTGGTTGGCACCTTGCCGGAGACGGGCCGCCCTAGGGACTACCTCGACGCGGTGGGTTCGATTACGGCCCGGGCCGAGATCGATCGCCGCGAGGTCAACGCCGGAGACTCGATCAAGCTGCGGGTCGAGTGGACGGGCCAGGGCAACCTGGAGTTCTTCGCTCTCCCGGATGCGACTCACCTCGATGGTATGGAGAACATCAACTTTTATGGGGTCACCGACGAGCTGAAGGAGCGCAACCGGCGCGTAAGTGTCTTCGACTTCGCTCCCCTTTCCGAATCCGTGAAGGAACTGCCCTCTATCCCCCTGGTGGTCTACAACCCGGAGACCGAAGCCTACGAGCGGGTGGTCACCCAGCCCATGCCTATTCGAGTGCACGCGCTCGAAGGCACGGGTAGCTTAGATGTGGAAGAGCTCCCCGAGCTCGAAGAGGATATCCGCGACCTGCGCTCTGAAATCCCCGCGAGCCCATCCCGTGGGGGGGATGGCTTGGAGCCCGACCCTCACTTTCTGCGCAAGTTTGGCGGAGCCCTGGCGTTGCTCGGCGCGGCCTGGGCCGGCTTGCGCGTCGCTGTGCGCCGGAATGGCGACCCTGCCACTCCTGGCAACCGTCGCCGCCGCGCTGCCCACCGCAACCTTAGGCGAGCCCTTAGACGGAGCGACTCCGCTAGTGCCCGGCAGCAGGCCTTCGGAGCCTTCCTCAGCGCACGCAGCGGCGAAGGGGAGGGAGCCTGGATCGGGCGCGACCTCCAGCCAATCCTAGTGGCGTATCCGGCCATGGCCAAGGTTGCCCTGGCCATGGCCGAGCTAGACTCCGCAGTCTGGTCTTCCGGTAGCGGTCACCAAGCCAGCGATGGCGAGCTGCTCGCCCTTGCCCGTACCGTCGAGTCACTAGACCTCGAAGTGGCCGCGAACACCCTACAGGGAGAGTCCCGATGAACTGTCGTTTCCTGTGGAAGAGCTTGCTCTGGGCGCTACTTTGTATGGGCTTCGCGGCACCCGGCCTAGGTCTGGAAGCTACCCCCGAAGCTCAGACACCCAGCGCTGGCCAGGTCGCCTACCGCAGCGGCGACTACGCCAGCGCCAAGGCCCACTGGGCAGGCGCGCTGGAGCAGACTACCGGCTCGGCGCGGCGTGGTGAACTGCTGCACAATCTGGGCAACGCGGCCTTCCGCGAGGGCAACTTCCTGGAGGCCGTAGCGCGCTACACTTCCGCCGTGGAGCACGCCCCACGCCAGTCGGACACCTGGGCCAATCTTGAGCTTGCCCGGTCACGGGCAGGGCTCGAGGCCGCCGACCGCGGCGACCTCGCGGCGACGGTCGAGCGGCTGTACTCCATTTTGCGTCTACCCGAACTCGAGCTGCTCAGTTTTGGCGTGCTCGCACTCCTCGGTCTCTGCCTGCTGGGCGAGGCGCTGCGCGGCGGGCGGCTTACCAGATGTCTCGCTGTGATCTTCCTCGGGCTCGGCTTAGGGCTTGCGGCCTTGCACACTTGGCGCGCCGTACACACCCCCGCGCAGCGGGCGATGGTGACGGCGAGTGGCGGGGCCGCCCTGCGCAGCGAGCCCAATCTCGACCTGCCCGTTATCCTGCGGGTGGACGGTGGCGGGATCATCGAGCGCGTCGACAGCCTGCCCGGTTGGCTACGGGTTCGTGCCGATGGGACCCTTGGTTGGATCGAGGACATGCAAACTCTTGAGATTGGTCAGGACTGATTCGCAATACCTGGAATGTGAAGACTCCCACAAGCATTTCCATGGAATGGCTGGGACTTCCATGTTCTGCTCCAGCATGAATAAGGGCCAATTCACTGCCAAAGGGCACATTTTCGTGTGCGTCGTCAACCGGCCACCTAGCAGTGAGCCCTCCTGTGGGGCTTCGGGATCAGGTGCCATCATGGACGCGATCCCCATGATCCTACTCGAACTGGGCATCGAAAATGTGCGCGTCAATGGCTGCACCTGCCTTGGGCCCTGCGACTCGGGCACGAACCTTGTGATCTATCCAGAGGGGGTCTTCTATACGCGGGTCAGGCGCGACAACCTTCGGGACCTACTCGAGTCCCATTTCGTCCAAGGGGAAGTCTTCGAAGCCCTCAAGGTCTAGCTAAACTTTGGAAGGATAGGTCTGAGGGGCAACTTGGTGCCAAAGTATTGGTTCGGGACAGGTGGAGGCTCTGCTTTCCAAAGGTAGGCTATGAATGCCCTAAAAAGCACTCCTGCCACCCTCCCTCCGCTTCATGTCTCCGATCGACCCCAAGACGAGCTCAAAGTCCAGTCGCTCTAGTTGGGCCGCCGCCCGGCTCCTGCTCTTTATCCTGCCGAGCTTGATGGTGATGGGCGCCTGCACGGGCGGAAAGCCGAGAAGTGAGAGCACGGGTCGTGGCGTGCTCGTGATCGCCATCGATGCCCTGCGGGCGGACCACCTGAGTTCCAACGGGTACGACCGCCGGACGACCCCGGTCATGGATGCTTTTGCAGAGGATGCGGTTGCTTTTGACAAGACCTGGTCGGCTTCCCCGCGGCTGCTTCCTGCGCACTGCGCGCTGCTGACTGGCAGCGACGCGGACCTCTCTCGAAGGCTCTACATCATGGAGAGTCCCGTTGCGGATGAGCTGCGCTTTGAGATCACCGACAAGATGCCCCACGCCGCAGTGTCCTTTATCGGTGCGGGTTATCGAACCGCAGCGTTTGTGGACCACGAACAACTGACCCCCGTCAACGGGCTTGGCTCTGGCTTCCAGGAGTTCTTGCCCATGGGCGAGGTGCTGCCCGGGACAGGACCCGCCGGCCCCGATGTGGGGCTGGCCGGAACCTCGCGGCGTTTTTTAGACTGGGCCCGGGGACTCGATGACGACGAAGATTGGTTCTCTTACATTCAGGTCTCGGACCTCGAGCGCGTTTGGAATCACAACGACCCCAGCGCGGACGGTTACTTCGAGCCGCGTCCCGGGCTCAAGGCCGTGCCTCCGATCTCTAATGACGTCGAGGCGTTCTTCGCCCAGCCGCGCTCCCGTTGGATGGGTGGCGCAGTCTCCATGGGACAGTACGAGGCACGCTACGACGGCCGATTGCGCAGTCTGGACCAGCAGTTGGGCAGCCTATTCGCCGACCTCAAGCGGGCCGGTCTCTGGGAGACGACGACGATCTGTATTGTTGGCAGCTTCGGTGTTCAATTCGGTGAGGCGGGACTGATCTTGGATCATGGGCTCTATTCCAGCGCTGACCTGCGTGTACCGTGGCTGATTCGACCAGCCGATAGCGAGCGGTTCGAGCCCGGGCATCGATCGGAAAACCTAGCGAGCACCACGGACCTTGTGCCAACCTTGTTGGACCTTGAGGGGATCCCCGAGCCAGCGGGCATGCTTGGGCATTCCCAGGCTGGGGCCTTGCGCCCCGGCACTGAGCCCGTGCGCGACTTCGCCTACTCGACCTGCGGATACCAAGAGGGCGGGGCTGTCATCGGCCCGCGTTACATCCTTGAGCACGTCTTCCCCGGAGTCGCCCTAGGCAGCCACGGGACTGGGTTGCGCCGGGGGTGGTTCGGCGACGATGATGTCCACGAGGGGTATTCTCGCCAACGCTTTTACGACTCCGACGCCTTCCCGTTGCCAGACTTCCGCCTGACGGATGAGTTGCTAGCCGGCGGCGTGCCCCCCCTGGAACAGGCGAAGCTCACTACGGCCGCCTTGACTCGCTTCGCGAACACGAGCAAGGCGCGCCAAGCACTGCACGGCTCTAGTTGGCGTAAAGACAAGCTTGGCACCGAGGAGGTCGACAAGTTGATCGAGCTCGGATTCCTCGGTAGCAAACCATGACTCGGATCCTTGCCATTAGCTTGCGCTATCCACCCTACGTGGAAGGCGGCTATGAACTCTTGACCAGGGATGCCGTCGAGGGCCTGCGGGGCCGCGGCCATACGGTCGCTGTTTTGTGCGGTGCTGGTCGAAAACTCGTGGCAGAACCAGACGTATTCGCAACCCTTGCGCCGGCCATCGATGGGGATGAAAGCCTGTTCGACCAGGACCGTAGGGCGGGTGCTCTCGAGAGGTTGCGCGCGCACTTCTTTCGGCCGGCGAACTACGGTGCTACGAAGCGTGCGATCGCCGCGTTTAAGCCCGATGTCGTAATCTACTTCAACCTCGGGATGGCGTCTTTGGCGCCGGTAGTGGCCTCCCGACGTATGGGCGTGCCCTGCATTGGTTACCACTGCGACCGGTGGGCCGGAAATCTATGGCTCCAGCAAATGGAAGGCGATCGGGACAAGCGCGGCCGCCGATTCATACTGGGGCTCTTATGGGGGGGCGTTCGCGAGTGGGCGAACCTCTCGCCTGGCCTCTGTGCAAGTGAGTGGCTGCGTGGTGAACTGCTTAGGTCGGGTGTCCACGCTGATGGGATTGGCGTGCTCCCCACGGGGCTGTCCCCTGAGATGGAGACCTTCGCCACCGCGGCTCTTAAGATTCCAGCGCGCCAGGCCGGTCAGAAGTTGCGCGTCATAGCCACGTCCATGCTCTGGCACGGCAAGGGCCAGCACATCTTGGTTCAGGCCTTTGCCCGGGCCGTAGCGGAGGGCCTCGACGCCGAACTGCATCTGGCCGGCTCGGACCATAAAGGTGGCGCTTACCAAGAACAACTCAAAGCGCTCGCGGCAGAGGCGCGCATCGAGGAGAAAGTCCACTTCCTCGGCATGCTTTGCCCAACAGAACTCTCCCACGAGCTCTCCGCGAGCCACATCTTTGTCCTGCCAAGCCTTTGGGGTGAGCCCTTTGGCCTGTCCACGATCGAGGCCATGGCCCACGGGCTGTGCTGCGTGGTCTCGGACTCCGGCGCATCCCCGGAGTTGTTGGCAGGGGCAGGTGTCGTGGTGGAGACCGGCAACGTCGAGGAGCTAGCCGCAAGCCTGCTGCGCCTCGGCGGCGACGAAGAGGGCCGCCTGCGCATGGGCCGCCAGGCTCGGAAACGCGCGCTGGGGCACTTCGGGCGCGAGCCTTTCCTGCAGGGTCTTGAAGCGGCATGTGAAGCGCTCATCACGGAGGCCAAAGCGTGAAGGTGCTCTTTGTGACCAACGGCTTCCCGCCCCGTGGCCGGTGGGGGACCGAGTTCTACACCTGGCAGCTGGTGGGCGGCCTTGTAGACCGTGGTGTCGATGTCGCCATCCTGCACCCTGTTCGGGACGGCAGCAAGCCGCGCTACGAACTCGAGCAGGTGACCGAACCCGTGCCGACCTCGCCGGGTAATCCAAGCGAGGTCCCGGTCTACCTCCTACACAATGCAGGCGACCCGCGGAAGGCCTTTCGCAGCAGCTACTCCGATCCAGAGGTCGAGCGCATCTTCGCGGAGGTGCTCGAAAAAGAGGAGCCTGACCTAGTGCACTTCACCTACCTGCTGTGGGGGCTGTCGGTGAACCTACCCGTGGTCGCGAAGCGCCGGGGCATCCCCTCGGTGGTCACACTCACGGATTATGGCTTACTCTGTCACAGGGGACAGATGTACAACTCCGAGCTCACTGCATGCAAGGGGCCACACCCAGCGGACGTCTGCGCAAGATGCATTCGGGAGCCCTCGCGCTACGACGCGGAGCCCTTTGAGGTCACGATCAGGCGCATGTTGGTCCACACCCTCGCGAAGCTTGGCGGGTTGGGCCAAATCGTGACGACCAAGGACGTAGCACTGCGGGAGGCCGAGGTGCGCACTGCACTTGAATCAGTAGACCGCTTTCTTGCCCCGACTGAAGTCTTCAAGAAGGTCTTTGGTAAGTGGGGCCTCCCACCCGAGAAACTGTCCAAGCTGGTCTACTCCTTTGACGACCGGCCCTATGGCATCGCGCGCCCCGCGCCGGCACGCCCGCGACCATCCTCACCGATCCGTTTCGGATTTATGGGACAATTTACACCCCATAAGGGGCTTAGTACCCTGATCGAAGCCTGCCAGATTATGCAGCAGCGGCTGCCCGAGTCGGTGGAGTCTTGGAAGGTCCATCTCTACGGTCGTGGGGCAGGCGGAAGGCACCGATGCTACGCGGAAGGGGTCTTGGGGGGCGAATTAGGCCCTCGGATCGTTGTGGAGCAGCCCTTCGAACCGGAGCAAGCCCCCGAAGTCTTAGCTAAGCTAGACGCGGTTGTTGTGCCGAGCGAGTGGGACGAGAACGCCCCCTTGACGATTCTCCAAGCCCGGGCTGCTGGTGTGCCTGTGCTGGGAAGTGATATGCTTGGAGTCGCAGAGGTGATCGAGGCACCGAAATATGGTCAATGCTTCCCTACCGGCGATGCGGCAGCCCTTGCAGATTGCATGCGAGATGTTGTTCTTGGCCGGATAGGCAGGTCTCTTGACTCTACTATGCCCATGACCTTAGAAGACCACACCGGCATCGTTCGTCGTATCTATCGAGACCTCTTAGATTGATTAGTTTGCACATCGGTTTTGTTTCCCAGGGTTGGGCTCCCGACGTTGGCGGGATTGAGAGTCACACGAGTGACCTCGTGCGGGAGCTGTTAAAGCTTGGCCATCGCGTCTCGGCGATTTGCTTGGACTACACGGGCAAGACCGAGCCCTTTGGGACTACGCGGACGACCCAGAGCGGCGTCGAAGTGACCCGGATGAGCTACGGTTACCACGACCACGACTCTCTGGCCAAGGTGGTTCGTAACCGCGATGCAGAGCAGGTCTTCGCGGCTTGGCTGGACGATGTCCAGCCCGACCTGTTGCACGTGCACCACCTCACCGGCTTCGGGCTTGGTGTGATGACCACGGCTAAGTCCCGAGGAGTCAGGCAGCTCATGACTCTGCACGATTACTGGCCGATCTGCCCAAGGGGGCAGATGTTCCGCGTAGACAACGTGAACTGTACGGGCATCGATCCAACGGCCTGCGGCAAGTGCCTCTCCAAGTCCTTCCCGCATGTGATGCCAAGCGCCGGCGCCAAGCACTATGGCCCCTATGATTCCGTGGACGAGGACGGAACCGCCACCGGCCTGCCCGAGCAGCTTGCGGCGGATGATGCTGAGGTGTCTAGCCGACGTACCGAGTTCGCCCTGCACTGCCTTCACCACGCGGACCTGCTAGCCACACCTTCGGCCCGGACCCGCGAGATCTACATCGCCGCTGGACTCCATCCCGACAGAATGACCGTGGTCGAAAACGGGATTGATGTCGAAGGCTTGCGATTTGAAGTCGAGAGCCTAAAGAATGCCATGCGACCCCAAGAGAAGGTCCGCCTTGGGGTACTGGGGACGGTACTTCCGAGCAAAGGAGTACTTGAACTTGCTCAGGCCTTCGCAGAGCTCAAAGCCGAGGGGCGAGCTCCGAACCTAGTGCTTGAGATTCATGGGCACATGCCCTCCTATCATGGTGACACCTCCTACGTGGAGAGCCTCATTGCCTTGGACAAGGAGACTCCAGACTTGGAGGTTAAGGGACCCTTTGGCCACGGCGCCCTAGGGACTCTATTGAGTCGATTGGACGGCGTTGCGGCGCCCTCCCGATGGGAGGAGGTCTTTGGCCTTACTGTGCGCGAAGCCCGCGCGGCGGGGTTGCCGGTGCTGGTCAGCGATATGGGTGGACTGCCCAGCGTCGTCGAGGGTGGCGCCGGACTCGTGGTGCCTTGGGACGATCGTCAGGCGTGGAAGGATGCAATCGCGCTCTTCGCCGAGGACACGGCCCAGCGTGAAGCATGGGCTGCTAGCACCACGCCGGTCTGGACCGCAGAGCAGATGGCAGGCCAGTATCTCGAGCTCTATCGCTCGATGCTCGCGATGGAGGATGAGCCAAAGGCGGTCCAGCAGTCGAGGCCGCGCGAGAAGAAGCTCGACCGGCCTGATCAGGCCGCGAGCTAAGCTTGGCTAACCTTGCGCCAGACCCCGACGAGGTTCTGCGCTAGGCGCTTCCAGGTGAGGTTCGCCTCGACGTATTTACGGGCCTTATTGGCAAGCCTCTCGGCGCGCTTCGGATCGTCGAGCAACGCGAGGATCGCCTCGGCGAAGGGCTCGGAGTCGTCCGCAAGTAGCAACTCTTGGTCGTGGGTTAGGCCAAGTCCCTCGGCGCCAATGGTCGAACTCACCACGGGGCAGTCCATGCCCATGGCCTCGACGATCTTCAGCCGGGTCCCCCCGCCAATGAGGAGCGGCACAACCATGAGCGAGGCCTTGGCGAGGTAGGGGCGCACGTCCGGCACGTCTCCGGTGACGGTAATGTTGGGCGACGCCAGGGCTAGGATCTCCGGTGCCGGATTTCGTCCAACGATGGAGAAGTGCAGGGACGGTCTGCGAGCAAGTAGCAAGGGCATGACGCGACCGACGAAACGCGTGACAGCGCCGCTGTTGGGTCCGTAGTCCATGCTTCCCACAAAGACGATGTGCTGTGGATCGCGGTCCGTGCGATCCTTGCCCTTGGTGAAGTAGGCAGGGTCGTAGCCGCTAGGCACAACGGAAGTAGAGACGCTGGGATAGCGACCGCCTAGCATGGCCGCGTCGTCATCGCTACATAAGAGGTGGTGGGTGTGCTGGTTTGCCGCCTTGCGCTCGAGTCGATTGAGCTTCCAGGAATCGAAGTGCTTTTGCAGGCCGCGATTGGTGTTGATGCTCTTGGCAAAATTGGTATCGAGCTTGTGATGGTGCTGGACGACGGGTGGCGAATGATCAAACTGGGAGGCAGCCCTGTTTACCATGGGCAGGATACGCGAGTGCAGTAGCTCGTCAATGTGAACGACGTCATAGCGCTCGGTCTCGAGCTCTTCACGGACAGCATCGGCCAACTTGGGGGAGTGGAACCAGCGCTCCATCTTCGAACGTGTGAAGCGCATCACCGCTCCGGGACGCTCGCGGCCGAATACCTTGAGGCTGGCGACGTGGGGAGCGAGGGCGTCCACTTCGGCCTGGCCTTGCTCGGGTTCGAGCACAGCGCGTAAATGGATGTCCGCCCACTCTCCAGCACTCTGGATCAAGTTGAACGTGCGGATCTTGCCACCCGAGTTAAGGGGCCACGGCAACCATGGGCACAGGAAAAGCACCTTCAGACGCCCTTGGTCTTGGGATGGACTCATAGCGCGCGCCTCCAGGTCGCTGGAGAGAGGTTACCGGAGGGAAAGTTATGCGAGGGAGGCATGGAGAACCTACATCGGGCAAAGTGCCCAATCCACCGTAGGAACGTGCAGATTAGCGTCTGTTTTTGAGAGCTGTACTTCAAAGTGACCAATACCGCACAGTGGTTCTCCGGCTTGTTTTTTTTGAGGTGGCCTAGTAGCTCTCATTTCTGGATATGCAGTCGCCTTGGAAAGTTCTTATGAACGCTTGGAGAATGCGGGGGTGGTGGCTTGGCCAGGGGCGATGGCCGCTTCACTTATTTGTAGAAATTGCCGATCAATCAGCTAGCCACCACAAGCAAACCCAACCCTTCCAAACACCGCCCATGTCTATCGACCAACTCCCCGTCTCCTTTTGCGGCGCCCCCGGCGCATTCAGTGAAGAGGCCGCACGGCGCTACTTCGGCCCGACCTGCGCGACCCTGACAGCCGCCAGTCTTGAAGGGGCCTTTGCGGACGTGGAAGAGGGGCGGTCACGCGCCGCCATGGTCGCCGTGGAGAATTCGATCACGGGTTGTTTTCATGGATTCGCCGACGCCCTCGGAGACCGAAACCTTGAGATCGCCGGTGAGGTAGTGCTCGGCATCCGCCACTGCCTGATGGCCGTACCCGGCGCACGCTTAGAAGGCTTGACTGAGGTCGTGTCCCACCCCAGCGCCCTTAGTCAATGCCGCGATTGGCTCACGCGCACGGGGCTCTCCCAGAGCCCATCCCCCGACACGGCCGCCGCTGCCCAAGACTTAGTGGCGTCGGGAGATCGGGGCCGAGCTGTCTTGGGAAGTCGTGTACTGGCGAAAATTTACGGTCTGGAGATCTTGGCCGAGGGGCTCTCTGACCACGCAGAGAACGTGACGCGATTCTTCGTCATGAGCCTGCCCGTGGCATCGTCCGAGAAGGCCAGTCAAGCTAGCAGCCGCACGGCGATCTTGGTCGGCCCCGTCGAAGAGCCAAGAGCGCTACGCAATCTGCGCATTGGCCTAGAATCGCGGGACGCCTCCCGGGTGCGGGCTCCATTCATGGGGACCCGTGATGGTTGTAACTTTGTGATCGAGTTCGATCACCCGGACCAGCGCGGCGACGAGATCGCAAGGGCTGTTCTGGACAAACTTCCTTACCGCAAGCTTGGGAGCTGGAGTTCGAGGCAGGCTGGCTAGCTCAGGAAATCAGAGCGGCCACGGACCCAGGTGATCCACGGGGGGAGGGTCCCATCTAAGGCGATGTCTAAGCCAAAGCGTCGACCCGCCCTTGAGATTGCGCAACTGGCACCGACAGCCATCAACAGAATCGCGAGTGGGGCAACCGACTCCACGGAGTAGATGTACAGGTGCAAAGCAAGAAATGCTACGAGCCAGCCGGCGGGGCGCGTGAGTGCGCCTAGCAACAGGCAAATACCGGCAATCAGGGTGCTCCAGCTGACCAAAAAGGCGAGGCCGTCGGGGTTGTAAAGCAGGACCTTGTCACCCCAAAACGCGAAGGGTGCCGCTAGGTCATCGAGGTGGTGGCGAACTACCGCCCGGACCCTCCCACCATCAAGCTCATCGCGGGCAGCCCAAGCCCAACCTGTGGACGTAGCTAGCCAGCCGAGCGTGATGCGTATAAGAACCAAGCCGCCGCTTGGTAAGGGGGATGTAGATGCCATCAAATTAGTCTACTGGTAGTGGTCGCATCGAAAAAGCTTCACCCTCCTTCAAAGTGCCAATGGGCGGACAAACTGTATCCATTACTCGTCGCATCGGGCAAGAGCGCGCTTCCCATGCCGCATTCTCTTCGTCAGGATAGGCTCTATGGCGCGGCCTACACCTACACCTCCCCGAGATTTTGCTCTCTCCGCTTCCCTTCTGATCCTGGCTTCGCTTGGGGGTTGGTTTCTGGGGACGATTGTCGATCAGCGCGCCGCTGAGACCTTCGATCACAACATTGACAAGATCGCCGAGAGGGTCGGAGTCCAGATCGAGCTATACACCGAAGCGCAGTTGTTGCTGCTAAGCTTCGCCGCAGAAGAGGCACTGGGCATGGACCAGGATCTGACCGGTCGATTCCAGGATGCGGTCATTACACTCGTGGACTTTAGAAAGCGTGCTGACTCCCTGGTGCGCCGCCGTCCTGGCTTCCAATCCATCAACTGGGTCTCTCTAGGGGGCGTGATCGAGGTTACGGCCCCCCTGCAGTCCAACGAGGCGGCCCTACGCCAGAATCTATTGGAGCACCCCAACCCTGAAGTGCGGGCCGCCTTCTTGGGAGCCATCCAAGACCATGGGGGGCGGAATGCCGAGCTCACATCCACCCCGATCATCTCCTTGTTTCAAGGCGGGCTTGGGTTTTCTGTTTACCACCCTGTGCGCCGATCAAATGGCCAGCTCATCGGTGTGCTCAATGCGAGCTTTCGCCTGAGCGATCTGTTTACTCATTGCGTTCCCGAGCAGTCCCTCGAAGGGGTCGCTGAGTACGCCGTTTTAAATGCAGACCAAGAGGTGCTCTACGCGAATTTTGACACGACGGGCGACGTTGACTGGAGTCACAGCTCCTCGAGAGACCTACGTCTTGTCCCTCAGCCGCTAACTGTACGTGCCAGGCCAACCCCGGCTTGGCTAAAGTCGGGCCTCACCAAAGAGAAGTCCATCCTGTCCGGCATTGGCGTCGCTCTCGGTTGCCTTCTGGCGGCTTTGAGTTGGAAGATGACTGCTCGCGGGCGAGGCATCGTGCAGTCTGAGTGGCGCTTGAAGCTAGCGCTTAATGGCGCAAGTCTAGGCGTGTGGGACCTGGACGTGCCGAATGGTGTCCTGCACCTCAACCAAGAGTGGCTCACTATGCTTGGTCTCAAGCAGAGCGATGGCTATCTTGACCTGGCGGACTACCGCGGATTGGTTCATCCCGAGGACGTGCAGGTCGTGGAGGGCGCCATGGACCGGCACCTGCGCGGGGAGAGCCCGAGCTACCAGACCGAGCACCGCATTCGCTCGGGGACGGGGGAGTGGATCTGGGTCTTGGACATGGGAAGTGTTGTGGAGCGCACCAATAACGGCAGCCCTAGGCGCGTGGCGGGAACCCAGCACGACATTACGGATACTCGTCGCGCCGAGTTAGAGCTCGAGCGCAGCATGGGCCGCTACCGGTCCATTTTCGAACACTCGCCCGTCGGGCTTCTCGAGCAGGATATGTCCGAGGTCAAGCAGCGAATGGACAAGCTGCGCGCCCAGGGGGTAGTCGACCTTCGTCAGCACTTCTTGGACGAACCCGAAGCTGTGTTGGCGTTTGCGGGGCTCTCCAAGCCTCTCGACATCAACCATTCGTACCTGCGAATGTTTAGCGCGAAATCCACAGACGAGTACAAAGCCAACCTTGCCAAGATGGTCGATGAACGGGCACACAAGGCCTTTGAGGAGGAGTTGGTCGCCCTTTACGCAGGCGCTTCGACCTGCGAGTTCGACTTTCCCTTGCAATCCCTGGAGGGTAAAGAGCTGCTGTACACAGTCCGTTTGACGGTGGCCCCCGACTGCATGGACGACCTTTCCTCGGTCTTTGTCTCCCTTGTGGACAACACGCGACGGATCCGCGAAGAGGAGGAGCGCCGTTTGGCGGAGATTCGCGAGCGTGAGGCCCAGAAGAGCGAGAGTCTGGCACTCTTAGCCGGTGGGGTCGCCCACGACTTCAACAACCTGCTGGTTCCGATCATCGGAAACATCGAGCTGGTCATGGACCAGCTGGCTCCAGATTCGGAGATGGCGGACAATCTACTCCGGGCAGAGCAGGCAGCGCAGCGCGCCGCCGAACTCGCTCGCCAGATGCAGATCTACTCTGGCCGTGGCCAGGTCCAGAGCGAGGCCTTCGACATGAACGCCCTAGTCGCCGAGATGAATGACCTGCTCGGTTCCAGCCTGCCGGGCAAAATCGCCTTGGAGTCCAACCTGCACGACGGTGTTCTCGGGATCGATGGAGACCCGACCCAGGTTCGCCAATTGGTGATGAACCTCGTGTTGAATGCGGCGGACGCCATTGGGCGAGAACCAGGCATGGTGTCAGTCCAGACAGGTTATGCCGAGGTCAAGAAGGGAGACCTGGAGGATGCCTTCACGGGCCCGGACTTCGCCTTGGGCCAGTGCATCTTCTTGGAGGTCAAGGACACGGGCCGTGGTCTAGGAGAGGAGACGCGCAAGCGGATGTTTGAGCCCTTCTTCAGCACCAAAGCCGCGGGCCGCGGTCTCGGCATGAGCGTGGTCCTCGGGATTGTGCGCAGCCACCAAGGAGCTCTCGTGGTGGAGTCCTCCTCGGGAGTAGGCACGTCGATTCGGGCCTACTTGCCCATTTCCCATCGCCCGATTTCCACGTCCAAGCAGCTTGGATCACGGCCCTTCCGGGGCGCAACCGAGTCAAGACAACGCGTGTCGATCTTGCTGGCGGATGACGAGCCCGGCGTGCTGCGCTTTGCAAGCGCGGCCCTCGCTTTGGTCAACGTCGACACGGTTTGCGTCGAGGACGGCTCCCAGGCGGTAGCGCAATTTAGAGAGCTAAAACGGGCGGGCCGTACTCCCAGCCTGGTCTTGCTCGATGCGACCATGCCTGTCATGGGGGGCATTGAAGCCATGGATGAAATCCGCAACATGGACCCTAGGGTTGCGGTCATTCTGTCCAGTGGCTATACCCTCGAAGGGGTCGCCTCAAGGGCGGCGGAGACAGAGCGTTGCTGGTTCCTGCCGAAGCCCTACGGCGTAACTGAACTCACGAACATGGTCTCGGACGTCCTCGCGGATTCGCAAAGTGAGCAAGGACCGAGCTAGGAGCAAGCTCATCCGTCGTGTCTCCCTCGCAGCGCTCGTCGCGTTTTTGGCAGCGGGCCTCTGGATCGGGTGCTCGCTCGCTCGCGTTGCCGACATGCCGGGCGAGTCCTATGGGCAATCACTGGAGCCATGGAGCGCCGATGACCACGCCCTTGGTACGACGCTCGAGGCCAGCGTCCGAAGCTTGACGGCCCTAGGCCCGCGCTCGACGCTTGACGAGGACGCGCGTGCAGCTGCCGGCGCTTGGATACTCCAGCAGCTCCAGGTTCTCGGCCTAGTCGTCGTGGCGGAGACCTTTGTTCCAGCAATACCGGATGAGCAAGGGCTTGGCCACGCCCTCCTGGAGTCTCCTGGCTCCGAGCCTGTGTTCACCAACTACATCGTGCCCCTCGGCGGACCCGCAGATGCGCCGCTGCTTGTTCTGTCCGCCCACTACGACACCGTTCCCGGCTCGGTCGGTGCGGACGATGATGCCAGCGGCGTCGCCGCGCTGCTCGAGCTGGCCGCGCGGCTCGCCTCGGACCCGATCCCCGCATCGAAGCAACGCTATCGCCTGGAGCTGTGCTTCTTTGATGGGGAGGAGGCCGGCTATGAGCGCATGGGCAGCGGCCACCACGCCCGCAAGCTGGCTAGCGAAGGCAAGCAGGTGGCCGGGGCCATCTCTCTAGAGATGCTCGGCTACTTCACGGAGGCGCCAGGCACCCAAGATTCCCCAAGCGCTCTGCTCGGCCCCTTCTACCCGAGTGCAGGTAACTTCATTGCTTTCGTGGGGAGCGAGGCGAGCGGCGACTTTATCCGCGAATCGATCGGCGCCTTCCGGACGGGCGCTCGGTTTCCCAGCGAAGGGCTCGTGGCTCCGGACTCGATCCTGGATGTGCGGCGTAGCGACCACGTTCACTTCGTGGACCAGGGGTGGCCCGGCTTCATGGTGACGGACACCGCGAACTTCCGCAACCCGCACTATCATCGCTCGACCGACACCCCTGATCAGCTTGACTACTTGGCCCTTGGCCGGGTTACTCGCGGAATCGAGGGTATGATTCGAGTCCTTGCAACCAAGACAACACCCTAAGCACTTTATGTCGGAATCGGATCCAGAAGAACCGGTGCTGGTCGTCACGGACCTGCGCCGCGAATACGCGGACAAGGTCGCCGTGGCCGGTTTGAGCTTCGACGTGAAGCCGGGTGAGATCCTTGGCCTCGTAGGCCCCAATGGCGCTGGCAAGACCACAACCCTGCGCTCGATCGCAGGCATCCTGCCTGTGCAGCAGGGCAGTATCTCGGTGGCCGGCTTCAGCGTCACCGAGGACGGCCACCGGGCACGCTATCACCTAGCTTGGATTCCCGACGACCCCAAGCCATTCGACAGTCTGACGGTCTGGGAGCACCTGGACCTTGTGGCGGGACTCTTCGACGTCCCGGAGTGGAAGTCGCGGGCTACAGAGCTGCTGGACTTCTTCTCCCTAGGGGATAAGCGCGATGCCTTAGGTGGGGAACTAAGCCGCGGGATGTGCCAGAAGCTAGCCTTGGCTATGGCGTGGCTTCCGAGGCCCAAGCTGGTGCTTATGGACGAGCCCCTGTCGGGTCTCGACCCGCGAGGGATCCGCACCGCCCGGCGCGCAATCCAAGAGATTGCCGCCAGTGGAACGGCGGTCATTCTGTCGTCACACCTGCTCGAGCTTGTGCAGCAGCTGGCCGACCGGCTCCTAATTATCGATGAGGGACGGAAGGCCTTCGAGGGCACCCTCGAAGAGGCCCATGCGGGCTTCCAGATCCCTGAGAACTCGAGCCTTGAGGATGTATTCTTTGCGGTGACCGAGAAACCGAAAGGGGCCGAGCCCGAGGCATGATCGCCATTCCATCCGCAGGGTTGCGGCGCTTGATGCTACTTGAGTGCCGGGGCTACCTTCGGGGTGCCCTACGCCGACTCAAGACCCCCAAGGGTGCTACCTTCGCCCTGCTTGGCGGGCTCTTGCTGGCCGTGTGGTTGCGCTCGCTGTTTCAGAGTCCAGACGTGATCGGAGTTGGCGAACAAGCAATCGCAAGAGAAGGCACAGGCGGCTTACCCGAGGGCGACCTGGTCCTACGCACCCTCTGCTTGGGTGTGCTGGTTCTCGTCTCTATCAGCGGGGTTGTGACCCGCGGTATCCACATTCCGCCCGAGAGGCTCGAGCGGCTGCTAGCCCTACCGGTCTCCCGCAGCGACTTCCTGCGCTACCGGTTGTGGTCCGTGGTCGCGCGAACCATGACAGGGGCGCCGATCCTGGCGGTGCTGGCCATGGTCCGCACGAACAGCTCCGGGGCGATTCTATTGGCGGTCCCCCTTTTCCTGGGATTGAGCTCGGTGCTTGGCTTCCTCGCGTCCTTGTTGAGCGCAGGTATGGAGAGCAGTCCCGCCTTCGTCCGCGTCACAGACAAGCTGCGGTCAGGCGGACGTTTTCTCCTGCTCATGCTGCTGCTCTTAATCCCAGTCGTCACTGCCGGACGCGCGGCTCCCGAGCTACTTCCTAGTTGGCTGGTGGGAACCGGCGCCAGTCTGATGGAGACCTTTGGCCAGGTGGATTTCCCAGCACTGATTCGGCTACTCAGCAGGCCCCTCGATCCCTTCTTGGCCCTGGCCCAAGGCAGCGGTGCAGCGTCCCTATTCAAAAATGGCAGCCTTTGTATCTTGATCGTGTTGGCAGTCCTCGAGTTGGCTGCCCGAGTTCCCGTGGACTTCCGCGAGATGGCGATCGAAGGGGCGAAGAGCAGCGCGAAGCGGATCCGGAGCGCGGGCAGTGTTGGACGAGCGGCAAGCGGGGGGCGGGCTCGCGTCGGCCTGTTCGGCGTACCGCATCTGTTCGGCCGAGGCCCAATGGGCGCGGTGGCGTGGCGCAAGCTCTCTGGCATCTGGCGCAAGGCACGCGGCTTCCTGGGGATCTCTCTCTTCTTGGGTTGTTTTTTGCTGTTTGGAGTCCGGCTGATTTTTGGCGGGGACCTCTTCCGCGTAGCCCAAGCCGGTCAATCTATCGAGGACGTGACCTACCTCAACGATATAGGCTCGGCCGTGCTCGCCCTGCTCGGCACCCTCTACCTGACCAACGGGCTGCGCTTTGACTTTCGCGAGGACCTCGTCCAACTCGATATCCTTAAGTCTTGGCCCCTACAGCCCTGGAAGATGTTTCTTGGATCGCTGCTGCCGCAGACCATGGCGATCAGCCTTGTGGTGAGCGCACTGCTCTTGACCTGGCTGCTGATCTCCGAGGCTACGGGGCTGTTCATCTTGCTTCTTGTACTGGCGCTGCCGGCGGTGGTCTTTGCCTGGGTGGCTGTGGATAACATCGCCTTCCTGATCTGGCCGGTGCGCTTTGTTCCCGGACAAGCCGGTCAGCTCCAACACATTGGTCGCGGGTTGCTGCTGACCTTTGCGCGCATGACGCTGTTCCTGGTCTCCTTTGGCCTTGCCGCGTGTTTTGGAGCGCTCGCTTGGCTTGCTTTGATTCGCGTCGAGAGCCTTGGTCCCGAAGGCCTGATCACCTCGGTTGCTCTGGTCGTCCTTGGCGTACTCTTAGCCGTGGACTGTGGCCTTGCCATGGTGGGGGGGATGGCCTTTGCTCGCTACGACCCCGCTAGAGACCGAGTGTAGCCTTGAGGTGGGGACCTAAGCGCGCTCGCGTGGGCTCGTTGGCCCAGGCGACGAACGAGACGGGTGTAGTAGCGTCGAGCTCGAAATCGAGGGGGCTGCCGTCAGGAAGTGTCACCACACAGCCCGCAGCCCTGGCAATGGGGATCGCAGCGGCCACGTCGTAGGGCTTGGACGTAATGGTTGGCCGCCCCCTGCGCCTTGCGATGAAGGCGCGCAGGTCGGCGACCATCCGATACTTGGACGTCGCAAGCAGAAGCAGCTGACCAGCGTTGGAAATGTACTGGTCGTCGTAGATGCTGCTCTGGTCCGCACCTTCGTACTTGGACAAGCGGGCAAAGAAGCTGGACTCGATCTGGGCAAGCTCTTCGCGCATGTCTGGGTGGAAGCGGAAGAAGGGAAAGAAGCCACCGTCGACTTGGTCGGAGTCGTCACAACTCAGCTCGCCCTGGCGAAGGACAACCGGCTCGCCCCGGGCCGCCAAGATCTCCATGCGGCAATACCTTTCGTTTGGCTTGCCAACGACGAGCCTTGCCTCGGCACCACGGGAGTCGACAAGCTCGCGAAGGCAGCCCAGACTGACCTCGGAGAGCCGGGGGGTGCTGGGTCCGGGTGGGACTAGGGCGATCGATGCCCAGGCCGAGCGCAGGTCGTACATAAGGTTGCGCGTTCCGTCTACGGGGTCCACAGCCACACGTGGTCCACCATGATCGAAGCCGCCAACGGCGCGGAAGCCAGGGCCGTCGCTGGCGGGGCCCAGGTGGCGCCAGCCCGAATCCTCAGTCAGGATCGACAGGGGCTCGGACTTGGCGAATCCCTCGGCCCATGCCTGCACGATGCGCTCGGGCTCCAAATCCAAGCCGAATGTCGTGTCTCCTTCGCCCATGCCCGCGGTCCGCGTCAAGTCTGCGAAGGCGCCGCTGTGACTGGTCTCGACGTCCTGACGTGCGGCCTCGCTCACACGAAGACTGGTGGCGGCCGCAAGCTCTTCGCTCAGGCTGCGAATGCGGGCCTCCCAAAGGGCGCTCCGCTGGCTGTCCCATCGCAAAGCGCGGGGCTGGGGCTGTTCGTCGTTAGTCTGCATCGGAAGTGCCGGAAGGGCTGCCCCAAGTATAGGCTCCAACTTGTTAACATCCCCTGTCCAGCAGCGCGCTTTTGGCGCTGACCCCAGTAAGTCAATCTCCCAACGCAATCTCCCCCCATGAGCTCGGTTCACGAAGTCATCATCATCGGATCAGGTCCCGCAGGTTACACCGCAGCCATCTACACGGCCCGGGCCAACCTCAAGCCGCTGCTCATCGAAGGTGAGCCTAGCGTAGAAGCGCCGGACCTTCTGCCCGGGGGCCAGCTTATGTTGACCACAGAGGTCGAGAACTACCCCGGCTTCCCCGATGGCGTCACCGGCCCCGAGCTCATGGAGCACTTCAAGGCACAGGCTGTTCGCTTCGGCACGGAACTCATGTCGATGAACGTGGTTGAAGTCGAACTCGACAAGTCGCCCAAGCGCGTCAAGACCACAGACGGTGTCTGGCACGAGGCGAAGACTATCATCATCTCGACCGGCGCTAGTGCCAGCTGGCTTGGACTCGAGTCTGAGACCGCCCTGCGCAACCGCGGCGTATCCGCCTGTGCGACCTGCGATGGAGCCTTCTTCAAGGACAAGGTCATCGCTGTGGTCGGCGGCGGTGACACGGCCTGCGAAGAGGCTTCCTACCTGACACGCTTTGGATCGAAGGTCTATCTGATCCACCGTCGCGATGAGCTGCGCGCCTCAAAGATTATGCGCGACCGCGTCTTGAACCACGACGGCATCGAGATGGTCTGGAACTCAGTCGTGACGGAGGTCCTTGCGGAAGAGGGCGGCGTCATGGGCCCCAGGACTGCCGGCGTCAAGCTAGAGAACACCGTTACCGGCGAAGAGAGCGAGCTCGCCCTCGACGGACTCTTCATCGCCATCGGCCACAAGCCAAACACGGGCTTCCTCAACGGCGCCCTTGAGACTGATGACCTCGGCTACCTCGTGCTAGAGAAGGGCATGCAGACTAAGCACGAGGGTGTCTTCGCTGCCGGTGATGTGGCCGACCACACCTATCGCCAGGCGATAACCGCCGCTGGCATGGGCTGTCAAGCTGCCATCGAAGCCGAGCGCTGGCTTGAAGCGACCGAGTAGGTCAAGGCTAGCTACAACGGATCGCGGGCCCGACCCTTGCTTGGCAAGGGTCGGGCCCGCTTCTTCTCCCCGCACAGTGCGACGGCGTGGGCCAGGCGGCCACTACAGAATGTTCGCCGTCGGGTTCCAGAGCGTGCGCTTGATCTGAACTTGGTTCGGATTCGACACGTTGAGCATGCTCTTCACACGCGGGTCATAGTTCAGCTGCAGGCCCACTAAGTACGGAGAGCCGGGGATGTTCGTCTCGGCGCCTGTGCCACTAGGGTGGTAATAGCCCGGGATCAGAACCCCGAGATCTGCTGCCACAAGTGCACCGTTTAGCTGCATTTGGCCGTACATCGGACCGTTACGGTGCACGATCGTGAAGACTGCATTGTTGGTGTAGACCAGGGCATCTACGTGCATCGGTTCACCAGATGTGCGGGAGTCTTCGAAGTACTCGATGGATAGCTTGTACATCCAGTCCGTGATCCAACCATCTGCAGGCGAGATGTGCTGTTGCACAGCGTCTTGGCCACCGGCAAGGTTGTACAGGAACGGATCGTTGGGGTCCGTCGGATCGGCGATCGACAGCTTGGTCATGTCCCAGTGGGTCGCCACTTCGGCTTCGCTGTGCCACGTGTTACTCGTCGTGTCGAAGTAGATATCGCCCTTGTTAAAGATCGGGATCGAGTCGTCCTCGTGGTAGTTGTAGTAGCGCGGTGCATAGTCTGCGCCTTCGTAGACCGGGTTCACGACGGACCACAGGCTCTCGTCAAGCTCGTTCTCACCAGGACCGGGCAGCATAGGCTTAGTCTTGGCCCACTCTGCTCGGTTGAAGATCGCAATCTCGCCCAAGGTAAAGTTGAAAAGTGAGTCGGTGTCTCCAGTGATGTAGGAGTACTTCGAGGGCCCATACCAAGCAGCGGGCTTCGTGTAGTCGCCCATGATGATGTTGCCGCCCGAAGATATGGCAAGCGCATTGGACGTGCCGTCTTGGGCGACGCCGAAGGTCCGAGGACCGGTCGGGTTGCCGGCAGAGTCGCCAGGTAGGTATTCCTTTCCGTCGAGGTATTGCAAGTCCGTGGGCACGTAGATGTTACCGCGGACAAGTAGAGTTCCCTCCCCCTTGACATAGCCGTTAATGATCGCATCGCCGTCGATGGTGACCGTTCCGTCAATCGTAATTGGGTTGTCCGCTGTGCCCGACAAGATGACGTGGCTGTCCACGTTCTGCTGGATACTGGGCATGTTGCCGACGAACAGAGCCGCCGAGTACGTGCCCGCGTCACTGACCGTGTACCCGTCGGGGATGTAGGTCAAGACACCTGCTGTGATGGCACCGTCTGCCTTGTCGGCGATCGTGTCAAACTCGATGTCATCGACGATTTTGTTGCCAACAGCGGCCGGGTCTGGGCCACCAAAGGCCTCGCTAAATCCACCATCATCCGAGATCGGCGCGGGGAATGAGGTCGGCAGCTTGCCGTCCACCATGTCCGCATAATCTGTCGGATAGTCCAAATAGAGGTTCTCGAAGGGCTGCAGCGGGTGCTGGGCCGGCGAGAAGTCGCTTACCGAGTAGTGTCCCCAGTCGTCTTCGGCCAAGATGCCGTCTTCGTCGAAGGTAAAGGCGGACATGCTCATTGAGCTCCAGTCCGAGACCGCGACTCCCTCGTGGTCTGTTGCGGCACCGCGGACAGCTAGGGTGCCAGCGATCACGGAGTCAGAGTCCATGTCGTTGATCCAGCCAGAGTTGCCGTCCATGTTGTGACGCAACTCCAAAGTCTCTAGGGTTCCCACCTTCGCTCGCTCGTGAGTTCCAAAGAGGTCCGAATCTTCATTGAAGAAGTGAGCCACCGTGTCCACTTGCGTATGGCAGAAGATGCAGTTCACGTTGTTGGCCAGGATCGCATAATCGAAGCCCTCGAAGGACTCTGGTTCGATCGTGTAGATCTGCTGAACAGCTCGATTGATGACCGGGTTGGTCAGCTCGTGTCCTCGCTGGGTCGATGCGGATACCGTTATGTACAGCTGGGTAGTCTCGCCGATGTCTTGGCGCACGACCTGGATTGAGTCCACTAGCACGCCGTCGAATGTCGTCCTTGTCACGCCGTTGATTTCCATCTCGGGAAGATCAGCCATCGGAATGAAGTCCATACCGTCGATGGCTGCAGGCGGGCCGTTCATGTCGGTCGTCTCCAGGCCGAAGTCGTCGAGATACTGGCGGAAGCCGCTAATGCTGCCCGGTGCGCCACCGGCCTCGACAACGTAGTCGGACCAGATGTTCTGCATCGAGAGCAGGGCGACGGAGTCCACGGTGCTGGACAGTTGGTACTCGTCCACCTGGTGGTTAAGCGTCCGCGAAGAGCTCAGGGTTGTCGTGAGTAGCGCAGACCCAAAGAGGGCTAGGCTGGATACGATCATTAGGGTCGACACGAGTGCCGTGCCCTGTTGCTCGTGAAATGGTTTGAATGTAATTTTCATGGTTCTCCCTTCTCTAGAGTTCGACCTCGTTGCGCAGGAAGATGCTGGTTCGCACCTGGCGCACAATGGGGTTGTTGTTTGAAATTCCTCCGACCACATACAGCTTGATGTCAAGCTGACGGGTGGCCTTGTCCCAGAGGAAGATCGGGTCGTCAAACCCGTCGTCGTCAAGGTCGCCGCCGTAGTTGCAGCGCTCTTGAATCACTGCGGCCGGCCCCATACCAAACAGGTCCGTGTCCACGGTCGCATCGCCGGCAACCCAACGCTGCAGCACGATCGTTCCGATATCAAAGACATCCAACTGGTCGCCGTCCTTGTTGAGGTCTACCCGTGAGGAGACCTCGTTTAGCTCCCTACGCACGTCGAAGACTAGGCAAGAGCGTCCATCGATGTAGGGCGTACCCGAGACATCGGATCCCCACTTGAGCTTGTCGCCGGACAGGTAGTCCTTGCCGCCAGCGGGATCCACGGGCTTGCGGTACGAGAAACCTGTGCCGTCACCCCGGAAGTGCACGGGACCAAGCAGACCGTCGGCGATGCCGTCAAACTGCTCAGCGGAGAGCCCAGATTGCTGTGCTAGTGGCTCGGCAAGGCCAGCCCAGATCAGGTCGACTCCCTCGGCGTGGTCCGTGGCGTCGGTGCACTGCATGGCTCGGGTCAGGTCCCCGAAGTACTCCTCGGTGTCCTCAAGGTTGGCGTAGCCGATGCGCTCTTCACTAGATGTCCCTCGATTTACCAGCAAGACACCCGAGTTCGGGAAGCCAAGGGTGGAGTCGACCCGCAAGCTGAGCTCGGACTGGTCGTCTAGGGCTGCAGTGACGATCGCCTCGGGGTTCGCACCCTGGGCATTCGTCAGCTCGTGGCGCAAACGATACAGGAGCTCCTGGGCCATGAGCTCGACGTGTCCCGTGGACAAGGAACTCTTGGCAAGCATCGTATCCCTCTTCAGCATGGAGAGGGTCGAGAGCAGGATCACCACATACATGGAGATCGAGAAGGTCATCTCGAGCAGGGTATAGCCGCCCCTTGCGTGACTCCCACGATATTGAATGATCTTCATGATTAGTACCCCATCAGAAATAAGGGGTGCTTGATCGACATGTCTGCGCCACGAACAGCCCAGCTGATGGTGATTGTCGCCGGCAGTAGCTGGACGGTTTCCGAGACATCCGTGTCGGTGGCGTCCCCGTCTCCGTTGAGGTCGCGGGGCATGCCCATGGCGACCCCAAGCTCTTTGTCGGTCAAGGTCTCGTCCGTAATGAACTCGATGGCACCGGGCTTCTCTTGCCCATCGATGGGGGATAAGCCAGTCACGCTGAAGAGGTTTCCGATTGTGCCCCCCTCGGAGTAGGCCCCGATGACCGTGTCGGCCCAGGTCGAAGGCGTCAAGGCAGCGATGGCCGATGCGGAGTTCAGCCGCTCGCCCATCTGGGTCATCGCGTTGTGGGCAATTGTGCGCTCACGGTTCTGTCGACCGAGCTGGTGCATGCGTAGGGTCGCAGCGCTAATCGCCATGATTCCTACCATCAGCATGGTGGTCGCGAGGGCCATTTCGACGACAGTGAACCCGGCGTCTTTCCCCCTCTTCCTCTTGTCTCTTGTGATCATTTGCTTGGATCCCCTCCGGCAGCTTTGCCTGATCCACTCTTAACAAGGCGTCCGAGCGGACGCTCCCTACTTGCTTGCAAACCAGGCCTAGAGCTATCCTTCGACCCCTCTTCCCGCAGAACTGGAACCACACTGGCCTTTTGTTGAAGCTAGGGGCACGGTGGCAATCCGCCCGATCTAGCGCTACCCTTCCTGGTTAACACTCCACACCACCCCCACAAGCTCCCAGAACTCCATGTCCCTCTCGAATCGTCACTATCTAATCACCGGCGCAGGCAGCGGAATCGGCCGTGCCATCGCATGTCACTTAGATGCTGCCGGAGCCACGATAAGCCTGTTTGGTAGGCGTCAGTCGGCCCTTGAAGAGACTGCAAAGTTGCTCAAGGGCACCCCGCATATAGCCCCATTGGACATCACTGATCGCGAATCGGTCCGTCGAGCGTTCGACCTGGCCGCCAAGGAAAACGGACCCGTCCATGGCCTGATTGCCAACGCCGGAGTGGGCGGCCCTAACGGCCCGGACGATCCAGAGGGAGACCGATTCGATGAGCTCATCGACGTCAACCTGCGGGGCACATATCACTGCGTTCGAGCCGCAGAGCGCCTGCTTGCCGGCGAGGAGCAAGGAGCAAGGCACATGGTCGTGATCTCCTCAATCCTTGCCCGTATTGGGGTCCCGGGCTACAGCGGCTACTGCGCCTCTAAGACCGCTCTGCTCGGGCTTGTACGCAGCCTCGCGGTCGAGCTGGCTCCCGTGGGTATTCGGGTCAACGCAATCTGCCCGGGCTGGGTAGATACGGACATGGCCTGGGATGGTCTTGATGGGATGGCCAAAGCCATGGACATCACGCGGCAAGAGGCCCACGGAATCGCCATGCAAGACGTGCCAGTTGGTCGCATGGGGGATGTGGCGGAGATCGCAAAGACGGTCGCATTCCTGCTCTCGCCTGGAGGCGACTGCGTGGTGGGGGCCGCTTTGGACGTTAACGGTGGAGCCTATATGGCTTAGGTGCAGGAGGCGCACCGGGCAGAGGGCCCCTGCCCTTGGAAGATACGGATCCCTGTGCTGGGTGCCCGTTCCGGGCATTTCGTCCTAGCCGTAGGTCCTGTGGCTTGCCAAACTACGGCATGCGCATTTGTCTTGTAGCCCACGGATTCCCCCCCGAAGAGAGGGCGGGAGTTGAGACCTATACGGCCTCCCTTGCTGCGGGATTCGCTCGCCAGGGCCATGTGGTCGAGGTCTTTACGGCCTGCACCCAGATGAGGACGACCCGGCTTGCGATGCGCCGGGTCGAGGTTCCCCTTGAGGGAGCGACGTATGGCGTAACTCGGATTGCCGTGGGGGGCGATGCCCAGGGCCCTAAGGAGATCCTAGACCCGGTCGGAGTGGCCGATCGATTCAAGGCTTTTCTAGAGCGCGAGCAGCCCGATGTCGTGCACTTCCAGCATGTCATCAAGCTCGGTGTGGGCTTGATCGATGTGGCCCGAGACGCAGGAATCCCGACGGTTTACACCCACCACGATTACTACGGGTGCTGCCACCGCTACACGTTTTTGCGGCCGGATCTTAAGGTTTGTAAGACACCCAACGATGCCTACGCATGCGCCCGCTGCGATATGGCACTTGGTTTCTTGAACGGCATCGAGGGGCTTGGCGACTACCAAATGGGAGTCGAGATCGAGAGCCTGCCGGAGGAGCACCGATCCCTGTTTGCCGGGCTACTTGATGGAGACCCCGTTGAAGACGGCAAGCTGGACAAGGACGAGTGGTCCGAGGCCGGCCATCTGCGGTATTCCCTCGATATAAAACGTTGCGAGGCGTTTAGCCGATTGGACCTAAGCCTGTCTCCCTCAAAGTTTTTGCGGGCCTGCTTGGAGAAAGCCGGCGTAGGAGAGGTCGAGCACCTAGTCTCCGGGATCGACTGCGCGGACCTAGTCGGACTCCCCGTAAGCGCGCCGCTCCGGGCTCCTGCACCAAAAACGCCCCTGCGAATCCTGTACATTGGCAGCTTCGTCAAGCAGAAGGGAGTCGAGGTCTTGCTCGAGGCTTTTGGCCTGCTGCAGGATGCCCCCGAGGCAGGCCAGAGGCCCCGGGCGGAACTGACTGTTCGCGGCTATGCCTCCGACACAACGTGGGTAGCCCAGCTCGAGCGCCGGGCCGTCGAAGTCGGGGCTGTGATGCCCGGTGGTTTCGAGCGCAGCCAGTTGCCCGAAATCTTGGCGGCCGCCGACGTGGTTGTTGTGCCCTCGACATGGTTTGAGAACTACCCGATCGTAATCCGCGAGGCCTTTGCGGCCGGTCGCCCCGTGTTGGCTAGCCGCCTTGGGGCTCTCGAAGAGAGCGTCCAGCACGGCGTGGATGGGCTGCTGTTCGAGCCGGGCGACGCTAAGGACCTAGCGCGTACCTTAGGCCAACTGTTGGACGACCCAAGCCTTTTGCTCAAGCTCGCCAAGGGCATCGGCCCCGTGCATACCGTCGAGGAACAGATCGGTGAGCTCCTGGGCCGCTACCAGAAGCTTGTCGAAGCGGTTCCGAAGGAGGACCTCACCGAGGTGCCCGTGCACATGCGCCCCTTCATCGAGCGCAATAGCGCCCTCGAGAAGCAAACCACTCGCGAGCTGTTCAACAATGTTCTCGGTGGTCTCGACGAGCTAGGCAAGGGCTTTGGCATGGCGACCGCAGATCTGGATTTGAACCGGGTGTTGACCGAAGGATTCTGCGGCGGTGACGAAGCCCAGCGCAGGATACGTGATGCTGAGGGCGAAGCGGTCTGGCTTCGCGAGCGACTTGCGGCGTCGGCCCAAGCAAAAGATTCATCCCTTAAAAAAGTCGACTGGCTGGAGGAGACCCTGGCCGACCAAGAAGCCGCCATCGCCTCCCTCAAAGAGCAGAATGCAGACCTCTCCACGGGCAAGCAGAGCGCCGTGGAGAAGGCCGAGTGGCTCGCAGGGACCGTCAAGGCCCTCGAAAGCGACGCCTCGGCAAGAGAACAACAGCAGCACGCCAGCCTAGAGGCAGCCGAATCCCAGCAGAAGGAGCTGGCCTGGCTACGGGAGATTAAGGAGAGCAACGAGGCCGAACTCAAGTGGCTTCAGGAGAGCGTCGCCGGCCTGACCCAGGAGCGCGACTATCTGGCGGGCAAGCAGCAGTCCCACGCAGAATTCTTGACGGGTCTAGCCCACAGCCTGCAGGAAGCCTCCGCGGATGGTCTTGGTGCCATCACGCACATCTGCCCACGGGACGCTGAAAACCTGTCTCCCTTGCTACAATCGATGGCAGACGCGGTCCAGGGTGAGAGCACCCAGGACGAGCTGCTGACCGCTACGGAGCAGCTCGCCAAGGCCATGAGCCTTGTCCTAAAGGGGGCCAGCCTCTCGCGGGCCGAGGCTGCCCAGCTGCGTCTGGACTTGGACCAGCTTCGCGCTGACCTCGAGCTGCTTCGCGCTGACCTCGAGCTGCGTCGCGATCAGATGGACGCTCTGGCCAAAGAGGCAAGCGGCGCGGTGATCCGGCTTCGCATAGCGGGGTCCAGCCTCGCCAAGCGTCTGCAGGCCTGGCATAGAGACGGCCTCATCGGAGGTGACTCATGAGCGCGAAACTAAGTACAGCACCCGTTTCTGTGGTGATTCCGAGTCTCGACAACTTTGAGCTGCTCGAGAGGAACCTACCCGCGCTCTTGCGAGAGTTCGGTCGCCGCGAAGTGGGAGACGAACTTGTGATCGTCGACGACAGCGGGACGGGTGCTTTGAAGCCGTGGGCAGCAGAGGCCTTGCGCGGAATGCCCGCTAGGCTGCTGGTGCGTAAGTCCAATGGGGGATTTGCTCCAGCGCTGACCAGTGGCATCGAAGCCGCAAGCCACCCGCTGATCTTCTCCATGAACAGCGACGTGCGCGTCAGGCCTGGCTTTCTTGACCCGCTGATCGAAGCCTTGGGGCCGACCTCCGAAGCCGGCGCGACGAACCCTGTCTTTGCCGTGGCGCCGCGTGTCCTGCTCAACGGTGAACAGCAGCAGATCGAGTCCTTCTCCAAGTGTATCCTCTTGGACGGCCTGATGACGACGCGTCTGAGCGTGGCCCACGGTCAGCAGCTCGACGCGCCTAACGAGCCGGCGATGATCCCCTTTGCCATTGGGGGGACGGCGCTCTTTCGCCGCGCTGACTTCGAGTCCCTCGGCGGATTCGACGAGCTCTTCGCTCCCTTCTATTTTGAAGACAACGATCTCTGCTGGCGCGCCTGGCGTCGCGGAAGTGCCTCGGTCTACGTGCCGGAGTCCGTGGTCGAGCACCACCACAAGGGCACGATCGGCAGCCTACTCAGCGCAAAGCGCCGTCGGGCCGCCATCGAGCGCGGCGAGCTGCTCTTCAACTGGAAGCACCTCGACCAAGAGCACCTGCACCGGCACATGGCCAGCCTCTACCGGCGCGCTCTCGACGCTTGGGTCACCGATGACCGCGATGCCCTGATCTGGCTGCAGCTGGCCTTGGATTCGATGAAAGAGGCCTTCTCTAGTCGCGCATTCCAGCACGAGCAGTCGACCGCGGACGTGCTCGAGACCTTGAACTCGTAGGCCCTAGGGGCGGCAGGTCCTAAGGAAGGCAGCGTAGATCCCGTGCCAGAGATCCGCGGTGCTCCGGGCCCGCGCCAGCATGGCCTCGGCGTCGATTCCCAGCTCGGGCGAGTTGCCCACGCGCTCAAGAAAGATCGAGCGCGCCTCTTCAAAGGCCATCTCCGCGTGGAACTGCACGCCCCAGATTGGTGCGTGCTCGTGGCGGAACGCCTGCACGGCACAGCGCTCGGAACTCGCCAGAATCTCCATGCCATGGGCGGGCGTGTCCAGGACTTCGTCATAGTGGGAGAGGAAGCTGTCAAAGGTCTTGGGCAGGTCCAGCATCGGGCCCGCGGAGACCTCGACCTTGATTTCAAGCCAGCCAAACTCGGGCGTGGGCGACCGCCGAACTTGGTCCCTGCCAAACAGGGCCTTGGCGATCAGCTGGTGCCCGTAGCAGACGCCAAAGAGGGGCAGCTTCTTGTCATAGGCCCGGTGGACTAATTGCTCAAGGCAGAGGCTCCAGGGGTGCTCATCAAGCACCGATGCCGCCGAGCCAGTGATCACCATTCCGGAGTAGGTCCCAAGGTCCAGATTAAGCTTGTCTAAAGGTACGTGGGGCGGCGCCAGGATCGTGGTGGCGGTATCGGCCCCAGGGTGAAACAGAGCGGGGCAGCCACCCGCATCAAGGTAGCAGTCGAGCAGCAGTAGGGGCTTGGTTGCGCCGGCCATGCCTAGTGGCTGACGGCGCCTTTGAGGGCGCGCTCGAGGCCGTCTAGGTGGGCGGCCCGGGTGAAGTCAGTGGCGAGACGCTCTTTACCTGCGGTTCCAAGCTGGTGGCGCAGCTGGCCGTCGCCGAGCAGTCGGTCGACCGCCTGGGCCATGGCCTGGCAGTCCTTGCGGTCGACCAAGAATCCGCTTTCGTTATGGGCCAGCCACTCGGGGATCCCGCCGACGCGGAAGGCCACCATGGGCTTGGCGTGGGCCATTGCCTCGAGGCCGACCAGGCCAAAGGGCTCGTCCCAAACGGACGGGCAGACGACCACATCAGCGCGGTCCAAGAGTGTCTCCATCGCACCTGAATCTTGCCATCCGGCCCAATGCAGGCGATCGGGACCCAGGTTGTCCTGCAGCGCCTTCTCACGTAGCCAGTCCATGGCTGGACCGGTTCCAGCGATGACAAGCTTGAACGGAGACTGCACGGCGCCCATGGCCGTCAGCAGGTAGTCGATGCCCTTGTCGGGCAGGGTAATGCGCGCCGGCGTAAAGATCACGGGCCGGTCGTCCGCATCGAGGAACGCCTGGGTCTCTGGATCCAGGTCGCCCTTCGGCTGGAAGTCAGTGTTGGACAGGGTGAACGGGTGCACCACATCGGTAAGTTCGCCGCCGAAGCCAGCCTTGTGCAGCTCCTCGCGCATGTAGTTCGAGTTGGTCAACAGCTTGGCGGTGCGCTTGTTGACAGCGATCTCGCGGTATTTTTTAAACAGCAGCCTAAACGGAGCGAGGTAGCCGCGCTCGCGCTGGCTACGGTTCATGCAGGTACAGCCCTCTTTTGCATAGAAGCGTACTAAGCACTCGACGCCCAGGGCCTTGGTGCAGGTCTCCCCGTCATTGTGGTACTTGTTGAGGCCGGGGCAAAACAGCAGGTGGTCGTGGACGAAGCGCACTAGGGGGGCAAAGTCCACGAGCTCCCGCAGGCTGGCCAGGCTACAGTTTGATTGCTGGAAGATCACATCTGGCGCGGCTGTACTGACCACATCCCTAAGCTGAGCTCGCTGGCCTGTCGTAAACTTCTCCTCGTTGAGAAAGGCCAAGGGATGGACCTCCACGTCAAAACCGAAGTCGGGGCTCTGATTGTCGCGGCACAAAACCTCAATCTCATGGCCGCGCTCGAGTAGGCCCGGGACGACAACTGCCGCGAGCCGCTCGGTGCCGCCAACTAGGCCCCAAGTGTCGATGGAAAAGAGGATCTTCACGATTCGGCCCTTGGCGATTAGCTGCCGATGGTGAGCAAGAACTCGCCATTCGAAGCCTTGCGACGCATCTTCTGCACAAGCATCTCCATAGCCTCGACTGGGTCGAGCTCGTTGAGCACCTTGCGCAACATCCAAACGCGGCGCATCTCTTCTTCCTCAAAGAGCAGCTCTTCCTTCCGCGTGCCTGATCGGTTGATGTCGATCGCAGGGAAAATACGGCGGTCGGCCAAGCGGCGCTCAAGAATGAGCTCCATGTTGCCCGTGCCCTTGAACTCTTCGAAGATGACCTCGTCCATTTTGGAGCCGGTCTCGATCAGGGCCGTGCCGAGGATCGTGAGGCTGCCGCCGTCTTCGATGTTACGGGCCGAACCGAAGAACTGTTTGGGGAACTGCAGCGCAGTCGCCTCGAGTCCACCGGAGAGAAGCTTGCCGTTGCTGGGCGCTTCGTTGTTGGAAGCCCGTGCCAAGCGTGTGATCGAGTCGAGCAGGATCACGACATCCTCGCCCGCTTCGACCATGCAGCGAGCTTTGTGGCCGACCATGGAGGCCACCTTGAGGTGACGCGAAGAGGGCTCGTCGAAGGTAGAGGATACGACCTCATAGTCGCCGCCGCTGAGGCAGCGCTCGAAGTCCGTGACCTCCTCGGGGCGCTCGTCGATGAGCAAAATAATCAAATGTGCATCCGTCGCGTTGTCCAGGATGGACTGGGCAATCTGCTGGAGCAGCACTGTCTTGCCGGTGCGCGGCGGTGCGACAATCAAGCCTCGCTGGCCGCGTCCGATGGGCGTGACAAGGTCCGCGATGCGCATCTCTAGAGTGTTCTCGCTGGAGCCCTCCAGGTGAATGCGTGTGTCGGCGTACAGTGGGATCAATTCCTTGAACGGAGTACGAGTAGCGGCTTCATCGGGCTCTTGGAGGTCGATGCGATCAATCTCGTAGGTCGAGAAATAGCGCTCGCCCTCGGCGGGAACGCGCAGGCGCCCTTCGATGGTCATGCCGGTCTTCATGCCATAGCGTTCGATCAGGGACGCCGGCACGGTGGGGTCGGCCAGGTCGGCCAGGTAGCTGTTTTCGGGGCAGCGCAGGAATGCGTGGCCCTTCTCACCGATCTCCAAGCAACCACTCACGGTTACGGGGATGTGGCGGTGGAGTCGTCCTTCGGAGATGCGAAAGATCAGCTCGCGGCGCGTGATGTTGGCGGGCAGGTCAAGCTTCTCCGCCTCGGCGATCTCGTGGAGTTCGAAGTGCGGGAGTGCCTGCAGGTCCGTGTGGCTCATGGCCTTCGGCTTGCGCTTTGGCTTGGCCTTTTCGATACCCTCTACCAGGGCTTCGATCTCCTCTGCCGAGAGGTCGTTTGGCAGCTCCGAATACTCGATCCGCACCTCTTCAATCAGGCTTGCGGTGGCGTTGGCGCTGCCCTTCTGGCGGCGATTCTTCTTGTAGCCCTTCTTGCGGCGGTAGCGCTTGTTATTGGACATAGAGTCGATGCCGCAATCCGATTTTTGTTGCGGCGATGGGAACGGCGCACCTGCGGAGAGGGCGCACTTTGGAAAGTGGATCGAACGCGCTAGCGTTCTTGGATTTGATGAAGAACTCGTTCGACTTCGCGGCTGAGTTGTTCGAGGTCGCCGTCGTTGGGAAGGATGAAGTCGGCGCGTGCGCGCTTCTCGTCCAGGGGGAGTTGGGCGGCCTCGCGGCGGGCTACCTCACTGGGTGCCCAACCGCGGTTTGCCACCGCACGGCGCTCGCGCACATCGGCGGGCACCTCGATAAATAGTAGAACATCGCAGAGCTTAGCTAAGCCATGCTCCGCGTCGTTCTCGAGCAGGAGGGGGACATCGAGAACCACCCTTGGGCGGCCCTCGAGCTTTGCCTTGGCCAGCTCGCTAAAGATCCTCTCACGGACGAGGGGATGAATCCAGCTTTCGAGCAGATTGCGGGACTCGGAATTTGCAAAGATCCGGGTGGCGAGTAGCTCACGGTCAGGAAGGCCCGCGGCATCCAGAAACTCGGGGCCAAACTCGCCTGAAATCTTTAGTGCGACCGGGGGGCTGTTCAGGACCTCTCGGGCGATGGAATCGGCGCAGATCACTCGGCCGGAATCTTTGGCGAGAGCCTCGGCTACAGCGGATTTCCCACTCGCGATACCCCCAAGCACCCCTAGGACAAGGGTCTCGGAGATCGTGTGGGCAGGAGTTGAGGTCACGGTGAGCTTGGTTGTAACCGAACGAGGGTGTTGGGGTAAGGGGGGAGTGCCAAGAGGCTACGTCAGGTCTGTTGTTCGTCAAGAGGGGTTTTCTCTTGCGTGACAGGGGGCTTGTCGGGTATCAAATGGCCCCTCAACTCCCTGCTCTGGTGGCCAAGCGTGCCAACTTGGCGGAGTTTGACCCACTCCCCCCCCATAAACCAACTAAATATTGGACGGGCTCGTGCTAAGCGCTTCGACCCTCTTCCAAAATACTGCCGATGATTCACCCAATGACTCACTCGAACCGCGGAGCCGCCCGCGTCTCCATCATGTGGATGATCAGCGTTGGCGTTGTGGCAATCCTGTCCATCACCTACGCATTCCTTCAGAACGGCACCATCGCCGAGCTCGAAATCGCCGCGAACCGCGCGAAGACCGAGGAGGCAACGGCCAAAGAAGAGCGCTTTGCGGCCATCGAAGTCAGGCGCCAGGTTTCCGAGGTGCTCGGCTTCAATGCTGCGGACTCGGAAGACTTTAACTCGAACCTGACCGCCGCGGGCGACTCCCTTGAGCTCCTCCGTAGCGTCTTCAGCGACCTCGAAGAGAGCCACGCCACTTACGAAGAGATCGTGCCGATCGTGATCTCCCAGTACAACGCTGCCCAAAACAACGTCGCCCAGGCCATCAGCGCCACGAATAACGCCAAGTCGGCTACCGCGGCCGCCCAGGCCTCCTTGTCCCAGGTGACCTCGGACAAGGACACCGTGATTCGCGGCCAGCAGTCGGACATCTCTGACGCCCAAGCTGGCTTCGACACCCGCGAGGCCGACCTCTCCCGTCAGCTGACCTCAGCTCAGGATCGCGTGCGCGAGCTTGAGACGGAGCTCAACGCCGAGAAGGCCACGAACCGCCAAAGCACCCGGGACATGAAGGCCGTCCTTAACGCGAAGAACACTAAGCTTGCTCTTCTCAGCGATCAGACCCGTCCCTTTCGCGCGCCGGCCAACCTGAACCCGGACGGCCAGGTTCTCGAGGTCTCCAAGGGCCTTCCCCTTGCATGGATCGACCTCGGCAGCTCCGACCGCCTTGTTCTTGGAACCCGCTTCCGTATCGAAGCCGGAAACCTAGGTGAGCGTACTCTCAAGGCTTGGGGCGAGGTCATTGAGGTCAAGGCGGACATGGCTAAGATCCGCATCTTCGACCAGGCCGACAAGTTCAACCCCGTTGTCGAAGGCGACTACCTGCTGAACCCGGTTTATGATCCCAAGGGCGGATTCAACGCTGTTCTCGTCGGTCGTTTCTCCGGCCTCTACGGCAAGGCTGAGCTGACCATCCTCCTCGAGAAGATCGGCATTTACGTGCAAGACGAGCTCGACCTCACCACGAACTTCCTGATCGCCGGTGCTCCGGTCATGCAGGACGAGGACGGTTATCCCCTTGAGGACCCTCAAGAGGTCAAGGACATGCCTGTCTACAAGCAGGCCGAGGCCGATAACGTTCAAATTATCTCACTCGCCTCGATCCAGAACTTCTTCGCCTTCTAGGCGCAGACCCTAAGTCACCTAGAAGCAGAGGCTTCTCCCAGACGGGAGAAGCCTCTGCTTTCGTATTTAGTTAGCTTGTGCGCACCATGTCGGAAGGCGAAGACCAGATTAAGCAAGAGATGACCCTCGGAGACCATCTCGACGAGCTGCGCGGCCGGCTGTTTCGGGGTGTGCTCGTGACGTTGGTCTGCTTCGCGGTTGCCTATGTCTACCGTATCGAGGTGACCCAGATCGTTATGCAGCCCTTTGAGAATGGTGTCGCTATGCTCAATGAGCACTGGCCTCCCTATTTTGATGACAAGGTCGCTGGGGATGACTCGATCGCCCGCACCGAATTCTTCACCTCGGATGATCCCGAGGACATGCGGCTGCTCCCCGAGCTGGTGATCTCTGACATCCCCATGATGACGGGGACCTCGGAGGGCTTCATGATGAAGCTACGGGCGTCGTTGTATTTCGCCCTGTTCGTGGGTGGTCCCTACCTGCTTTGGCAGTTGTGGGGATTTATCAGTGCAGGCCTCTATAAGACCGAGCGGCGGGTAGTGCTCGCGTTCTTTCCGGCCAGTATCCTGCTGTTCTTCTCGGGTGTGCTGTTTGGCTACTTCATGTTGGTGCCCTACGGCATCTACTACCTCAACATCGACGAAGTGCCTGGGGTCGCAATCCTGCAGTTTCGCCTTGAGGAGTACTTCGCCTTTGTCACGTCGATGTGTTTGGCCCTAGGTGTTGTGTTCCAGCTTCCCATTCTCCAAACAGCGGTCGCTAAGGTCGGCCTTGTGCGGCCGAGCACCTTCGCCCACTACCGCGGTCACTTCGCCTTGTCTTCCTTCATCATCGCGGCCATCCTGACCCCACCCGATCCCGTCACCCAATCTATGATGGCCGCGCCGATGGTGCTGCTCTACGAGCTGGGGATCCTCGCCTCGCGCTTTGCTGCTCCCAAGCCGATCGATCTGTCTCTGGACGAGGCCTAACCCGATGCATGTTGACCCCAAGATCTCCTGCCACTTCAGCCTGCTCTCCTTGGGAGACGAGCTGGTCCAGGGCAAGAAGACCGACACGAACTCTCCCTGGCTTGCCAAGGAGCTGGTAGAGCTGGGCCTGGAGCCCGAAGAGCTCTGCACCTTGGACGATGGGGTCACGCACATCTGCGCAGCGCTGCTGCGCCTAGCCGAAGCGGCGGACGTGGTGCTCATCACCGGCGGCCTAGGGCCCACCCTGGACGACGTCACCCGGGAGTCGGTGGCAGCGGCCGCGGGTGTCGGCCTGGCCGAAGATGCCGCCGCCCTCGCCTGGTTGTCCGGACGCTTCCATGAGATGGGCCGCGAGATGGCGGCCAGCAACCTGCGTCAGGTGCTCTTCCCCGAGGGCGCCCGCGTGCTGCCCAATGAGAAGGGCACGGCCCCCGGCTTCCACATGACCATCGGAAACACCGAAGTCTTCGCCCTGCCCGGCCCGCCCCGGGAGATGAAGCCCATGTTCCGCAACTCGGTTGTGCCGATCCTTGAGTCCCTAGGGAAGAGCCTGGAGCTGCTCCCAAGGGCGCGCTTCTACCTTCACTCGACCTCCGAGAGCGTCTTTGCCGAGCAGGTCCATGGCGCCGGCGATTGGATGGCCCGGGACGCCAACCCCTTGTTGGCCGTGACGGCCAGCCACGGGGTGCTAAGCGTGCAGCTTACGGCCCGGGATCGCACGGCCGCGTCGAACCAGAAACTAGAGCAGCGGGCCCGGGACTTCCGCTCCCTCTTCGGCGACTTCATCTACAGCGAGGCCGAGTCTCGACCCGCTTTTGCGCTCGGGGCGACACTGATTGCTGCCGGCTTATCTGTCACCATGGCCGAGTCCTGCACCGGCGGCGGCATCGCGGCTGCCCTCACGGACGTGCCTGGGATTAGCGCCGTCTTCGAGCGTAGCTTCGTGACCTACTCCAACGCCGCCAAGCACGCTGACCTAGGTGTCCCCGAGCAGCTGCTCGAGGCCAACGGCGCCGTCAGCTCCGAGGTGGTCGCTGCCATGGCCCGGGGCGCAGCCGAGCGCGCGGGCACGGACCTTGCCCTCTCGGTCAGCGGCATCGCAGGACCCGGTGGGGGGACCGAACACAAGCCCGTGGGGCTTGTGTGGTTTGGTGTCTATGCAGTCCACAAGGGCGAGGCCACCGTCCACACCGTGAGCCATCGCTTCCCCAATGCTGACCGGGCCCAGGTTCGCACCTGGGCCGTGCGCACGGGTCTCATGCTACTGCTGCAGAGCGCCCGGGATCTGGCAAAAAAGTAGCCGGAGCTCACAAGTCTCACACATTCCGTTGACGATCCGGGCACGCCTTGGTATCGTCCCGCCCCCCAACGGTAACCCCATGGTGTAATTGGCAACACAACTGGTTTTGGTCCAGTCATTCCAGGTTCGAGTCCTGGTGGGGTTACCACTTCTTCTTGCCTCGTTGGAGCTCGGCAAAGGAAGGAGAGCCTACCCAGAGCCTTTTGCTGGTTCAGAGCTCGACGCGGAGACCGGGGCGGGACTTGATGCTTGGGTACCTCGAGAGAGCAAGCGCTTGGCCGGCGCTGCACAGTTGCTTTAGGCGATTGGCCGTTACCCCGCGGCGAGAATGCGGTATGAAGGGGACCATGAATACACTTCTCCGGTCCCTTCTAGCTCTCGTTTGCTTTGCCTGCTTCTGCACTTCTGCCCTAGGCTCCGGCCTAGTTCAGGTCACCCTGATCGGCAACATCGACCAAGGGCAGGGCTCAGTCGTGGCGCTTAAGGTGAACAGCGGCTCCCACTCACTTGACTTCTCCGGAATGGTGGGAGAGGACACGACGGTGGGCGACCTGGCGTCGCTGTTCGAGTTGAAGTTAAAGCGCAACGGCTTCTCGGTGACCCGTGGGGATTCTGTAGCACAGCGTGGGCCCGTGAGTCTTTTCATCGACAACGTGGAGTTCATCTCGGTGCGCATGGGGGCTGGTGTGATCGCGACGGTAACCTCGAGCGAAGAGCTCCCCACCTTGTTCCGGGTCCTGCCGCCGCGCATCAAGTCCAAATCCGGCGGGGGGTCGCTCCGGACCTACGTCACGATGAAGAGCGAAGTCAAGGACCAGGAGCCCAGCCTTGAGATCAAGGGAATTGACGTGGACCTGCCCGCCAGGGGCGGGACGTCGGATGATGTCGCTACCGAGCTGAGCCGCAAGGGGCTTCACGAGGGCGTGACCTCAACGAAGCTTGCGGACGGTGGTTGGAAGGCCAAGGGGACTGAGTCCGGCGCGAAGGCGATCGCCATGAGCGTGAGGCTGTACTCGGACGTGGACTGGGGCATCGAGATGACCCTGGCGCCTTTAGTCGGTGCCCGCTAAGCGGACTAGCGCCGCTCGACAAACGCCTTCGAGCGAAAGAATGGCGCCCTGCCATGGGCCGCCTCGCGTTCGGCTTCCGTAGGGATGTCAGGTGTCAGCTTTGCGCCGAAGTCCCGGGAGAAGGCCTTTAGGAGCTGCGGTGCGAAGGCCTCGGGGGTGATCGCCGTGCCAGAGGCCTGCTCGACCGTGGCTACGCCGCTCTCGAGTCTAGTGGGCGCCAGCTTGATCGAGCCATGATGTAGGACGTGACCTCCCTTGCGGCGCTGGGCCGAGCCCACGCCCTTGCGCTCGTTCCAGACCAGGTCTACCGAGGCGGACTTGTGAAAGCACATGCCCGTGGACTCTTTGTCCGATCGGAGTGGGGCGTCGCCCCTTGGGCTGGCCGTCACGCCCACGGCGCCCAGGGCCGTGGCGATGGAGGCGTGCACGCGATCGTAGCTAGGCCCCACGGGGCCGCGGTATAGGGGGTGTCTGGCCGGGGCCGCGATGGAGAAGGTCAACTCGCCTGTATGGTGGATCGCGCCGCCACCGGTGAGCCGCCGGACCAGGGCGCCCGGGACCGGACCACTGAAATTGGCGGGGGGCTCGCCATCTATCGCGGCCGCTTGGTGGGCTAGGGCTCCAGGTACGTCGGCGATACGCTGGAAGTAGCCCAGGCTTAGGGTGTCCGGAGCCCAGGTGTAGAAGCGCAGCACGGGCACGGGCGACGCAGCGAGAAGCAGCGCTTCGTCCAGGGCCATGTTCCAGCCGGGAGCGGCGTCCCAGGTTGTGATCAAGCGCCAGTGCATCCTTGTGGAGTAGGGGAATCGAAAGCGCGCCCGGGAAGCGGTGGCTCCTCGGGCGCGCTTCCAGTACCGGGCTCTACTCGGCGCTGGCTGCCACGAACTCGTCGTATGCTGCGGCGTCCATGAGGCCGTCGAGCTTAGTGCTGTTGGGCTTAATGCGGATCATCCAGCCCTTCTTCCAGGGATCCTCGGAGAGGATCTCCAGGTGGTCTTCGATGGCGGCGTTGTTCTCGATGACGGTGCCAGCCACAGGGCTGCTCAGGTCGGCGACGGCCTTGACGGACTCGATCTCGCCAAAAGTCTCGCCGGCTTCGACCAGGCGGTCAGCCTCGGGCAGGTCACAGTAGACAAGGTCGCCTTCATTGCCGTTGCAGAGCTCGTTCACGGCGAAGTCGGTGATGCCGATGACAGCGGTGTCGCCGTCCATCATGATCCACTCGTGGGACTTGGTGTATTTGCGATCAGTAGGGCGCATGGGATTCTTAGGGCTGGGGAGGATATGAAGTGATTACTTACGGGTGCGCGAGAAGAACGGCTGGGGTGCCACAAGGCACGCCTGCCGCTTTCCGCGGATGTCCATTTCGAGTTCGGTGCCGACCTCTTCGTTCCCGAGGAGAACGTAGGCGGTTCCGATGTTTGTGCCGATGGTGGGGGAGACGCTACCAGAGACCAAGTAGCCCACCTCGGTGTCGCCGCGGAAGAGCTTGTAGCCCTGCCGTGGCACGCGCTTGCCTTCGGTGGTGATACCGATGAGCGTCTGCTTGGGGTTTGCCTTGATCTCTTCTAGAGCCGCGCGGCCAAGGTAGTCACCCTTCTCTTCCTTGAAGGAAATACCAAAGCCAAGGCCCGCTTCCACGGGGTTGTGGTTGTCGTCAATCTCATGGCCGTACAGGGCCATGCCGGCCTCGAGGCGCAGGGTGTCCCGTGCGCCGAGTCCGATCGGCTTGAGGCCGTGGGGTGCTCCGACTTCTAGCAGTTTGTTCCAGACGCGCTCAGACTCCGTGGGCGGAAAGTAGATCTCGAAGCCGTCCTCGCCGGTGTAGCCCGTGCGGCTAATACGCACGCCCTCAATCCCGCAAACGGTACCGTAGTCGAACTTGTAGTACTTGATCGCACCCACGTCACAGCCCTCGGTGATCTGCTCCAAAATCGCGACGGAATTCTGACCCTGCAGAGCAATCATGTCCAGGTCTTCGCTCTCGTCGATGACCTCGCAGTCGAAGCCCTCGGCATGCTTGCGCAGGTGCTCGAGGTCGCGCTCGCGATTACCCGCGTTGACCACGATGAATACGTCCCGCTCTTCCCGGTAAAGCAAGACATCGTCGATGGGGTTGCCGTTCTCCAAGCAGAACAGCGAATAACGAATCGAGCCCACGGGAATCTTCGCGCAGAAGTTCGTTGCCACCGTGTCCACCATCCGAATAGCGTCCGGCCCAACCACGTGGTAACGCCCCATGTGTCCAAGGTCAAAGAGCCCACACGCGTTGCGGACGCAGGTCACCTCGTCCAAGATCGGACCGTACTGCACGGGCATGTGCCATCCCCCGAAGTCGATCATGCGCGCCCCAAGAGCGGCATGAACATCGTGAAGAGGAGTCTGCTTGAGGGTCTGGGTGTCGGACATGGCGATCGGTCGATGGGAGGGGTGGTCTTGTTCCCTCAGAAAGGTTGCGCAGGGGCGATTTCGAGGGGAAGAGGGTACGCGATGGGGGGCGAAAGGCCAAGGGGGCGTGACAGTTATCAGGGTGTGGGGGGCGCTGCGCCGGGCATGGCTTTAGGCGCTGCGCGCGGCCGAGACGTGTTGGGCGTCCGGCGCCTCTTATGCCTGGGGGACCCCGGAATCCAAACTGCTGGAGACGATAGGGATAAAATGAGCGTTTAGGGGGCCTTCCCTGAGGGATTCCTCCGTCTCCCTGGCGAAAGAGACGCCTTTGGAGGATCGCAGCGTCTAAGGGAGAGGGACGACGAAGTTATCTGTCAGGGTGGAGAAAAGGCGAAGCGCTCAACCAAGCCAAAGCCGCGCACAGCGCAAAAAGAGCCCAGCGCGGCACCCCCTAAGTTCATGGGGTACGTTTAACCAGAGAGATTTCAGATCATCTCTCCCCCTAGCCGAAGACACTTTTCAAGCCCATTCAACCCAGAACGGGCGCGCCAACGAACCGATGACATTTTCCCTCCGCCCTCTCGCAGCCCGTCCGGCATTCCTCGCCTTGGCCTCCCTCGCACTCCTAAGTGCGAGCGGTTCGGCCCAGACCGTGCAGGATCCGTTTGCGCCGGGAATGCGCTGGAGCCATGGGGCCGAACCGAGCTTGCCTTGGATTCCTAGGGATGTGGCGATGGTCTTGGATGGCGAGTTCAGCTGGGTTGGCGAGGCGGTTGGCTCGCCCGCGGTCACGCTGCTTGGGGGTACCCACGACGGGAGCCTTGAGACGATCTTTCGCTATCCGCTGCCTAACGCCCTCAATGTGGTCGATGTCGAGGCTGGGCCCGGAATCGAGCACCTTTACGCGGCCGTGCAGTTCCCTGGCGGCCCCCAGAGCGCCGGCAGGACGACCCAGGTCATGGGCTTTGACGGCTTCCAGAGCAGCTCTCCGAATACATGGACGCGCACCTTGTCCCCCGAGGTCAAGGGCGGCGTGCAGCTCGCTGTTGACGGCACCGGGAATGGCATTTTTGTGGCCCGGCACGACCCCTATGCGGGTCGCATCGACCTCGACCGATTGGATCCAGCCGATGGGGCCAGCCTGTTCAGCACAAGCTTCAGCGCGGGCAGTCTGCGCGGAATCGAAGTCAGCGAGGATGGCAACCGCGTCCTGGTGGCTTTGGGCGGCGGCTTTCGGCTGCTCGACGGCGGGGGGACGACGCTGATCGCCCAGACCCTTCCGGTGTCGACCGAGGCCTTCGATCTGTCTGCGGACGGCGCTACCTTCGCCTTTGGCGACCACGCGACGCTGCACATCTTCACCGAAACACCAAGTGGCTACGCCGAGACGATGAATGTGGTCGAGGGCCCCGAGTGGATGGCTACGAGGCTTGCTGTATCGGACAATGGAAGCGGCCTCGCGGTTGGGTGGTGGAACTTCCAAACTGGCCAGGCGATTCGTTTCCAGCTTTGGGACCTCGCCGCACAGGCGAAACTGCACGAGGTCACACAGACAGGCCTTGGTGGAGGACTCCAGAACTTTCCCCAGGATGTGGCGATCTCCCGCGATGGTGATCGCGCCGTGCTCGGGGCGTGGGGCAGCGGTGGCCCCGATCCCCAGCTCATAATGATGGATCGCAATCAGGCCACGCCGATCTTCTCAACCTATCTGCCCGGTAGCGTGACCGCCCTGGACCTAAACTCTGGCGGCGAGCGATTGATCGTGGCGATGAAGGGGGCCCACTCGAACCAATTTACGACCCTAGGCTATGTTCAGGCCTTTGATACGGGCGAGCGCGACCTGCAGTTTGTGGGCGCCACTCGAACCGGCAACACCTTCCAGGTCTCGTCGAAGGACAGTGGTAGCCTGCAGCACATCTTCGTCTTTGGAACACCCCTCCCTACGGGGGCGTCGAGCCCGCAGACTTTCGGCATCGAAGGGAGCTTGGGGCTTGATCCCCTTCTTCCCTATCAGCTGTACGCGAAGCCTGCAGACGCCTTTGGTCGCGCGGATCTCGTGGGCATCGTTCCTCCAAGCCCCACCCTTGTGGGCCTCGAAATCGGCGTCCAGGCCGTTTTCGTGCGTCCCTTCAACTTGAAGTTTTCGGGCTCGATCTGCCGACCGACTATCCTGTGACAGCATTGCTCTTCATGTAAAAGAGAGGCCTGGGATGCCCCGGACGCCCATTATGAAGACGCCCAGTTCGGCCTAAGTGGTCGAGCTGGGCGTTCTGCATTCGCGGTTGGATTCATCGGGCTAGGCCGGAATTTAAAGCTTTGCCCATTTGTCTAGGGTTGCTTTCAGATTCGTGAAAGGGGACGCCGATGTTGCGGCTAGACCACGTCCCACTTGGGACTTCCCCCGGTCCCCCGCATTTGCTCTCCAGTACCCCCGGCGAGCAGCACCAATCGCAGAAGAAGGAACGAACCATGAGGTTTGGGAAATTTACGAGTATGTCGGTTCTTGGATCGGCTTTGTTTTTGAGCGCATGCACTGGCGGCTCTACGTCATCTGGCTCTGCAGGAGGCGCAATCGCCGCCGTCCAGCAGGACCTGACTGTGGACCCCACTGGCGTGACCACGCGCATCACCTTGCCCAGTGCTCCGGGGACCCTGTCTCCGGCGAACTTCGAAGCCGATGGTGGACAGGTTGCCCTTACGGTCTCCGTAGTCGGCACCGTTGCCACGGTGACCTGGGATGATCGGGTGACTCCTTCGGACCAAGTTCGCGCTGTGTCGGTGCCAGGTATCACAACGGCCTATGCGGCGGTTACCACAAGCGACGCCACCGCTCCTACTTTTGCCGTCTCTAATGGTGTGCAGGCAGCAGGTGTTGGCAACGACACTTTCGATGTCACCTTTACGGGGCCGCGCTTGGTCGAAGCCGAAGCCGAGGATGTCTCAAACTGGCGTTTGTCCGAGAACGGCGGCGACGTCAACCTGACCGGGTCGGTCTTTGATTACGACCCGATCACCGGAACCATGTCCGTCGCCCTGGGCCCAAACGCTGGCTTGCATGCGACCTTCGAGCTGTTCGCACCCGGAGTGCGCGCAGTCTCGGATGTGAGTGTCGCGGCAGCGGGCGTCAACGGCGCAGCAGCTGGCGACGCCGTGGCGCCGACCCTTGTGAGCTCTGCCCAGCACCTCGCCTCGGATGAGTTCGGCCGCTCGGTCGAGTTTGTGTTCAGCGAGGCCCTAGACCCGAACTTCGTGAGTGGTCTCTCGAGCTTCCAAGTTGGCCTCCCGGCCTTTGCTTCGAGTATTACCCAGGTTGCGGCCGACACTCTCCGTGTCAGCTTCACCGAGCCGATGGTCCCCACCGTGGACAGCATCACGGTGACGAACCTGGTGGACTTCCACGGCAATGCTTTTGTAGCGGTTCCCGCGGCGGTGACCCAGGGTAGCAGTGTCGCCAACGACTTTGCGGTGAACCCTGAGGTCCGCACAGTGGAGAACTCCGACAACGACGTTGTGGTTGTGGTCTTTGACCAAGCGATCAATCCCGAGGACGCAGAGGACTCAGCACACTGGGACCTGGACATCAACGCGGGCAACATTGACCTGTCCGCCCAGGACTTCAACTTCGATCTACTGACGAAGACCCTGACGATCTCGCTGGACGCAGACTACGCCAACGGCAGTAGCTTTGATCTCGCACCCGCCCCGGGCAACCTACCCCTAGATGTGGATGGCGACTCCTTCGTTGCAACCTTTAGCGGAACGGTCGCAGGCGATGCCGCGCTGCCTACCATAGTCTCTTCGGTGCAGAATCGCACCGTGGACCCCTCCGGCAGGTTGGTTGACGTCACCTTCTCGGAAGAGATCGAAGAGATCACTGCGGAGACCCTTAGCAACTGGTCTGTTTCTGGCGGTCCGACTGTGCAGACAGCTGAGCGCATGGCCGACCTGCGCATCGTGCGATTGACCATGGACGACCCCATGATTCCCGGCGACAACACGGTCTCTGCGGACTTGGTCCAGGACATCGCTGGCAACGCCATGACGGCTGCATCGGGACTCTCCGTGACCAGCTCGGACCTCGTAGAGCCGACCTTCTCCGGTCAAGTTGCGAGCGCTATCGAAGGCGCGAACAACGACACGGTTACGGTCTCCTTTGACGACAACATGATCGAGTCGGAAGTCGAGGTGCCCACCTCTTGGTTCTTGGAGTCGCCGGTAGGTTCTCCGCTGGACACGAGTGCTGCGGTCGTCGACTACGACGCAGCCTCGCGGACCGCGACCTTGACCCTTGCCGGTGGCGGAAACTTCCCGGCCCGGGAAGATTTCTCGGTCGCCATGGTCGGCATGCGCGATATTGGCGGCAACACCGTCGATAGTGCGGTCTCTAGTGGCAACGTGATCGCCGAGACGAACTACCCCCAGATCAACATGGTCTGGGTAGATGCCACTGACGATAACGTCGTCCACGTGCGACTGACCGAGCCCGGCGCGCAACTTACCGACTATTACGACGCGCTCACGAACTCGAGTGCCCTGACGATCTACGAGCTCTTCGACAGCCTCGGCACATCCCTGGGTTACCCCGTGTCCGTCACGGCCAGCGCCGACCTGCTTCAGGTCAGCATGGACTTTGGCCAGAGCATCGTCGCCGGCATCAACACGGTGAGTGTGCGCGGCTTGACGGACCTGGCACAGAACCAGCTGTTTCCCAGGGAGAACCTGGTGATCGCGGCACCCGATGTGGTGGCTCCGACCCTCGAGGTTGGCATGTCGAGTGGTCTGACTGTGAGCGGTGAGTCGAACGACCGCCTGACGCTGGTCTTCGATCGCACCATGTGCCCCTGGGGCATGGACGATGCTTCGAACTACGTGATCGAACTGCTCGGCAATCCGGTCGACCTGTCCCAGGCAAGCTTCGACTTCGATGGGGACCGCACTGTAGTGATTGACCTCTCTGAAGTCGGCGCAGCGGACCTCTTGACCTCAAGCACTTACGACTTGTTCGTCACCGGACTCTGCTCGGCCCAAGGTGTGCCCATCGCAGGTACGAGCACGGACTCCCTCGTAGCAGCAGGCGACAGCTTGGTGCCGACCCTCGACGCAGGTCGAGTGCGCTTGGACGTCAACGACCCAGCCAATACGATCTTGATCGAGATGAGCGAGGCGATCCGCGCAGATGATGCCGTGGACGAGAGCCTTATCGACATTGCAGCCGTCAACCCGGACGCTTCGGTCCGCGCTGGAATGCGGACAGCCCGTGCAATCTTTGTTGGGGGAACCAACATTGGCGACACGGTCAACGTGAGCTTCCGCGACCTTGCCGGCAACCTCGGCATTGCGAGTCAGCTTGCGGTGGGCCAGGATGTAGCGGGCCCTGTCGTGACTTCGGTTAGCGGCACGATCCAAGAGGGCCGTGGCGGCGACACCGTCTCGATCACCTTTGACAAGCCCCTGCAGTCTGGAATCGCTTTGAACTCGGCGAACTACACGATTGACCAGGGTGGCGCTCTCTTTGATCTCAGCGGGCTCGTCCCGGTGTATGTCAGTGGAACCAACACAGTAGTCTTTACCTTGGCCGAGGGACAGGACCTCGACGCTAGCCAGCAGGTCCATGTGACCGCCACAGGCGTCACGGACTTGTCCGGGCTCCTGATGACCCCTGCCGACGAGCTCGGCGCCGTCAGTGGTGACTCCTCGGCGCCTGCTCTGGTGGAGGCCTTCGTCAACCTGCGCGTCGATGCAACGGGCCGCTCGATCGACGTGTTGCTTTCCGAAGATGTGGACCCGTCCGTCCTCATTCTGCCTGTGGCTTGGTCATCGACGGGAGGCCAGTCCGTCATGGCCGTCGAGCGACTGCAAGGCGACGTCTACCGCGTCTCCCTGTTCTCGGCAGCCTTGCCGGGCGACCAGTTGAGCATCTTTGCTGGCATCGAGGACCTCGCAGGGAACGCTGCTAGCAGTCACTCCGTTGATATCACGATGTAAGTGGCGATGAACTAAGGGATCTGTGACCCCCTCTGGAGGCGGATGGCACCTGTTGTCATCCGCCTCCAACCTTTTTAAAAAGGGATTGTGAGACGCCACGCTGGGTTTTCCTTGCGCTGCGCGCGGGGACAACCTGTTGGGCGTCCGGTGTCTCTTTCGCCAGGGAGACTTCGAAAACCGGACGGCCGGGGAGGTTGGGATGGATTAAGCCCCATTGGGGGCCTTGCGGGACCCTAGGTCCTTCCTTCTCGAGGTGCCGATGTCGCGGCCAAATAACGGACACCTCAGGGCCAGATGCGAGCTCAGGGGTGGACTGCCCGCATCCCCTAATCCGCGATGCGCTTCCAAGGAACCAAGCGCCAAGACCCAGCGCAGCGCAAAAAGAGCCCAGCGCAGCGCTCCCACACCCTATTCCGGGAATGTGCCCAATTTGCAAACCTAGGGGCTTGCTGCCACCGCTAACCAAGGCTATCCTCTCGGGCCAGTTTTTTCACTCGGCCCCATAAGCGTCCCAAGGCGGATCGCGGGGGCTGAATCGATCCCCAATCTCTTTTAGAAGACTCATCGGAGTTCCCCATGGCACGTGTTTGTGATATCTGCGGCAAGAAGACCCAGACCGGTGGCACCATTGCCCGCCGCGGCTTGCCCAAAAAGGCCGGCGGCGTCGGCCTGCGCATCACGGGGCGCACCCTGCGTAGGTTCCGTCCCAACCTTCAGAACGTCCGCGCTCTTGTGGATGGCAAGGTTCAGCGCATGCGCGTCTGCACCAAGTGCATCAAAGGCAACCGCATCGTGAAACCGAGCGGCGTCAAAGCGGAAGCCGCTAGCTAGCGGAGCGCTTTATTCGGGTTCAGCCTTCGGCCTGGCCCACAACAAAATCATGAGCCGAGGCCCGACTGCAATTGCAGTCGGGCCTCGGCTTTTTGTCGTATTCCCCGGGCCAAAGAGGGTTGTATAGGGGGGAATTGGTGTTGGATGGACGGTTCAAAACCGGGTTGACCGTGAAAAGATCTGTATTTGTAGGGAAAGTGGTTCCCCCTTGGCGCCGATGGTGGGGTCGATGTCATAAACGGCGACTCTAGAGCGCCCATTCCGGTACTTGGACCAAGAACGAACAACCTCTCTCCCATGGCTAAGAAAGCTAAGAAGAAGGCAGCCAAAAAAAAGGTGACCAAAAAAAAGGTGACCAAAAAGAAGGCAGCTAAAAAGAAAGTGACCCGTAAGAAGGCCACCAAGAAGAAAGCGACCAAGAAGAAGGCCGCTAAAAAGAAAGTGACCAAGAAGAAGGCCACTAAGAAAAAGGCCAAGAAAAAGGCCGCCAAAAAGAAGGTGACCAAGAAGAAGGCCACTAAGAAAAAGGCGACCAAGAAAAAGGCCAAGAAAAAGGCTGCCAAAAAGAAGGTGACCAAGAAGAAGGCCACTAAGAAAAAGGCGACCAAGAAAAAGGCCAAGAAGAAGGCCAAGAAGAAGGCCGCCAAAAAGAAGGTGACCAAGAAGAAGGCCACTAAGAAAAAG